>CAJAHH010000136.1 GCA_903939515.1 uncultured Verrucomicrobiota bacterium
ATGTTTTTGCAGTTTTATTTTAAAAATCTCTTCCGAAGGGCTCTGCAACTGTTCTTCAAAAAAGCCCCTCTAAAAACCATCGGCGTCTCCAGTCCGCCAGCGGACCATTGACCCTGGGTGCGGGTGTTCTCAGCAGTCGCCATTCACTGCGCGATGCATACCTACCGGGCTGCCAGCATCGACGAGTGGCGGAAGTTTCTGGGAGTCACCAGTCGGAGGCACGATCACCAGAGCCGGTACCCGGTGAAAAAGGTGGCCCTGGAGCATCCCATTCTGAAGGGCATGCCCGAAGACTGGGTCAGCCCCAAGGACGAACTCTACGTCATCGAGAAGATGTGGCCTGGCGCCACACCACTGGCGACCTCGGTGAGCGAGGCCGACGGCAAGTCCTACCCGGTGGCTTGGGTCAATGGCTTCGGCAAGGCCCGGGTTTTCGGAACGACCTTCGGCCACTCCGACGCCACCTTCCAAGATCCGGTCTTCTTGGAGATGTTGAGCCGAGGATTTCTCTGGGCCGTTGCCTCAGACAGTCTCGTGGACCGCCGCAGCGCCGGACCGCTCGGAGATCGGTCCCTACCCAGGAGGTCCTCGGGCAGCCTCCGGGTGACCAAAAACCAACCTCACCCAAGTACCTCCGAGGTGGGGCGATTTCTCCGAAAGCGCCACGTCTGCAGACTCGGACCGCCGCGGAGATCGGAACGCAACAGCGCCGGACCGCTCGGAGATCGGTCCCTACCCAGGAGGTCCTCGGGCAGCCTCCGGGTGGCCAAAAACCAATTGTCAGTGATGGTGCGAAAACTAATGAAACCTGCCGGTTTAAAAACCACTGAAAACAACGAGGGACCCGCGATCAAACCCTCCCCTCGCGCACCGCGCGAAAGCCCATCCTCTCCAAAGCTTCCCTGCGAGCACAGGACCGGTCCCCCCCGTTACACCATAAAACCGCAGCGAAGCGGGGTCGGTCCGGAGCGAGGATTGGAAGCGATCAAACCCTCCCCTCGCGCACCGCGCTAAAGCCTATCCTCTCCAAAGCTTCCCTGCGAGCACAGGACCGGTCCCGCGTAGCCCACCAACGCAAACTACATCACTTCCCACCAGCCGTACGGGTGAAAGCCCGGATGTTCTGAACCTTGGCCTGTTTAGCGAAGTCCATGACCTTCACCACATCGCCCCAGTTGGCGTTCTCGTCGGCCCTCAACACCACCTTCACCTTGAAATCGGCAGCGACGGCATCCTTCAATTCATTGAGCAATTTGTCGGAGGTGACCGCTCGAGCACCCACATAGAATTGCGGCGCGACTGCGGCAATGGTCACCACCATGGGCGGCTTCTCGGCACTGGCTCCAGCCTTCGGCGCTTCACGGGTCTCGGGCAAGGTCAGAGCCACCGAAGGGGTGTTCTTAAACCGCGTGGTTACCATCAGGAAAACCATCAACACCACCAGCACATCGATCAGCGAAATAATGATAATGGCTGGAGCAGCTTTGCGGCGGCGTGTCAGGAACTTCATGGACGCACCCCTTCAGCCCCGACTCCGATGATTGCACCACCACCAACGCCGCGATCCCGCAAATACTGACGCCGCATCAAGGCATCGCAAACGCTCTCCAATTCAAGACCTATCAGTTCGACGCGCTTATTAAAAAGGCTCCAGGCGGCCAACGTGGGCATAGCCACCAGCAATCCGAGCACCGTCTTGTAGAGAGCGATCGACATCCCTTTTGCTATGAACGCGTTGTCGGCCTGGAGGTTGGTTCCAAAATCCCCCAAAAGCGGAATGATGCCGTAAATAGTCCCGACCAATCCCAACAGCGGAGCAATGCCCACGATGATCTCCAGAATCACCAACCCACGCTCCAAACCGGCGATCTCCTGACGGGCTCGCACCTCGAGGGCTGCCACATTCTCCGCCTTAGGCCACGGCAAGTGGTCCAAGATCGAGAGAATCAGGCGAGCCATGGGCGACGGATGACCCTGGCAAGCTCCCCGCAAACGGGCCACATCGCCATCAGCCAAAGCATCCATCAAGGGGCGTGGCAGGATGCGGTCTCGACGCAACGACCAAGCCCGTTCCAGCACGACGGTCAAAGCCGTCACCGAAAGCCCTAGCAAGAGCCACACAAAGGGGCCGCCATCCAAAAATGATCGCATGAGTTTCTAAGGTGTTTGAAAATATACAAACCGGCCGCAGGACCGGTGTCAGTAGTAGTGAAAAGTGAAGGTAATCTCACGAGGATCCAGCGCTTGGGCTTTCAACACGCTGGGCCATCGACCGAAAGGCGAAGCCCCCATGACCGCCGCCTCGCAGGTGAAACTGAGCGTCTCACCGACGGTCGCCTCGGCAGTGGTCATCTGGGAAATCGTTCCATCGCCGTGCAGACGAAATTTAAGAACCACCTTGCCGGTGCGCTCCAGCGCGTAATGCCGCTCCTCCAACAGCGCCCACCAGCGCTCCTGCACGGCGGCAATCATTCGGAGGTCGTACTCACCGAAGGGAGTGCTCTTGACGTCGAAAGACGGCGAAATACTAAAGCGACTGGATCCGCCCGCCTGCAGCATCTTTTCACCGCGGACAATCCCCTTCTGCTCCATGGCCTGCGCCAAACGCTTGATGGGTTTGCGCCTTGGTGTGCCAGATTCCTGGGCTTCAACGGGCTTGCGCTCTTCTTGAGGTCGCTCGGTCGCGGCCTTGGGTTCCACCTTGGCCAATTGGGTTTCGCCCGGATTCTGGACCCCTCCCAAAGGCTGAGCCTTTTGGGAGTCTTTCTTCTCTTGGCGGACCGCTGTCTCCGGAGTCGCCGGGGCTTCTTCTACCTTCGGTTGGGCCTGGGGCGGGGTCGGTGACGGTTTGGCCGTGTCGAAGGTCTTGGGCATCGTCTTCTGGGTGCCAGTGATCTCCGGATCCTTGAGCGCTTTTTGCGACGGAATGGCCTGACCGGACACCGCATTGGCTGCCGAGTAAAACTTGGCGTCCTTCGGCGGATCCTTCACCGCCAACGCAGGATCGACTTCGATAAAGGTCATGGGCACCTCTTGCCAAGCGGGATCCTGTGCGGGATCCACGAATTTCACAGGCATTGGCAAAGTGGGTTGGACCAGATTTTTAACCCAATCCGGGGCCTGGTCGGGGGCCTTGCGAACCCACACCGCGGCACCTGTCCACAGCAGGAAGACAAGAAGATGCACGGCGAACGCGACCACCGCCGCCCACGCAAGCGGGCGGAGATCCGGCCGTCGCCAGGGAGCTGTGCCTGCTATGTCCATCATCTCGCGAGGCCAAAACTGGCGCACGGTGGCCTCGGGGGCAACGGGAAGTTGGATGTGAGAGATTTAAGCCCTAATGAAACCAGGCTTGGCTGCAACGATTCTCTTTAGGCTCGGCCCCACGGTGCACCACCACGTCCTTGAGCCAACACCCGGAACCCCCGACCGAAGTGCTCAGGGTGAGTCAATGTCTGGAAGGCTCGGACGCGTTGAGTGCTCCAATCCGGGAAGCGGCCCGGACTCCGCTGAGTCGATTCGAGAATTCGCATGAGGAACCGGGATTGGCGTTCCCGGTACCACGGCACCAACCCCGCCTGCAGACCCACCTCAGCGACGGCGCTAAAATCGACGTGGGCCGTCAAGTCCACCTCGCCCGGAAATGACAAGAGGTCGTCGAAGAACCGGTGACGGTGGTAGGCTCGCAGCGTTCCTGCCGATCGGCCGGGAGTTAGAAACTCCTCCGCCTCCAACCCGTAATCGAGGGTGATCAGGCAACCCGCATGCAACGCGGCGGCGGCCCGAGCCCACCAGGCCACCGCAGTTGGGCTTCGCTCGCGAACAAATCCGTTGGGCAACACCGATTGCAATTCTTCGGGCAAGTTCCACTCCAGCGGCGCGGGTGTCGGCAGTGCTATCCAGTCGAACTGCCCCTCTTTCCAGCACACCCCCTGCTCTACCCATTGCCGCTGGTCGGTGCTCCAGCACCAGCGTTCCACCGGAAAAGCATCAAGCAGTTCATTGGAGAGAATGACCCCGCGCACCTGGGCGGGCATCGCCTCGCTCCAGACCACGCGGTCGCCGAAGCGGGCCAAACGCTCACGCTGCCAAGCCTGACGTGTCGCACTCGGCTCAACGATCCGGTAACAGAAGCGCTCACCCTCCTTGCCGGCTCCACGCATCAGCGCCTCTAGAATATCTTCCGCCCATCGGCCGTCGTGTGCCCCGGCTTCGACGATTTCTATAGGCCCGCCCGACAATCCCTCCGACGCGGCTACCTCGTGCTCAATCCAGTAAGCCATCAATTCGCCAAAGAGAGATCCCACTGAGACACTGGTCGCAAAATCTCCACCCCGACCCACAATCCGATGCGTGCGCTCGTAGTAACCGAGATCCGGCTCATAGAGAGCCAGCTCCATGTAGCGAGCCAACGAAACAGCGCCCCCCCCGGTTTCGATCGCAGCCCGGATCCGCTCGACGAGGATTGGAGAACATTCCATCGAAGGATGGGGCATTCCTGGAGGCGTTGGTTCGGAAACTTCACTCATGCGCGGACCGGCTCCAGATCGACACTCCACAAGCGCTGCCCGTCTCGATTCAAATGGGTCACGGTGGCCACCTGGGTCACCGGAGCGATGCGGACCGACCCAAAGAATTGTTCAGTGCTCCAAGGCCCCGAAACAGCCTGCCCCGGTTTGCGCGAAGAAAAGCGAACCTGCGGCCCGAAGGTGTTGTCGAGAGTTCCCGGCCCGAAGGTACCGGCGTGGAGAGGGCCACTAACGAACTCCCAAAAGCCGTCGAATTCGGAAAACTGAGCCTGAGCGGGATCATAAAAATGCGAGGCGCAGTAATGAACATCGGCCGTCAACCAGACCACATTGCGGACTCGATGGTCCCGCAAGTGGCGCAGCAGCGACGCGATCTCTAATTCACGACCTAGAGGAACCCCGTCCCCATTGGCCCCATTTTCGAAGGCTTCGGCGCCATCCCGGACCAACAATCCGAGGGGCATATCAGAGCACACGAACTTCCAGGTGGCCGTGCTGGCTGCGATGGATTCCTTCAACCAATCCAGTTGGGTACGTCCCAGATAATCGGTTTCTGGACCGGAGACGGGCTGACGGTTCGGGCTGTTGGGGCCCCGGTAAGAACGCAGGTCCAGGAAGAACACTTCGCAGAGAGGGCCGCGGCGAATGCGTCGATAAATTTGTCGTTCCGGATGGTTACGGATGGGCATGTACTCGAAGAACGCCTGTCGCGAACGGGCCGCGAGCAAGTTCGCGTCGCGAACCCGATACCCTGCAGAAACGGGCAGTACCTCCCCGGGATACCAGTTGTTCAGCACCTCATGGTCATCCCATTGGGCAAACATCGGAACACGGGCATTGAAACGTCGGACATGGGCATCCAGCAGGTTGTAACGGTAGTTCCCGCGAAACTCGCCCAGTGTCTCAGCCACCTTCGATTTTTCTTCGGTCACCCGATTTTTCCAGAGAGTTCCATCCGGAAGCCGCATCTCGGCAGCCAGCAAATTGTCGGCGTAGATTGTGTCTCCGCTATGGACGAAGAACTGCGGATCTTGGGCCAGCATGGACTGGTAAGTGCGCATGCCACCCCGCCCCTCATCAATGCCATAACCCTGACCGCAGGTGTCACCCGACCAGACAAAATGCACTTCCGAGCCCGGAGCTGTGGTCGTACCGGCCGTCACCAGCGATCCAGCCTCCCAGTCACCGGCCACCCCTTGCCGATCCTCGAAGCACACCCGGTAGAAGATACGACGACCCGTCGGGAGGTCCCGAAGAAGTATTTTGGCGGTGTGATCCGACTCCGGACCCGTGACCGGTCCCACCCGTCGTTGCCGGGCGCGGAACGACTCGTCCTCAGACCATTCTACGATCATGCGGGCCGCCTGATCGCAACGGCTCCAGATGATTGCCGATGAGGCCTCCACATCGCCACTGGCCACTCCATGGGTCACGAGCGGGCGTGCTCCCAAATGCACGGCCGGCAACGCGCCGATCATGGGCACGGCCCAATGACCACCCACTGCGGCCAGAGCCGCACCAAACCTCCGCCGGGAAAGCGTTGCCATACGAACGATTGGAAGCCACCGCCCTCTCCGGAGCAAGAGCCAGCCCTTCCCGAGCCTCCGATTTCACCCAAACGCATTCTGTAGGACACCCAACAGTGCGTTGACCTCCGCCGGCCCGGTTCATACCGTCACTGCGCTTTATGCACGTTCTTGTTTGCGACCCCATCTCCCCGCGCGGCATCGCGTATTTCCAAGCACGCCCTGAATTCAAGGTAACTGTCCTGTCCAAGCGGCTGTCCGAGGCAGAATTGCTTCCCTTGCTGGCCGACGTGGAGGCCCTTGTGGTTCGCTCCGAGACGAAGGTCACTCTGGCGGTGCTGGAGGCGGCCCCGAAACTCCGGGTCGTCGGGCGAGCTGGGGTGGGTGTCGACAACGTTGATGTCTCCGCCGCGACCCAACGGGGCGTCGTGGTGATGAACACCCCGGCCGGCAACACCGTCACCACGGCCGAATTAACCTTCTTCATGCTGGGTGCCCTCGCCCGCAAGATCCCCGCCGCCCACGCCACCATGGCCGCAGGCAAGTGGGACCGTAAGGCGTTCCAGGGAATAGAGATTCACGGAAAGACCCTCGGCGTATTGGGCATGGGCCGCATTGGTTCGGAAGTCGCCAAACGGGCTCTCGCCTTCGGAATGCGAGTCATCGCCTACGACCCCTTCCTCACCGAAGCCCGTGCCCGCCAATTGGGAGTCGAACTCGTCGCTGACACCGATGCCATTTACCGCTCGTCGGATTTCATCACCGTCCACATGCCGGTGACGCCGGACACGCGGGGCATGATCAACTCCGAATCGATCGCCAAGATGAAGCCCGGCGTGCGGATCGTGAACTGTGCCCGCGGCGAGATTGTCAACGAGCCGGACCTCATTGCCGGACTGGAATCTGGAAAGGTCGCTGGAGCGGCTCTGGATGTCTTTAGCTCTGAACCTCTCGCGGCGGACCACAAGCTCCGGTCACTCCCCAATGTCGTCCTCACCCCGCATCTGGGAGCGAGCACCGAAGAAGCCCAAGAGAAGTGCGGTCTGGAAGTCGCCGAAATTATCAGCGCCTTCCTGCTCACCGGCGAAGTTCGCAACGCGGTCAACCTCCCCGGAGTCGATGCCAAGGCCTTTGAACAAGTCCAACCCTATGTGGCGTTGGGCGAGAAGCTCGGCAGCCTCCTCAGCCAACTTGCACCTCCGGGGGTAGACCGTTTGTATGTCACCTTCGGCGGAAAGGCTCAGGACCTCCCGGCGACCGACCCGGTGACCCGCGCCATCCTCAAGGGGTACCTCAACGCCAGCGGCACCGGGCCGAAGGACATCAACAACATCAATGTGCGCTCCATTGCTTCCAACCTCGGCCTGACCGTCGAAGAGAAGAAGTCCGATGAGCCCGTCACCTTCAATGAGTGGCTGCACGTCCAGTTGTTCCACGGCAACACCAAGGTGGGCAGCGCTGGAGGCACTTTCTTCGGATCGTCCCAAAATCCCCGGATCGTCCGAGTCTCGAGCACACCGGTAGAAATACCCACCTCGGGCACCATGCTCCTGCTCAACAACCAAGACCGCCCCGGCATGGTGGGCAAGCTCGGCAGCATCCTGGCCGATCACAACGTCAACATCGCCAGCATGAGCCTTGGTCGTGAGACCGAGGGTGGACTCGCACTCACGGTGCTCGTGCTCGATAGCCGCCCGCCCAAGGCCTGCCTGGATCAACTGGCGGCCGACCGGTCGATCTCCAACGTCCGCGTGGTGACCCTGTAAATTACTCTTCGGCCCAACGGCCTCTCAGAGACCCCTCGGCCCGTAGCGCGAAAACGCTGCGGGCCGTCGGCTTTTGGACACGAGATCTTCAGCCCACGAAGCCCGGGCGATACTGGGTCTTCACCCACTGATTGGCCGAGGGCAAATTCCTGATCTTGAGCGCCTTGGAATCCCATTCCAGCCGCTGACCAGCCCGGATGGCGAGGTTACCCAGGAGTAAGGTTTCAGTCACCGGTCCGGCCACATCGAAGGCAGACTGTGCCTTCGGCCCGCCTTTGCAGGCCCGGATCCATTCCTGATAGTGGGCTCCTTCCGAGTCGGCGTATTTCTCAAACTTCTCAGGGACCGATTTGAGATCGGCAGCAGTCCGGCCCGAGCGAAGTTTACCGCCACCCGGCAGGCTTTCGTAGCTCGTCAGGAGCGTGTCTTCGGAGCCCACCATGAGAACGCCATTACCCCCGTAAGTCTGCCCGGGGAACAAGTGCGTCGGCGGCAAGGATCCACCATCGTACCAATGGAACCGCAGCGCGGCCTGTCCCCGACGGGCCGGGATATCCCAGACCACGTGCGAACGCACCGGAGCCGTTTCGTCATTGGCCCCCTCCGACGTGGCCTCGACGGCGCTCGGATTGGACAAATCCATCGACAACGTGGGCACGTTCAAGAGGTGACAACCCATGTCACCCACAGCGCCGGTCCCAAAGTCCCACCAACCGCGCCACTTGAAATGGCCCCACGCTGGATGATACGGGCGCTCTGGAGCGGTCCCCAGCCAGAGGTCCCAGGACAATTCCTTTGGAACCGTCGGCCGATCGGTCGGGCGCTGGACTCCCTGGGGCCACCAAGGACCGGGACGATCGGTCCAGCAGTGGATCTCCCGAACCGTTCCCAGCACACCGGCCTTAACCCACTCGGCGTCCCTCCGCACGGCCGCCCGCGACATGCCTTGGTTGCCCATTTGCGTGGCCACGCCCGCCGCTCGGGTGGCTCGGGTCAGTTCGCGGGCCTCCCAAATCGTGTGGGTCAATGGCTTCTGGCAATAGACATGCCATCCGTGTTGGACCGCCCGCATCGATGGCGGGAAGTGCGTGTGATCGGGAGTCGAGACAGTGACCGCATCGATCTGGTTGCCCAACTGATCGAACAGTTCCCGCCAATCAGCAAAGCGACGGGCCGAGGTGAACGTCTTGCCCGCTTGAGCCAAACGGCCGGAATCCACATCACAAATCCCGACAATATTCTCGGTCGCGCCCGCCTGAGTGACGTCGGTCCACCCTTTTCCACCCACGCCGACGGCTGCGATGCGAAGTCGCTCATTGGCGCCCAACACCCGACGACGACTGACATAGGGGAACTGGCATCCACTCAAATAAGCCCCTCCGGTGAGCAGGATGGAATCCCTAAGAAATTGACGACGTGACGGGGAGTTCATGAGTTCAACGGTGGTCCGACACCGCGACCTCCGGCAAGTCGGATTCGCCCGGCTGAGAGTAAACAGATTTTGCACACGTCCCGCCGCCGCACGGTTTCCAGGGTTGGCGGCGCGGGCAGGAACAGGCAGGCTCATCAACGTCTTCCTAGTCATCCGATGGCCTCCACTGTTGCACCTCACGCTCCGTCTTGGCGCCGCCTCCTGCAAACCGCAGGTCCGTTGCTGGGTTTGGTCTTTGTCTTGGGACTGCTGGCACTCAGTGAAGAGGCCCGCCCCACCCTCTTCACGGGCCGCAATGCGGCGATTGTCCTCACCCAAACCGTCATCGTGGCCTTGGGCTCCATTGGCATGACGATGATCATTGTCAGTGGTGGCATCGATCTCAGCGTTGGAGCCGCGGTCGCCTTCAGTTCTGTGGTTGGAGCCAAGATGCTGACCGCTGGCCACAATTCCTGGATGGCGGCAGCGGCTGTCATGGGTACTGGGGCGCTCATCGGCGCAGCCAATGGAGGACTCATCGCTGGACTGCGCCTCTCTCCCTTCATCATCAGTCTTGGAATGATGGGAGTGGTGCGTGGGGGCGCCAAATGGATCAGCGGCAAGCAGGCAGTCTACAACCCCGAAGCCAGCGGTCTCAACTCCCTGATGGAGCGGACCAACCCGCAGGGCTTCCTACCGCTTCCTCCCGGCGTTTGGATCACCTTGGGCCTCGCGGTCATCGCTAGCTTCATTATGCGCCGCAGCGTTTTTGGTCGCCATGTCTACGCCATCGGATCCAGCGAACCGGCCGCTCGCTTATGCGGAGTCCGCGTGCAACGGGTCAAATTATTGCTCTACACACTGGCAGGAGCCTTCTTCGGATTGGCCGGATTAATGCAGCAATCTCGACTCACCCAGGGGGATCCGACGGTGGCCGTCGGCCTCGAATTAGACATCATCGCCGCCGTCGTGATCGGCGGAGCCAGCCTCAACGGTGGCATCGGTGGCATCGGTGGCTCGCTCATGGGAGCCCTCTTGATGGCGGTTCTGCGCAATGGCACCAACCAACTCGGCTGGGATTCCTACATTCAGGAAATCATCATCGGTGCGGTGATTGTCATGGCCGTGGGCCTAGACAAATGGCGCCAGGGTCGCACGCACTGACACCGCACGACCCTCAACAATTGAGGATAATTCTCTGAGCGAACGCGGGCCCGCCCTGCACAGCCACTGTGGCACCAGTAAACTCTTCGATTTTGAGGCATTCTCGGTTTGAATCGCTCGTACATGGACAAGCGGTTCTACATCACCACGGCGATTGATTATGTGAACGGGGCTCCCCACCTGGGGCACGCCTACGAAAAGGTGGTGGCCGATGTCATCGCTCGGGCTCGGCGAAGCCTGGGACAGTCTGTCTTCTTCCTGACCGGATTGGACGAACACGGCCAGAAGGTCCAGCAAGCGGCCCTCGATTTGGGCCAATCGCCTCAAGCCTACTGCGATGACCTCGCCGTCCAGTGGAGTTCCTTCGTCCAGTCCCTCGGGTTGAGTCACGATGACTTCGTCCGCACCACCGATGCCCGTCACCAGCACATCGTGGTGGCGTTGCTCAACCGGCTCCACGCGACGGGTCACTTCTACAAGTCTGCCTACCGGGGATTTTATTCGGTGAAGGAGGAAACGTTCCTCACCGAAAAAGACCGCAATCCCGACGGTTCTTGGGATCCGCAATGGGGCGTTGTGCAGGAACTGGTTGAGGAGAACTGGTACTTCAAGCTGGGTGAGCACCAAGCGTGGTTGGTCGAGTACCTTGAAAAGAATCCCGAGTTCGTTCAACCCACCAACCGGCGCAACGAGGTCCTGGGTTTCCTTCGTTCCCAGAAGCTCGAAGACCTCTGCATCTCCCGTCCGTCCTCTCGACTCTCCTGGGGAATCCCCCTGCCCTTCGATCCCGGCTATGTGACTTACGTCTGGTTCGATGCGTTGGTGAACTATTTTTCCATCCCAGCCGCCTTGGGCGACCCCGCGGCACTCGCGCCTCTCGGCAGCCCAGCGCCCGCCAGTTCCAGCTTGTCCGTTTGGCCCGCAGACATTCATTTGATCGGCAAGGACATCCTCAAGTTTCACGCCGTGTACTGGCCGATCATGCTTCACGCCCTCGGAGCCCCGTTGCCCAAGACCATTCTAGTCCACGGTTGGTGGCAGAAGGACGGCGCCAAGCTCAGCAAGAGCACCGGCAACGTGGTGGATCCCCTGGCCATCATCGGCGAATGGGGGTTAGACGCCTTCCGCTACTACGTCGTTCGTGAATTGGGCATTGGCCCCGACGGCAACTGGACCGACGACGGGTTCCGTGTCCGCTACAACTCGGAATTGGCCAATGGACTGGGCAACCTGCTCAACCGGGCAGTCAACATGCTCAACAAGTATCGAGCCGGCGTGATTCCTTCCCCATCCAGCACCCTCGCGGTGGAGGCCACGGCGGCCGTCGAGAAAACGCGCGCGTGCTACCTGGCCAACGACCCGCAAGGAGCCCTCATCGCGGCCTGGGAGCTGGTGAATCGGGCCAACCTGTTTGTCGAAGAGACCAAACCCTTCCACTTGGCCAAAGATCCGGCGCAGTCCGAACTATTGGATTCGGTGCTCTACAATTTGGTAGAGTCCTGCCGAATTCTCGCCGTGCTGGTACAACCGGTGATGCCGGCGACCGCTGATAAAATCTTCGCCCAACTCAAGGTCTGTGGAGAGGCCTCCGATTGGAAGCAATCGGCCTGGGGTGGTCTTGCTCAAGGGCACCAGGTCGGCGCGCCCATCCCGCTCTTTCCCCGCAAAGATCTCGCTCCGAAATAACCCATGGAGGTCTGCCTGCTTGCTCGAAGATCTGCGACCGCTCCGCTGGCAAGTCACCGTCGATCTCCATCGGGGTTGGTCAGGATTGATCGGGGTCGATCAGTGCTGAAGTCTATCGAGGTCGAAATCTGGAGATAGAAATCTCGCGATAGATATTTCCCCCACCTCAAGCAGCTCCCCTCATCAACCAGCAAAGGCCGAGGCGGGCGCACCCGCTACGGCCCAATGCCTGCCCGCGGCCCGACCGGTCTGAGCCTCAGGGAACCTTCACCTTGGACAGCAGCGTGCCGACGATGCTTTCTGTGGTCACTTCTTCGGCTTCGGCCTCATAGGTGAGCAGAATGCGGTGCCGCAAAACGTCGAGAGCGATGCGCTTCACGTCCTCCGGTGTCACATAGTTGCGACCCTCGATGAGTGCGCAGGCCCGCGCAGCCAAAGTCAGATTGATCGTGGCCCGCGGGCTGGCACCGATTCGAACCAGGCGCTTGAGTTCTGGGGCCACTCCCGAACCCGCAGCCGCCTCACGGGTCGAAATCACCAAGCGGACGATGTAGTCGCGCACCAGCGGATCCACATGGATGGAGTTGACTAGAGTTTGATAGGCGGAGATTTCCTCCGGCTTCACCACCGAATCAATGGTGAGCTGCGGGCGAGTACTGGCCATGCGGTCGAGGATGATCAATTCCTCCTCGGCCGACGGATAGCCCACCACCACCTTCAACATGAATCGGTCCATTTGAGCCTCGGGCAAGGGATAGGTTCCCTCTTGCTCGATAGGATTCTGGGTCGCCAAAACGAGAAAGGGATCCGGCAAGGGCCAGGTCTTGTCACCGATGGTCACCTGGCGCTCTTGCATGGCCTCCAGCAATGCGGACTGCACTTTACTCGGGGCGCGGTTAATTTCATCAGCCAGCACCAGATTGGCAAAAATCGGTCCCTGCCGGGTTGAGTAAGTCCCCTGCAACGGATCATAAATCAGCGTTCCAGTGATGTCGCCCGGCAGCAAATCAGGCGTAAATTGAATCCGCGAAAATTGACAGTCTGTGGCTCGGGCGAGTGCGCTGACGCTGGCGGTCTTGGCCAAACCGGGCAACCCTTCGAGCAAAATGTGACCTCGGGCCACCAGGCCCACCATCAACCGATGGATGAGTTCTTGTTGCCCCACGATCACCCGAGCCATCTCTGAGCGGACCCGACCGAGATGTTCACTGGCAGCACGGTACGGAGCGAGGGATGTAGAATCAGTGGGGGCACTCATGGCTGAATCGATTTAGCTACAAACAATCAATGAACCTGAGTTGAAGTCCAGCCTCACACCGAACTTTTACCCCAATAAAACAATATTGCCGACCGTCCACGCCAGAATGCTCTCGCCCTGAAAGCCGGGTCGGGTTCCTATAGGCACCGAAGCATGCACCTCGCTCGTTGGCTGATACTCTGGACCCTGACCGCATCGGTCGCTTTTACCGCCGAGCTTCCCACCGTAGAAGGAGCATTGGGATGGATGCGTAAGGGCGACTCCACGAATGCGATCGCCACACTCAGCGCCTTGCTCAAGCAAAAGCCCGACGAAGTCCGTGCATGGCACTTGCGAGCCCAGATCCGAGGTCTGAGTGGCGATGCTGACGGAGCGATCTCGGACTTCGGAGAAGCCATCCAACGCAACCCCAAATCCCCCTATTTGGTCCAAGAGCGCGGAATGCTTCATTTCCGTCGCAATGACATGGAAAAGGCTCTCATCGATTTCGATCGAGCCAACGAGATAGATTCTCGGATGGCGCCACAAAATTGGCAGCGCGGCATCGCCCTCTACTACGCCGGACGCTACGCGGACGGACGCCGGCAGTTCGAACTGCACCAGACCGTCAATTCCGATGACGTGGAGAATGCCGTCTGGCACTTCCTGTGCGTGGCACGCGAAAAGAATCCGGAGACTGCACGCGCCCGATTAATTCCCATCCAGGGCGATGTGCGTGTTCCGATGAAGGAAGTCCACCGACTCTTCGCCGGATCGGCGACGCCCGCCGACGTGATGAAGGCCGCCGAGGAGACCTCGACCGATCCAAAAGCCAAACAAAAGCACCTTTTCTACGCCCGACTCTATTTGGGCCTTTATTTCGAAGCGACCGGGGACAAGACCCGCGCCGCCGAACACATCCGCACGGCCGCCGACATGGCTCCGCGCGACGACTACATGGGCGATGTCGCCCGTGTCCACGCCCGCCGTTTGAAAGAATGAACCCTCCTCCGACCGATTCCCCTAACTCCAGCAATGGCCCGCGACGCGGATCCGACCGACCTGCTCGCGGACCTCGATTCGTCCAGCAACGCCGTCCTTTTAGCCCGCAGCAAAGCCCGCAGCAAGACCGTCGACCCGGCGCCGGACGGCCAGTTGCCGGACGGCCAGTTGCCCATTCCGAGGCACGAAATCCGTCACCCAGACCGGAGGGAAGACACCCCCAACCTCCACGAGGAGAACTAGCCGATGAACCGGGAGGAATTCCGCCCTCCCAGATGACTCCGCTGCAATTGGCTGTTCGGATCGTGAGCCGTTCCACCCCCGAGAACCCAGCGGACATGGTCTTACGCCAAACGCTCTTCCGTCGTCGGGGTCTGTCGCCCTCCGATGCCACTTGGGTCAGTCGGGCCGTTTTTAGTTTTTTCCGATGGGAACGCTGGTTGGCCACTGATCGCCCTCTGGAATCTCGCATCGAAGATGGCTTACGCCTGGCGGCTCGGTTCGCTGCAGAACCCAAATCCTTCTCCAACGACGAACTGGTCCGCAATACCCTGCCTGATTGGGCGGCCCAACATCTGGCGGTCACACCCGAATTAGCTCGCTCACTTCAACGCGAACCCAGCCTCTGGATCCGAAGCCGACCCGAATCCAGTGAAGAGTTGTCCCAACGTCTTCGCGATCTCAAGCCCGGCCCCTTCCCCGACTCGTACCAGTACGCAGGCCGGGACGACCTCTTCATAGACCGAGGGTTTCAAGGCGGACAGTTCGAGATCCAGGATATCGCCTCTCAGGCCGTGGGACGCATTTGCGCTCCGCGAGCCAGTGAGGTGTGGTGGGATGCCTGCGCGGGCGAGGGCGGCAAAACCCTTCACCTGTCGGCACTCATGGGTGGCAAGAGCCTGATTTGGGCCAGTGACCGTGCGGCCTGGCGTCTTGATCGCCTCCGCCAGCGAGCCGGCCGGGCCAAGTGCTTTAATTATAGGGCTGTGCATTGGGACGGCTCGGAACACCCGCCCACGAAGACCCGCTTCGACGGCATTCTCCTCGACGCCCCCTGTTCTGGATTGGGCACCTGGGGTCGCAATCCCCATTCCCGATGGACAACCACAGTCCAAGACATCGAGGAACTTGCGGCCATTCAGCGGAAGTTGCTCCAGAACGTGGCCGACTCCCTCAAACCGGGCGGTCGATTAATCTACGCCGTCTGCACACTAAGCCGTGCCGAAACAACCGAGGTCGCCGACTGGTTCACCCAGGAGCGCAGTGACCTGGATACCCTCGCCGTGATCAATCCGTTCCAGCCCGACGAGCCTCCGGTCACCCAGTTGCAACTGTTGCCTCAGGACACCGGCGGCAACGGCATGTTTGTTGCCGCTTGGACCAAGCTCTAATAGGGGCCTCACAGCGCCTATTAGACAATTCCGTGACAACTCCGCGGGGGCCCGCGGAGTTGTCCCGGTCAGACAGTTCGGCTTTTAATTAAGCCTTGAGTCCCAGGCCGAGGCCATCGCGGCAGTAGCGAATGCTCTTCTCCAGTTCATCGCGCTGCCGCTGCTTGTCACCGCCATCGTACTGATCCATCGCCTGCCCACGACGGGCGACGGCCAGGAATCGTGCAAATTCTACGGCCGACTTCTTGGGAAAAGCCTCCCAGAACGAGTCCTGGTAATACGGAAACTCCACGGCGAATCCGCCGATGGTCTCGATGTTCACCGCCACACCAGGGCACAATTGCGCGTACCGATCGAAGTACCGATTCAGGTCCACGCAGCCTCCGTCGCCCATCGCCGTCCACTGCACCTTGCAACCCTTGTCGGTCTGCCAAATGCGCGAATCCCGCAAGCTGGTCGTGATCGCGTAGGGCCCGAGTTTCTCCAAGCTGTCCAAAGGATCTTCGAGGGTCCAAGCCGCATTGCCGGAGTCCATGTTGGCACCGACAAACTCGCGACCGGCTCCTTCGATCAAGGTGATCAATTCTTCAGCCGTCATGTCGCCCGCGTGGTTTTCCACCGACACTTTCACGCCCAAATCTAGGGCCTGATTCCGGCAGGCCTTCAATACCTTAACCGTGTCGGCAATCCGCGCCTCGATGCCACCCGGAGTCCGACGATCGTCGCGCGAACCGAGCACCACCCGGAAGGCGGGCGAGCCCACCGCCTTGGAAAGGCGCAACCCCAAGGACAAATGCTCCTCGGCAGTGCCCCAGTCCTTTTTGAACGACTTGGATGTCGGACAAATACTCCAAGAACCGAGCAAGATTTCCACGCCCTTGTCCGCGGCGTACTTGCGCAACTCCGAGGCCGCCGAGGTTTCTGACGAACCCAGTCCGGCCAGATCCGTAATGAAGAGCGTATCGAGCTTCAACCCGGCCGCGTAGTCCACCAACTCGCGCCCCTTCCATCCCCAAGCCCGGACGGCGAAGTTATCGATGCCCAATTTGATGCGATTGCCCGAGGCATCTCGACGAGCTGCAACGGCGGCCGAGGCGACGGGAGCCACGAGAGCGGAGGCGCCAGCCACGGCGGCGGCGGTGAGGAATTTACGTCGGTTCATGGTGTTGGGAAGAGCTTTTGCCGGGACACGTCATTTTGGCCAGAGCGGAAAACCGTCCGAGTTAGGAAACAGGCGGCTCCGAAACCAGCGGAACCGACTCGGACGACTGGGGATCCTGAGGCAAGCCGTAGGCCTCGGCCAAACGATGGGCCATGCGGGCTTCAGCCCTGAAGTCACCGAACCAACACCGCAAGTACAACCCGTTAGCCGCACTCCATCCGCACCAAAGAACAGCCCAACAAAACCAGACCGTGGAATCCACCTGGTCCCAAAGCCTCCAGGCGCTCAACAAGATCATCAGCCCCCAGACCGCACAAAAATGCAGGGTGTACACCGAAAAGAACGACCCCGGGTTTTCATAGCTGAACCCACTCAATTTGGGCGAAACATGGGGATAGAAGTAATCAGCCTCTAATTCCGAGGCGATGAGGACCTTCGAACCCAAGAGCATATTGATTCGGGCCTCGATGGCTCGAGCATGGACTCGGGCAAAGTCACAAAAGTGCAGGAAGAACGAGGCCGTAACCCCGGTGCTGATCAACCCAAAACAAACTACGAACCACCCCATCCAACGGTCCCACAAAAGCAAGCCAATGGCAGTCAACGTAGACACTAACAGGAGCGAGAAGAACTTGCGGTTGTAGGCATATTGCATAGCCCGCATGCGCTCTAACTGACGGGTCAGGGCGTCGTATTCCAGACGGGTCCGTTCCGCGGGCGAAAGTCCGCTGGCATCGAGGATGGGTTGTGAATCCGGTTTCATTCTTGGGTTTCCTCGTTGGGTATCGATGGGGCGGCCGCCGCTCCCTTGACGGCCTTGAACATGGCCAGACAGCGACCGCGCTGAACATCGTGCTGAACGATGGGTGGCACGTATCGGCTTCGGGCCAGCAAGAGCGGTCGGGCCCAAGGCTCTTGGATGCAATCCGACGGAGCATCCGCCAACTCCGGCACCCATTGTCGGACAAAGGCTCCATCCGGATCACATTTCTCACCCTGGGTCACTGGGTTGAAGATTCGGAAATAGGGGGCGGCGTCGGTGCCACAGCCCGCACTCCACTGCCAACCGCCGTTGTTGGCGGCCAAATCGCCATCCACCAACGTCCGCATGAAGTAGCGTTCACCTCGCTGCCAAGAGACCATCAAATCCTTGGTCAGAAACATGGCCACGATCATTCGGAGCCGGTTGTGCATCCACCCCGTGGCATTCAGACATCGCATGGCCGCATCGACGATCGGATACCCAGTCTGACCGGCGCACCACGCGTCAAACTGAGCGTCAGTTCCCTGCCACTGAATCTGATTGTACTCCGGGCGAAAGGCCCCCGCTGCGACGCGCGGATGATTGGTTAGAATCTGAATGTAAAACTCACGCCAAATGAGCTCACTGAGCCACGTGTCGCAGGATTTCAGACTAGTCGCCGTCGTGGCCCTAGACCGGGCCGTTTGCAATCGATCCAGAACTGTCCGGATTCCCACCGTCCCAAAACGCAAGTGCGGTGAGAGTTGCGAGGTGCCAGGAATCTTTTCGAGGACGTTGCGTCCATGGTCGTAACCGAAGACCCGAGCCTCCAGAAATGCTTCCAGAGCCTGCAGTCCGGCTCTTTCACCGGCTGGGAAGAGACTCTGCGCCAACGGGTGGCCCAGCGCCTCACCGCCATTGGGAAGGGGCAAGGATGGCGGCGATGGTACCAGCGACTTGGGTGCGCCAATCCGCGGTAATGGCCCGGCCACTGGCAACGTTTTCCAGGCACGGGAATAGGGTGTGAAGACACTGTACACCGTGCCGGTGCGAGTCAGCACCTCCCGCTCTTCATGGATCACCGCGTCTTTATGGGACCGAAACCCGATCGAGCGCTCCTTCAAGGCAGCACGAACCCGCTCATCACGAGCCATCGCATAAGGCTCGTAGTCCCGATTGGTGAACACCGAAATGGCACCCACCTCGCGAGCCAACGCCGGGATAACCTCCTCCGGAGGCCCTCGACGCACCACCAATTGGTGCCCGATACTCTCGAGATTTCGCGACAACGCCTCCAGAGATCGTAGCAGGAAATTCACCCGAGCCGGGCCTACGTCCGGGGACTGCAAAATCGCGTCATCCCAACAGAAGACAGTTACCAAACGGTCCGATTCGCTATAGGCCTGCCATAGCGACGTATTGTCGGTAACTCGAAGATCGCGGCGAAACCAATGGAGAACCGTTTTCAAGAAGAGACGCTTAACATGCCGCGGTCATTGTTCAACTCGAAGTCCAGACACGCGGTCCGATCATTGACGAACCAACCTCATTTCTGATCTGACGGAACCGTGACCTGACGGAACGGATTCCGTAAACCGCCCCCACGGTGAAAAAGAGAAATGCCAGGGTACCCACGGCAGACGCGGAACAAGCACCGTTGCTGCCTTCCGGCCCTGGCGGGGTTCACAAGTCCACGTTCCATGGGCCCTGGCACCAACAAATTAGGGTCAGGCATCCCTGTCGAACAAGGGGAATTCCCTGAATCTTCGGCAACGGACCTCTAGGGAACAATTTAGTTCGATCGGTCGTGCTGGCTGCGCCTTCCTCTGCCGGCCATTTTTGCCGCTCCTCCCTGAATACTGGGAATAAACGGCTCGTTTCCGCGTGTTCCTCGGCAGGAATTGAGGTTTTTGGTCTGTTTTAGGGGCTGGCACAGCCACTGCTTGATGCCACTCGACATGAGTAGCGTCGCTGAAATCGAGATCACTAAAACCCAGACGATCCAGTTACCTCTGGGCCTTTTGGGCTTTGAGCGAATCAAGACTTACTCGCTGATCACCAAAGATGATCAAAAACCTTTCTGCTGGCTCTCAGTGCCCGAAGGGGACGATCTCGCCTTCTTGGTGGTGCCTCCGAGTCTTGTCCTGCCCGATTACGCCCTCGATATGAGCGATGCCGACGCGGACTTTCTGGAGATCCGGAATCCCAACGACGCCCTGGTCTTCAATATCGTGACCCTGAAATCGGATGGATCGGCCACCGTGAACCTGAAGGGCCCCATCGTGATCAACCGACACACGATGATCGGAATGCAAGTCGTGTTGAGCCAGTCGCAGTACGCGATCAAACACCCGATCCAAGCAACCTGAAGCACGCATACCAAGGAGGGTCCAATGCTGATACTTTCGCGAAAAGTCGGAGAGAGCCTGGTCATCGACGGACGAGTGATTGTCAAAATCATCCGCACCGATGGTGACACGGTCAAAGTGGGCATCGAGGCCCCTGCCGACATCCCTGTCCATCGACAGGAAGTCTACGACGAAATCCAAAAGGCCAACCGTGAGGCCGCCACTCGGATTCCCCTACCCCTCTTGCCGACTTTTGGAAAACCCAAGAGCCCAACGGCCTCCACCCCTTTAAGTCCTGCCAACAACCAAACCCATAGTAAAACTGTATGATTATCAGTTCCAACTTGGCTGCACAATCGGCCGCCAACGACCTCACTAACACCTCCGCAGCGCTGGCCAAGTCCCTGGCCAAACTCAGCTCGGGTTCACGCATTGTGAATGCTTACGATGACGCGGCGGGCGTGGCCATCAGCTTGCGCTTCGACGCCAAGATCGAGCGAGCCAACGCCGCCCGGGATAACGTGGCCAACGCGATGTCGTTCACCAACACCCAAGACGGCTACCTCAAGCGGGTGTCCAAAACCCTCAACCGCATGAGCGAACTGGCCATGCTCTCGCTCGACGGTACTAAGAGCGACGCCGACCGGGCCCTCTACGAAAACGAGTTCGATCAGCTCAGCAGCTACATCACCAACGTGGGCAGCAAGGAGTTCAACTCGGTCACCCTGTTCTCGGCGGCAAACGTGGCGTCCGTCATCGATTCTGAGGGCACCTCCTTCAACATGACGGGTGTGGACCTGAGCTCTGCCACCTACACCTCAGTCACCGGCAGCTCAATCGCGACGACCGGTGCCGCGACGACCGCACTCAGCGGCATCCGCACGGCCATCGACCAATTGGCCGCCGACCGAGCCACCATTGGCGCCTTCCAGTCCCGGCTTAACATGGCCAACGACCAGCTCGCGGCCACCATCGAGAATTTCACCGCCGCCAGCTCGGTGATCAAAGATGTCGATATCGCCCGCGAAAGCACTGAGTTCTCGCGGCAAAACATCCTCAACCAATCCACCACCGCCATGCTGGCCCAGGCCAATCAGTTGCCTCAGTCCGTGCTGCGACTGTTGCCGCAGTAACCACTCTCGACCGCCTCGGAATTCCCACTGAACTGAACCCACTCCGATAGAGATCACTCCAATGACCATTGGATCCAACCTGGTCGCCCAGTCGTCCTCCAACGACCTCACGCGCACCTCGGCCGCTCTCACCAAGTCGCTGGCCAAACTCAGCTCCGGTTCTCGCATCGTAAACGCTTACGATGACGCAGGTGGTCTGGCCGTCAGCATGCGTTTCGACGCTAAACTCGAGCGTGCCAATGCGGCCAAGGACAACGTGTCCAACGCTCAATCCTTTTCCAACACTCAGGACGGCTACCTCAAGCGGGTTGCAAAGACCCTGAACCGGATGAGCGAACTAGCCATGCTCTCGCTCGACGGTACTAAGAGCGACGCCGATCGGGCCCTCTACAACAATGAGTTCTCGCAACTCAAGAGCTACATCTCCGACCTCGCCAACAAGGAGTTCAACAGTGTTTCGCTCTTTTCGGCAGCCAACGTCGAATCGGTGATCGATTCGGAGGGAACCGCCTTCGTGATGAGTGGGATCAACCTGGGGTCCGCTTCAACCACCTACAATGCGGTGACCCAAAGTGCCAGCGGCATCTCCACCACCGGAGCGGCCACCACCGCACTGTCTGCTGTGCGAACGGCCATCACTCAATTGGCTGCAGATCGAGCCAATGTCGGAGCCAATCAATCCCGCCTCAACATGGCCTCCGAATACTTGGCAGCCACCATCGAGACCTTCACGGCTGCCACCTCCGCCATTAAAGACGTGGACGTGGCTTCCGAGAGTACGGAGTTCTCAAGACAGAACATTCTCAATCAATCCACCACAGCGATGTTGGCCCAGGCCAATCAGTTGCCGCAGTCGGTCCTCCGATTATTGCCCAACTGATTCCGTTGAGCGGACCACGCATTCAGCCGACCAAGGCCCGGCCCAAGATCAAGATGCCGACTCGAATTGAGCTCGGAGTTTTTTAAACAGGCCTCGGTTTTCCCTTGGCCGTCACGGCCTCCTCCCGATTACCTTCTGTGCATCCTTCGCTGACCCTCCGGTCAAGGTCCTCTGGTCGGGGTCTATTAGACCTCGCCAGGCCAACCCGTCATCGAAGGGAACAAAACCTCTGAAACGATTTTGATGAACACCGTCACGCAACTGAAGACCGTCCGGAAGAACACCAAGTCCAAGGTCGAGGCTGAGCTCTCACGCACCGGAGGTTTGCTGCGCCTGGCTCCGGCCTGGGTGCCCCGCTCCTTCCTGCAGCCAGGTCTTCGCCTCAAACTCCACCCAGATGACACCTACGCCTACGGGGCGAACCGCGGTGGCATCGATGAACGTTGGTTCGCGTCGACAACCGAGGCGGCCAATGAGGGACGCGTGGCAGATGAGGGCCTGAGCTATGTGGTCGTGGGCAAAGAACGCTTCACCTTGCGTCAGGCGGTCGAAGACACCGGGGCCACTCTGGTGGGCAAGTCGATTTGGAAGAAGTACGGCCGCTGGCCCGTGTACTCCAAGTTCTTCGACAACATGGGGCCGATTCCCCATCACATGCACCAGTCGGCCAAGCAGGCCAAGTTGGTGGGTCAGGAAGGCAAGCCAGAGAGCTACTACTTTCCGCCCCAGCACAACAATGTTGGAAACAACTTTCCCTACACCTTCATGGGATTCGAACCGGGCACGACCAAGGCCCAAGTCCGGAAGTGCCTCGAAGACTGGAACAAGGGTGACAACGGAATTCTGGACTTGTCCAAGGCCTACCGCCTCAAGCCCGGCACCGGTTGGCTCATCGACCCCTGCATCCTCCACGCCCCGGGAAGCCTCTGCACCTATGAGCCGCAGTGGGGTAGCGACGTGTTCGGCATGTACCAAAGCATGGTCGAAGGGCGCTATGTGCCCTGGAGCCTGCTCGTAAAGGACATGCCCAAAAAGTACCATCAGGATATCGACTTCATCGTCGAGCAGTTGGATTGGGACAAGAACGTAGATCCGAATTTCAAGGACAACCACTACCTTGAGCCCGTGCCGGTGGCAGACACTCGCAAAGAAGGCTTTGTCGACCGCTGGATCGTGTACGGCAAAGTGGACGGCGAGCAGCTCTTCACCGCCAAGGAGCTCACTGTGGATCCGGGCATGAAGGCCACAATTCCCGACAAGGGTGCCTATGGCCTGATTTGCGTCCAAGGCAGCGGGAAGATCAACGGTCAACCGCTCAACAGCCCGAAGCTCATTCGCTTCCACGAGCTGACCGAAGACGAATACTTCTGCACCGAAGACGGCGCTAAAGCCGGTGTCACCTTCGAGAACACCAGTGAAACCGAACCCTTGGTCTGCCTGCGGTACTTCGGACCCGAAGTGAACCCGGATGCCCCAACGATGGGTGCCTATCGCAAGAATACCTTCGCCTGATACATGGTAGAATAGGGATTCCGTTCCAACCCCGGTGCCACCCTTGTGGCCCGGGGTTTTTTGACGGACACTCGACCGGTCGACGGAATGCAGCGCTGGACGGCCGTTGGCGGTAACCGGTCGACATTGACTTGACCGTAGTTGCCTTTCTAGCGTCCTGCCGCAGATATCCTTAGCAAGGAACGTCACTCAATTGGTCTGAATGAAAAACTCTCTGGAAACTCGACTGGGCATTTTCTTCGCCCTGGTCTTCGTGGCTGCGTTCGTCCTGTTTGAAATGGTGGGAGGCGGGCGCTTCTTTGATAGCGGCATCCCGATCAAGGCCCGATTCAACTCCGCGGGAGATCTCAAGGTGGGAGATCCGGTCAAATTGGCGGGAGTAGATGTCGGCCGAGTCCAAGCAATCCGGATCGCCGATGGCAAGGTGGAGGTCTCCATGACTGTGGAACCAGCCGCCGGGGTCCGCACCGACAGCAAGGCATCCATCAAATTCACCGGCATGATGGGTCAAAACTTCATGGCCATCGATTTCGGTAACCCGGCCTCTCCGGTGGTGTCCACAGGAGCCTTGCTCGAAAGCCGTGAGCAACCCGATCTAGCGGCCATCATGAGCAAGCTGGAGAGCGCCGCCGACGGCATGCAAAACATGACCAAGAGCTTCAGCGGTGAAGACTTCACCAAGCTGCTCGGACCCATGACCGACATGATCAAGGACAACCAGCCACGCATCGCTTCGATCTTGAGCAACCTCGACAGCGTGACCACCGGTATCAACAAGGGCGAAGGCACGCTGGGTCGACTGCTGAGGCAAGACACTTTGTACGTTCAGACGCTCCAGGCGGTCACCAACCTCATCGCGTCTACCGAAGACCTGAAGCTCACTTTGTCCACGACTCGCCAAATGATGGCCGACATGAACTCCGGTAAAGGAACCATCGGCCGCCTGCTGGTGGATGACTCGCTGTTCCGAGAGACGACCAACATGATCACCAACCTCCGCGAAGTGGCCGAAAAGTTGAATCGAGGAAACGGAACGGTCAGTCAGCTCATCAATGATGATGCGTTCTTGCGCAACCTGAAGCTCACCCTTCAGAAAGTCGAAAAGGCTACAGAGACGCTGGAGGATGCCGGCCCACTTCAGGTCATCGGCACGGCAGCGGGCAGCATTTTCTGATCCTCAGTACGATGAGTATGCGACCTCAGGGCTGAGACGCACCAGCGGACCAATCCCAGACGCTGAGGGCCTTGAGTTCCCGTATATAGAGCTCTGAACCGTCCACCGCCAGGTGGGCCCAGGCATCGGACTCAGCCACCTTGCGCCGAGAAAGGACGTCAAACTTTTCCGGGGTGGCTTTAAACAAGATCAGCTCCCCCCGTTCGTCCAAGGCAAGGATACGATCACCCTGGGCGACCATGCTCCAGTATTTGCCAAAACTCTCACCGGTAGTCCACTTCTCGGCACCCGTCGCCAGCTCTATGCACAGAGCTCGTTGGCTCCGCAACTGGAGGTAAGCATGTCCCTCGTGAATGATCGGGGAGGTCATGTAGCCTTGTGCCTTAAATTCCCATGCTGGCACCGCCCGGAAGGCACCGTTTTCTGAACGAATATCGATGCCCAAAGTTTTTCCACCGTAGGCGGCCGTAAAGAGTCGATCGTTCCCGGCGAAGGTCGGCGTTAGGATGTTCATGCCACGGAAGGACTCGACCGGAAGGGACCACAATTCGGCACCATCCTCCAACGCCACCCCGAAGAGTCGAGTCCGCGCCTGGACCACCAACTGACGTTTGCCGGCGAGGGTGAGGATCACGGGCGATCCGAAGGCACTACCCATCATGCCGCCACCATCCCGGGCCCCGTGCCACACCACCTGACCATCGGCTTTGCGCAGACGTGCAACACCACCACCGGCCTGAACGTAAACACTGTCGCCATCAATCAAGGGAGAAGAGACAAAACCAAAGGTGGGTAGGTCTGATCCAAACCGTTTTACGAAGTCCAATCGCCAACGCTCGGAACCGTCGGTACTGTTCAGAGCCACCAACACGTCGCGCATGCCCGCCACGTACAGCGTATCGCCATCCAAGGCCGGGGTAGCACGAATCCAATCCCCATTGGATCGAGCAAAGAATGGAACGGACATAGCTCCCTCCCAGTCCCGCTTCCAAACCACAGAACCATCGGAGCGTCGCAAGGCCGTCACCTGCTCCCGCTTCTTGTCCACGGTCTCAGTAATAAAGACCCGCTCGGCATTCATCACCGGCCCGGAGTAACTAGGACCGAGAGGTAACTGCCAACGTCTCTTGAGCCGGGCTTCGTCCAGGCCAATGGGCCATTTCGCACCGGAAATCCTGCCGTCCCGATGGGGGCCACGCCATTGATCCCACGATTCGGCCGCCATCAGCGACGAACACAGCATCGGCAACAGCAGCAAAAATCGCGGCAACCGGGTCGGGAAAATCATTCATAACCCTATCGCATAATCCGGATTCGTCAAAAAAAACACCTCATCCGATTGCGCCTCCAGCGGAACATGCTATCAATTTTCAGCACCCGGCCCGACGCCGGGAAACACTCAATCCCGCCACTTTGTCATCCAACCCCGTCGATATGAGCGAACAGATCACCCTTCGAGTCGGTCAAAACGTCCCCCACTTCGAGATGGAAACTTACGATCCCGCCGCAGGCGACTTCGGCAAGTTCTCACTCGAGGCATCCAAGCAGAGCGGCCGCTGGACTGTGTTGGTGTTCTACCCCGCCGACTTCACCTTCGTCTGCCCCACCGAACTGGCCGACCTAGCAGTGGTCCATTCCCAGCTGAAAAACCTTGGCTGCGATGTGTACGGCGTGTCCACCGACACCAAGTTCGCGCATCTGGCTTGGCGTCATTCCGAGAAACTTCTGGCCGACGTCCAGTACCCTCTGGCCGCCGATCCAACAGGGGTGGTTTCCAAGCTCTTCGGTGTCTACGACTGCGGCAGCGGCTTGGCCCTCCGCGGTACATTCATCATCAATCCGGAAGGCACCTTGGTCTCCAGCGAGGTCAACTTCTACAACGTGGGACGCGATGCTTCGGAGCTGCTGCGGAAGATGGAAGCCAACGCCTACCTCGTCGGCCATCCCGATCAGGCCTGCCCAGCCAAGTGGAAGCCCGGTTCCAAGACCCTGACCCCGAGCAAAGACATGGTGGGCAAAGTGTTCGAGGCGCTTCAGTAAGAGATAAAAATCAGGAGACCCACTCCTAACGGCCAATCGACCGGCCAATCGAACGGTCAAGTCAAGGGGCTCCGAAGCTTCAACCCTTCGTAGCCCCTTCTCTTTAGAGCCTGCCTGAAAATGGGGAGGGGTCCTCCTACCGCCGAGGCATTGCCGACGCTTTGCCGCCGCTTTGTCGATTGCGCCTCCGACGCAGACTCTTGCAGCCTCCCGGCGTGGAGCACTTGGATCCTCAATTAATTCGAACGGCCCTAATTCAGGCCCTAGAAGAAGACCTCGGTAGTGGCGACGCTACGAGCTTGGCCTGCATCCCACCCGAGGCCACCTCCACGGCGCGAATGAATGCTCGTGAACGCCTCACGGTCGCCGGTTTGGCGTTTGCTGAAGGCGCCTTCCGGGAATTGGCTCCCAATGCCGTGATCCGCCGGTGCGTGGAGGACGGGCAGCCCTGCGAAGCGGGAACAACGCTACTGGAAGTCTCTGGCCCCTCACGGGCCTTGCTATCGGCCGAACGCGTAGCCCTCAATTTCGTCCAGCGCCTCTCTGGGGTCGCCACTGCCACCGCCCGCTATGTCCACTTGCTGGAGGGCACCCGGACCCGAATTTTGGACACCCGGAAGACCACCCCGGGCTGGCGTCGCTTCGAGAAGTACGCGGTGCGCTGCGGAGGCGGGGTCAACCACCGGATGGGCCTCCATGACCGAATTCTCATTAAGGACAACCATTTGGCGGCGCTGGCAGGCGCGGCTCCCGACCCTGTAACCGCCGCAGTCCAGCGCGCGCGCGCTCAGTTTCCGTCTTTGTTCGTCCAGGTCGAGGCCGACACCCCGGACCAAGCCCAGCGGGCAGCCGAGGCGGGTGCAGACGGGATCCTTCTGGACAATATGCCCCCAGAGGTCTTGCGGGAGTCTTTGAGACGCATCGCCGGCCGTTGTCAGACCGAGGCCAGCGGAGGCATCCATGAAGCCACCGTCCGAGCTGTCGCCGAGACCGGGGTTAATTTTATCTCGATCGGCGCGCTCACCCATTCGGCCCGTGCAGTAGACATCGGTTTGGATTTCCTCCCGTGAATCCCGACACTCGCATTCTGGCCGCAATGAGGGCTGCCGGAGAGACTGGCATCTCCGGAGCCGCATTGGCCAAGGATCTGGGCGTCTCCCGGGCGGCCATCTGGTCCCGTATCGAGGACCTTCGCAAGGCCGGTTACGACATCGAGGCCAGCCCGCACCACGGTTACCAACTCCGCTCGTCCCCGGATCGACTGCACGCCGACGATCTCTTGGCCCGTTTGGGGCCTGGCAAGCTCATCGGACGCGATATCCAAGTTTTCCAAGTGACGGCCTCCACCAATGATGTGGTTGAAAAAATGGCCCGAGACTCGGTCCGCGAGGGCATTGTTGTTTTTGCCGAATCGCAAACCCGCGGGCGAGGACGCCTAGGTCGGCAGTGGATATCCCCGTCGGGCAAAGGCCTCTGGTTCTCCGTACTGCTCCGACCGCAACTTCCTCCTGCCGCCGCCACGCAATTGACCGTGGTCAGCGCTGTGGCCGTGGCCCGTGGGATTGAACGCCACACCGGACTGAAGCCCGAGATCAAGTGGCCCAATGACATCGTCTTCGGCACCCGAAAGGTGGCCGGCATTTTGCTCGAACTCGGGGCCGAACTCGACCACATCCGGCACGTCGTGCTGGGCATCGGTATCGACGTGAATTTGGGTGCGGAGGAGATGCCCGAGGAATTGCGCACTATCGCCACATCGCTGCGCATCGAAGGCGGGCGCACCTTTGATCGCTCGGATCTCGCGGCCACCGTCCTCGCCGAGTTGGACGCCGCGTATGGACGGCTCCGTCGGGGTGATTTCCATGAAATCAGCGACGAGTGGATGCGGCGCTGCAGCACCCTCGGTCAACGGGTGACAATCCGGATGGCCGACCGAGTCGTCATCGGTCGGGCCGAATCTCTCAATGAAGACGGGGCCCTGCTCGTGCGGACTGAACATGGGCGATTGGAGCACATCATCGGCGGTGACGTGTCTTTGACCAAGGGTCCGACGCTATGATACTGCTGCTGGACGTGGGCAACACCCACACCCACGTGGGCTTGGGCGGCCCGCGCAGCCTTCGAACGCTGGGCGATATTCCTACCTCGGCGTGGTCCGATGGGACCGCAACGGGACTGCTCGAAGCGCTGCTTCCCAAGCGCATGCCCGACCAACTGTGTTTCTGCAGTGTGGTTCCGAAAGCAACCCCCCTCCTGACTGAATGGGCTCACTCGCGGTTGAACTTAGCCCCTCTGCAACTGACCCCGCAGTCGTTGCGCGGTGTCGGTATCGATTACCCCCATCCAGACACCATTGGTCAGGATCGCTTGGCTAACGCGGTCGCCGCCCATCACCACTACGGAGCTCCGGCGCTGGTCGTCGATTTTGGTACTGCGGTCACCTTCGACGTGGTGGACCAGTCGGGTCGGTATGTGGGCGGCATCATCGCCCCGGGGCTTTCTGCGATGACGGATTACCTGCACGAAAAGACGGCGCTCCTGCCTCGGATTCGTATCCGGAATCCCCGACGGGTGGTCGGCCGCAACACCGAGGAAGCGATGCTCTCCGGAGCCGTCTTCGGTTACCGGGGTCTGGTGCGTGGCCTCATCATCGAGCTGCGCCGAGAACTCGGGGTGAGCCGCTTGCCGGTCGTGGCCACCGGCGGCTACGCCCGCCTGATTGCTCGCGGGTTGCCGGAGATCGAGGCGGTGGTTCCTGGGTTAACGCTGGAAGGATTGCGACTCACCGCCCTCGCCCATTGCGCAAAGCCTCTTCCCACATAAATTGCCGAACATGGCTAAATCCATCGCATTGAGTCTTCGTCCCGGTGATCCAGCCCCGCCGTTCAGTGCGGTGGTGACGGACGCTTCACACATCACTTCCAAAGACCTTCTCGGGAAGCCAGTGGTGATTTACTTCTACCCGCGCGACGACACCCCGGGCTGTACCAAAGAGGCGTGCGGTTTCCGCGACCAGTATGAGGCGATTCAAAAGGCGGGAGCCGTTGTGCTTGGAGTCAGCGCCGACACGGTAAAATCCCACGTGAAGTTCACCAACAAGCATCAACTTCCCTTCCCCCTGGTGGCGGACACGGAGGCGGTGGTCGCCAATGCCTTCGGGGCTTGGGGCGAGAAGGTCTTCATGGGACGGAAGTACCAGGGTATTCATCGAGTGACCTTCCTGATCGGCCGAGATGGCCGGATCGCGCGTATTTGGGATTCAGTGAAACCGGAGACCCATGCCGAGGAAGTCCTCGAAGCACTGAAGGCGCTCTAGCGGCCACGATGAAGCAGCCCCGAGAGCAGGTCCACGGCGCGGGGATGGTGTTGCGGTCGATTCCGCCCGTCCTACCGATTTCCGATAATACCGATATCGGATTTGTCATCCCAAGATCGAATCGACCATGCTCTCAGGCGCCCTTGCCGAGCCTAGGATTCGGGAGGTGTGATTTTCCGATGAACCAATCCGAAATAGCCTCCTGGGTGGTCACTCATCACCCGGCCCACCGTTTCCACGGAAAACGTGTGCTGCTCATCATCCCCGATGGCACGCGCACAGCACCCATCGGAGCCGTCTTCAAGGCCTTGCACGCCGAATGGTCCGAATCGGTGGCCGCCTTGGATATCCTTATCGCACTAGGCACCCATCCTGCGATGTCCGAGGAGGCCATTTGCGAGCGGCTAGAGATTACTGGCGAGGAACGTGCCTCCCAATATCGAGCGGTCGGATTCTTTAACCACGAATGGGACAACCCGGCGGCCCTGGAAACCTTGGGAGTTATCCCCGCCGAAGAGATACGAACCCTGTCCGACGGGCTCTTCGCCATGGATGTCCCCGTGTCGATTAACAAGCGCGTCTTGGGCTACGACCAAATCGTTATCATCGGTCCGGTATTTCCCCACGAGGTCGTCGGGTTCAGCGGCGGTAACAAGTACCTGTTCCCTGGAGTCAGCGGTCCGGAAATTCTCAACTTTTTCCACTGGCTCGGCGCGGTGATCACCACCGTGGGAGTCATTGGTCAAAAATGGACCCCGGTGCGCCGAGTGGTGGACCGAGCCGGAGCCATGGTGCCCATTCCCAAGCTGTGTCTGGCCCTCGTGGTAAAACCCGGAAGCAATGGAGAATTGGCGGGGATCTTTACTGGAACCCCCGAGGCCGCGTGGGATCAGGCTGCCGACTTGTCTGCCCAGACACACATAGAATGGAAGGATCGCCAATTTCACACCATTCTCAGCTGCGCGCCAGCCATGTACGACGAGCTGTGGGTCGGGGCCAAGTGCATGTACAAACTAGAGCCGGTACTGGCTCCGGGTGGCGAACTTATCATCTATGCTCCCCACCTCCATGAGATCAGTGTGGTCCATGGAGCGCTGCTTCGGCAGGTAGGCTACCACTGCCGCGACTACTTCCTGAAACAATGGGACCACTTCAAAGATTTCCCGTGGGGAACCCTGGCCCACAGCACCCATGTATTCGGTCAGGGCACCTACGAAAACGGAGTCGAAACACGTCGAGCCCGAGTGACGTTGGCCACTGGAATACCAGAATCGGTGTGCCATGAAATTAACCTGGGCTACCGGGATTGGCGCTCCATCGATCCGGCTCAATTCCAGGGGCGGGAGTCCGAGGGCATCCTGTATGTTCCCAAAGCCGGCGAAACCCTCTACCGGGTGCGTACCTGAAGCCCCACTGACGCTGAGCGCAAAGAATCTGCCACACCGTTGACACCTCACGGCTAGAAGTCGGATTCTTTCGAAGTCCTCCACGAGCCCGACTCACCCATGGCCATTGCCCAATCGGTCCATACCAATTTCAAGGATGCTTACTGCTACTATCATGGTTGCAGCCTGGCTGGCTTTGATCGTCATCTTCTGTTGAGGATCGTCCCACTGCTGTTCCGCCCGTTGGCGGCCCTTAGCTTTTGGATAAACCCTGAGATTTTCGCCAGCGAACTCGAGGTCATCCGTAACGCCGCTCCGGCACGCACCGGTCGGGAGGTCAATTCGGCCGCCCAAGACTTGGTGCACCTGCGATTCGTGGAGCACAGCTTCCGGCGATCCATCGGGATGCGAGGCCGCTCAGAAGCAGTGGTGGAGGCCTGGAACCAGGTGAAGGCCACGGTCGATCGACCAATCATTCCCGATCATCCGTCCATCGGTTTCGCGGAGGGGGCATCTCACCTTTCGGCTGCATCCCGCACCTCCGCGCTGGGCCGCAACGATTCGGCCCTCACCCTCCGGACTCTCCGCAGAGTTCATCAAGAGGTCTCGTCTGGGAAACCCATCTCCCAGATTCTCGCAGCCGAAGGACTCACTCACGATCAGTTGCTCAGCCTCTTGAATCGAAACCTCCAGGCATTCGATGGCTTCGCGGGCCTCCGAGACCAGCTGCTTGGGCAACAGGGGCCGAACTCCCCCACCCCACCGAGCGGAGAGGTGGCCAAAAGTATTCCCCAGAAGCGTCCCTCCCGATCCATTTCATGAAACCCACCCTCCGTGTCGGCATCATCGGCGGCGGCCTCATGGGCCGCGAGGCTGCCAGCGCGTTCGCCCGCTGGTTCGTCCTCAACAACTTCCCCGTGCAGGTCGAATTGGTCGCTGTTTGTGACCTTCAACCCACCCTGCTCGACTGGTTTCGCCAAATCCCAACAGTCAAACTGCTGACCCCGGATCACCACCAGCTCCTCGCCTCACCCGAGGTGGATGTGGTGTACGTGGCCGTGCCTCACAACCTTCACGAGGCCATCTACCTCGACGTGTTGGCCGCCGGAAAAGATTTGTTGGCCGAGAAACCCTTCGGCATCGATCTCGCGGCCGCCCGACGCATCCGCGATGCGGCCGCCAAGTCCGGTCGGTTCGTGCGCTGCAGCTCTGAGTTCCCCTTCTTGCCGGGAGTTCAAAGGGTCATCGAATGGGCTCAATCTGGTACCATGGGCAAACCGCTAGAAGTCCGCTCCTGCTTCTGGCATTCCAGCGACCTTGATCCGACCAAGCCTGCGAACTGGAAGCGTCAGGTCCGCACCTGCGGGGCCATCGGCGTCATGGGCGACCTAGGAATGCACGTCGTCCATGTGCCCTTCCGGCTGGGATGGTTCCCGAGTCGAGTCTATGCCCAGTTGCAGAAAATTTATCACGAGCGCCCTGACGGCAAAGGAGGCACGGCCCCCTGCGACACTTGGGACAACGCCATGCTCCACACCGAGGTCAATATACAGGGCATCGAAACTCCCATGCGCTTGGAGATGAAGCGGCTGGCCCCAGGAGCCACCAACTCCTGGTCCATCGAGATCCTCGGCACCGACGGCGGCATGCGTTACTCCACCGCCGAACCGAAGACGCTCTGGAAGTTCGACCGCTCAAAAGAACAGTGGTGGAGCCGCACAGACCTCGGATTCCAGACGCCATTCCCCACGATTACCGGGGGCATCTTCGAGCCAGGTTTCCCAGACTGTTTTCTGCAAATGTGGGCAGCCTTCGCGGCCGAACGCGCGGGAGCCCTCGGCAATCGATTTGGTTGCGTCACCCCGGACGAAGCGGTCCGGAGCCACGAACTGTTCGAGGCCGCATTGGCTTCGCACGCTCAACGCACGGCCGTAATCCCCGGCTGAGTTCCGCAATCCGTTGCCAGCGCCATGCCTCGTCGCTCCCAATCCCTGCCCCCTCCCTCGTCCACTGCCTCGTTGATCCTACGCCGGACCTCTCTAAGGCCACGGGTGGCCATCATTCTGGGCAGTGGCTTTGGCCCCATCGCGCAGTCGGTTTCGATGGACCGGGAATTCGCCTATCGAGACCTGCCTGGCTTCCCAGTCGGCAGCGCCCCGGGGCATGAGGGACGACTGCGGATCGGAACCTGGCACTCGGTGCCCGTGGCCGTGCTCAGCGGACGGGCCCACTACTATGAAGGGTTTGAGCCCAACGAAGTGGTCTATGCCACTCGAGTCCTCGCGGCTATGGGTGTCGAGACGCTGCTGGTGACCAATGCAGCAGGCGGCATTCACCCCAAATTCCGCGTCGGCGATTTCATGATCCTGAACGATCACATCAATTTCTTGGGCATGAATCCGCTGCGGGGAGCGGTCGCCGAGGGCGAACCTCGTTTTGTCGACATGACCCGGACCTACGATCCGGAACTACAAAAACACCTGAAAGCGGCCGCGCGGTCGATCCGTCTGCCGGTGCGCGAGGGGGTCTATCTGGCCGTTTCTGGTCCCAGTTTTGAAACACCGGCCGAGATCCGTGCCTTCCGCATGTGGGGCGCCGATGCTGTGGGCATGAGCACCGTGCCGGAGGTCATCGTGGCCCGCCAATGCGGATTGCGAGTGGCCGGATTTAGTTGCATTACCAATGCCGCGGCCGGCTTAGGCGGGAAAACACAAGTCGTCTCTGCCCAAGAAGTTCTCGAAGTAGCCAAAACCCAAGAACATCGGGCCTGCGAATGGATCGGTGCCTTTGTGCAACGGATCGGTACGAAGGAAACCACCACCGAGTCCCCCGCACCAACACCCCGGAAGGTTCGGCCTCGTCAAAAAAATCCGTAACCTTTGGCTCCGCCGGAACGTTGGAGCAGTGACCTCCGTTCCGTTCCGTTTTCCGCGACAACGCTGTTCATGCGACTTCTCTACAACATTCTCTTCAACATCGGGTTCGCCCTGTCGGCTCCGTGGTATTTCCTCAAGATGTACCGTCGCGGGTCCTGGCAGGCCGGGTTCGGCGAGCGCTTCGGCCTGTATGACGCCAAGCTCAAGCAGGCCCTGACCAACCGTCAGGTCATCTGGTTCCACGCGGTCAGCGTCGGCGAGGTGAACGTGTGCACGCAGTTAATACGGGCCATGGAACCGCTGCTGCCCTTGCACAAGATCGTCGTCTCCACGACGACCTCGACGGGCATGGGACTCCTGCGCGACCTTCTTCCGGCGCATATAACCAAGGTCTACTACCCCATTGATCGCCGGAAACACATCCAACGAGCCATCGGCCTCATCGACCCTGATGTGGTCATTTTAGTGGAGGCCGAGATCTGGCCCAACTTTCTGTGGAGTCTCCAACGCCGTGGGGTTCCGTATTTCTTGGTCAATGCTCGCCTCTCGGAGCGGTCGTTCCGTGGCTACCGCCGGTTTGGGTTCCTCTTTCGGGATCTTTTCGCAGGGTTTGAAGGGGTGGGCGCGCAAACTGAAGCCGATGCGGAGCGCCTGCTTCAACTCGGTTGCCGCAAAGAAGCCATCCACGTGGTGGGCAGCCTCAAGTTCGACGCCGCCAAACTTGATGACACCCGTACGCTGGATATTACCAGCCTACTGGGGCAATTGGGGGTTGTTCCCGACAGCGTAGTTCTGGTGGCCGGCAGCACCCATGACGGTGAAGAACGCATCCTGGCTTCCATGTACCTCCGCTTGAAGCCCCGGTTCCCGCGGCTCTTCCTGGTGCTCGTGCCGAGGCATCATGAACGAGGTGCTGCCGTCGGAGCAGAACTGCAGGCTCTGGGCGTTCGATACATCTTCCGCAAGGACATGAGGCCGAACACACGCCACAAATCGGGCGATCTGGAATGCCTGCTGGTCAACACCACCGGTGAACTCCGTCACTTCTACACCCGGGCCGATATTGTCTTTGTGGGCAAGAGTCTTACTGCGCAAGGCGGACAAAACCCCATTGAACCGGCCGCTCTCGGCAAGGCAGTGATCTTTGGTCCGCACATGGAGAACTTCCCCGACATTGCACCAAATTTTGTGAAGGCCAACGCCGCCGTGCAAGTTGCCGATGAAGCGGGGCTGGAATCGGCGTTGACCCGGTTGCTAGAAAACCCCGCCGAACGAGCGGCTCTCGGTCAACGGGCCCAGACGGTCGTCCGCGAGAATCAAGGCAGCATCGGTCGAACCGTCTCCATGATCATGGACGTGTTCTGAAGCCCCGCACCGGGTCGGACGGAACTTCTTCATCAGCTATCCGATAAAAAACAACGGGGGATGGTTCAGGCTCAGTGAGTTCTGAACCAAGGTCCGAGCCTCACCGGAGCATCATTTCGGAAGCCACTTCTCCCAATTCTTGGCGTAGGCATCGACGTTGGATCGGTCCACACGAACCAAGGGGCTGACATCTCGGGGCGAGTCCGGATTCTTGTGCAAATGCACCTTGTTAAACAAGTGCTCCACTGAGCGGTAGCCCCAAGCGTGGCATTGCTGAGCCAAGAGCACCTGAACGTGCCCGCTGCGCACATAATTCAAGCAGATCGGCAACGCGTCGACGCTGACACATTGAACCGTGCCTGGCTGCCACTTGAGGGCATTCTCAGTGAAGAGAGGCCATCCTCCAATTAAGGCCCAACCGGTGATGTCTGGATTGGCCTGAAGGACCTGCTCCATTCGAGCAGCAGCATCCTGCGGGGTTTCCCGATGATAGTAAGTATCCCGGATGACCACCCCGGGGTATTTCTTGGCCTCCTTGCGGACACCAGCGACACGCTTCTGCAAATTGGGCGCATTTTGGTTGCCGGCCAAAATGGCGATGATCCCCTTGCCTCCCAGAACTCGGGCCAATTCAGTCATCACCTGTTCACCGCATAGGCCATCATCCACGCCATAGCACACCAGTCGCTTGGAGGCGGGCGCATCCGAATCAAAGGTGACCACGGGCACTCCATCGCTCACCGCCTTGTTGATGGCGTCGGTCACCTTGTTCGCATCGCTGCAACTGACGGCAATTCCATCAGCACCTGCCAAAACCAACTGCTCGATGGCCTCAGCCTGCTTCTGAGCGTCTTCCTCATTGGGGGTCCGCCAGTCGATGCGGATTTTAACCCCGTGTCGGGCACCCAACTCCCGAGCGGCGTCCTCGGCACCGACCCGAGCCACCTGGAAAACAGCATTCCCCTGGGACTTGGCGATCAGACCGAAACGATAGGACTTTGATCCTTGAGCTAGAGCCCAAGACGGCAAGAGCGGAAGGGCGGAGGCCCCCAACAGAAAGCGACGGCGATTCATAGGAGAGGGCTCAGAGCAAACGCTCTGCCCCCCTACCAAGTCAACGTCTCAACGGCCCTCAGAAGCACATCCCTGAGGCAACGATCACCTCACGGCAGGAACGAGCAAATGTACTCGCAAATCCCACTCGAGACTTCGATGTCAAAGCCGGATTTGGCGGGGACATCAAAGTACGAACCGGCAGCAACCGATCGGGTTTCCTCGGTTCCATCCAGACGGATGACGCAATGGCCGGCCACGATTTCCATCCGCTCAGCCTGGTCGGTTCCAAAGTGGAACTTGCCGGGATAGATCAGACCCAGGGTCTTCTTGGCACCGTCAGAAAAACGGATCGTGTGAGACACCACCTTGCCCTCAAAATAGACATTGGCTTTGGCGGTGGCAGTGACGTTGTTGAATTCGCTCGGAATCGACATCGCGGAGAACTTGTCCAAAGCCGGAGCGCGCTTCAATGGCCAAGTCACAACCCAGGCAAGCTCTCTAATCTCTACAATCTCGGTTGTCTTTATGTGTTTACAACCATCAAGAAGCCCCAATAGCCTTCCTGCACTTCAGGGAGATGGGCCACCAACGAAATAATGTACTGCCGGGATTCGGGATAACGATGGGCTATTCCATCGTCTACTTGAGCCTTGTTGTCCTCATCCCGCTGGCGGGGCTGTTGATCCGCGTTACTGCGATGAGTTGGGCGGACTTTGTCCGGGTGGCGTTCAGCGATCGGGCCTTGGCCGCCTACCGACTCACCTTTGGGGCCTCGTTCCTCGCCGCCACCATCAACGCGGTGCTCGGCACGCTGCTGGCCTGGGTATTGACCCGTTACCGGTTTCCGGGTCGCAAAATCTTGGATGCCCTGGTCGATTTTCCCTTTGCCCTTCCGACGGCCGTGGCAGGACTCACCTTGGCCAACCTGTTTTCACAAACGGGCTGGCTGGGACAATTCCTGGTGCCGCTCGGACTCCATCTGGCGTACACCACCGGCGGCATCGTCCTAGCCCTGACGTTCGTCAGCCTGCCCTTCGTTGTTCGGACGCTGCAGCCCGTTCTGGAAGAATTTGAGGTCGAGTTGGAGGAGGCCGCCGCCACACTCGGTGCCGGCCGATGGTGCACTTTTCGCCGGGTGGTTTTTCCTGCCCTATTACCGGCCTTGATGACCGGCTTTGCCCTGGCCTTTGCTCGGGCGGTGGGTGAATACGGCTCGGTCCTCTTCATCTCTTCCAATAAACCTTACGTCTCCGAAATCACCCCTCAGGTCATCATGGGTTGGTTGGACCAATTCGAGTACGCCAATGCCATGGCCGTGGCTGTAGTGATGCTCAGCGCTTCCTTCGCCATCCTCATCACCATCAACCTGCTCGAACGCTGGGCCAGCCGGTTTCAACGCTAACCATGGCCCACGGCATTCCCAAAGGTCCCCAGGTGGCCATGAACAGCAAATCCCGCCGAGGGATTGAAGAACCGGAGTTTATCCGCAAGGTCCTCATCGGGATCGCCGTTGGATTCGTCGGAGTGTTCCTCCTGCTGCCCTTGGCCAATGTGTTTGCGCAGGCCTTTGCTAAAGGGTGGTCTGCATATATCCAGTCCCTTCAACAGCCCGACACGCGGTCGGCGGTGCTGCTCACCCTGCTGGTGTCTGCCATTTGCGTCCCGCTCAACCTCGTCTTCGGTGTGATTGCCGCCTGGGCAGTGGCCAAGTTCCAATTCCGAGGCAAAGCACTGCTGATTACCTTGATTGACCTCCCGTTCTCGGTGTCGCCCGTGGTGTCCGGGCTCATCTTTGTGGTGATGTTCGGGGCTCAAGGATATCTGGGGCCCTGGCTCGATTCTAAAGACATACAAATCATCTTCGCTGTCCCAGGCATCGTTCTAGCGACGCTATTTGTGACCTTCCCCTTCGTTGCTCGAGAACTCATCCCTCTAATGGAGGCCCAGGGCAGCGATGCCGAGCAAGCCGCCCTCACCCTCGGAGCGACCGGATGGCAAACCTTCCGGTACGTGACCTTGCCGTCAGTAAAGTGGGGCCTCCTGTACGGAGTCATTCTTTGCAATGCGCGGGCCATGGGAGAATTCGGAGCCGTCTCCGTGGTGAGTGGGCACATTTCGGGTGTCACCGAGACCCTGCCCTTGCGTATTGAAAAACTGCACCAGGAGTACCAGTCGGTCGGTGCCTTCAGTGCCGCCAGCCTTCTGGCCTTGGTGGCCTTAATCACCCTCGGCCTTAAGACCTGGCTCGAACGCCGCCAAGCGGCCGAACAGGCCTTAGGCCAATCCGATTCCCTTTCCAGTCATGAGCATTGAACTGCGCCATGTGTCCAAGCGTTTCGGCAGCGTGAGCGCGGTCGAAGATGTGTCGTTGACGGTCGACGATGGCGAACTCGTCGCCCTGCTCGGACCGAGCGGTGGCGGCAAGACCACCGTGCTGCGGATGATCGCCGGGTTGGAGGTGCCCACCTCTGGAGATCTGCTCGTCCGCGGTGAGCGCGTCAACGACGTGCCTGTCCAGAAGCGCAACATCGGCTTCGTTTTTCAGAGCTACGCCCTCTTCAAGACGATGAGCGTGTTCGACAACGTTGCCTTCGGCCTCAAGATCCGGAACACCCCTCCGGCCGAGATGCAGGCCCGCGTGGACGAACTACTCAAGCTCTTCGGGCTCGACGGTCTCGGACGCCGCCTGCCGCACCAATTGTCCGGTGGCCAGCGCCAGCGGGTGGCCATTGCCCGGGCACTCGCCCCACGGCCTTCGGTACTCCTGCTCGACGAACCCTTCGGAGCGGTCGATGCCAAGATTCGCCAGGAGCTGCGCGAATGGCTGGTGCGCCTGCACCGGGAGCTCCACGTCACCACGATCTTCGTCACCCACGATCAGGAAGAGGCCATGGAGGTCAGTAATCGGATTGTGATCTTCAGTCGGGGCCGGCTTGAGCAAATCGGATCCCCGCGCGACGTCTACGAACAACCAAAGAATGAATTTGTGGCCCGCTTCATCGGTGTGCTGAACGTGCTGGAATTGACGGTCCGCGGCGGTGCCGCCCGCCTCAACGAATTGAGTTTCCCGAGCCACGGCGTGGCCGAAGGAGAGACCCTACGAATTGGCTTTCGACCCTATGCCGTCCAGATCTCCAGCAATCTTCAGGAGCACCCCCATTCTGCGGTGATCCGTCATGTCTACTTCCTGGGAGTCCAACTGCGGCTCGAACTGGAGACCCCGTCCGGATTGATCCTGCGCACCCGCATCGTAAAAGATGATTTCCTGCGGCAGGGCCTGGAGCAAGGATCCTCGGTGAGCTTTCAGATTCGGGAATACCGAGTGCTCTCCACCGGGGCCAATAACCTTTCTCCCGAGGTCGCCACCGTGCATTCGGCCGCCAACTTCGCCGAGGGGATCTAGCTCCGATCCGGCTCCCCTCAAAAACTCTCCGCGCCAGGATCGGTTTCTCCGTGCCAGATAAAGAATCCACAGCGCGTCCATGCGGTTGGTACCCGGGGTTGAGTCGCGTCTAAAAACCGTGTTAGCTATCCCGATGAAGCTCGGACGATTTTTCTCCGCCTCCCATCCGTTTCCCCGCATCGGTCTCACGCTCGACGACAACGAGGTGCTGGATTTGTCGGGAGTCGGAGTCCAATCCCTCAGTCCGCTGTTGGACGACCCAAATCTGGTGGCTCAACTCCAACGATGGTCCACAGGCAACGTCCGACGCATTCCCATCTCCGAAGTGTGTCTGGCGGCACCCATTGAACAACAAGAGGTCTGGGCCGCAGGGGTCACCTACCTGCGCAGCAAGGCAGCGCGCATGGAAGAATCGGACTTCAGCGCCACCGCCTACGATCGGGTTTACGATGCGGCCCGTCCGGAAATCTTCTTCAAATCGCAAGGCACGAAGGCCATGGGCCCGGGCGCTCCGGTCGGGATCCGCTCTGACGCCCGTTGGAGCGTGCCCGAGCCGGAACTGGTGCTGGTCTTCAACCGGCACGGTCACCGAGTGGGCTTCACCATCGGCAACGACATGAGTTCACGAGACATCGAAGGCGAAAACCTGCTCTACTTGCCGCAGGCCAAGACCTATCGCGCTTCGTGCGCAATTGGCCCGTGGATCCGCGTCGGAGTCGACGAAGCAGAAGTCAGATCCTGGGCCATCCGCCTGGAAATCCAGCGCGCGGGCGCCTCGGTATTTCAGGGATCGACTCCAGTCTCCCAAATCAAACGTTCGTTCGATGAACTCGGCGAATGGCTGCACCGCTGCCAGGACTTCCCCTACGGCAGCATGCTGCTGACGGGCACCGGCATCGTTCCACCCAATGACTTTACCCTAGCCGCAGACGACCGGGTGATCATCGAGATCGATGGTATCGGACGATTGGAGAATCACGTCGCCGTGGTGTGAGCACGGAGCCGGACCATCCCATCGGGCCCCATCGGCCTACACCAGCTCGAGGCAACGGCGCAGTTCGTCGTCGGTATTGTAGAAATGCGGCGACAGACGGACCACGGCCTGACCGCCGGGCAAGACCCGGTGGGAAGCGGTGACGCCTTCGGCCTTCAGTTTCTGGTACACCGCTCGCATGTCGGTGCCCTCTCGATGGAAACTGGTAATGCCACCGGCATTGTCCGCATGAGCATCGCCGTGGAGCACCGTGTACCCCTTGGCGACCAACTCGGGCACCAACCACAGACGCTTCCGGGCCAATTCGGTGGCGATGGCTTCCACGCCCACCTCCTGCACCAGTTCCAGGGCGGCCTTCAAACCGTGGAGCCCCAGAAAATTGTGCGAACCGGCCTCGTAGCGTCGGGCTCCCTCGTGAAAGACCAAGTCGTCTTGAGTGAGATAATCTGGGCACTGCAAATTGTGCCAGCCGTGAACCACCGGACGGATTTGTGGCCGAGCCTCCTTGCGGATGTACAACAGTCCCGCTGCGCACGGTCCCAATAACCATTTGTGGGCGTCCGCGGCCAAAATATCGACGTTGGCCACGGAGGTTGGAAAGGCACCCAGAGTCTGGATTGCATCCAGGCAGAAGAGCACCCCCTTGGATCGGAGCATTCGACCGATGGCATCGATATTGATGCGCCACCCCGTCAGGTAGTGCGCACTGGCGATGGCCACCAAGCGAGTATCTTCATCAATTTGTCCCTGAACATCCACCACCCGAACCTTGCCGAGTTCGCGGATGTTCATCAGACGTACCTCGACACCCCGGTCTGCCAACGCCATCCAAGGATAAACGTTGGAGGGATAGCAGTCGTGATAGATGAGAACATTCTGACCCCGTTTCATCTGAAGCCCGGCCGCCACCTGGCTCAAGGCCAGTGAGGTGGGTCCCACCAATGAAACCTCGTCGTGGTCGGCTCCAATCAAACTCGCCGCCAATCGTCGAACCTGGCCCACCAATCCCGGTTCAAGGGCCTCCTCCTGGTCATCGATGGAGCCGGCCTGGGCATAGGCCCCTATCGCCTCAACCACACGCCGCGGCAGCGGACACACCCCGGCATGGGCTAGGAACGCCTGACGCGCAGACACGGGAAATTCGTGTCGTCGTAGGGCTTCGTCTTTGAGGATCTCAGATATCGTAAGGGGCATCAGTTCAGGGAGATTGGGTGCGGACGCGGATGTTGATGACTTCGACCGCAACGGAGAAGCACATCGCAAAGTAAATGTAGCCCTTGCTAATGTGCTGCTGGAAACCTTCAGCCAACAGCAGGGTGCCGATGAGGATCAGGAAGGCCAGTGCCAGCACCTTGATGGTGGGGTACTTCTCGACAAAGGCCCCGATCTGATTGACGAAGAGCAACATCACCAGCATGGCCAAAATCACGGCGGCGATCATGACGGAAATCTGGTTGGACATGCCCACGGCCGTGATCACGGAATCGAGGGAGAACACGATGTCTAGCAACAGGATCTGAACGATCACCGAGGCGAAGCTCGGAGCCTTCGGGGGCGAGGTGGATTCCGCATGGCCTTCCACCTTTTCATGAATTTCTTTGGTGCTCTTCCAGATCAGGAACAGTCCGCCGACCGCCAAGACCAGATCTTTGCCGGTATTCGGCAACGGCAGCCCGAGAATCGAAATGTCCCACAGCCGATTGCTGAGACTCATCACCCAGCTCAAGCAACACAGAAGCAGAATCCGGGTGATTAGCGCCAAAGACAGACCCATTTTGCGGGCCCTGTCCCGTTGCTCAGGAGGCAGTTTGCCGGAGAGGATCGAGATGAAGATCAGGTTGTCGATTCCCAGTACGATCTCCAACAGCGACAGGGTCGCCAGACCGATCCACGCCTGCGGCGACTGAATCCATTCCATCCACTTCATCGCGCGGACTTTGCCTCAAACCCAGTCCGGGGGCGAGTAGCGAAACTCGCGTCTCCTTTCTACTCGACTGAGACCCAACCGGCCGAACACGAGCTCAGCTGGAGCAGCTATTGGAACGTGGCCCCCAAATTTTAGAGCCCGTGGCGCGAAAAACTGGGGATCCAAGTTCCCTGCCAACAAAGGATGCGCCCGTGGTCGCAACTACCCCCCATTTTGACCGCCGATCCATCGAACGGCATAACGCACCAGATCACTCATGTGTGCCAGAGCCAGCTTGGATTTCAGGTGGGCTCGGTGGACGTCCACTGTTTTCAGGCTAATCCCCAGGTCGGCGGCGATCTCGCGTGGCATCAGGCCCTGACCAATCCGTTGGAAGACCTCGAATTCACGATCACTCAATTTGCCGATGGGAGAGGATCCGCCCCGGGGGCGCGGGCCGCTCAAAGAATTCAGCAGCACCGACGCCATCCTCGGACTGACTGAGACGCTCCCCGTAAGCACCTCGCGGATTGCGGCCATCAACCGCTCCCCGCCCGCCTCTTTCATCACATATCCGCGGGCACCGGCCCGAAGCACCCGTTCGGCATAGACCATTTCGTCATGCATCGAGAGCACCAGGATGGGCAGGTCGGGACGCTGGGCCAGAAGGTCCTTAATCAAATCGATACCGGAGCGCCCAGGCAGTGTCAGATCGCTCAGAACCAAGTCAGGCTGGCAAGAGAGGATGGCCTCCAGAGCAGTCGGAGCATCCGCAGCCTCTCCCACCACTTCGAGATCCGGTTGAGATTGAATTAATCCAGCCAATCCCGCCCGCATCATCGGATGATCGTCGACCAAAAACACCCGGCGTCGAACCCGTGTTACAGCAGTCTCCTTGGTGGAATGCCGTTTCATTGCGGGAGTGGAGCCGTGCAAATAATCCGGGTTCCTCGGCCAGGGGATGTTTTCACTTGGAGCTCACCACCAAAGAGGCTCGCCCGGTAACGCATTACCCGCAGCCCCATCCCCACGCTGGAACCGGTCGACTGCATGAAACCTTTGCCGTTATCGGAAATCTCCATGACCAGTCGATCTCGTTTCTGATTGAGAGAAATCACAATTCTCTGGGGCTGGGCATGCTTGAGAGCATTGGCCACGGCTTCCTGCGCAATCCGGTACAAATGACTTGCCGCAGAAGGGTCCGGCAACGATTCGATATCTGAACTCACCAACTGGCACTGGACCTGAGTCAACGACACGGTGCTCTCGGCCAATTTCAGCAATGCGTGCACGAGCCCTCCGACCTCCAGAGAGACCGGTGACAACCCGTGGGAGAGTTGTCGAGTTTGGACAACCGCCTCTCGCAGGTGCTTTGCGAGGGCGCGAAGCGACTGACCCGCCGGAGCCGAGAGGCCAGACACCGTCTCCACCAAACCCTGCGCACACAGCTCGAGTGCCGTCAGACGTTGACCCAGTCCATCATGCAGGTCGCGACCGATGCGCTGCCGTTCGCGCTCGCTGGCTTCAAGAATCTCTCGTTCCAACTGCTTGCGCCACGACACATCGGTGCGAATAGAGACATATTGAATGGGCCGCCCCGATTCATCCAAGAACGGCACAATGGTCGTCTCCACCCAATAGAGCGTCCCGGACTTCGAACGGTTTACGATTTCTCCTCGCCAAATCCGGCCGCGGGAAATGGTCTTCCAAAGATCGACAAAGAAACTACGGGGGTGATGTCCAGAATTGAGAATGCGATGATTCTGACCCAGCAACTCAATTCTGGAATACCCTGAAATTTGGCAGAACTTCTCGTTGGCATAGGTGATGGAACCCTCGGCATTAGTGATAGCCACGATCGAATGCTCGTCGAGGGCCGCCTTCACATCCCTCAGTTCACGACGGGTGGACGTCATCTCAGAATCTTCGCCCCCGGGTTGCAGGGTTTGCCCCTCGATCACCGGCAGTCCAGAATCCAAAATTGGTCCAGAATTGGCACGAATCCCCACGATTCTCGGCCGCCTCTCTAAAGGCTGCCCTGAGGCCCCAACCTTCGAGGAAGATTTTCGCCGTTTCGACAACACGCCGAGACGGTAACCCAAAGCCTAATGCCACGCGATAGATTCCCATCAAGCCGGTTGCAATCGGGATCGATACTCCGAGGGAGATTCGTGGAGGATGCGTTTGAAGACCCGGTTGAAGTGGGTCAACGATTGGAAACCCACTTCATAAGCGATTTCACTCACCCGCAGGTTAGGATTCAGCAGCAGTTTCTTGGCCTTTTCGGTGCGGAAGCGGGAAACGTACTCCGTGAAGCACACACCGGTGTGGCGTTTGAAGAGCTTGCAGAAATAAAACAAACTCGTGTGAACCGACGAGGCCACCTCACCGAGCGACAAATCATCCCGGTGATGATCCTCGATGTAGCGCTTGGCCCGCGTGATGATCGGAGGCTCGGCACTGGCCTGCTGGACGGTGATCTGGTTGCTCTGGATGGCGAGATGATCGGCAAATATTCCGAGCAAGGTAGCCACGGATTCCATCGCAGGACGGGACATCACTGGCGTAGCAAAATAGGCCTCCCGGACCCGGGGAGTATTTATGTCGACACCCATTCGATGAGCTTCTTTGACCGCCTGGCGGAAGCGAGTGGGTGTTGGTTTATTGAGGAGCACCTGACCGGTCTGAAGATATCCGATGGTCTGATTGCCCAACCGAATGGGCACGGCCGTCTCACTGAGTCCGTAGCCACACGTCATCGTGCAAGAAGATTGAGTGGCCGCATCGGCCAACCGTCCCTGCATCTGGAGACAGGCCGCACACGTCCGACTCTTCTCGGCCGTGATGGCGCAGAATGGGTTTTCCCCCGGTTTACCGTGCAAGGGTAACTGCCAAGTAACCATGGGTCGCAGTGCTAGCGGCAGGCCGGTCGTTGCTGTGAAAGCTCGTTGATAGCCTTTGTAAAGAGTGGAGTCTTCCAACGTCTCAATTAGTTCACCATCGCCATTCATGATCTTTGCCTTTCGTGCGTTCGCCACCACTCAGAATGAGCGGCGCGGTTGAGTATCCATGACCGGCCTGGTTTGAATATTGGGCGAGGCAACCCATTGACGTACTGGTGACTTCCTCAGGGCACCTAAGTCATTTACCTATTCCCAAAATGAAAAGGGCACCCCTGCACTCGGAACCCATCGCAGTGCCAGAACGGGGCTAAAACACTTCGGCCTCCACCCCCAACTCGCAGCGCACCTGGCGGGCGATTCCCGAAAGAATGGACAGAGGAAGGTGCGAGCATCGGGAACCTTGAATTAAATTCATCACCGAGTAGATCTGAACCCGCTGGAGCCCAGCTCCCTGCGCCTGAAGTTGGCCCAAGCAGCGCACGTACGCTTCGATCTCGCTGCCAGTCGGTGGAGATCCGTCCACACTTGCAAAAAGGCTGTGGATCACGACGGGTCGACGGCGACCCAATTCAAGAATGCGGGCCAGCACATCTCCTAAAGGAATGTCCACCCCGCTCATGAAACGAAACCGCTCGTCCGTCCCGGCATCCAATTTGACCCAGACTTCATCCTGCACGGTGAAGAGCTCCAAAGCCTGCTGCACCTCCGGACGTTCCAGTCCCGATCCATTGGTCTCCAGAACCAGTTTGAAGAAGGGATATCGGCCCAGTGCGCGGGCATGGATGAGTGTCTCCACCACTTCGATAAAATTGGGACACAAAGTGGGTTCGCCTTCACCACTCAGCATCACTTGACGAAGACTCAACCATTCCGCAGGAAATCGGCTGTAGGCCAGTTCGCGCGGCCCTTGACCCAAGGCAATGGCTTTTAGTGCTGTATCCAATTCCAAGGCCAACCCATCTACATCGACTGGCACCAGATCCTGGGGAGCGGTTTTCGGTGTGTCACAATAGCGGCATCGATAATCACAAACCCCACTGGGTGAGAGATTAACCCCCACCGACAGCCCCAGAGTCGGCCCCGACAGGAGTATGTAAACCCATGAGCGCCCCTGATAATCGTGACCTCCAGTCGTGTCCGATCGTTGGATTGGCCGGACAGTGCGGGAGCCTTCCATGGGTTTCACCGGTTTTATGGGCTTGGATTTCATACGGGGTTCCAAAAGTTCCTGATGCCATCACCACTTCCGACGATGTCGGGTTGTGATTCAGAAATTTTCAACAAACCCCGTCCACCCTGCCCTCCTCCATTTGCAGGGATTGCCTCCGATTTTGGAGTGCCGCCCAAGACACTGACGGCCGGCAACAGCTCCGCAAAATTGGCATCGCCTCGAACAAGCGATGCGTGGCCAAACCCCAGCAGGACATCAAACTTTCCAGTGGGTTCCATCCCATCCATGAAAACAAAGCCTGCCTCCAAACGCATCACCACGAATGAAACCTCTCTCACGGATCACCGCCCGATGACGTTCAACTTCCACGATTCCGAAGCCTGCATGGTAGCGATCGCAGGGACGTTCAATGATTGGCATCCATCGGCCACACCCATGGTCCCGCTGGGCAAGGGGCGTTGGTCCAAAACCTTGGAGGTGAAGCCGGGCATCTACGAATACCTCTTCGTGGTGGATGGCAAGTGGATCGCCGACCCGGGATCGGCGGTCACCGTCTCCAATCCCTTTGGCGGCATCAATTGCTGCGTGACCGTCCGATAACGAGGCATCAATCCGACCCATCCATGAAAAAACCAGACACTCAAGCCTGCCCACCGGACACCGCTGCCACACACCTCTTGGTCTCCCCGCCCACTGGGCAGCGGGCTATCCATTCATTGCCACTCGAGCCTGTCAGCCGTGTGCATCCTCGCCACATCCTGGTTCCGACCGATTTCTCTGCCGCCTCCAAGAAGGCGATCGAATACGCCGATGCATTCGCATCCACTTTCCAGAGTCGGGTGACCCTTCTTCACGTCCTCGAACCCATGGCTTTACCTCCTGAATATGGCTATATACCCGCCTATTCTCCAGAAGATGAAGCGCTTCACGTGGAAGCCGTGCGCAAGCAATTGCTCGAGAGAGCTTCCAGTATGGACTCGGCTCGCCAGACCGAGGTCCTTGTCCGTGTGGGCCGCCCCTGGCACGAAGTGGTCAGTGCTGTCTCAGAACTGGGCGTCGATTTGTTAGTGCTGACCACCCATGGCCGAACTGGTTTGCCACACATGCTCATGGGCAGTGTGGCTGAGAAGATCGTCCGGCATGCCTCCTGTCCGGTGTTGGTCGTGCGGCCTGAGGAACGGGACTTCTTAAGATAACTCGGTCCGGACGCGCGCAATGGAATTGTGATTCCTTCCCAAACAAACTTGGGCAACGTCATCGGCATCATGTCCCCCTTCCAATTCTTGGTGGGCGCTTCCCTGATCTTGGGCTTGCTCCGTGCTGAATCCGTCACCCTGCCCCTCTGGCCTGCTGGAGCGGTGCCCGGATCCCGGGGAACCAACGACGCCGACATTCCAACCCTCACCACCTACCCAGCAGCCCGAAGCTCACAGGCCCAACCCGCCATGGTGATCCTACCTGGAGGGGGTTACGGAGGACTGGCGGGCCACGAAGGCCGAGATTACGCACTGTTTCTGAACCGAGAGGGCGTGCACGGATTCGTGGTCAAATACCGGCTCGGTAGCCAGGGCTACCGCCACCCTTCGATGCTTCAGGATGCGGCCCGGGCCGTTCGTTGGGTCCGGGCCCATGCCGCGGAATGGGGGGTGGATCCCGACCGGATTGGAATTATGGGAAGCAGTGCCGGAGGACATTTGGCCTCCACACTCCTCACTCACCATGACGGAGGCGACGCCCAGTCGTCCGACCTGGTGGAGCGCATGAGCAGCCGTCCCAATCTGGGGGTTCTTTGCTACGCGGTCATCTCTATGGGCCCCTTCAGCCATGCGGGATCCCGCCGCAATCTCTTGGGAGAGAATCCTTCGTCTGAATTGATCGAAGATCTTTCAAACGAAAACAGGGTCAGCGCCACAACTCCGCCGGTTTTCATCTGGTCATTACGAGATGACGGGGCAGTGCCCATCGAAAACTCCATGTCCTTCGCCACCGCCTGTCGGCGGTACAAGGTTCCTTTCGAATTACACCTCTACGACGGAAAACCTCACGGAATCGGACTCGGTGCCAAGCCACCATCCTTCGAGAACCCTCACGTGTGGACCGCGGACTTGCTGGCTTGGCTGAAAACCCAACGGTGGCGCTAAGCCAAAACGCTCCGGCCGGACCGGTCGTCCTTATCGAGACTTCTTCCGCAAGCAGCGCGACGGTGCGTCTGTCGCGGTGATCTAGCGCATCCACGCGAGTTGCATCGACCCCACCCTCGAGGAACTGACGCAGAAGGTCGTGTGCGGCCCGACCAAGAGGACGCTCGGGCGCTACGACTGGGTGGCAGCCCGTAGCGGGACAGACGCAGAGATCAGCCCTTCTAGGAGTCCTCCGGCACGCCACGGCTCATCCAAGGTAACCAAAACCTGCAACGCCACAGGGTCTCTACCTCCTCCCCAAATCCAGATGAATTGGCTCTGGAAAACCCCGTCGGCATTTTATTTTTTGACTTGACAAAACCTTCAGCTTTTCAAAACGTTGAAAACCTCCCCGCAAGTATATTGCAGCAATGATCTCCACATTGCCGCTTCTGTAGCACCTAGCGGGGCTTGGTTTTGATTACTCAAAAAACAAATGAAAAAACCACAAAAAATTCAAATTGTGACTGCAGCAATGCTACTTCCCTGCGTCGCATTTTCACAGGCCCTTGACCTCGCAGCGCTCGACCCCACTGCGGCAGGGCCCTGGTCGGAAAAGGCTAGGACCACCCTTATGGTTCCAAAGGTGGCGAATGACTCGGTCAAGGCCGACGGAACGTTGGGCCTCAATGAGTACGGCGGCTTCACCGGAGTGACGGTGACACCCGGGGTGAGCGCCTGGATCCTGAACTGGCCAGAGGATCGAGCTTGGGACAATGCACAGGACTCCAACTTTACCTTTTGGCTGGCCCATGACGACAACTACCTCTATGTCGGCATCAAGGCCCAAGACGACGTCGTCAATAGCGATGATCCAAACGGAAGTTTCTGGAAGGACGATGCCATTGAAATTGTAACCGACGCGCTGACGGACGGCTTCGACAACAACACCGACAGTTCAAAAGATCCGGTCGGCGGCCACAGCTACCTCAACTTCCAGGGTCGGCTTTCCGCATGGGATGAGAACGCTGGAGCCAAAGGAAGCCAGTCATGGGCCAATGAGGTCGATTGGAAATACGGAGCAAGTGGGGATGTTTTCGGTAAGGGCGCTGCCGTCACCGGCGGTTGGCAGATGGAGGCCCGTTTCCACAAGCGGATGTTTGAGAGTCCAACGGCCGGCAACAAACTGCGCAACGGATACCGGATGGGTTTCAACATCGGACTCGATGACGACGACAAGAAAGGCCCCGGGGCCAATGGGGACAAATCCCGCAGCCAGGATCTAGAAATTCAGTATTTTTGGGCAAATCGCCAACGGTACAAGGGTGTGGATGCCGATTACCTCGGTACCCTCTCGGCCGAAGATAAGGCCGCTCAAGTTTGGCGCACGGACGCCGAAAATCATCCGTTCATCATTGATGGCAACGGACGGTTGTCCCATGCCGGCACCGGGGAAATCATCTTCGGTTATGACGAGAATCAGAAATCGTCCGGGAAGATTCTCTTCATGACATCTTCCTCCGCGTCTCCAATCAATTCCGATCCAGCATTGATTGCTCTGCTTCAAGCCAAGGGGTATACGGTGACAGTATTTCAATCGGGCGGTCCGCCGGATGAAATGCGCAACGCCATCGTAGGGCAGGATGTGGTCTTCATTTCCGAAACGATCGGTTCGGGATCTGTGCTGGAGCCAATCGGGGAACCCGCCGTCCAAAAATTCATTCTCCGCGATTCCAATATCCCAGTCATATCGGCGGAAGCTTACATGTGGGACAATGCGGAGTGGACCGAGCATCCGGCGGACTTTTCGAATGAGTTCTCCTTCTTTGGGAACACAGGGCGAACCGAAAACGACCAGCCAGCGAGCCTCAAGGATGCAGTCGATTCACTCTACATTCGTAATGCCGCGCATCCCATGGCCAAAGGCCTCCCGGCCAAAGCCAAGGTCTACAACACTCCGTATAGCTTCAACTACGGCAAGCCGTCGGCCGACGCCGATGTGATTGCTAGCACCCTATCAGATGGCACCTATCCCAACCTTTTCGTTTACGAAAAGGGTGACAAGTTGGTGGACGGAAGCACCGTTCCGAATAAACGAATTGGGCTCTTTTTCGGCCAAGCCGCCAGCTTGGTTGCCAACTGGACACCGGAGCTAAGTTTTCTGACCGAGGACGGCAAGACGCTGCTTCTGAACACCATCGATTACGCCATGGGTAAGCCCACTACTCCGCCCAAGATTGCCATCGACCGAAGCAACACTGGCCTCACTATCACCTATTCCGGAGGGACACTCCAGAGTGCTGATAGCCTGAATGGAACGTACTCTAATGAAACGGGTGCCAGCCCCCTTACGGTTTCGTCTTTTACCGGACCCGCCCGATTCTACAAGGTCAAGTCCAACTAAGTCGCTATCGTCACTGATTACCAACACAGGCGCCGCTATAACCGCGGAGCGCGATAAGCAAATCCCTATTATTAGTCTGGTTCTACGAGAGGGACGGCTGGGAAACCGGCCGTCCCTACTCGGCCCGAGAGCGTCGAATACCCCCATGAAAGGTTTTCACCACGTCCAGAGGCGCGCTCCCTTTGCGCGCCCAGTTTCCAAGGGCTTTACCCTTATCGAACTCCTGGTGGTGATTGCCATCATTGCGATTCTTGCCTCCATGTTGTTGCCAACGTTGGCCAGTGCTAAGGAGCGGGGCAAACGTGCCAATTGCATCAGCAACCTCCGCCAACTGGGTTTGGCGACGCATGTCTACGCATTGGACTACAATGACCGCATGTTCACAGGCATTCGGGATGGCGGCGACTCCTTCCTGCTTAGCATTGCGACGGTGATGTACACGACGATTAGCAATCAGTTTGGAGACAAAGTGTTTGATTGTCCCAATGTCTATCCAATGTCATTGCCTGGAATTACAGACAAAAAGACGGGACGATACCAGACCGGCATAGGCTACTATATTGGGTATCACTACCATGGAGGACGAGTGATGCCCGAGGCAGCGGGTTGGACGGCACCGCTGAAGTTGACGGACAACCCGGTCGCCCTGAAGAGCAACACGAATGCGCTCAATGAGCCCTTGCTCCTCTTTTCAGACATAAACAGTTGGGCGGCCAATGGGAATGGTGGGTACAATTGGGTGACCGCTCCCCATGGGAAAACAGGGCCGATACGGCGGAATGGCTCGGTTTATATTTATCCGATCACGAACCCGTTGACGGCACGACAGGCAGGATCCGTTGGTGGTCACGTCGCTCCCTTAGATGGTTCGGTCCAGTGGAAACCCATCAAGCAAATGCGGGACATCTATTGGACCTATTCCGGGGATGGTGGACATCGGGGTTCCTGGTGAGCGGAACTGATTGAGGGCCGGCTCCGACGGTGTTAATCGGCGATGGTGGTGACGTTCACGATCCCAACTCAAACTCATCCGGAAACGATCAAGAATAGTTGCCTGACCCAGTTCCCTCGATCCCCAGCTCAGCGACCGGCTCCGCCTCAGCAACTGCCACCCAGTCTCTTCACGACTAAAGCCCCCGCTACCGCACCGGTACTGGCCCAGTGCTGGCCCTGAATGCCAATTCAGCAGGAATGCGCACCGAAGCCGGGCGCTCACCCTCCAGCAGCTTGCGCATCAGTTCCATGGCCACCGAACCTAATCGAAGCTTGGGTTGTCGAACGGTCGTCAGCGGTACGCGAAAGAATTCGCTGACCAAGACATTGCCAAACCCAGCCACACTCAGGTCCTGAGGAATGCGGACTCCTTGGTTGAGCAAGGTATCCGCGGCCCCGATGGCTACCAAGTCGTTCACGCCTTGGATTGCTGTGGCTTCGGGGTTTTCCTGGATGTACTGCAGGGCCGCTGAAGCGCCCTCCTCTAAGGTAGAACCGGCATGGAACACCAGACGGTCTTCCACAGGAATTCCCGCATCGCGCAATCCCCGACGGTAACCCTCGATCCGCTCCTGCGCCCAAGGTGAATGGGTCGGGCCCGCAAAGAAGGCAATCCGACGATGTCCCAACGAGATCAGATGCCGCGTGACCGCTTCAGAGGCACCGAGATCATCCGTCTCGACGTTGACAAACTGTTGGCAAAAGGGAGCCCGCTGGCCCAGCAGGACGGTGGGAATGCCCTGTTTGAGGAGATCCTCAAAAATCGGAGCCGTGGATTCCATCCGATAGACCGGAGCAATAAAAATACCGTCCACACGGCGAGACATAAAACGCCGGATCACCGAATCTTCGCGATCTACTTGGCCCAACGAATGAGCCAACAGCAGGTCGAACCCGCGTTCATAGGCCATACTCTCCAAGGCCAACAGCACGCGCGAGTAGACCGGATCGGTTGGGGCCGGAATGACCAACCCCAAGAGGCGGGTCTTGCGATTTCTTAAACCGCTGGCCGAGGCGTCGGGCACATAGCCCATTTGTTGCGCCAACGCTTGAATGCGCAACTTGGTGCCAGCGGACAGGTCTGGCTTGTCGCGCAGCGCCTTGGACACCGTCATGACCGAGACTCCAGCCACCGCAGCGATGTCCTTCAAACGTACCATAAGACAGTGATTCGGAAAACCAACGCCCCGACGAACTTTGCCGCTCGAGAACTTTTATCAGGCGACCCTCACCGATGAAGTCCGAAGCAGCTCCGCGGATCAAGTCCTCTTATGCTGCAGCTCACTTAGAAAAGCGAAGGCTGTCATCACGTGGGTTCATCTTAAAGTTTAGAATTTTCATCCATCCTCACCTACAGTCGGGACATCCCCATGAAATTGCTGCACGCCGAACCCACCCGGATCGAGATTGATGGACATCATTTGCGCTGCCACCAGTGCACACGTGAGCAGTTTCACCGTCGGCGCATACGTCTCGAAACCGCCAGTCCAGCGGGCATGCAACCGGAATGGCAGGAAAGCATTGCCAATACCTTCATCTGCTCCCACTGCGGCTTCATCCACAATTTCCTGATTCAATAATATCCTGACCTGAGGATCCTTGACGCTGCTGGTATGAAGGCCGATATGTGGTGTCTGTAATGAAATTGGCGACCACTCACCTACCGAGACATTTCCGCGCATTTGCGGCGATGATGCTCTGGGTTTGGCTGGTGTCCCAATCGTTCTGCGTGGCCCATTGCCACGGAGTTCTGAATGTCGGTGGCTCTGGCCTGTCCTCCACAGGACTTACCAAATCTTTCCACAGCTGCTGCGCCCGGTCCAAGCCCTCACAACGGATACAAACAGACTCAGTCTCGCATTCGGCCTCACGTCCCCATAACGCATCCCAAGACCCGGAATCCAAAAATTCCGAATCCCCGTCTCCGGCCAACCCGTGCTCTCCCCAGGCGGTGATCCAGGGGACGCTCAATTTGGAGCCTCCGACGTGGGCTCCGCTCATTCTTCCGTTTCCACAAAGTAGTTCTGGCTCCGAATTCTGCGGGGCTGCCGTTTTTTCCTGGCATCATCGGACAGCCGCAGTCCGACCACGCATGTCAGATCAGGCCGTTCCCCGATGGGATGCCGGCTTTGAGCCCTCGGTGATCCTCGGGTCCGGGCTCCGAAGCTTGGCGCCCCCCATCGGAGTCTGATCGATCCCTGAATCCGGTCTGATCACCATCAGGCATCCGGAGCTAAAGGCCGTTCCACGAACGGCCTTCTGAACTCAGCCGCAGTCGGAATTCCTGTTTCAGGCATCCCCTGTCGGTGCTTCCCAAGACTAAGAAAGCGCCCAGCGCTCCAGTCCTGTTCCAGATCTCCCGTTGGTTCCACCCATGAATTCTTCGCCTGTCCTTTTCCGGCTACCGAACCAAATCGGCGGTTGGGTCGTCGGCCTTCTGGTGGCCTGGCACTGCCGTGCCGAGGTCGTCACGCCGTTGGCCGTCCACCAATTGGCCGAATCCATCCCGGACCGTCACCCCGGCCTGCAAGCCTTGGAACTGCGAGCAGGTGCTGCCAAGGCCCAGGCCGAAGCCACGCGGCAGTGGGCCGATCCAACTCTCAGAGCTGGAGGCCTCGGCTTCACCTCCCGAGGCCCGCTGGCTGCTGAAGAAGGGGATATCGCCCTTGGAGTCACCCAGACGCTACCCGTCTTTGGCAAAGAATCAGCAGCCCGAGCCGTCGCTGAAGCCGAGGCCAAGACCGCCCAGGAAATGGCCGAGACTCGAATCTCCATGCTCCAGCGAGACCTCATGGAACGACTCCTGCAAATGGCCTTACTCCAGCGCAGCATCGAGCTGGCTGAAGCCGATCAAGTTTGGCTGCGCCGAATCCTCAACACCTTGGAGGCACGCCACGCATCCGGTGGGATCACCGCCACGCTGCTCCTCCAAGTCCGCAACGAATTGTCCCAAGCTGAGACGCGGCTCAGGCTGCTGCGCATCGATACTCAGGATGCCGCGGCGCGCATCAATCGTGTCTTGGGCCACCCCATCGACCGCGCCGTCGGGTCGTGGGAACTACCCTCCAAAGCACCACCCATTACCTATCAACACGATTGGCCGCGCCATGCTCTTGCCGCAGAACCCCAGTTGCGGGTGGCTCGAAAGTTAAGCGACGAAGCCTCCGCCCGGGTCGATGCCACCCGACGCTCCCGGCGCCCCAACCTGTCGCTGGGTCTAGATTCTCGGCAGTACTCGGGAGATGGCGGTCTGAGGAACGGGGCGGCCACCCTGTCGCTCTCCCTTCCCTGGTTCAACGGAGACCAATACCGCAAGGACCTCACCCGGGATCGCCTCCGACTTGAGGCCTCACACCGCGAGGTGGCTAATCTGGAAGCAGAGGTCACCCTGGAGATTCATCATTGGTTGACCCGTATCGAAAGCGCCCGCATCCGGGCCGAACTGGCGGAGGAAACGCTTCTGCCTCGTCTCCGCACCGCTCTGGACACCGCCACTGCGGCCTTGAGCGCCGGTCCTGGTGAACTGCGAGACACACTGGATCTGCGTCGGCAATGGCTTGATGCACAAGCCAATCAGGCCACCGCCATCGCCGAACAATGGTCCGCCATCGCCGAACTCCTGCTGCTCTGCGGTTGGCACGAGTTACCCCACCCCCCTTCTCCTCGTTCAAGCCCTTCTCCTGCTCCATGAAAACCTCTCGCCTGCTGCTGTTGGCTGTCTTCGTCGCTGGTCTCCTGACCGGTGCCGGATTCTGGGTCCTCCGGTCCCATACGGATGTTCCCCAGACATCCGCGGTTTCCCAGCCAACGGGTACGGACCCCTCACATCCCCGATCCGTGCGGTTCTACCAGTCGCCGATGCATCCGTGGATACGGTCTGACCGACCGGGACGATGCACCATTTGCGGTATGGAATTGACCCCGGTTTATGAGGGAGATTCTGGAGCATCTGCGGAGGGCCCCGTCGTTGTTCTCGGAACCAATTCGATTCAATTAATCCACCTCGAAACCAGTGAGGTTTCCGAAGCTCCTCTCATCCGCCACCTACGGCTCTCGGGAACTTTGGAGGACAACGACACCCGCCACCGGATGATTTCGGCTTCCGTGGCCGGGCGCATTGAGCGCCTCTCGGTCAACAGACTGGGTCAAGAAATTCGAGTAGGTGACCCCCTGCTGACCCTTTATTCTCCGAGTTTGCTCGCTGCAGAGCGCGAGTACGTGGCCCTCAGCAAACAACCACACCCGGAACCCGCTGGCACCTCAACCGACCTGACACCGATCCTGGCCTCCGCCCGACAGCGTTTAATTCAAATGGGCCTGACTCCCCGGCAAATCGATGCGTTGAAGGACAAGTCTCCGAGTGCCTTGACCAGCGAGCTCATGGTTCCAGCCGATGGCACGGTGGTGCTCAAACAGGTCTACGAGGGTCAGTACGTCACCGAGGGGGAACGCCTCTTTGAAACGGCGGATTTCTCCACCATGTGGGTTCAACTCACGGCCTACGAGTCGGACCGGCAATGGCTCCGGGTGGGCCAATCGGCCCGCATCACCACCGCTTCCTGGAACGGCGGAGTAATCACCGGCCAAGTGAGTTTCATTGATCCGAACTTCGACCCAATGACCCGGAGCACCCAAGTGCGCGTTGAGGTCCCCAATCCGATCGAGGAGACAGCCGATGGCCCCCGCCGACGGCTGCTCCACCGGGTAACCGCCATGGCCGAGATCGCCTGCGTCGAAACCGCACGCACCCTCCCCCGCAGCGCCCTTTTGTGGAACGGGGGGCAACCCGTGGTCTACCTGAGCCTCGGCGCCGGGGCCTACGAGTCCCGGAAGGTTCGCATCGGCCGCATCGGCGACCACTTGGCCGAAGTGCTGGAAGGCCTAAAACCCGGAGAACGAGTCGTGACACAGGCGGCCTTCCTCATTGATGCCCAATCCCAACTCCAAAGCGGCGGCAGTGGCGACAGCGGCAATTCCCAGGCCTCATCGACCTCACGGAATCCATCTCCCGTTCCGCCTCCCTTGGCCGGGTTCTTGCAACACTCGGCCGACTTATCCGAAGCGCTCGCCTCCGATCAGTTGGAGGTGTTTCGAGAAATCTTGAGACGCTTCCCACCCCATCAGGACGCACTCCGCCAATGGGCCAGCCAGCCAGATTCAAGTCTTCCAGAGACCCTCCAGAAATCCATCGCATCGGTCCCTGTTCCACCCGCTTCCTCGGTACCTGCCAGTTTAGCAGAAGCTCGGAAATGGTTCCTCGACCAATCACGGACCACCGTAGACCTAGCCCGGTGGGCTCACCGTCAAGGATGGGAGGCGGGAGTCCGAACGTTCGAATGCCCGATGGTCGATCGAGCGATTCCATCGGCTCCCAAACGGGCGGGCTGGTTGCAGAAACGCGCGGAGGTCCGCAACCCGTTCTTTGGGGCTGAGATGATCGATTGTGGTCTCGAACTGAAGGAGAAGCCGTGATCGCTCGCCTCATCGAAGCCTCTCTACGCCAGCGCTTCCTCGTGCTTTGCGGCACCTTGATGCTCGTCGCTTTGGGAATACGGGCCGTGTACCGGACTCCGGTCGATGCCATCCCGGACCTGAGTGAAAACCAAGTGACCGTCTTCGCCGACTGGGCCGGCCGAGGTGCCCAAGAGGTTGAGGATCAGATCACCTATCCGCTGTCGGCCAACCTCCAAGGCCTGGCGGGAGTCCGCAGCGTTCGGGCCACCAGCATGACGGGTTTCTCTCTCATCACCGTGCTGTTTGAAGACTCCATCGACAATTATTTCGCCCGCACTCGGGTGCTGGAGCGCTTAAATCAAATCACCGGCTTACTGCCGACTAGTGTCGTGCCGAAACTAGGTCCGGATGCCTCCGGGCTGGGCTGGGTGTATCAATACTATCTGGAGGTAGATCCGGCCCTAGCTCCCGAGGGTGGATACGATTTGGGTCGATTGCGCAGTATTCAAGACTGGCTCATTCGCTACCCGCTCCAGTCCATCCCGGGTGTGGCCGAGGTGGCCTCGATCGGTGGGTTTGTGCGCCAGTACCAAATCGAGGTGTCGTCGGCCAAGCTGCGGGCTGTCGGCATTACCTTGGGCCGGGTTCTTGAAGCCGTGGGTCGGGCCAACATCAACGTCGGAGGCAAGGTGATCGAAGAGAACGGCCGCGAGTACGTGGTTCGAGGCGTCGGGTTAATTCGAAGCACCGACGAATTGGAGCAAGTGGTGCTGTCGGAAACCAATGGTGTTCCGGTGCTGCTGCGCGAGGTGGCTCACATTCGCTTGGGCGGCGACTTCCGGCGGGGCGCGCTGGATGTCGACGGACAGGAACGGGTCGGAGGCGTCATCGTCATGCGGACCGGCGAAAACGCCCGCGAAGTCATCCGAAAAACGCGAGAACGCATCGCCCAAATCCAACCCAGCCTTCCACCCGGAGTAAGCCTTCGCCCCTTCTACGATCGCAGCGACCTCATCGACCGCACCCTGGACACCCTGAAGCATGCGCTCTGGGAAGAGGTGATTCTGGTGACCCTCGCCCACATTTTGTTCCTCTGGCATTTCCGAAGCATCGTCATCGTCACCCTGCCCCTGCCCCTGTCTATTCTGACGGCTTTCCTGCTCATGCAGCAGTTCGGTATCTCCTCGAACATCATGTCGCTGACCGGCATCGCCATCGCCATCGGCGTCTTGGTCGATGCCGCGATCGTGATGACCGAGAATGTTCTCCGACACGCCGAGGAGGCCGAGGCCAAGAAGCAGCGGGCAGGACTCGGAAATCGACTCACCCTCGCGGAGACGCTGCAAGTCACCCGCGATGCGTCTCTCCAAGTGGGTCGCCCCGTCTTCTTTGCCATGGTCATCATCATTTTGGCCTTTGTGCCGGTCTTCGCGCTCACCGGTCAGGAAGGCAAACTCTTTCACCCACTGGCCTTCACCAAAACCTTCGCCATGATCGGATCTACCTTTCTGGCGATGACACTGGTGCCGGTCCTGTGCTCGTTCCTCGTACGCGGGCCGTTCCATCGCGAGGCAGACCATTTTCTCATGCGCTGGCTGCTGAGAATCTATGACCCTCTCTTGTCGCAGGCGCTCATCTGGCGCAAGACGGTCCTGACCTCGGCGGGTCTGATCTTGGGGCTGGCGATCATTCTCGCTTTAGGACTCCCGCGAACTTGGGTGACGCGGCTCGAATCGGCAGGTTGGCCCTCCGTCGCCCGCCTCGGCAAGGGCATGGGTAGCGAATTCATGCCGCCTCTCAATGAGGGTAGTCTTCTCTTCATGCCGGTGCTTCTGCCGGGCACTTCGCTCACCCAGGTGAAGGAGATTATGAGTTGGCAGGACCGCATAATCCGAGCCCTTCCGGAGGTTCAGACGGTGGCCGGAAAACTCGGTCGATTTGAAACGGCAACCGATCCGGCGCCGGTGGAGATGATCGAGACCACCATCACTCTCAAACCGGAATGGATTTCAACCAACCGTCTCGTATGGGGATTCCTTCCGATTCCCACTGTCATCCGCAATCCAGAATGGCGGAGCGGGGTCACACCGCGCGACCTCATCGGCGAATTGAGTCGGAAGCTCAGTGAGATTCCCGGTTATGTGCCCGGATTTCTCCAACCCATCGAGAACCGGATTCTCATGCTGAGCACCGGCATCCGGGCCCAATTGGGCATCAAGGTGTTCGGAGATTCATTGGAAGAACTCCAGCGCAAGGCCTTTGAAATCGAACGCGTGGTCCGCTCGGTTCCTGGAGCCGTGGGTGTCGCCGCCAGTCGAGTGCAAGGCAAGCCCTACGTGGAAATCGAGGTCGATCGCACGCAGGCGGCGCGCTACGGCCTCAACGCACAGGATGTGCTCGACGTCGTCGAATCGGGAATCGGCGGCACGGTCGTCGGCACTGCAATCGAGGGTCGGGCCCGCTTGCCCATCCAGGTCCGCTTAGCGGCCTCCGAACGCGACGACATCGATCGGTTGGGAGAAATTCTAATACCGACCGCCAACGGGTCCCCAGTGCCATTGTCCCTAGTGGCCCGAGTCCAACGCACCGATGGACCGGGAGAAATCGCCAGCGAGAACGGCCGCCTGCGGGTCTTTGTCCAAGCCAACGTTCAAGACCGGGATCTCGGATCGTTTGTCACCGAAGTCCAGGAGCGAATGGACCGTGAAATCGTGCCCACCCTCTCCCGAGGCATGACCCTCGAGTACTCCGGTGAATTCGAAAACCAGATCCGAGCCAGCCGTACTCTCCGCCAAATCGTTCCGACGGTGTTGGTCATCATCTTCCTGCTGCTCTATCTGGTGTATCGTTCGGCCATCGAGGCGGCCCACGTCCTCCTGGCCGTCCCGTTCGCTTTGTCCGGCGGCGTGTTTTTGCAATGGGCTCTCGGCTGGCATTTCAGCGTCGCCGTTTGGGTTGGGTATATCGCGTTGTTCGGAACGGCCATCCAGACCGGGGTGGTGATGGTCGTCTATCTCGAGGAAATGCTCGCCACGCGTCGTGCTGAACTGGGAGATCGCTTCACTCATAGCGACCTCATCCAGGCGGTGAAAGACGGCGCGCGTCTCCGACTCCGCCCCAAGGTCATGACCGTGGCCACCATCGTGGCCTCCCTCCTGCCGATTTTTTGGAGTCACCGGACGGGTGCTGAGGTGATGAAGCCGCTGGCCACACCCGTCATCGGCGGCATGGTCAGCAGCCTGCTCCACATCCTCATCGTCACCCCTATCCTTTTTGTCCTGATTCGAGAGCGTGAGTTCAAAAAGACGGTAAATCCAGCACCATAGCTCCTCAATCCACAAATCCCGCCTCAGAACGCGCTGGAACCCGTGATTGCGGCTTGCTGCCTGATTTTCCAGGGGGCAGGCTTTACCACATAAAGCGTATGGCTGAACTCAATGGAAACCTTCTCGTCGCCCAGTCTGGCGGCCCCACCAGCGTCATCAACGCCTCCATTGCCGGGGTTATCACCGAAGCCGGTCACCATGAGTGCATCGAGGAGATTTTTGGCGGTCAGAACGGGATCTTAGGTATTCTCAATGAAGACCTGATCGATATCAACGACGAGCGGTCTAAGTCGATCGAGGGCCTACGGAACACGCCCGCGGCTGCATTGGGCACCTGCCGCTACAAGATTGATTTCAGCAAGAAGCCCGAAAAGGCGGCCAAAGACATGGACCGTCTCTTCGAGGTCTTTGAAGCCCACAATATCCGCTACTTTTTCTACGCGGGCGGCAACGATTCCCAAGACACCGCGCACAAGATTCATTTGGAGGCGGTCAAACGCGGCTACGACCTGCGCGTGATGGGTGTGCCCAAGACCATCGACAACGACCTTCCGGTCACCGACCACTGCCCGGGATACGGTTCGGTGATCAAGTACAACTCGGCCACGGTGATGGAAATCGGCTTCGACGTCGGCTCCATGGCCACCGATGACGGCTCCTGCTGCATCGTCGAAGTCATGGGCCGCGCCGCCGGCTGGATCGCTGCTGGAACCGTCCTAGCCAAGCAGGGCAATCCGGCCAACCCGCCGCACATCATCATACTGCCCGAAATCCCCCTGAATGAGGCTGCATTCCTCAATCGGGTGAAGGAAGTCGTCGCCGAACACAAATACTGTGTGGTCGTCTGCGGCGAGGGTGTGAAGAACGAAGCCGGCGAAGAGATCGGTGCTGACAAAACCCGCCTCGACGCCTTCGGGCATGCGGTGCTCTCCGGGGCCGCCGACGCGCTGGCATCGATCGTCCAGGGCAAGCTCAACCTCAAGACCCGCACGGTGAAACTGGGCTATGCCCAGCGCGCGGCTGCTCACTATGCCAGTCTCACCGATGCCGATGAAGCCTTCGCCTGCGGCACGGCCGCCGTCCGCGCGGCTGTCTCTGGCAAATCGGGCCTGATGCCCAAGATTGTGCGCTTGTCCTCCAGCCCGTACCGCTGGGAGATCCAGCTCGAACCGCTGGAGAACATTGCCAATGTCGAGCACTTCATCCCGCGCGACTGGATTAGCGAAGACGGATTCTTGCCGAACGAGAAGTTCGTCGAATATGCCGCCCCGTTGATCGAAGGCCAGGTTGTCGTTCCGCAAAAGAATGGTCTTCCGTCCTACACGATCCTCGCCAAGAGCCCGGTCGAGAAGAAACTCGCGCCCCGCGCCTAGGCCATCACAGCGCTGACGGGCGATAAAATTCCCGAAAGCCTCAAACCGCCGAACGGATCCCACAGATCCCTCGGCGGTTTTTTGTTGATGAATCCCACCTGGAATGCCCCCAACCCAAGCGATGACACGGCGTTGCATTGCAGTTCTGGCGTATCCGGCGTTAACTCTCTACGCGCATGAGTTCGCACCCCACCGCTCGCAACCTCCCACTCGGAAAACCTCAGGGGCCCAGACGCCATTTCGCCTCGGACAACTACGCGGGCATCACTCCGGAAGCCTGGGCCGCCTTAGCTGAAGCCAACCAGGACCATGAACCTGCCTATGGCAATGACCGTTGGACCCAGGCCGCCACGGACCGGATCCGCGATCTCTTCGAGACGCCCTGCGAGGTCTTCTTCGTCTTCAACGGAACCGCCGCCAATTCGCTAGCTTTGTCGGCGTGCTGCCAGAGCTACCACAGCGTCCTGTGCCATGAGGTTGCCCACGTCGAGAAAGACGAATGCGGTGCGCCCGAATTTTTCAGCAACGGATCCAAACTACTCCTGCTGCCCGGCGACGGTGGAAAACTAACCCCTGCAGGCATCGAGGAAGCGGTCCGTCGCCGAACCGATATCCACTACCCGAAACCCAAGGTGGTCACAGTGACCGAGCCAACCGAGGTCGGGACCCTCTACACCCCTCAAGAACTTCGAGCCATCGGAGCCATGACCAAGAAACACGGACTGCGCTTCCACATGGACGGCGCACGCTTTGCCAATGCTGTGGCCGCTCTGGGGGTTGCCCCCCGCGAAATCACCTGGCAGGCCGGTGTCGATGTCCTTTCCTTCGGTGGCACCAAGAATGGCATCCATGTGGGCGAAACAGTGGTCTTCTTCAACTTGGCCTTGGCTGAAGAATTCGCCTACCGAACCAAACAAGCCGGGCAGCTGTGTTCAAAGATGCGCTTCATGTCTGCACCCTGGGTCGGGATGCTTCGGGACGACGTCTGGTTGCGCCATGCCGCACATGCCAACGCCATGGCGACGCTGCTCCACGACCTCGTCGCCACTTGTCCGAGCGCGCGGATCTTGTTCCCTAGACAGGTAAACAGTGTGTTCGTGGATTTGCCCAAGCCGGTCATCCAGGCGCTTTGGGACAAGGGATGGCTCTTCTACAACTTCATTGGTGAGGGTGGCTGCCGATTGATGTGTTCCTGGGACACCCGCGAGGAGGATGTCCGGGCCTTCGCCGCCGACTTATTAGAATGCGCCGGAGGCTGACGCCACGGGGCAGTTCTCGGCCCGCCCTTCGCTAGACGCAGGGATCCGGCTATTCTGTGTTTATGGAACTACCCCCACTCGCCCACTGCCTGCCTCCAGGGCGAGAGGTCGTCCTCCTCATTCTCGGAGGAAAGAAATAGTCTCAATCTCGCCACGCCACTGCACTCCTGCCCGACATGACCCCTGATTCCCTGCCTCAGCCTGATCTACTTCCTGTCCCGTCACCTGACACCGCCCCAGGCGAAATTCCCACACACCGACGCCGGGTCCGCTATGCCGGCAAGCACCCGCGTCACTTCGCTGAAAAATACAAAGAGAAAGCCCCAGAGCAGTACGCGGAAGATGTTGCTCGAATTGTCTCATCCGGAAAGACACTGGCTGGATCTCACCGATCAGTTCTGGTGCCGGAAATCCTAGAGACGCTCGAACCTCAACCCGGACAAACCCTCGTTGACTGCACACTCGGCTTTGGTGGCCATGCCCGCGAACTCTTGGCCCGCCTCGGAACCGACGGGCGTTTGGTTGGCTTTGATTGTGACCCGGTCGAGTTGCCCAAGACCACAGAACGACTCCGACTGGCCGGTTGGTCGGAATCCCAATTCATCCCTGTGCGAAGCAACTTCGCGGGTCTGGGGGCTGGCCTAGCCAGCCTGGGTATCCAGATTGTCGATGGCATTCTGGCCGACCTCGGTGTGTCCTCAATGCAACTCGACGATCCCGCTCGCGGCTTCACCTACAAAGACGATGGTCCTCTCGATCTGCGGATGAACCCCTCCAAGGGACTTTCCGCTGCACAATGGTTAGCCCGTGCCACAACCAAACAACTGGCCACAGCCCTCCGGGACAACGCAGACGAACCCATGGCCGAAGCGTTGTCTGAGGCCATCGTCGCCGCATTGCAAACCCAGCCGATCACCCGAACCCGGGAATTTGCCCGACTGCTCCATGAGCTCTACCGAGGACGGCGCTGGACGCAGGACAAGCCCGAGGGCGATGCCCGCATCCGTCGAGTTTTTCAGGCTCTTCGAATCGAGGTGAACGACGAATTTGGTGTCCTGGATGCCCTGCTGCGCCAATTACCCGCCTGCCTCAAACCCAACGGGCGGGTCGCTATTTTAACCTTCCACTCGGGCGAGGATCGTCGCGTCAAGCATGCCTTCGCAGAAGGCCAACGACTGGGACTCTATACTATTGTGAGCGACTCGGTCCGACGACCTGGACCCGAGGAACTCCGGTCCAACCCGCGATCGGCACCCGCCAAATTGCGCTGGGCGGTCCGGAGCAGCACGGGGGCGGCAGACCAGTGAAACGACTGCGGAGCCTTAAACGCCCCGAACCCGATCCTTCTTAGCCTCGCGTTCGGCCTCAATCTTGGCCTTGTCGCTGGCATAGCGCTGGCGGAGCAGTTCCATCGTCTCGATGTCCCGGGCTGCCTGCGCTGCCTCAAGGGCCGCGCGGGTGGACAAATCCGCCTGCGCGAGTTTTGCAGCGTAAATGGAATCCAATTCTGCCAGCTCCGCTTTCTGGGCGGTGGTCAACTTGGCCGGCGCTGCGGTCTTACCCAAACGATCCATTGCCAGTTCATAAGCCGATTTCATAAAAATTAGGATCCTCCAAACCTCTCGTAAAATCCACAACGGCATCGACCGGATCTTTAGAGCCTGTCTGAAAATAGGGAGGTGTTCTGTTTGGGAGGGAAGGGTTCGATTGGCAAGGCGCGGAGGAGGAAGCAGACCCGCAGCGGTCTGTGACCGACAAGCAACGCCGCCAGCGGGCTCTTCCCGATTTTCAGACAGACTCTCAGAGCCCAAGTTTCGGTTTGACGGAGAGAACAGGCACTCCAGCGTTGAGGGCTCACAGTCGCTTTCCGATCTATCGCAGCCAATTTGCCATGAGCCAATTCAAGCACGTTTCCAATCTCTGGAATGACGCCGAAGCCAATGCCCTGAGCGGCGCAGACCGTTTGGTCTATCGCTCCAACAAGCTGGGCGCCGACCAGCGGGTCACCAACACCGGTGGCGGCAACACCTCCTCGAAACTCACCGAGAAGGATCCGCTCACCAGCCAAGACGTGACGGTCCTCTGGGTGAAGGGGTCTGGCGGCGATTTGCGCACGGCCTCGCGGGAGTTCTTCAGCTCGCTTTATCAGGACCGCCTCATCGGCCTTCAAACGGTGTATGCCGCCCGCACAGACAAGGGCCTGAAGTCCCCGGCCGAGGACGACATGGTGGCGATGTACTCCCACACCACCTTCAACCTCAACCCGCGCGCCTCGTCGATCGACACCCCCCTGCACAGCTTCATCTCAGGGCGTTTTGTCGATCACATGCACCCCAACGCAATCATCGCCATTGCCGCCTCGAGCCGCTGCGTGGAACTGACGGGGGAAATCTTCGGGGACTCCATGGATTACGTCCCCTGGATGCGCCCCGGTTTTGAACTGGGACTGGCGATGCAAGAGGTGTGCCGCAAAAACCCCAAGGCCAAGGCCATCATGATGGGTCAGCACGGATTCATCTCCTGGGATGAGGACGACAAGCAGTGCTACCTCGCCACCCTCGAATACATCGAAAAGGCGGCCTCCTTCATTGAAGCGAAGTATCAGGCCAAGGGAGGCGATGCGACCGTCTTCGGTGGACCCAAGTACCAGAGCTTGCCCCAAGAGGTTCGCAACGAGCGGTTGGCCGCCATCCTGCCTTGGCTCCGCGGACAGGTGAGCCAGCAACGCCGGTTGATCGGCACGGTGCAAGACGACGAACGGATCCTGCGCTTCATCAACTCCCAAGATGCCGCCCGCCTCGCGGAACTTGGCACCAGCTGCCCCGATCACTTCCTGCGCACCAAGATCAAGCCCCTGTATGTGGATTGGAATCCGCAGACCGAGGATGCTGCGACCCTCAAGGCCAAGCTCAAGGCGGGTCTGGAGCAGTACCGGAAGGACTACGCGGCTTATTACGAGCGCTGCAAGCGCTCCAATTCTCCGGCCATGCGCGACGCCAACCCCACGGTCATCCTCATCCCCGGTCTGGGCATGGTGGCCTGGGGCAAGGACAAGTCGGAGAGCCGTGTTACGGCCGAGTTTTATAACTGCGCCGTCGAAGTCATGCGCGGTGCCGAGGCGATCGACCGCTATATCGCCCTGCCCCAGCAGGAGGCTTTCGACATTGAGTATTGGCTGCTCGAGGAGGCCAAGCTGCGGCGCATGCCGCCCGAAAAGGAATTGGCTCGCCAAGTGGTCGTCGTGATCGGAGCCGGTTCCGGCATCGGTCGCGAGACCGCGCTGCGAATTAGCAAAGAGGGCGCTCAGATCGTCTGTGTAGACCTCAACGAGGCCGCGGCTCAAGCGACCGCCAATGAGATTACCGCCAAGCTCGGACAAGGCATCGGCGTCGCCGGCACCGGCATCAGCGGTTGTGGTCCCGCCATCGGCTTGGCGGCCAACATCACAGACCGGGCCAGCATCCGAGCCATGCTTGATCGCGTGGCGCTGGCCTACGGCGGGTTTGATTCCATTTGCGTCACCGCAGGCATCTTTGTCCCCAGCGACACCAGCGGCCATATCCCGGACGACAAGTGGGCCCTCACCTTCAACATCAACGTCACCGGCAGCTACCTGGTGGGCGACGAGGCCTCTAGGACCTGGAAGGAACAGGGATTGCGAGGCAACCTCGTACTGACCACTAGCGCCAACGCCGTGGTCGCCAAGAAAGGTAGCCTGGCCTACGACTGCTCCAAGGCGGCGGCCAATCATTTGGTGCGCGAACTGTCCATTGAGTTGAGCCCCCTGGTGCGCGTCAATGGCGTGGCACCAGCGACGGTGGTCCAAGGATCGGCCATGTTCCCCCGGGATCGCGTGATCGGATCACTGGCCAAATACAACATCCCCTACACGGACGAGGAGGCCACCGAATCTCTAGTCCGCAAACTGGCTCAATTCTATGCCGATCGGACGCTGACCAAGTCGCCGATCACCCCGGCCGATCAAGCCGAGGCGTACTTTTTACTGATCAGCCAACGTCTCAGCAAGACCACTGGACAAGTCATCACCGTGGACGGCGGCCTGCACGAAGCCTTCCTGCGCTGAGTCTCTTCGAGTACCTCCCTCTTCGTGCCGGATTGCAGAATCCGTCACGAAGAGGGCTGGAGGGGGTGGATTGCATCAGCCATAATCATCCACGGCGAGGACACGGGCGGAAACTGGGGCTGGGAGTCTGGCCCCGTTCGAGGCAACTGAAGAGTCCGCCACAAAGTGATTAGCCGGGTAACGCGTCGCTCCCCAAAAGCCACCCGCCCCGCGTAAAAACCCCACCGAATTCGAATTCCAGACGGATTCGAACTCCGTTGACCAGATTAGGTCGCCTGTGCCGGATTTAGGTTCGAATTAAGTGCGGTCGAATCAATTAAGTACGAACTCGTATTTGAATCCGTATTGGGACCCTTATTTGAATCCGCAACAACCTCATCGGCACTGACCTCTCCATCATCGGAGGCGGAGTCAGAACCGCCCGGAGCCACACCATATTCACGCAGCTTGTTGCGCATGGTCCGGACGCTAATAGCCAACAGACGGGCGGCCTGAGTTCGATTGCCTCCACAAACATCGACCGCCTGCAAGATGGCCTGTTTCTCCAACTGATCGAGCGGCACAATAGACCCCTGGCCCACCGGAGCAGAACGCGGTCCGGAAAATGGCGCAGAAATCGACGCGGGAGCGGACGTTGCGATCTCTGCCGTGCCTCCGATTAACGCTGAGCGCGGCGCAGATACCGGTGCGACCGCTACGGTGACACTGGAGGGATGGAATCCGAGATGCCCCTCCGACAACTCGCCCCCATCGGGACACAAGATCACGGCCCGCTCGATCACATTCTGCAGTTCACGAACATTGCCGGGCCAGTCATGGGACATCAGTGCTGCTTGGCAGGAAGCCGAAATTCCATTAACTCGGACACCGTGCTTGCGGGCCAAGCGCTGCATGAACTGATCGGTCAGAAAGGATATGTCTTCCTTACGCTCCCGCAGCGGTGGCACCGAGATGGGAACGACATTCAGACGAAAATAAAGGTCCTGGCGGAATTCTTTGCGCGCGATGCTCTCCTCCAAATTACGGTTGGTGGTTGCGATGACCCGCACATCGACTCGGATCAACCGATTACCACCGACCCGCTCCAGTTCGCGCTCCTGTAACACCCGAAGGAGCTTGGCCTGAACGTGGGGCGCCACCTCACTAATCTCGTCCAGCAAGATCGTACCACCGTGCGCAAGCTCGAAGCGCCCTTCGCGCTTGGTGAGCGCCCCGGTAAAAGCGCCTTTCTCGTGCCCGAAAAATTCGCTCTCGATAAGATTCTCGGGAATAGCCGCGCAGTTCACTTTGATGAACGGACCATTGGCGCGGGAACTCTCGCGATAGATGGCCCGCGACACCAACTCCTTGCCGGTACCGCTCTCTCCCTGGACCAACACTGTCGCTTGGGTCCGTGCCACCTTGCGGATGAGATCTCGGAGCGCCTGCATGGCCGGGCTGCGCCCCAAGAGTTCGCAACCGGTCGTCTCAGACGGATCGCCCTGGCTCAGGTACCGATTGACCTTAATGAGCTGAGTGAACTCCTGAGCCTTCTTGAGGGTGATATCAATCTGGTCTGAGGAGAACGGCTTGATCAGGTAGTCGAAGGCACCATCCCGCATGCAGGCCACCGCCGATTCAATAGATGCATGGCCGGTCATCATCACCACCAAGGGTTTGACCGAACGGTTCTGGAGGACGCGAAGAATGTCAGTCCCTTCGCCATCGGGCAGTCGCACATCGACGAAGACCAGATCCCAGTTGTCCTTGCCGAGGTAATCTTGAGCGACAGCCAGGGTTGACACGCCGATCACGTCGAACCGACGACGCTGGAGTTGGATCTCCAACGCCCTGCGAATGACTTCGTTGTCTTCGACGATCAGAACCTTCTCGAGCGACATATGCTCGTTTCCGTCGGCGACGATGACTTTTCCTGGACCCATGAGGTGCGTTTAAACCGTCAACTTTGAGAGGCGTAGAACTGGTCGACCCGGGCCATGACATCGCGATAGGCAATGTCCTGCTCATAGATCAGCTTGAATTGTTCAATGGCCTCTTGAGGGCGATTCATTTTTTCCAAAACAACGCCGAGGTGATACGTCAAGTCCTTGGCTTCATCGTCAAAAACCAGCTTTTCCTTTAGAGCTTCCTGCAACTTTTTTGCAGCCATGTCATTCATGCCGCGCTCGAAGAATGCCCGAGCCAGCAGTCCCATGGCCGCAATCCGACGATTGGGATTGTTCTGAGCCTTCTGCAACTCGGCCACCGCGTCCCCAAAGCGCCCCAACTTGAAGTACTGTTCGCCCAACTCAAACCGCACTAAGAGGTCGGTGGGATTGGCCTCCGCGCGGCGTTTGGCATCGTCTAATAGGTATTCTTGACGCTGTTTACGTAAGGCCTCTAGCCCGCTCTGGCCCACCTCGGTCTGGGGATCCAAGGTCTTTTCGAGCATTGTGAATTGGGCCACGCGCGTATCCCGGATGCACTGAAGGATGAATGGATCGCTCATGCCACTCACCATCTGGACTTGCTCATAGTAGCCAACGGCCCGATCGAACTCCCCCATCTTGAGGCAGAGGTCGGCCAAGGTGCGCAGCACGCGAGGATTCGAAGGGTCGACTGCCCGGAGGGCTTCCTGTTCGCCCACCAGGCGTTCCAAGACATCCACGTCCTTCACCTCGCGCTGCTCCTGCTCCAGAGATTTGGCCTGATCCTTGTCCCGCAGCACGTCTCGGTAGCTTCCAGTTCCACTGGAGAGCTGTTCGTAGCCCCCTTCCTTCAGGGTGCGCAACGCCAGCAAGTTCTTGAGTCGCTCGTTCAATGCCGGATTTCCTGGATCTACGGACAACAGGTCTCGAAGCAGCTTTTCGGCCCGGGAGTGATTGCCTAGTTGGGTGTGCGCTTCGACCAGTTTTTCAGCCAACTTGCGATCGGAGGGGTTGGACTTGAATGCGACTTCCAGCGACAGGAGCGCCGTCTTAGGCAACTGGGCCTGCAAGGCGGCATCGGCCAACAAATCATGGGCCTGCATATTGGAGGGATCCTGATTCAGAGCTTCCTCGGCGATCAGGATCGCTTCCAACGGATTGGACCGGAGCGCCATTCGTCCGGAGGTCAGGGAGTTGGCCGACCCGAGCAATTTCTTAAACAACCCACCCCCGCGACTCCCGGTTCGCTTGTGCTGAGCCGCTCGAAGTGCCTCACGGCATTCATAGAACCCCGGTTCCGCCTTCAGCACTTGGCAAAACAAGGCCACCGCATAATCGAGATTGTTTTTCTGGAGAGCCGCCAACCCCTTGTCGAACAACTCCCTCTGTGCCACCGGAATCTGCACCAACGTCTTCTCTGCCATTACTTGAGACTATAGCCATTACCTAGTCAGCGCAACAGAACGGCGGTTTCGGTGGCTATTTTTGAGAATCAATCTCTGCTACGATTCACCGCGTCAGACCACTCGCATCCACACGGTTTTCAGATAGGCGGGCTCTTCACGGCTCACCGGAAAATCAGACGGCTGAGGAACATATTGATCCTTCAGGACACGCCGCCCCACCCCGGCGAGGGCCTCTCGGATCTGACCGAGGAAGACCTCGGGCTCCAGGCGGGCCGCGTTCGTAGAGGCAAACAGGGTGCCACCAGGTTTGAGCACGGCAGCGGCTGAGGCCACAAGAGTTCCATAATCCCGTTCGGCCCGGAAATCGCCCCGCTCTTTAGATCGTGAAAAGGTCGGGGGATCCAAGAGCACGCAATCGAACTGCCGCCCCTTCTTTCCCAGGCGGCGCAACCAATCAAAGACATCACCGAAGATGAAATCGTGGGCGGACGGGTCCAGGCCATTGAGTGCAAAATTGCGCCGACCCCAATCTAGGTATTTTTTGGAAAGGTCTAAGCTGGTCACACGGGCTCCGCCCAAAGCCGCGCAGACGCTGAAAGCGCAGGTGTAGGCGAAGCAGTTCAACACCTCCGGATTCGCAACCGAAGCCTCCAGCAGCGGGAAGCCGGAGGCGATGTGACCCGTGAGGAGGCGACGGCGATTGTCCCGTTGATCGAGGAACAAACCAACACTGTAGCCCTGATCGAATCGCATCTCATACCGAACCCCATTTTCGCGAAGCGTGAACGCCTCGGGAGCCTGTTCACCGCGGACCCATCTGGGGCAACTCTCATCGGTGCCCGAGAAACCCACCTTCCGATTCAGTCGACGGTGGTACAGGTTGACGGCCTTGATACCCCCTCCGACCTCGAGGCTTTTTGGGGCATCCGAATCGCTGTGAAGCAAATGAAAGGGCCCTAAGGCATCCAGGTAGAAGCCACTCCCACCGGAATCCGAGGCTCCGTGCAAGCATCGATACGCATCGGTCTCCGAGGAATTAATAACCGCTTGGCGCAAGAGACTCCGCGGGTCGTGATCCCACTGGGGATCCACCGACCAACTCACTGGATCTCCCGTCCTCGGGTGCTCGAAAGCCAGGCGATAGGCAGACAAATGAAGGCAAGCGGCAGGGCCGCCTCCGTAAAGTGAATCCCCTAGCAATGGCATGCCGCCCTGGGCTGCATGGACCCGAATCTGATGGGTCCGGCCGGTCCGCGGATAAGCCTCCCACTCCGTCCAACCGTTGCCGTGGGCGACCCGATGAAATCGTGTCTCCGCTGAATCGAGCCCGACAGCCTGGGGACGGGCCACGTAATGATCCCCGGCCCTGACCACGGACCACTGAGCGATCCAGTCGGCAGCCTGGATCGGCCGGTCGGTTCGCAATCGGTACACCTTTTCAACCCGGCGCTCTTCGAACTGCTGCGTCAGGGACCGATTGGCCAAAGGCGTTTTGCCGAAGACCATCAGTCCAGAGGTTTCCTTGTCGAGGCGGTGCAAAATCGCCAGCTCAGCCCAACGCGGTTCCCGATGGCGCAGCCAGTCATACACCCCCTCGCCCGCATACGGACTCGGGGCATGGGTGTTCCAACCCGGCGGCTTGTTCACCACCAGCAAATCGTCGTCCTCAAAAACAACGCACGGCGGGAGAGCCGTGGCGCGGAGGTTCATCGACACCGATGCGGATGCCTCCCCACCGGCGGCTGCTAATCGCTCTTCCATGAATGCGGGCTCTCGGATCCAGGTTGGTTGGGTTCAGGTGAACTGCCACTGGCCGGTACTGATGGCATAGGCGCTAATAATACCATTGGTCACCCCATGAGCCACCATGGCATCCCCGATCCGCCCATATCTCACGACCAATCCCTGATACAAGGCTGCGCAAACAATGGCCGCCAACCATTGACCCGGATGGCTCAATCCAAAGAGCAGACACGTTCCGGCGAACGCCATGGGATTCCAGTTCCTCAAGGGTACTTCCAGGAAATCCGGGCGAATAATCATTCGATACAAGAACGATCGGTAAAACACCTCTTCGATCATCGGTACCAGCACCGAACGCCCCACCACCCGGATCGCCAGAAATCCCCATCCCAGAGCTGGGTTGTTCTTGAAGAAAGCCAATGGATTCCAAGGCGGATCGACCGGCTGCGGCTCCGGTGGTCGACCCGTCCAGAGAGTCGAGACGCGGTCGTAGAGGTCAGACAGCGACGGGATGAGTCCATCCATTCCGATCCAAACCACAGCAACCGTGACTCCAACACCAATGGAGGATGCCGTAAAACGCCACTCCATCTCTGGAAGGCGCGCCCGCAGCACCCAAACCAGCCCGGCAATCACCAGGGTCTTGAGGGCATAAAACCAATACTCTGAACCGGGAAAGAATTTTCCGGCCAGGCTTCCAATGAGGAGAAATACCGCAAAGGGCAGCACCCGGGGAAATTCCGGAGTTGTCCAGAACGGCGCAGGTTCTGGAGAGGATTCAGCAGACATCGAGTTCGGATCATCCAATCCGGATCTGCTGGATCAAGCGTCAAGACGGGCTATTCCCGATTGCCCCCGCCAGCGCAGATCTGCACGGTCCCCACCCGACCGCACTACGTTCCGTGAACATCGTCCTCGTCGAACCTGAAATCCCCCCCAACACGGGCAACATCGCCCGATTGTGCGCGGCCACCGGTTCCACCCTCCATCTCATTGAGCCGCTGGGCTTTGAGATCGATGACAAACGACTGGCTCGGGCTGGCATGGATTATTGGAAACTCGTCACTTGGAAACGGTGGTCCACTTGGAACGAGTTCCAAACCCACCTCGCGACCGGCAGCCGACTTTGGTTCGTTGAACAAGGAGCTCCCCGTCGGTACACCCAAGCCGAATTCGCTCCGGACGATTATCTTGTGTTCGGTCGAGAGACCGCGGGGCTTCCGCTGGCCCTGCTTCAGGCCCACTCAGAACAGTGGTTGGACATCCCTATGGCCAACCCCGAGGCGCGGTCTCTCAACTTGTCGAACTGTGTGGCGATCGTCCTCTTTGAGGCCCTCAGGCAGGTTTCAAACCGATAAGGTGTCAGACCGATATGGTGTTAGACCGATAGTCCGCCTGAACCCGGCTGGTAAAGCCCATTACTTCTTCGAGGCACCGGTCTTGGTCCACTCTTCGATCTTCTGAACGAAGGCCGAAGGCCCGCCCTTGAGATAACCGACATGGCGGCCGAGTTCCTTGCCGCTCTGATCCACCAAGACGAAGGTCGGATACCCGTCCACGCCGTACTTTTTCTGGAGACCCTCGTTCTGCTTCTTCACCTCATCGGTCTGCTTTTTGTTGTTGGGGAAGTCTACCTCCACCAACATCAGCTTCTTGTCGGCGAACTCCTGAAACGCCTTCTGATCGAGGGAGTCCTTCTTCATCTTAATACACCATCCGCACCAGTCCGATCCGGTGAAATCAAGCAAGATGGCCCGGCCATCCTTCTTGGCCGCAGTCTGGGCCGCAGTAAAGTCGGTTTGCCAACCGGAAGCAGCCAAGGCCGAAAGGGTTCCGGTGAGGAGTACCAACACGAGGGAGGAAACAGTCTTCATGGGAGTCATCGAGAGGTTTGGAGATGAATACTTAAGGGCTTTCGTTGTGTTGCCGAAGCTCGGGGCTTCGAAGACGGCTGTCAACCGAGCCCCTGCGGAGGCACCACGCACGCGGGATGAGTCCTTCGGTCGGACTGAAGAGCCAGACCACACAAAACCAACCAGCTCCCGCCACGACCGTCGCTCCGGCCGGCGAGCAATCCAGCGCCACCGAAAGGTGCATGCCACTGATTGCACTCAAGGCCGCGTGGACCGTGGTCCAGGCTAGGCGGGGAACCATTCGGTCGGTTAATAGGGAAGCCGTGGCACCGGGCAAGATCAGCAGCGCAATGACGAGGATCGCACCCACCGCCTCGAAGGAGGCGACCACGACCATGGCCAACCAAAGCATCAATCCGTGGTGGATGGCTCCGACCCGAATCCCGAGGCAGGCGGCCAACCCGGGATCGAAAGAAGTAATTAGCAATTCCTTGTAGAAGGTCACCAGAAGCACCAAGGACACCACCAAGACCCCAACCAACCTCAGTAATGGGGGTGGGCCCAGCACCCAGCCTCCGAGCCGGACCGGAGGTTCGAGGGGAATCATCGGCAATTCCCCATTGAGAACGCAGTCCTGATCCAGATCTACCTTGTCGGCAAAGACGGCGATCAGGACCACCCCAATGGCAAAGAGCGTAGAAAATGCGATGCCAATGGCCGCATCCTGCTTGAGTCGCGAATGGCGGGAGATGAGTTCGATCAACCCGTGCGTCAACCAAGCGGCCACCATCGCCCCCAGAACCATCGCTCCGATGCCGCGGGAACCCGTGATCAGGAATGCCAAGGCGATACCTGGCAGCACGCTGTGACTGATGGCGTCGCCCACCAACGCCATCCGACGCAGGATGAGAAAGTTGCCAATGAGCCCACACGTCGCACCCACGAGAAATGTCACCAAAGCCATAAGCCCATGGCTTCCCAACTCCGTGGTCCAAGGTTCGACGAAAACGCGGTGGGCTTGAAACTCCGGGATCAACGTCATGTACGCCCTCCATAGCCCACCGGACGATCCCCGGCACCACCGGCACCGAGGTGGGCGCCCGCCATCGAAGCCGGGAGCGACGGGATGGGTCGCCCGTGCGGGTCGGTGTCGATCCGGGGCAAACGCCGTTCCAATTCACGAACCATGGCCTCACCCAGCACATGCTCGATCTTCTCTGCATCGTCGTGCACGTGGTCCGGTGCGATTTGAGCGGCGTGGGTGAGGTAGAGCTCCCACAGTCGGTGGTTCCGCACGATGGCGCAGGCCCGTAGCCATCCGGACGGGGTCAGCGCAACCCGATCTCTGGAGGCGGTCGCAAACTCCACCGCGACCAACGACCGGATCTCGGCCTCGACTGCGGCGAGGGCCAACCGACGCCGCGCCGTCAAGGCAGCCACAGTGATTGTCTCCGACGCAAATCCATCGGACTCGAGCACTTGATAAATCGCCTTGAGGGTATTTTCCCGCTCGATACGGACCCGTTGAGAGCGCTGCCGATACCAACGGGGCACAATGCCCTGTCGGGGCGAGAACAGCAGGGCCAGGGCAAAGAGCAGGCTTGCCGACAGCACCATGAACGGCCCGGTGGGCAGCCGTGTGCCCAAGAACGAAAGGAAGGCTCCACTCAGTCCAGAAATCATCCCGAGGCAGGAACTCCAGACCAACACCCGATGAAACCGATCTGTGAGGAGCGAGGCAGTCGCCGCAGGAATGATGAGCATGGCCGAAACGAGGACCACACCCACCGCCTGGAGCGCGGACACCACAGCAAAAGCCAAAAGCATCACCAGCAGACGTTCAAACCACACCGTGGGGAGTGCCAGGACCCGGGCAAACCCCGGATCAAAGCTCACCAGCAGGAACTCCTTGTAGCCCAATCCTAGAAGACCCACCACCACCAGGGTCACCGCTCCCATCACTTGGATGTCTCCAGGACCCAGAGCCGCGGCCTGACCGAACAGGAAGGTCTCGATGCCGCTCTTGTTGCCGGTCGGCAGGCGCTGGAACATCGACATCAGGCAGAGTCCCAGCCCAAAGAAGGAAGCCAGCACCATGCCCAGCGCCGTGTCCTCCTTGAGGCGTGTGGTTCGGGTGAGAATCGAAACGGTTGCAGAACCGGCCAACCCGGCCAGCAGCGCACCGATAAAAATAGCCAACGGGTCCTTCTCGAGATTCCACAAGAATCCCAAGGCCACTCCGGGCAGTACCGCATGGGAAAGCGCGTCCCCGAGCAGCGCCATGCGCCGCACCACCAGGAAACTTCCTAAGAGGCCACAGGAGATCCCCAGCAGGAGGGTTCCCAGGCAGGCATAGCGCACCACCGGATCGGACAAAGTAACAAAACGCCAAGCCTGCTCGGTCCATCGGGTTTGGGTCAGGTCTCCGATCTTGGCGGCCTGCGCGGAGAACGCCGACGCGAGCAGCACAGCACAGCCCAGCCCCATGCCTATGAGCCGTTGGCCGGACCCGGCCCGTCGCCCAAAAGGCCTAGTCGAATTTACCAGGGAGGCAGCGCTCATGTCAGTGTGCCTTGGCCCCGAACGGCCTCGGCAACTTCACTCAAGATCGTCAGGCGGCCCCCGTAGGTCTTCTGGAGCAAGTCCGGAGTAAACACCTCCTCGGTCGGCCCGAAAGCCACCACCCGCATGTTGAGGAGGAGCAACCAATCGAAATAGGTGCGAGCCGTGGGCAAATCATGGTGTACCACCAAGATGGTCTTGCCCCGTGAACGCAACCCCTGCAGCAACGCAATGATCGCCGATTCGGTAGCGGCATCCACCCCAGTGAAGGGTTCATCCATGAAGTACAAGTCACTCTCCTGCGCCAGCGCCCGCGCCAGGAAAACCCGCTGCTGCTGCCCGCCGGAAAGATTCGAAATCTGCCGTTCGGCGAAGGGCAGCATCTGAACTTGTTCCAAGCAGTCACGGGCAATCCGGCGATCTTCTGGGCTGGGTCTTTTGAAGAGCCCAATTCGTCCGTAACGCCCCATGAGGACGACATCCATGACACTCACCGGAAAATCCCAATCCACCGATTCCCGCTGCGGCACGTATCCAACACGCTTCAAGGATTGAGTCACCGGCCGACCAAACGCAGTCACCCAACCCGACGAACACGGCAAAAGCCCCATACAGGCCTTGATCAACGTGGATTTGCCCGCTCCGTTGGGTCCCACTATGCCGATGAGTTTGCCCGCCGGAGCCACAAGATCGATACCCCATAGTACCGGCTTATTGCGGTAGGCCACCGTCAGGTCGTGGATTTCCAATGGCGGAACGTTCGCCGGATTCCCAGTTTCCAAGCTCATTTCAACCCTTCCACGATCCGATCGACGTTCTGCCGAATCATCCCCTGGTAGGTACCCAGGTCATACCCATCATGGCGCTGTCCCGGCGTCCCCATGGCGTCTGAGAACAGTTCACCACCCAACTTTACGCCGGCATCCTGCCGAATGCGCTCTAGGCTGGCATGAGACACACTGCTCTCGACGAAGACGGCGGGAACTCCCTTGGATCGAATGAAATCCGTCAGTTGGGTCATGTCTGCCAAGCCGGCTTCGGTCACGGTCGAGATCCCCTGCAAGGCGACCACCTGGAATCCGTAGGCTTTGCCAAAATATCCAAAGGCATCGTGACTGGTCACTAAGATGCGCCGGGGTTTCGGTACCGTGGCGACGCGCGTCAACACCCACTGGTGGAGGTCCTTCAATTCCTGCTTCACGGTCGCTGCGCGCTGTCGAAAACCCACAGCTGAGTCGGGGCGCGCGGCGGCGAATTCCTCGGCCACTCTTTCAGTGCATCGCGACCAAAGTTCCACGTCGAACCATACATGTGGATCAACCATCCCGTCCTGCCCCACGCGGATCAACCGCTCCGGAGGAAGCCCATCGGTGACCGCTCGGACCCGCCGTCCCGACCGGGCCAACCGTTGGAAGGTCTCTTGCATCTTCCCCTCCAAATGCAGTCCGCCGTACAAGATTACCTCCGCACGTTGCAGGCGGATGAGGTCCGAAGAAGTCGCTTTGTAAAGGTGCGGGTCCACCCCGGGACCCATCAATCCCTCCACCACCACTTCCTGTCCGCCCACCCCACGGGCTAAATCTGCAACCATTCCCACGGTGGCACAGACCGTCAGCGGTGCCCCATGTGCCCTCAGCCCGCAAAGGCCTGTGCTCGCCACTATCAGGAGGACAACGTGCAGCCCCAACCCACGGAGCAGCCCTACAAAACGTTTCCTGATGTCCATAAACCTGAAACTCCGCCGAAAAAAGTGTTCAGTCAAACACGTTGTTTTACGCATAAAACATTTCAACTAACCCAACCAGCGCTTATTGGGATGAGCAAATCCGGCTTGAAGCTCCTGCGCTTCAGCCGTCACCGTTGCTCATGGAGCAGATCGTCATCCTCGATTTCGGATCCCAGTATACTCAGGTCATTGCACGCAGGGTCCGTGAACTGAACGTTTACTCGACCATTCTGCGCTATGACACACCAGCCTCGGAGATCCAGAAACTGGGCGTCAAAGGCATCATCCTCTCCGGTGGCCCCTCATCGGTCTACGCGCCGAAGGCCCCCCTGCCCGATCCGGCCATCTTTGACTTGGGCGTGCCGGTGCTCGGCATCTGCTATGGTGTCCAATTGATGGGGCATTTCTTGGGCGGAAAAGTGGAGAAAGGCACGAAGCGGGAATACGGCAAAGGGACCCTCACGGTCACACGGAAGGAGTGTCCGTTGTTCAGGAAACTCCCCAAGAGTCTCCAAGTTTGGAATTCCCATGGCGACAAACTGACCCGCCTTCCGAAGGGCTTCACGTCGGTGGCCACTACCGACAATTCGGAATACGCCGCCATCGAGAACACGACGAAATCTTACTTCGGAATCCAGTTCCACCCTGAGGTTGTTCATTCGCCCCGGGGCAAAGAAATCTTGTCCAACTACGTCCGTGGCGTTTGCGGCTGCCGCCCTAACTGGACCATGCAGAATTATGCAGAACAGGCCTGCGAAGAGATCCGGGCGAAAGTGGGTAAGGAGAAGGTGATTCTCGGTCTCAGTGGTGGTGTGGATTCCAGCGTCGCAGCCGCCTTGATCCACAAAGCCATCGGCGACCAACTGACCTGCATCTTCGTCAACAACGGCTTGCTTCGCCACCGGGAGGCCGAGGTGGTCCAGGAGGTCTTCGGACGCCATTTCAAACTCAAGCTCCAGTATGAGAACGCCACTGCGTTGTTCCTGCGAAAGCTCAAGGGCGTCACGGATCCGGAGCAGAAGCGAAAGGTCATCGGCAAGACGTTCATCGATGTCTTCCAGACGGCCACCCGTCGAGCCGGTAAGGCCAAGTTCCTCGCACAAGGAACCCTCTATCCGGACGTCATCGAGTCGGTCCCCATCGACGGAAACCCTGCCCACATGATTAAGAGTCACCACAACGTGGGTGGCCTCCCTGAAGGCATGAAGTTCCAATTGCTCGAACCGCTTCGCAATCTCTTCAAGGATGAAGTCCGCCAATTGGGCCTCGAATTGGGTCTGCCCAAAGAGATCGTGCATCGACAGCCCTTCCCCGGCCCGGGCTTGGCCGTGCGCTGCCTTGGGGAGTTGACTCCGGACAAGTTGGAAATCACCCGCAATGCAGACCGGATCGTCGTCGAAGAAATGAAGGCGGCCGACTGGTACTACAAGACATGGCAATCCTTCGCCGTGCTCCTGCCAGTCCGCAGCGTAGGTGTCCAAGGTGATGAGCGAACCTACGCCTACACCATCGCCCTGCGAATTGTGGAATCGCAGGATGGCATGACCGCCGACTGGGTGAAGGTTCCCTACGAACTCCTCGAACGGATTAGCACCCGCATCACCAACGAAGTCCAAGGGGTTAATCGAGTGGTGCTCGACATCACTAGCAAACCGCCCGGCACGATCGAATGGGAGTGATCGGGATCCCGTGGAGTCGGCACCCGCAGCCGATGCACGGTGACTGCAAGTTTTGGCTATCCAGGGTCCTACCCTGGGTGGTCCGAAGTGCGTCTGTTGATGAGCAAAACGGTGCGACGATTCTCCCAGCAAGGGCCCATCACTCAGCGTCCGCCGTGTAGCCGCATTCGAGAGTAATAATCTCACCACAACCGCATTGAACCTCAATGTGGGTGATCCGATCGCCGTCCCGGATCAACCGCGTGATGGCCGTAGAAATCCTCGGGGCGGGCTCCATCGCCACCGCGTGGTTCGAACCGACTGCGGAACCATGGGTTGGGTGAGAGGCATTGGCCCCAACGCTCATCGTCGGCCGGAGGCTGTCGCCAGACACACCGACCGGCTGGAACTGGCTTTTGAGGCTTCTTTGGCCCATCGCTTTCGCCGATGAGTTGGTTGCCGAAGCGTTGGCTCCAGTGGTCAGTGGTTTGAAATTGGTGGACATGGAGGACGGAAGAAAAACCTCAGAACTTATACACAGTATCGTTGGCCCGGAGGATCAGCGCCACACGACGATTGCGGTCGTCGTTAGAAGGAACGCCTTCGATGGGTACGGTGTCGGCATAACCGGAGACCCTCCGGAACTGCGAGGACCGAACCGAGTGTTCCATCAGGAGTTTGCGGGTGGCATGAGCGCGTTGTGTGGACAGGTCCCAGGCGTCGGGCTCTCCGGCCTTGGGTTGATAGTCGGCCTCGGTGTGTCCTTCGATCTCCAGGGTGAAATGGTTGGTAAATCGGGTGATCTGCCAGGCCATCGTGGTGAAGATCCATCGACCATATTCGGAGAGCTCGGGAGAACCCGGATCGAACAAGGGCTTTTGGTGCCGGTCGAACATCGTCAAGCGGATGCCGTCGGAGAGCAGTTCCATGCGCAAGGCCTGATCCTGTGGCGTTTCAGGGTTGGTCGCCAAGGTCTTGAGCATGTCTTGGCTGATACGACGGAGAATACCTAGCTCGATCGGCGCATTGGCTTCGAAGTTTCCCTTGGAAAAGCTTTTGTCGTTTTCTTTGTTCGAATTGAAAATACCCGTCGACCGTTTTTCTGTGGCTGAAAAGGGGTTTCGGAAGGTCCGGGACACGGCGTCTTTGACCTTCGAATCTTGGGACACCAACCACAGCACCAAAAACAGTGCCATCATTGCCGTGACGAAGTCCGCGTAGGCGACCTTCCATGCTCCTCCTCCTCCTCCAGCCATGATTTATATAGGTTAAGTGTTAGAATTTAGGCTACTTGCTAGCAGCCTTGAGCATCGCTTCCAACTCCTCGGCGGTGGGCTTCACATCCCCCGGCAGGCCGCGTCGCGCGATCTCCAGAGCCATCATGGGGGCAGAGCCAGTAGCGAAGCTCGAAACAGCCTTGGTCAAAGTCCGGTAGTAACCGATCTCGGCGTTGCCATTGAAAATCATGGCAGCAACCAACGGCCCAAGAAAACCATAGGAAACCAGAATCCCCAAAAAGGTTCCGACCAATGCTGCAGCCACATGGTGACCAATTTCCGCAACCGGTCCACCGATCGATCCCATAGTGATGACGATTCCGAGCACAGCAGCCACGATCCCGAATCCCGGCATGGCGTCTGAGGTCTTGGAGAGCACATCGATGGGTTTATGATGCTCTTGCTCCATGGCATTAATCTCCGTCTCCATCAGCATGCCGATCTGGTCCGGCTTCACCTTGCCATCAATGAGGGGTCGCAAAGCCCCGGTCAGCAGAGCGATCGCATGGTGGTCGTTCGAGAATGCGACATACTTGGTAAAGATGCTGCTGGTCGCAGGTTCTCCGAGGTGGGGTTCTAAGGCCACCATGCCGTTGCGGCGGCCCAGCATGAACATCTCGTAGAGCGCCTTGAACATGTCTTCATAGGCCGCCTTGTTGTACGGGGAACCTTTGAGGCAACCGATGATCTGGGCGATCATGTCCTTGTGAACCTTCATCGGCGCCATGGTGACCATTGATCCAAAGGCTGCACCCAGGATGACGATGAACTCAGACCACTGGAGGAGGACCGCCGGATGGCCACCCGCGATCATGAAGCCTCCCAAGACAGAAACCAAGACAATGACAGAGCCGATGATGACTAGCATACGTGAAAGAGGTAAGTCCGAGGTGAGAGGGCGATAATGAAAAGGCGTTGGTTAGCGATCATCGGCAACCATCCGCTGCAGATAACCCCGGAGCGCAAGAATGGCCTGGGAGTGGATCTGGCAAATTCTGGACTCGGTGAGCCCAAAGACCTCGGCAATCTCGCGCAAACGAAGGTCTTCAAAGTAATAGAGCGCCAGCACCTTCCGCTGCATCTCGGGCAGAGTGGATAGCCGCGTCTCGATCAGACGTGCCATTTCATTGCGGACAGTCGAGTCCACCGGATTGAGTGTGGTCTCATCCGAGATGGTCTCATGTTGAGGAGTTTCGCCGCCGTCTTCATTGCCACTGACGGCATCCAAACACACAAAGGTGGCCGGCCGGATCTGATTCATCAGATCGTCGTAATCGTTCATGGACAGGCCCAGCGCCGCCGCGATTTCGACATCGGTCGGAGGCTGCCCCTTGGACTGCTCGATTTGCTGGATGACGGCCTGAACCTTCCGTGCCTTGTCATGAACGGACCTCGGCACCCAATCCAAACGGCGCAATTCGTCAAAAATGGAACCACGGATGCGAACCCGTGCGTAGGACTCAAAACTGGATCCGGCCACGGGATCATAGTTACGGACCGCATTCAGAAGACCCACCAATCCGGCGCTGTAAAGGTCGTCCAAATCAACATGAGAGGGCAGACTCAATGCCAATCGACCCACGACATTCTTAACGAATGGAAGGTATTGTTCGATGAGCTCCGCTTCCTTGGGTGTCCCGGGCCGAATCTTTTGGTATTGGGAGAACTGAGGCGGGGTCTTCCGCAATGGAACGGGGCCTTCCGTGGTGGGAGAGGATGCAGGCATAGGATTCGGCTAGTTCTTAATTGGACACTCGATCGACTTCCCCAGGGAGCTTGCTCATGGCCTCTGTGATCTGGTTGATCTGTTGCATCTTGGCTTCATGAAGGGATCTCCTCCAGACGCCCCACCACCAACGCATCAACATGCCAAGGACACCGGCTGAAACCGCCGCACGCCAGAAAACCTCAGATCCGCCAGCGCCCTGGTACAGGCCTGAAAACCCGCCGATAGCAAAGCCACCTAAGGCACCTGTGATCATAAACTTTCGCATAAAACAACCCCGCTCCGTCCCTTCAAGCAAACCGAGTGCCATAAGCATCCGCGTACTTGTTTTGTTTTTTAACCAGCCGATTACCGGTTGAATTGACGATTCAGAACCCGCGCTGGATCTGCCCGGTGAAACATGCCGGGAATATTCTGCCCAATTCCCATCCAACTTAGGGGGCAATTTGTGCCCATGATCCCATTCCAGAGTTTTCCCCAGCGAGGTTCCTCATCGAGGTGTGTGGCCATCCAGTCGTTCGGTTGGAGCGGCGCAAAGCCCCGAATCTGAGCCATCAGCAAGGCGGATTCGTAGGCTGCATTGAGCACCAGGTGAACTTGTGCGGGACGCATTTCCTTCAACTGCTCTAGAAGCTTGTTCATCGAGGATCGATCGGTGTGGGAAATACCGGGAAGATCGATGAAGACCATCTCAGCGGCAGATCGCCAATCCGGGGTCAGGCTTCGCTGGACCGGCACTCCCAACACTTCCGAATGCACACTGAGGAATTCGCCGGTATTGGCCGTCTCGCCATCGAGCCGGAAAACCGCTGCGGAACGCCCTTCCACCAAAACCAACTGAGCCAACCACTCGCACAGCGCCGTCGTCTTTCCGGAACCTGCCGGACCGATGAGGACATGGGTTTCAGGGGTGCCGCTGGGTGACAGGGCTGGAGGCACCAACCACTCCCCTTTGAGAACCTTCGAAGCGAGAGCCAATTGTTCGCCCAGGGCCTCTGGAGCGGCCTCGCCATAGTCCTGGCACAAGCGTTCCACCACTCGCAGGACATGGCGTGGCTGAAGTCCGGTAGCCTCCAGAATGGGGCCAATCTGCCAGTGGCCAGGATAGGAAACGGCCTTGGTGGCAAACGGTTCGATGAGAACGGATTCTGCAGCCAATTCTGTGAAACCACCCAGATCCACCACCGCCGGTTCTCGCCCCTGGCTCGAATCGCGATGCCTCAGTACTTCAGCACGGATCTCGGACATCTCCCGACGCAAATCCGCCAACGGATCCAGAGCGACTGGCGACGGTACAATTCTGTCGACCGGAACCGCGAGGTCGGAAGAATTTAGAACCGACTCGATGGTATCCTGACCTGGCTTAGGCATCACCGCAGCCAAGACCTCCAGCTTAGGCTTCTTCCACAACTTCGACACCCCTTCGGCGGGAATCTTCCGAACATTGAGCACGACCGCGTCGGGGCCCAACTTGTTACGGATGAGGCCGACCGCCTCGGTTGCTGATTCGACGATGAAGGTATGAACCAACATGAATGGAACGTCGGGTAAACACGTTCCGTGCCGAACCACTGTAAATTGGATTAATTAATTTCCTTAATTTTTCCAGGAGTGATCCCCACTTGGCAGTCCGCCTGAGCCAGACCAAGGTGGGTGATGCAGGAAAGTGAAGAAGTCCAGTGCCCGTACTGCGGTCAGGGCATGGAACTGGTGATCGACACAACCATCGCCCAGCAGCGGTTCACCACCGATTGCGAAGTTTGCTGTCGCCCGTTTGAGGTCTTCGCTGAGTGTGAGCCCGGCGAAATCATCAGCCTTGAGGTCCAAGCATAATCCGGAGCGGGTTAGTTGTGAGGAAAGGGATGGCGCGGCAAATTCGTGCGCAAGGCGAGGCGAGCGCGAGGATCGACGCTCTTGCGGAAGAAGACAGCAGCCAGCACGACCGATCCAATTGCTTTGTTCCGGCTGAGCATTCCCCGGTCAACTCCCCGGGTAGGGCAATTTCTCCGAAAGCGCCACGTCTGCGGTGCCGGACCGCTCGGAGATCGGTCCCCACCTGGGAGGTCCTCGGGAAAGAGCCGGGGGTGTTCCGCGGGCTTGGCATTCTCAGCAACGCTTCCGAGGTAGGGCGATTTCCCCGAAAGCGCCACGTCTGCGGTGCCGGACCGCTCGGAGATCGGTCCCTATCTGGGAGGTTCTTGGGTCAGGCACGGAACCCAGACCAACGGGATCAACCCTCGCTCTGACCCGACATCTCCAACTCGTGCTTCCGACGGGCAGCCTCGATGTCGTAGGTATCGTTGTCCGGATGTTCGGGACTCAGCGGAGAAATCTCGCGCAGGCGGTGGACGATAGGCGTCAGCTTCTCAATGAGGTAATCCACGTCTTCCTCAGTGTTGTAGATGCCAAAACTAAAGCGCACCGACCCGCGGGCCCGCATCGGCGGAAGCCCCATGGCCATGAGCACGTGGGACGGGTCGAGCGAACCGGTGGTGCAGGCCGATCCGGAACTGGCGCAAATGCCGGCCTGATCGAGCAACAGCAACACCGCTTCAGCCTCAATAAAATCAAAGGCGATATTGGACGTATTGGGCAGACGAAGGTTGCGATTACCATTGCGGACCGTGTTCGGGATCCGTGTCAGCACGTGGTTCTCGAAACGATCCCTAAGGCCCCGGATGCGGGTGTTCTCGTCGTCGATGCTGGCCATCGCCAATTCGGCTGCCCGGCCAAAGGCCACGATATTGGCCACGCTCTCAGTGCCGCCACGGCGACCGCGCTCTTGGTGGCCGCCGATGACGTAGGGCTGAAACTTGGTCCGGCGCTTGACGTACAGCATGCCGATGCCCTTGGGGGCATGAAGCTTGTGGGCGCTCAGCGACAGGAAATCGACACCCAGTTGGTGAACATCCATCTTGAGCTTGCCGGGCACCTGAACGGCGTCGGTGTGGCAAAGAACACCCTTGCTGCGGCACAGTGCGGCGATTTCTTCGATGGGGAAGAGCACGCCGGTCTCGTTGTTGGCCATCATGACCGAAACGATGGCCGTGTCCGGACGAATGGACCGTTCCAAGAGGTGCAAATCCAGCGAACCGTCGCTTTCCACTGGCAGATAGGTCACCTCGAAACCCCGTTTCTCGAGATAAGCACCAAAATTCATATTGGCGCTGTGCTCGACGGCGGTGGTCACCACGTGCCGTTTGCCGCTCGTCACCAGTGCACTGTGGATGGCCGAATTGTTCGACTCGGTTCCGCAGCTCGTGAAGGTCACTTCCTTCGGATCCGCGTTGATTAGTGCCGCAACCGTTTCCCGGGCCTTTTCCACATGACCGTGGACTTGCGAACCAAAGGCGTAGGCGCTGGAAGGATTGGCCCACAGCTCACTCAGGAACGGCATCATCGCCGTCACCACCTCGGGGGCGACGCGGGTCGTGGCGTTGTTGTCGAAATAGTAGACCTTCTTGGGTGACATCATGCTGAGGACCGAGGCTGAACCGCCCGGACGTGTACAAAACTAAATCGGACGGCCTCGTGTGCAAGGTGGTATTTCGGACAAAATTCGTCGGATTCCATCCAGCCTACTCGGGCTTCTCGATAAAGCCGTGGTAGAGTCCCAGATAATAGGGCAAGAGAAACACCGTGCCGCTGCCCAAAACATTGCCGCTCCCACCGTAGTCCAAGGTCCACGGGTCGGTGTTCCAGTGCTCGAAATGGCGGTTCTCTACGGGCAATACCTGGCCGTTCACCCGGCGGCCACGGCCTTCGTCCCGAGGGTCGTACAAATCCCGCGCCTGCTGGCGGGACAGTCGAACGATATCCAACCGATGGGAGTTCTGATGCGGCCAATTTAAGCGGTCCAAGGGAAAACCCCGCAGCGTCGCCAGGGCGTCTTCATGCCACCCCGCCCACGGATGCACGGAAAATTCTCCCCAGACATTACGAATGGTTTTGCCCAGTGCCTCGGCAGCGAAGGCGAAGTTGAAGAAGGGATTTTGTTCCGGAGCCTCCATCGCCCAGTAGGCGTAGGATGCGTAGCGCACCCGATCCTGGATCGCAGGATCCTTTCCGTAGCGCAGCAAGTTGTAGAAACACATCACGGCCATTTCGTCGTCAGAGTGGTTCCCGGACCCGGGCCCGAACTGCACTTTGGGAAACATCAAGTTCTGCGCATAGCCGTGTCGGTTCACCAACTCACGGGAAGCCTCCGTGTACTTCGGATCCCCCGTGACATAACCGGCGACAGCGAGATAACTGAGGATGCTCAGTGAATTGAGCCCGCGCTCGGCCACCCAGCGTTCGTCGCGATTCACCGACTCCGGCCCGAACTGTCCCCACCGGGTGGGTTTGCCATCGATGTCCACCAGGTTGAACCCGTGGCTCACCAAATGGTCCGCCAAATCCCGAACTACCTCGCGGCACCGGTCCTTCTCTTCAGTTGTTTCTGCCACGTGCTCGAAGTAGGCGGCATGGAAGAAGAAATGCCCGTCCAACTCATCGCTGCTGGTGTCGCTCTTCCAATACCACTGGCCATCGGCGCTCTTGGGCCAGCGAGGTTCATAAACCTTCCAAAGTCCGTCGCGTTTGGCTTCTTCGCGATCGCCCTCGATGCGACCCACATTCGGATCGGGCCACTCCACAGGTCGGACGGTTCGAGCCACATAGCCTTTGGGCGGCGCCGGGGTTCCACCTTGAGTCACCTTCTGGAGAAACCGCAGCGCCTCAAACGCACGGGTGGCCCGGGCCTTGGCCTTGGGGTCGTGGGTCGCCGCATAAGCAAAGCACTCGCCGGCCCCGTACATCGCGGTCCACAGGCCGTCGTTGTCGGAATCTTCAGGAGCGGCTGTCGACCGATCGGCCGGAGTCTTCAATGGGGCTTCGGCCGTGAATCCATACGAGGTGCGGCGGATGTACTGATCCATCTCGCGCTCATAGTGCTCGGCCTTCTGGGCGAGGGTCATGGGCAGCTGATCGATGCAGCCCACACCGTTGGACGTGGCGAACCAAGCGCGGCCATCGGCCTGGACCCAGGCCTGGGACACCGCATCAGACGGGAGCCAACGCGGTCCCTGACGGTATTGAAACTCGGTGCCGTTCCAGCGAATCACTCCGCGGGACGTGGTGAACCAGACCTGACCTGCAGGACCGGCGGCGATCCCAGTAAACTCGTTCCACGGCAGTCCGTCTTTGCCCTCGAAAAACCGCCACCCTTTCGGTGTACGGCACCCCACCCCGGCCTTGCTGGCGAACCAGAGTTGCCCCGAGGCATCGACGGCGACGCCCAACACCGAACGCACCGCCCAAGCTCGGTCACCCGCGTCGACAATGGACTCGGGCTCCCAGCCGGAGGCCGTGCGACGAACCAATCCATGACTGGAGGCGGCCCACCAGGTTCCGTCGCCCGTCACTGCCAACTGGGAAATAGTCCACGACTCCGGCCAGGGTTCCTGAGTCCACTTCCCGGATTCCCAGCGATGCAATTGGTTAGTAGAGACCACCAGAAACCCCTGCCCCATCGGCAGCACCTGGATCACGGACGAGCCGGGAAAATCAGCTCTCACAGCCCGACCTAGTGCATCGGGGAACACAAAGCGCGCCTCCGAAGGTGAGGGTCCAAGAGGCAAGGTTTGCCAGTGCCCCTTGTGATGCTCGTACCAACTGCCTTGGCTGTAGGCACGAACGGATCCATTGGCACCGGGCAACACTAGCGTGACCGGGCCTTTCGGGGCTTGCGAATCCCCCGGAAAACGCTCGGCCACCTCCTGCCGAAACCGTTGAGGCGCGGGAGTCGGAGCCCCCGGTGCCGCACCCACGGTACCCGCCGTCCAAAGAAACCCCAGCGCTACTGCTATGGCCTTCATGAGATGGCCTGACTGACGCACCGGAGGGTTGGAAGATTCGATCTTCAACGAACCGAATGCACCGCTTCCGCCAACTCCCTAACAAACCCGCTCACGCGCTCCACCAAGTCCGCTGATTTTCCATGCTCGGCGATCCGGTTGACGATGGCGCTGCCGACAACAATGGCCTCGGCATGCTGAGCCACCTGGCGGGCCTGTTCGGCATTGGAGATGCCGAAGCCGACCGCGATGGGCAACGGGGAGTGGGCCCGAATCTTGTCGGTCATCATCGCGATGGTATCGCTGACCTGACTTTGCATGCCGGTCACGCCTTCGCGGCTGACGTAATAAATGAACCCACGCGCCCGGGGTGCGATCAATGCGATGCGGGCATCCGGGGTGGTTGGAGCGATGAGATACACCGGGCTCAGGCCCGCCGAGGCCATGAGCGACTCGTAGGTCTCCGATTCTTCAGGCGGCAGGTCCAGCACCAGCAACCCATCCACACCAGCGGCGGCCGCATCCCGAATGAACCGCTCGACCCCGACGCGGTGCAGCAAGTTGAAATAAATGTAGAGGACGATGGGGATTTGCGATTCCTTGCGAATCTCGACGATGGTCGCGAGGACCTTAGGAGGAGTAGTGCCGCTCTCCAATCCGCGCTGTGCAGCCAACTGGTTGACGATGCCGTCGGCCAACGGATCGCTGAAAGGAACACCGAGTTCCAACACGTCGACCCCGGCCGCATCGAAGCTCAAAGCCAGTCGACGAGTGGCCTCCAAATTCGGATCACCAGCTCCGATATAGACCACTAACCCCCGTTGACCGGCCGCCTTGAGGGCAGCGAAGCGTTGCTCGATGCGGTTCATGGCCCAGACGTTGGGACGGGCCCGGGAGGCGAGGCAAGGTGAACTTACCCGGCTCTCCCAGGACAGCCATCAACTCGTCTCATCGGACTAGTACGCGAAAGAACCGACTTCCGTTGGACACAGGCACGATAACCTGGAGCGTCGATTCCCTCGAAATCGATGGAATCGCCTCAAACGTGTCCCAGGCTCCACCGATCAAATCGTCGCAGAACTGGACCGTGTGGGGGCGCCCTGCCGCCGCGTTGAACTTCAACACGAAGCCCGAGGCCGAAGTCTCCATGGTGACAACGGGGCCAGACGGAGCCCCACCCACCCGAACCAGCACTTCATCCCGGGCCGACAAAAGACCGTCCTTGATTTGAAACCCGATCACGTAATCCCCGGGTTGGTCGAAGGTTACGGCGGTCCGGGAAGCTGTGGCATCGGCAAAGGTCACCACAGCTGGGCCGCTCATCCAACTCCACTGGAACCCGGGAACTCCGGGCGGCAGCGGCAACCCGTCGTCGCTGAACAAAGCGTCCAGCAACAGCGTTCCGGGAGCGGCCAGTTGACGATCGGCTCCCAGGTCCACGGTCGGTGCTTGGTTGGGCGGTAATACGGTGGCTTGCAGCGATACGTCGAAGCTCAAGTCACTCGAAGAACCCGAATTCTGATGCACCTCCACGGCCAACGTATTCTCTCCTGCCTTCAAGGCGCTGGGATCCAAACGGAAGTCGAAGTAAGTGGTTTCGTCGGTGCCACCGATGGCGCTGCTGGCCAACGTTTGATTCACCACATCCCCCTCAGGCAGGTTGTCCTTGGCCACTTGCACGCCATTGAGCCAAACCACTATGCCGTCGTCACGCAGCACCTTGCACAGCAAGGCGGTCACCGAGGCCGGGTCGGTGACATCAAATTTTAAGCGGAAATAGGTGGTAATGTATTTGCCGCTGGAATTGGGCCCGAACCCGAGAGTCGTGGCCTGATTGGCATCCCCATAACCCAAGATTCCCTTGCCCGTTTTCCAACGAGTGTCATCGAAATCTGGTGCGCGCCAGGCCGTGCCCAAATCGACTCCCGTGTCCAGATAGCGCCAACTGGAACCCGCCGTAATCCAAGTCACCTCGCTTCCGGCCCGACCTGCGGTCAAGACCACGTCGTCGGAAGACGTCAAAGCGCCGTCCGAAACACTCAGGCGCACGCTGTAGACACCCTGCCCCGGCAAACGGACTCGTGTGAGTCGCTGGTCGGGCGATTCAATCACCACCGGGCCCGGGCCTCGGACCTGAGTCCAAAGGTAGGTCAACGCAGCCCCCGGCTTTCCGTCATCGGAGACGACGCCTTCCAGGGACGCGGATTGAGGAAACCGGGTCACTGCCGCAAACTCCTGATCGGGACCCGCATCCACCCGAGGCGGGCGATTACTGTCGGAGGTTAGCCCCGGGAGCGGGGGCCCCGCACTGGCCACCCATTGGGCGGGATCATCTCCGACGCTGGCTGGGCCGCGACGTTCCAAAGAACTCCCCTTGCCTGCCGCCGCTTCAGGCCATGGCGCTTGAGGGCTGTAGCGGACCGTATCTACCGTCAAGTAAGGGACTCGCACGCGAACTTGCCCAAGCTGATTGGTTTCCAGATCCGGAGAATCCGGTCGTTGAAGTTCGATGCGTTCGCCGTTGTCTTGCAAGCTGCCAGCCCAGGGACCCAGCACCGGTACAGAATCCGGGATGCCATGGCGTTGGCGAAACCACGCGGGATCCCCGGCAGACACGACCAACAGTCCCTTCGCGGGAATCATCAACCCCGTCGGAAATGCATAGTCGACTCCCGACAAGCGCCAGGTGTTGGTGGGAAACAAGGGATCGAACAATGGCACGGGATTGTCGGTCAGGTTCTGAAGTTCGATAAATTCCACGGATCCCGCGCCGGGGCGGTAATCAATCTCGCTCAAGATGACCGGCCCGATTGCTGGCCGGGCGTTGGGAGAACCCAAGGTCAGCGCACTTTGGAGCACCCACTGCAACTCACCCACAGAATTGGTGTGCCGCCCAAGGCTCACTCCATTGGGGGTGGCCCCGAACGAAATCCCGTCGCTGTAGCCCGTAAGGTTGCCGGCGGTGTCGGCCGAATACAGCCAGAGCGAGTCACCATGGGAGTCGAGCCGAAAGGCCTTTGGGCCCAGCGGCCACGCATTGAACTGCGTCTCATCCACCACCCAATAGCCACCGGCCGGAATTCGAGTTCCGTCTGGTATCCGATATTTCTTCGGCTCGCTGCGCTCATCCGTCAGAAACCATCCACCGATATCCACAGCCACAGTCCCCGGATTGAACAATTCCACCGCATCCCACTGGGGTGGATCGGTATGCGCCAAGACTTCGCTCACTTGAATGACGGGCACTGAAAGCACCGGATCCTCCGCCCCAGGAGAACCGCCCATCCGCGCGCTCGTGCGCCATGCCGACGCCAGACTGGAGGCCGGGCCATTGGGCTCGATTGGAACTAGCGAGAAGCCTTGGCCATCCGCCGCCGGAGGCCAGGGAGACTCGACTCCGTAAGTCACCTCCACCAACGGGGACCCCGTTGCATGGACCAGCGCCACCCGTTCACCGCCATTTGACAAACGTCCCTGGTAAACGCCGCCCACCGCCACGCCGGGATACTTCCGGGCAAAGGCCTCCGCATCGGAAACCAGCACAATAAACCGTCCGGGTTCCAACCGCATCCCCAAGGGAAACGTGTAATCGATACCGTCCACACACCGGACACCACTAAGATCCAAAGTATCCGCACCCACGTTTTTTAGTTCGATGAATTCGAAGGCGTCTCCATCAATGCTGCCCTCGGCAGCGGGATGGTAATGGATCTCCGTCACTCGAAGGGTGTCGAAGGTCTGGATGAGGGTGAAGGACGCCTCGATCAACGGACTCCAATTGCCCGCATTGAGCACCCGGGCCCAGACGGTAGTGCTTTGGTTGAGGGTAATTTCGCCGGAGTAGGCTCGGGCCCCGGCGGCCACCGCTCCGCCGATTTCACGCGGATCGGATCCGTCCAACGTGTAGCGGATGTCGCCAACCGGAGCCGTGATGGCCAACCGGAATCCACCGACCACGTTACCGCCGTGCTGGGAGAAGGAGGGTGGCACCGTGGCGGGATACAAGTTTCGCGCCTTCAATTGAGCCAAGACCGTGGCCGTCCGTTGGGCCATGTAATTGGCCATGATGTCGTTGACTCGCGGCAACCAGTGCTGATCCCGGTTCAGCGGGGCGGCCACCTTCGAATCACCCCAGCGGGCCGACTCCGCAACCACGGCGGAGTAAATCTCGTTGGTCCGCACCGCAAAGCGGGCTCGGGCGGCCACGGGCGTCAACGCACCGTTGTTGAAGAAATGTTTCTGGATGTGGTCGGCCACTCGAAGGCGGAACTCCGGATTGGCGCTGAGTTGCTGCCACAAATACTGAGGGTTGCTCTTAGTAACACTCCAACTGGTGGCTGTTCCGTAAGGTCCGGTCCGATTCTCGGCACCATTCAGCAAGGTGTGCTCGGAATCATGGGCCGAAAATCGAAACCCGCCATGACGCCCGGTCCGATCCCGCTGTCCGTACCAGTTATTGGGAGACGTGTTCCCGAGGAAGTTAGAAATCGGCGCATCGAGATTTCCGCCGTAAAGAATCACCAGCATGTAGTCGATGAGGTTATCCACATCGAGCAAGTTCTCGTAAGCAGGGTTCGGGGTTCCGTCGGCATTTCGGCCTTCGAGTTTAAAATAGGCTGCAGTGTCCGCGACGCCCGCTTTGGCGGCATTGTAGAGACGGGTCCATGCAGCCATATTCCCATCCGTGGCGTTGATGGTGTAAGGTCCCGCCTCGACCTTAATGACGTCGTAGTCGTCTTTGTTGCCACCGTAGTAGGTGGCCGCATAGGCCGCTTCGGGTCGCTCACAACTATTATAGAGCCCCCAGTACTGGCCATTGATGTACAGGTGGTAGTAGTTCCCGCGCTCCCCCTGTCGCCCCATGTCGAGTTGGCTATCCCGGCTGAACTGATCGCGAATAAAGACCCCTTGGGAATCCCCCTGAAAACTCCACGAGTAGTTCTGAAAAGTGCGGAGGTCGAGGGCATCGAACTCATCGGTGCCCGCATTGCCGAAGAGCGGAAACTTTAGCTTCGACTCGCCGTAGGACTCGCGAAAAAAGAAACGCAGCGCGTGTTTGGGGTTTCCGGTGCTGCGGGAAAATCCCCCACGGATTCGAATCCCGGCATCGATTTGAAAGCCCTTGGATCCATTCGGATACACCAATTCCAGAGAACAGGGCCGCTCCCAGTCCCGCCCGTCCTGTCCGGGATTGGCATAAATGCCCGTCGTCGAATCGAAGAGATGCTTCAGATCCGTAACGACTGAAAAGGACGGCAGGGATTTGAGAGCCGGGATGATTTGATCGCGGTAAGCAGCCGAATTCACGATGTCCGGATCCATGCCGTAATCGCGAGTGTTGGCTCCCCACGAGGTCGGCCATCCCGGAGGCGCCACCCCATTGGTGGACTGACGGATAACATCTTGCAGGAAGAGGAACGTCTGCGTTTTCACCGGGCTGGACTGCAGGCCTTCCTTGAAGGCGGCCGCCCTCAAAATGGTCGTGCCCCGGATCGGCACCGGGCTCGAGTAAACCAATCCCGTCGTGGCGGTGGGCCACGTTCCATTGGTGGTGTAACGCAAGACTGCTCCCTCGGTTTGTGATGAGAGAGTCAAGTCGAAGGGCGTCTCGAAGAAGCCGCGGGCCTGGCTAAACTGCGGGGCATCGACCCAATCCCCGAAACCGCCGCTATTGGCCACCCCGGGCGAGGGTGGCTTAAAATACAACGACTTGCCGGCCAGCAACCCGAAGGACACATCGGTTTTCTGGGCCGGGTAATTCGGTTCAAACTCGCTGACTGCAGTCTTCGCTTCGGGCGCGAACAACCCCAGGTACTCGCCATCGGCCGAGAGGCTAAAATTGGCATGCAATGGAGCCCCCGCCACGGCCCGATCCTTGCCCGAGGCGAAGATTACCAAAAACGCCCCACCATTGAGATTCGTGGCCGGGAGTCGCCACTTTACCGTATTGGCCCGGTCATCCGTCAAAGACCACCCCAGCAAGTTCACCGGCGCGCTGCTCGTGTTCTGAATCTCAATCCAATCCGGGAAATCCCCATCCGCATCACGCAAACCCTGAGAATTGCTCGCCAGAAACTCACTGATGACCACCGTCGACTGGGCCCAGGCCAGGCTGGTCATTAAAAACCCAAAAAGAACCGCACGCATGAACATGACGGGATGCTTAGCCATTTCCTTGCCAAACCCAACCATCCATTGAGGTCCAGTTGAAGCCTCGCTCGCAGCTCGGTTGTTCCCATCAAGACGGGGCAACCGGAAGCCCTGCGACTGAAGGCTTAAATTCTTTGTCGCCAGCGCCACCGTCCGAGGCTCGTGAATCCAGGCCACCAAGACCGGAGTGACGCAGAGAATATGCAGGAAACTGCTGATCATCTCCCCTGAACAGGGACAGCCAAGGGACGCGAATAGGTTCAGTTGTTGTCGATCATCCGCGAACGCGTTTAAGCCAGATCTAGCCTAGCTTCCAGACGTCTCCGTCAGAGGATATAAAAAATATAATTACACTAAACTATTGACGGTTAATTCCATCAATTCGTTGAACTTAAGCACGAGGTCGATATAAATGCTTTATTTACATATATATGTGTTTTTAACATTTGTCAATGTAAGTAATTTATGTTTGCAACAGCGACCCTCTTATTTATATTTAGGAATTTAAGCATAATGATGCAGAGAACCCCCAGCAGTGACAAAGCGTCTACGTTGACCACAACCCATCGTTCTATCCGTGGAGGTCCTCGTTGCCGGCTATGCGCCAAGAACGCCTCTGTTTTCGCTCCTCTCAGTCATCGCTAAAACTCTCCATGCCCAAAATTTACTGGTCATCCACACGATTCGAATTCTTGAAAATCGCCTTATTCCCCTGGAACCGTCTGGTGATCCTGACCCTGATCGGATCCGCATTGAACTATGGATCTCAGGGTGCAGAAGCCACCCCGCCTGAGTCTCCGCTGCGGCTGAACGAACTGCGTCGGATGGTGCTGGACCAGAACGACCAAATCCAAATGCGGCTGCAGGACGCTGAGGTCAGCGAACGGCTTCACCGGGCCGAAAAAGGCATCTTCGAGCCCCAGTTGGTCGGCGGAGCGGAATACTTCGATACCAGTCGGCCCAACAACCGCCAGCAATCGGCGCAGTTGGGATTCTTCGCCCGGCCCTTCTACCTGGAGCGCAACACCCTCTACAATGCGGGCATTGAGTTCCTGCTGGGGACCGGGGCCAAGCTTCGGACGGGCTACATGCTGAGGGACCTGAACAATAACGTGGGGGCCGCGGAGACCACCCCAGGACAGTTGATGGGGCAACAGTACGAAAGCTTCGCGGGCCTCAATCTCACTCAACCCCTGCTCAAGAATGCGGGATGGGGAGCCACCACGGCGAAGATCCGACTCTCGGCCATCTCCTCCAAAATCGCCTTCCACGAATACCGACGGCAGATCCTCTTAGTTTTGGCTAGTGCTGAGGCCGCTTACTGGGACCTGCACTTGGCTCAGGAACAGGTCCGCATAGGCACCGATTCGCTGGCGACGGCCCAGAAGATTCTCAAGGACAACCAGGCGCGTTTGGAGGTCGGCAAGTCCTCCGAACTGGAGGTCATGCAGGCACAAGCAGGTTTGGCTGCTCGCAAGGCCAAGCTGGATCAAGCCCAACAAACAGCCTTCGACTACGCCAGCCGCATCAGCAGCCTCTACTCCCGCAGCATCGGAGGGCAGAACAGCCTTCCAAGAGCGGTGGACGTCCCGGAACTCCTTGAAGACTCCACCAGCAAAATTGAGAGCTACACCCAAGCTTTTCGAAAGAACCCCGACTACCTCATCCGAGCGGAGCAAGTGAAGCAGGAGAACCTTCGGGTGGCCTACCTGAAGAATCAGCGTCTGCCGCAGCTCGATCTCAAAGCCAGCTACGGACTCAACGGCCTCGGCACCAACGTCGTCCAGTCGATGGATGACTGGGCCAAGCGCGAGTATCCGGCCTGGTCGCTCGGATTCGAGTTCCGAGTCCCACTCGGCGGAGGCATCAAGGAGCGCAATGAACTAGAAGCCGGCAAGCTAGGCAAAATACGCGCCCTATCGGCCCTGAAAGAAGCCGAGGTCCAGGTCTTTAATTTGGTCGATACCGCTCTTCGAAAAATTGATCTGCACCGCAACAGCTTGACCAATGCCCGATCGGTTATCGGGTTCCACGAGAAGCTCCTCGCAGCCCAATTGGACCGTCTGGCTGTGGGCAGTGTGGACAGCCGACTGGTGCTCGAAACCGAAGAAAAACTCTCCGAAGCCCGCGCCGCCGCCGTAGACAGCATGGTGATGGAACGTAAGGCACGCCTCGAACTCGAGGCCGTCCGCGGGACGCTGCTCTTGGCCCGGGATGCGGAGGTCGACTTGTTCGAACTGCGCAAACGCACCGAAGAGTTCCTCCGCAAAAATCGGGACAAGAAGGTGGAAGAGGCCCCATCGATTCCGGTGACCAACAGTCCCAAGGCCCCCTGAACTTGTTCCATCGGCACCCATGAATCTTTTAAGATCCCGCCTGCTCCGTTCGGCAGCCCCCTGGTTGGTGGGCACCGCCGTCCTCCTCCACTCGCTCCGAAGCCTCGGCGCAGATGCCAATTGGGTCACGGGCATCACCGAGCCGATCAAAGATGTAACACTAGCTTTCCCCATTGTTGGCGTGGTCGGTGCCCGGCCGCTCGAGGAAGGGGTCATCGTCCGCAAGGATCAGGTGATCATTGAGTTGGACAAGCAGTTGGAAGAACTCGACCTCGAGCGCAAACGCCTAGCCCGCGAATTGGCTGCAAGCGAACTCGAACGGCTCAAGTCCCTGGCTCAACGCAATGCCATCTCCGTCAGTAAAGAGGAGATCGAAAAAAAGCGCAGTGAGTTCGAGATCGCCAAAGTGGATCACGAACTCGCTGCCGCCGTGCTCAAGCGACGCCAGTTAATTTCGCCGATCGACGGTCAGGTGGCTCAATTCTACAAGGATGTCGGCGAAAAATGCGAAGACCAGCAGCCGGTGGTCCGCATCGTGGACACCCGGAGATGCCACCTAGTGGCCAACCTAGAACCGCGTCTAGCGCAGTCCCTCCGACTCAACCAAAAGGTCCGCGTGGAAGTGCTGGTCGGTGATTCTCCGGTCACCGTCGAAGGCACCCTGATCTACCTATCACCCGTCGCCGATGCGGCCAGCGGCCTGCTGCGCATCAAGGCTGTGTTCGAGAACCCCGAAGGCAAGATTCGTCCCGGAATCGCCGGACGCCTCCGCATCGACTGAAGCCCCATGTCCCACCTTCCTTCCCCCCTATCCCACGGCGGTCTGGCCCCCTTGCTCGAGGAGGCCTCAAAGCTTCGGCGTTTTTCGGGTCCGCCAGCCGAGTTCTGGCCGGCACTGGTCTCGGTCATGGCCCGATTGGCTGAAGCCAGTCGTGGTGTCTTGATCGTTGGTCAGGCAGCCCTCCCGGACAAACTCCGCAAACTCAGCGACTGGACCCAACCCGGTTATTCCGATCCAGCACTGGTCCCGTTCATCAAAGGGGCGCCGGCCTTGGCCGTGAGGGCTCTGGAGGTCGGTCAAGCCCTGGAACCCATCGGCCCTGGCCTGCTGCCCGACAGCACCCACATTGCCATCTGCATTCGCCTCCAATTCCAAGGGGGAGCCGATGGGTGCGTCGCTGCTTTCCTAATCCCCAACAGCACTGAAGCCAAGGCGGGTGAATTCCTGTTACGATTAGCCCTGCTGGCAGACATCCCGCTGGATTACCAGGCCCAGAGAAATACCCAGCAACCCAAGTCCGAGGCCGAGAAGTTCGCCTCCGTGCTCGACGTTCTCTCGCAAGTCAATGCGGAGGGACGTTTCCTGGCTGCGCTCATGGCGCTGGCCAACGGTGTGGCTTCCCAACTGCAGTGCGAACGGGTCGGTATCGGTTGGTTGGAATCGGGCTACATTCGCCTCAAGGCGCTGAGCCGCACCGAACGTTTCGAGCCCAAGATGGCTGCCGTGCAGACGATGGAGGCCGCCATGGAAGAAGCTCTGGACCAAGACGAGGAGATCCTTTGGCCGCAGCCAGACAACTCCCGCTCGATCGTCCGTGACCATGCGGCGTTCGCTCAAGGCCAGGGTGTCCAACATCTGGTATCACTGCCCATTCGGGTGGCTGGCAAGGGGGTCGCAGTTCTCACCTGTGAGCGCCAGGCCGCTCCGTTTTCCGAGGTCACCATCCAGCAACTGCGGATGGTCTGCGATCAGGTCGCACGCCGTCTGTCGGACCTGCACGCATCGGATCGCTGGTTTGGCTCGCGGTGGATGCATCGATTGAAGCAGCGGATGGAGACGTGGGTTGGGCCTGAGCACACCTGGGCCAAGGTTAGTGCCATTGGGGCGACCGGCGTGGTCCTATTATTGTTCCTGCCGATCTATCCCATCCGCATCGAGGGGAATTTCATCGTTCGCAGCGAAGAGCAGTCGTACCTGAGCGCTCCCTTCGACGGGTTCATCCAGTCGGCCTCGGTACGACCGGGTGATGTGCTCACCAATGGAGCCATATTAATGCGCTTCAACACCGAACAAATCGAGTTGGAGGAATCAGCGTCCATCGCCGATCAGACCCGCTATCTCCGTGAGGCCGAGAAGGCGCGGGCCGCCCGGAATTTGGCCGAGATGCGAATCGCTCAGGCTCAGGCGGATCAAGCGGCCGCTCGCCTTGGGCTTGTGCGCTACCGTCTGTCGCAGGCGACTCTGAAAGCCCCATTCAACGGGGTCATCGTCGAGGGGGATTTGCGCCAACGCATTGCCGCTCCGGTTCGCCAGGGAGATCCCTTGTACAAGTTTGCTCGCATTGACTCCCTATTCATCGAGGCCGAAATCAGTGAGCGAGATGCCCATCGCCTGAGCAGCAAGGCCACGGGCGAAGTCGCCTTCGTGGCCCAACCGGATTCCAAATACCCAGTGCAGGTGCTGCGTGTGGAGCCCTCAGCCGTGCCCAAAGAAACGGGCAATATCTTCATTGTACGAGCCTCCCTCACCGGAGCTCCGCAAGCCTGGTGGCGCCCTGGTATGAGCGGTCTCTGCAAGATCGACGCCGGCCGTGGTACGCTCTTCTGGATCCTGACCCACCGCACGGTGGATTTCCTGCGACTGAACCTCTGGTGGTGAGCATGTCCGACGCACCCGCCACATTCAGCGAGTCCTGGTACCGTGTCGCTTCCCAACGACTGGCCCTGCGACCGACCGTCCGCGCCCGCCGTCAACTCTTCCGCGGTGAGCGCTGGATTGTTCTCGAGGACCCCTTCACCAACCAATTCTTCCGGGTACGGCCCGAGGTCTATGAGTTTCTCGGACGACTGCGTCCGGACCGGACGGTAGAAGAAGTCTGGAAGGAGTGCTTTGAGCGGTTCCCCGTCACGGCGCTCGGTCAGGAGTCAGTGATCCAGATCCTCGCCCAGCTGTACCACTCTAACCTGCTCCAGTACCCGATGGCCGTCGATGCCGCCGACTTGTTCCGGCGCTTCGAGAAGACCCGCCAACGCGAGATCCGTTCGCGCCTGATGAACATCATGTTCGCGCGCTTCCCGCTGCTAGATCCGGACCGTTTTCTGGTCCGCACCCTGCCCTGGGTGGGCAAACTGATTAGCCCGATTGGAGCGTTCCTTTGGTTTATCGTGGTGGGCTGGGCCCTCAAGGTCGCTGCCGACCATGCCCCGAGCCTGCGCGATCAGGCCCAGAGTGTGGTCGCGCCGGACAACTTGTTTCTGCTCTACACGGGCTTGATCATCGTCAAGACCCTCCACGAGTTCGGCCACGCCTACTTCTGTCGCCACTTTGGCGGAGAGGTCCACGTCATGGGCGTGCTGCTGATGATCTTCACGCCGGTGCCCTACATGGATGCCACGTCCGCCTGGGGCTTCCGAGAGCGTTACAAGCGGGTGCTCGTCGGAGCGGCCGGCATGATTGTCGAACTCTTCGTCGCGGCTCTGGCCACTTTTGTCTGGGCCAGCACCGGCGTCGGCCTGGTCCACAATCTCGCTTACAACATCATGCTGGTGGCCTCGGTTTCCACTCTGCTCTTCAACCTCAACCCGCTGCTGCGCTTTGACGGTTACTACATTCTATCGGACCTGATCGGGATTCCCAACCTGACCCAGCGCTCCATGCAGCAACTGCGCGCGCTGGCCGAGCGCCATCTCTTCGGGCTGCGCAAAGCCAAAGGCCCAGGCAACACGAAGTCCGAGTCGATCTGGCTTGGACTCTTCGGATCCCTGAGCGGCGTGTATCGCGTGTTCCTCTTCGCCGGCATCCTCCTGGTCATCGCCGACCAGTTCTTGTTGCTGGGCCTCATCATGGCGGCGGTGTGTGCCGCGGTATGGATCGCCACGCCCGTCGTGCGCCTGGGCAGCTACCTCGGATCCGACCCCTCCCTCGGTCGGCATCGTGCCCGAGCCATCGCTGTGACCCTCGCGCTGGCCAGCGTGTTGCTGGTCTTCTTGCAGTTCATTCCATTTCCCAGCCATTTCCGGGCTCCCGGTGTGATCCAGAGCCGCCAGTGGATGGAACTCCACAGCCGGACTGCCGGAAAAGTGGTTCGTCTTTTGGCGCAACCCGGAGCGGCGGTGCAAACCGGGCAACCGCTGGTCCAAATGGAGAACCCAGAAATTGACATCCAGCTGTCTGGGGCTCGAGCGGGTCTGCTCGAAGTGGAGACGCGAATCCGTCAGGCGCTCTATGATTCGACCCCAAACCTCAAGCCGCTAGAGAGCCTCAAGAGCTCCGTGGTCAAGACCATCGAACGTCTGGAACGCGAGCAATCCGATCTCACCGTGCGCGCCTCGCAAAATGGCCTGTGGTTGATTCCCGAGTCCGAGGGATTGATCGGCCGCTGGATGGCCAAGGGCGGAGTCATCGGGGCCCTGATCGACACCAACAAATTCCAATTCCAGGCCACCATCCTCCAGGAGGACGGCGACCGGATCTTCCAACGACCGCCGACCGCTGCCGAAGTTCGCCTGAGCGGCGAGGCCGGCCGACGCCTGCGCGTGGACGGCATCCGGGTCATCCCCGGGGAACAGCGCCAATTGCCCTCGGCGGCATTGGGTTGGAGGGCGGGCGGCCCCGTTCCCACATCAGCCCGCGACAACGAAGGACGTCAGGCGGCCGAACCCTTCTTTGAGGTGAACGGAAACGTCTCCGACCCGGCCGGAGCCCTGCTGCTGCACGGCAAGGCTGGCTGGATCCGATTCGATCTACCCAACGAACCGCTCCTGCCCCGGTGGATCCGTTCGCTGAGACAACTCCTGCAAACACGCTACCAGGTGTGACCACTCCGACCGAGTTCTACCGTCGCACCGACTACCGATCTCCGGCCTCACTGCCCAAGGGAGTGGATGCCTGGGCCAACCGATGGATCGGAGCCTACCGTCGCCGAGGCGGCGCACTGAATCAACTCCGCCAACGCGCCACGGAGACGGAAGTCCTGTGGGGCCAGATCCAAGACTTCACGGACCATCAACTGAGGGTCCGCATTCTGGAACAACGGGAGATCATCCGTCGCGGAGGACGGGCCGCGGAATCGAGTCTGCTTCCAGCGCTCGCCGCCATCCGAGAAGCGGCCCATCGACAACTCGGGCTCATGGCCTTTCCCGAACAATTGATGGGAGCACTCGCTCTCCATGGGGGATGCCTGGCTGAGATGGCCACCGGTGAAGGCAAGACCCTCACCGCAGGCATCGCCGCGGTGTTGATGGCTTGGAATGGACGCCCGTGCCATGTCGTCACCGTCAACGACTACTTGGTAGAGCGGGATGCTCAGTGGCTCGGCCCCCTGTACCGGTTCTGCGGAATCCATGCCGGCTTCGTCACGGCCCAGCACTCGCCTGAAGAACGCCGCCAAGCTTACGCCTGCGACATCACTTACACGACCAGCAAAGAAGTCGTCGCCGATTTCCTGCGCGATTCTCTGAAGCTCGGGCAACTGCGCAACCCCACCCGGCGCCTGGTCCAACAGTTGTTGCATCCGAGACCTGAAGCGCAGGATGGCCTGGTGATGCGGGGACTGCACTCGGCCATCATCGACGAGGCCGACAGCATTCTCATCGATGAGGCAGTCACGCCCCTCATCATCTCAGCGCCGCGGGCTAATGATTCCCTGAAGGAGGTCGTCCACATCGCGGAATCCATTGCGCAACCCCTGGAGGCTTCGACGCATTATTCGGTGAATTTGCGGCATCGCGAGATCGAGCTCACGCCCGCCGGCAATGCCCGACTCGACGAATTGTGCGCGCCCCTTCCGGGATTCTGGAAAGCCCCAGAACGCCGGACCGAGCTCATCCGACAGGCCTTGGTGGCCCGAGAGTTCTACCTTCCCGGACGCCAATATGTGGTGGTCGATGGCAAGGTGGTCATCGTTGATGAATTCACCGGCCGGCAGATGGCTCAACGCACCTGGCGCCAAGGGCTTCACCAAGCCGTCGAGGCCAAGGAAGGGCTCAAGCTCTCCGACCCCTCGGAGACCATTGCCCGCATCAGCTTCCAGCGTTACTTCCGCTTCTACCATCGCCTCGCCGGCATGACCGGCACGGCCCGGGAGGCCGCCCCGGAACTTTGGCAGACCTATGGGCTTCCGGTGCTGACCATTCCACCGCATTTGCCCAACCGCCGCATCCAGCACCCGGACCTCATCCTGCCCACCGCCGAGGCCCGCTGGGCTGCGGTGGTGGACGAGGTGAAGGCGGTACATGCCCGTCGCCAACCGGTGCTCATTGGCACCCGTAGCGTCGCGGCCAGCGAACGACTGGCCGAACTCCTCGAGAACGAGGGCATGAGCTTCCAGTTGCTCAACGCGATCCGCCATCACGAGGAAGCCACCGTCGTGGCCATGGCCGGCGAAGCCGGACGCATCACGATCGCCACGAACATGGCCGGCCGCGGGACCGACATCCGTTTGGGACAAGGCGTGGCCGCACAAGGTGGGTTGCACGTGATCGCCACCGAACGTCACGAATCCGGGCGCGTCGATCGTCAGCTCTTTGGGCGTAATGCTCGGCAAGGCGATCCTGGCAGCGCGCACGCTATACTCAGCGTCGAAGACGAACTCCTGAAACGGCACATCCCGGTACCCGTCCAGCAGCAAATTCAGCGTGCGGTCGAAAACAAACTTCCAGGCTCCCAACGTCTAGCGACTGCGGCCATGCGCATCGCCCAAGGTATCGCCCAGCGCAAAGCCGAGGCACTCCGCACCAACGTCGCCAAGGTCGACACCTGGATTGAAGAATCCCTGTCGTTCACCGGCCGCGAGGCGGGCTGAGCCCGAGATCGCCCGAGGTTTTCGCCTGCGGCCAATAGCTCCGGTATTCTTGGAAACCCCGAGAGTTATCGAGGGCATGGAGAGCAACGGCCACATCCGCGAACCGGCCCAAGCCACCGCCCGACCTGCCAGGCGTAGCCGGAGCAACCCCTACAACACCCGCAGGCGGTACAGTCGGCCGGTTTGGAGGGGGCCGGGAATGGAGATGGGCACTGGCGTATTAAACCCTTGGGTCACCACGTCGGCGATGCCCACCACGGGGGTCCAGGCTCCGGTGGCTGTCTCCGCCTGCTCTAATCGGCACAGCGCTCCGGCAGGTCCGGCCACTTGGATCACCACTGCGTTACCGCCTGTCACCTGCAGTGACAACCGCGGCGAGGCTTCCACTACCACCACAAAACCCGTGCTCGCACTCGTCACGCCGTCGCTCACCGACACCGATACCAAATTGGTGCTCCGGGCCTGAGATTCGGTCGGGCTCCAACGCAACGAGCCATCGGTGCCCACCGTCATTCCCGCAGGGCCCGACACAAGCCGATAAGACAGCGGCTGGACCGGTAAATCCGCATCACTCGCACGAAGCGTCAGCGACACCAACCCCGGCAACTTCACTCTACGATCGGAGACTACATCCAGCACCGGAACCGTGTTCACCTCACGCACAACGATCTCGATCGCATTGGTCGCACTCAGCGCCGGCTTGCCGTCGTCGCTCACCCGGATGAGCACCATATTCGTACTCGGCCCTTGGGCCTCCGTCGGCCGCCAACTCACCACGCCATTGCTGCTCACCGTCATCCCAGCGGGGGCCGACACCGCGCTGTAGCTCAAACGCTGGGCTGGCAAGTCCGCGTCCGTGGCACCGACCGTGAAGCTCAACACATTGCCTTCGCTCACCCGGCGGGTTCCCAAGGGAGTCGGCACGGGCGGTTGGTTTACCTCTACAACGCTCAGAACCACGCTATTGGTGACGCTGAAGTCTCCATCGCTCACAGCAATCTTCAGCACGGCGCTCGATCCGCCAAGAGTCTCATCCGGGGTCCAGGCAAACACCCCATTGGTCAGCACCGATCCAGAAGGTCCTTCCAACAACCGATAATTCAGCGTCTGGGCCGGCACATCCGAGTCCACTCCGGGAATGGCCCAAACGAACGGAGCCAACTCTGGGAGCTCCCGCGGCTGCAATGCCGCCAGCGACGGTGATGTGTTGACTTCCCGCACCACGATCTCGATCGCATTGGTCACGCTCAAGGCTGGCTTGCCGTCGTCGCTCATCCGGATCAGCACCACATTGGTGCTCGGCCCTTGGGCCTCCGTCGGCCGCCAACTCACCACGCCATTGCTGCTGATCGTCATCCCAGCGGGGGCCGACACCGCGCTGTAGCTCAAACGCTGGGCTGGCAAGTCCACGTCCGTGGCACCGACCGTGAAGCTTAACACATTGCCTTCGCTCACCCGGCGGGTTCCCAACGGCGTCGGCACCGGCGGTTGGTTCACTTCCAGAACGCTCAGAACCACGCTATTGGTCACACTGAGCTCACCGTCGCTCAGCGCGATCTTCAGCACGGCACTCGATCCGCCAAGGGTTTCATCCGGGGTCCATGCGAAAACCCCATTGGTCAGCACTGACCCGGACGGTCCTTCCAACAACCGGTAGCTCAGCGTTTGGGCGGGCACATCCGAGTCCACTCCGGGAATGACCCACAGAAACGGAGCCGATTCGGGGATTTCGCGGGGCAGAAGCGCTGCCAGCGAAGGCGGCGTCGGCGCCTCCTGCACCATCACCGTGAAGGCATTGGTCACACTCTGGACGCCATCACTCGCGGCAATACGCACGATCTGGGCGCTGGGTCCCTGCGCCTCGGTGGGCGTCCAAATAAAGTTGGTTCCCACGATCTGGGCTCCGGCCGGTCCCACCACCAATCTCAAGTTCAGCGTCTGGGCCGGAAGATCGGCGTCGCTCACGCGGATGCCTTGGGTGTAGGTCGCCAACTCCGCAACCACTGCATTGGTTAATCCGGCAAAGATCGGAGCCTGGTTCGCTTCTTCCACCAACACTGTGAACCCATTGGTCACCGCCGTGACCCCATCGCTCACTGAAACTCGCACCAGGTTCGTGCTCGGCCCTTGGCTCTCCGATGGAGTCCAACGAAACACCGCACCCTCCAACAACGCTCCGACAGGACCCGACACCAACCGGAAGAATAAATTGGACTCAGGCAGTTGCGGATGACCGGCCCGCAGAACCTGTTGATAGGGCGCTCCTTCGGGGATCCCCACGTTGGCCAAGCCCAAAAAATACGGCGCTCCATTCGATCGGCTCACCACCAAATTAAATCGATTGGTCACACTCACCGAGCCGTCACTGACGGCCACAGCCACCGAGTATGCGGTGTCGCCAGTGACCGATCCGGGCACCCAAGAAAACACGCCATTGGTCACTCCCGATCCGACCGGCCCGTCCACCCAGCGGTAGCTGAGAGTTTGCACCGGAACATCGGCGTCTGTGGCCAGCAGCACCTGACTGTAAGGCGTCCGCTCGGTGATCCGGGCATCGCTCAGCCCGACAAACGCTGGCCTTTGATTAGATTCTTGAACCACGAGGGTAAAGAGCGTGCTGGCCTCGGATTGACCATCGCTCACCGCCACCCGCACCACGTTGGTGGACGGACCTTGCCGCTCATCTGGCGTCCAAGTGAACACGCCGTCGTCACTCAGTGTGGCTCCCACAGGTCCAGTCAGCAGCAGGTACTGGAGCGACTGGAGTGGAATATCCGCGTCCGTCGCCCGAAGTCTCAGTGTATAGGGCTGCATCTCGGAAATCGTCGGATTGTCGAGTTCGGGCCAACTTGGAGAACTATTCACCTCGATCACCGTTACCCGGAACTCATTGGTTAAACTCACCCGACCCTCGGTCACTGCCACACGCACAGTCTGCAGCGAAGGCCCCTGCACCTCGGTCGGAATCCACTCGAAGCGATCCCCTTGAACTACGGCCCCTGCAGGCCCGGACACCAGGCGGAAGCTCAACCCAGTGGGGGTTCCCAAATGATTCAACCCGCGGAGCGTTTGACTGTAGAAAAGGTTCTCCGCGATGACCGTATCACTCAGGCCCACAAACACCGGTGACGCCGTTAGTTCCCGCACCGTGATCACCAACGAGTTGGTCACACTGCCATACCCGTCATCCACGGCCACCATCAGGGTTTGGCTGGAAAGCTGATCCTGCAGGCCCGGAGTCCACTGGACCATCCCTTGGGATATCCTTGCTCCACTCGGACCGGACAACAACCGGTAAACCAACGGCTGCGCGGGCAAGTCGAAATCGGTGGCCACCAGCCTCTGGGAATAGGGCTCGTCGACATCAATGGTGGCGTTAGTCAGCGCACCCCACACCGACAACCGATTCACCTCGGTGATGGTCAGAACGAACTCATTGGTCACTTGCGCAAACCCATCGCTCACCGCCACCACAATCCGATTGGTCGACGGTCCCTGAGCTTCCGTGGGAAACCACACGAAGCGTCCACCGCTGACCTCCGCACCCACAGGACCCTCAATCAGCGAAACGGTGAGCAACTGAGCCGGAACATCCGAATCGGCCACACTCAGCAATTTTGAAAATTCCGCCAACTCCGGGGCCTCTTCAGCCGAAAGCCCGGTGAATCGCGGTGCGCTGTTCTCGCCACCCACCATCAACGAAAAGCTATTGGTCACACTCAGTAAACCATCCGACACGGCCACCACTACCTGGTGGTTCAGATCTCCCTGCGTCGCACTCGGTGTCCAAGTGAACACATTGCCCACCACCGAAGCCCCTACGGGTCCGGATACCATCCAGAAGCTCAACGGCTGAGCCGGCAAATCCGAATCGATTCCCACCAAACTTTGGGTGTACCGGGTCAACTTGGGGATCGTGGCCCCGATCAGGCCAGAGAACACCGGGGCTCGATTCACTTCACTCACCCGCAAGGTGAAGGCGTTGGTCACACTGCCCAGGCCATCATCAGCAGCCACCAAAATCGTCTGCACTGAAGGCCCCATCGCCTCCGACGGGGTCCACGAAAAGATCCCGTTGGAAATCACCGACCCGGCCGGGCCACTCACCAACCGAAACGATACCTCTTGGGCGGGCACATCGTCATCGGTGGCCGAGAACCGCTGCTCGTACGTCGAGAGCTCGTCCACGTCATCGCTCACCGGTGGGGTCATCACCGGGGCTTGATTGGCCTCGGTCACAATGACCAGGAATGCATTGGTCACCGTTTCAATCCCGTCCGTCACCTCCACCCAAACCCGATTCGTCGAAGGCCCTTGCTCCTCCAGCGGAGTCCACCGAAACACTCCATCCACCAACTCCGAACCATCCGGTCCCTCGATCACTCTCAAGGTCAAGGATTGCGCCGGCACATCGGGATCAGCACCCACCAAGGGCAACGTGTACAGCGCGCCCTCCGGAAAGGTCACCTCCGACGCACCCACCAAGGATGGGGCTCGGTTCACCTCATTCACGATGACCGTGAACGTATTGGTCGAGGCATCGGAACCATCGGTGGCGACGACACGGATCACGTTGGTCGACGGCCCCTGCCCCTCGCTGGGGTTCCAGCGAAAGACGCCATCCACCACCTCGGATCCCGTCGGTCCCGACTCCAACGAATAGCTCACCACTTGGCTAGCTAAGTCCGGATCCACTGCTCGCAAGGCTTGCTGATAGAGCACCATCTCTGGAATGGCATCATTGGTCAGACCCACGAAGGCCGGCGGTCGATTGGTCAGACCCGCCAGAGTCAGCGACCAGCTCTCTAGTCGCATGGTTCCGCCAAAATCCAGGTCGGCCACACTGAGATACCAGTCACCATTGCCAGTGCCCCCCAGCATCGCCGAGAGCATGGCAGGACGCAGGATGTCTTCGGGCTTCAGGCGACCATCGGGTTGGATCTCACCGGTCATCACCCCAGATCCAATATCCTGAAGGTGCACATCCAACACTGCGGAATCCGAAAACGTCACCTGCCAGCCGTCATACCCAAAACCCACCAAATCACTGTCCCGCACACCCACCTGGTTGAGAAGAATGCTGCTCACCTGCAGGTCCTTGTTCAGCGAAACGTAAATCTCGGAGGCAAACCCTCGACCCGAAGGTTCACCCACCAAATGCAACCCCACCTTCACCTCGGTCAGGATCTTGATGGGAGAGTTGGTGATGACCGCCGAGACCGTCAGCGGCGGGTCCTGCAAATCCGACAAGTTCTTGCCCACCGTGAAGCTCCGCGTGGCATCCACCACCACACCGCCCGCCTGGGCGACGGTGCATGCCACCCATAGCAGGGACAGGCACAGAGCACTGTTAAATAGAGCCTTCAGCCCACAGGCGCTTCGATTCAAAACACTCATCGCAGACACACCGGCAAACTGCTGGGAATCTGTAGCACCCAAATCCGTCGGACTTGAATCGCTAGAGCGCGACCCACGCTCTTCCGCACAGCGGGTGCTTAGTTTCTTTGGGCTCACGGCGGTCCGCCTCCCTCGATCGTTTTGATCCGAACGGTTCCGCTCACACGATGCCCGCCTAAGCCGTCCGAAACCTCGTATTGAAAACTCTCATCGGCAGCATCCCCTGCATTCGCGGACACCGTGTAGGTGATGTCTCCTTCGAAGAGCTCCACGGTCGCTCCTTGTGGCAGCGCCCCGCTCACCGAGACCACCGACAGCGCATCGCCATCGGCGTCCGTATCGTTAGCCAACAGCGTTGAGGCTTTGAAGGTGATTTGACGGAAGAACGTCGAACGCTCCACCCAATCCTCAACCAGAATCGGCGGATCATTGGCCCAACCCATGGGGATCGCCCGATAGAGCCGTAATGGGCCGCTGGACAGGGGTTCCTGATGACGGAAAACACCCAATGCTCCGGTCCGGGCGGCCGTATACAGGGCCGGCGTGGAATAATCATTCCACGTGTACGGAGCTTGCACCGACATTGTGTACTGAACTTTGTAGTTCCGCCGTGCCACACCAATCCACGTCAGCGAAACGTCCCCCTTGTTCGTGACCACCGCCAGCGGACTGGCCAGCTCATCTTGGCCCGCTCCGCTGACCACCGTCACAGGCACCGTGTTGGTGATCCGGTGGCCGCCCAGACCATCTGAGAGCACATACTCAAAACTGCCAGCGCTGTCGTTGCCTGGGGGCGCTATATAAACCACATAGGGCTCCATGAGCTTCACGGAAGCTCCGTCCGGCAGGGCCGTCTGGACCGTATCCATGCTGAGCGCATCGCCGTCCGCATCGGTGTCGTTGGCCAGCAGCACTGACAACAGCACCTTCACCACACGTCCGCCGGCACTGCGGTACACCACATCGCCTCCCGCCACGGGCGCCTTGTTGCCAGGGATCACCGTCAACACAAACGACCGATCCGTCGCGTTGCCCGCCAAATCTGTCACGGTCACCGTGATGATCCCACTTCCAGACTGACCGCTGGCCGGCTTCACCACCACGTTCCGAGCCGTGCCGGAACCTCCTGCCACAATGCCCCCTACCAAACCCGGGTTCGAAGACTGCGAACTCACCACCAACGCCGCCGCCGCTGTCAGGTTGTCGCTCACCAGAAACCGCACCAGATCCGTCTCCGCGTCTTCGTCAATCGTTTGCTCCGACAACTCGGAGACCGTGGGCGCCGTCGTGTCGATGACCACGGTTTTGGTCCCCGTCAGCTTCACGCTGCCATCGGTGGGATGGGTCACCAGCGCCGAAAACCCATGGCTCCCCGGGGCCAGCGGGCTGGGCACCGTGAACGTCCAAACCCCATCCGAACCAGCGGTCACCGTCCCGATCACCGAGACGGAACTTAAGCCGTATTGGATCTTCACCGTGGCTCCGGCTGTCGTTTTGCCCGTCAGGGTCGGCGTGCTCACCCGGGTGACTCCATCCGTCGTCAATGCGCCGGTGTCCGAGGCTGTCGTCAGACTGGGCGGTTCCAAACCCGCCTCCAATGGGCTGAAGATCAGCGCGCTGCCCAAGCTGCTCCAAGCCGCTGCGGTCCGATTGGCTCCGCCGAACAGTGTGCCGCCAAAACCCACCGCATCCCGAACCCGCAAGGTCCAGTTCCCGATCGAACGCTGGTTGCGATATTTTCCGAGCCCGGTACCCGAGGTCCAGTTATCCACCCGGAAGGTTCCCGTGTACGGCGACGCGCCCGACTCAATGCCATCGGTGCCCGACTCAGAGAACAAGGCGTCCTCCAACCGAGATCCGCTCAGGAACCCCTCCTCATCACCCAGCACCGTCGCGGCCAGCAGCTTCACCGTGGTGCCCGAGGGGCTCACCAGACTAACATCCAAATCATCAATGGAACCGGCTCCCGTCGACTCCAAGGCCAAGCGCACCACCACTCCATCCAGGTACACATCATCCGGAACCGCCACTGTGTACGAGGTGATGCCAGAACCGTAGTTCTTACCCTCAATGGGATATTCGCGATCAGCGGCCACTCCGCTCACGGCCAACACCCAGGCCATCAGCGCCCAACCGGCCGAGCCGAGCCAGCCCTCGTTTGTTCTCACCGAAAACATCTTCATACCAACACACCCTTCACCCCGCGGACTGCGCGATTCAACCGCTGACCCGTCTTCTTGGTGGTTTGAAACTCCTCCAGGTTCAGGCTCTCCACCGAGGCAACGCTCACGGGGCTAACGCCACCCACCACAGAGAGCGAACGGAAGACAGGTGCCGCGACCCCCTGCCCCATTCGACCCGCAAAAGCTTGATCCAAGGGCACCGACGCAGCCGTCACCACGCGGTAGGGCTGCCCAGCTGTCGGCTTTGAGGCGCTATTCGCGGCCGAATTAACCGGTTCTGCGGCAAGTTCGTGAGGAGTTGCCGTCTCCGGAGTCACTGGGACGAGGACTAGAATCACCCGGGGATCCACACCTGGGGTCACGATCACATCAGTCGCATTGAACAGCCCAGGAGACCCAGCAGAGACTGCGTCCACCGAATTCATAAGGAACTCCGCATCGAAATTTGACGCCGCCTCGTTCTCCGACCACTGGGCCCATACTCCTGCCAACGATCCTGCCCACGATCCTGAAGCACTTCGAGCAGTCCCCGTGGAATCCGATCCGGAGGCGGCACTGGCCAACAGGCGAACCGCCTCAACGGACTCGGCTGTGTACGCGGCCATAGTGAACTTAACACCATCGGTCGTCGTGGCCAGGCGCGCACTGGTCAGGCTCACTTTCAGCCAGGTATCGTTGACCACGGAATACCGCAGATTGCCCTCGGTTTGGAGGAACGTCTGAATGTCAGCCATCGAACCGATCAACGTCACGGTGTCCGTGCGATCCCCTTGGATGGTGAGATTAGGAGCGGTCGCCAAGCCCACGGTCGCAGAGCTATCCTTAGCGCCCACACGACCCGCATCGATCAGGCCGCCCACACCCGCGCTCAGACGCAACGTCATGGGCTGACCGGCAAAATCCGGCACCAACGACAACGGTGTTGTGGCTCCGGTGCTGATCGGCTTAGTGGATCCGAGGATCGCCTGAGGGGTCGTCGGAGCCGTCGCTCCGGCCTTGGCATAGCCCACCTGGAAGAACTCGCTGCCGGTCAATTCGACGAAGCGTACCTCCACCCGATAATACGTGTTGGCCTGCAATGCCACCGCCGCCGAGCGTGTCACCCCGCTCCACTGATCCCGAGCGGTCGTTGCAGTGGTGCTGGCAACTATCCCGCCGCCCATCGGCTGCTCGTCCAGGCCGTAGATCCACAACTGAACTGCTGCGTCCCCCAAGGTCCAAAAGTGGTAATTGCCGGCCTCAGACGCCCGAATCCAGCCCGTGGCTACCGTACCGAAGTTGTCCGCTGCCGTCGTGGTCGGGGTCACCAATCCAGTCTGCCATAAACGCACGCTATCGGCCGCTGGGGTGGTCGAGACCCGCGTCAACAAGTTGTTCAGGCGCAGCGTGGCTCCGCTCCCCGTCAGACTGTTGTAGGTTCGCTCTGTCCAACCGGTGCCGGCCAAGGTCCGCAGATCCGGCAAGCCGGTGAGCGACTTCAGCCCCCCATTCAGCTCCACCACATTCACCGGTCCCTCATTGCCGACGGCGGCGGCATCCAGCTTCACACGACCGCCCACCACGTGAGCATCATCTTTGGAAACCAGAGCCTCGATGAAGCCGGCAGACTTCAGCAGCACGTCCCCGCGATCGGCTGAAACGTAACCCGGACGGATATCTCCCGAACCCAGCGTCTGCAGTTGGATCAAGGCACCGAGGCCCAGAGCTCGGACATCTGTGGCCCGGAGATCGCCGTCTTGGACCGACACCAGGATCTGACCACCATTGGCCGCCGAGTTCACCGCCGAAATCAGGGTCAGGTCCGCCTGATTCAACACCTGGAGGATGCCGGCATCCGTCGCCATCGAGAGGCTTTGCACCAAGGTCTCCAGAGCGCCCAGAGAGCCAATGCCAGCCGCTGCCTTCAGGATGGCGACCTTGGCGATCAGGTCCGCATTGGAGTCGCTGCCAATCTCCTCAATCCGTCCGCCCGCGGTGGCCGTCAGCGTTGAACCCGTTGCCTGCGCAAGACCGATGCGCAGGTCACCGGTCGACGTCAAGGTCACCGGCGCAGTGCGGCCGCGGACCAGATCCACCCAAACATCGCCGGTCCCCGAAACCTCAACCCCGGCATTCAAACTCTCCACCTTGGCCAAGCGGATTCCGCCTCGGACATCCCGCACGAGAATCGACCCGGAACCGACGATCTCGAGCAAGCCCGCCGATCCTACCGCCTCGGTCACAGTTACGCTGCCACCGCTAGACACCAGTGAGACAACCGAGGCAGCGCCGGCCGTCATCACACTGGACAGACTGAGGTTGCCCGCTGCACTCACCGTCAGAGCATCCGTCCGGGTCGACTCATCCACAGTCACAGATCCTGAGGCGACAACGATCGTGGCACTTCCGTGGCCCGTGAGCTTGGAAGGAGTGCGGGATGCCCCAGCGAAGCTCACCGTGCCACCGTCACCCAGCACCACCGACTCCCCGACCTCAACGGTCACGGTGTCGATGCCGCCGCCAGCAATGATCACATTCTTGCCGCCCCCGGCACTGATACGATCATTTCCGAAGTTCTTCGGATTCAGGGAAGCGACGGAAGTGATGATCCCATCGGTTCCGAAGGTCATCACACCTTCATCTCCAACAAGGATGTCGTTGCCACCGGCCGTGGTGATCACGTCCGCTCCGTCTCCACCCAAAATGTAGGCAGTGCCACCCGTGGAAGTGATTGTATCGTTGCCGCGGGAGATATCGATGGAGGCGAAGCGGGTCACCCATAAACCGTCGGCGCTCATCTCGAATGTCGCGTCATCGCCAGCGACATAGGAAGTGCCTGACCCCAAAGTGATAACATCGTCTCCTCCTCCACCCGTGATGTAGTCGGTACCCTTACCACCGGTGATCACGTCTGCATTGCCTGTGCCCATGACGGTATTCACGCCGTCTCCAGCGTTCAGCGTGAACCTCACACCGGTTCCTGCATCCCTCACCAGCACGGTATCGTTGCCCGAACCCGTGGTAATCTGATTCATCAGTGTCACGCTGCCGCCAGACACCGTGTAGGTATTGCTTCCGCCAGTATCGTTGACGACGACCTGAGAGTTGATCCCGTTCAGGATGCTCACGGTGGCATTCTCTTGGGCACCTTTGACCTGAATCTTGCGGACCCCGTTGATCGTAGTCACGCGACCCTGATAAACGACCTCGATAGCCTCGCCGGTGGAGCCCGCACCACCCGAACCCGCCGAGCGGATCGTGTAGACCGGATTTGCATCCGCAGACTTGGTCAGATCCAAGACAAACGTGCCGTCCGAACCCAAGGTCGCCCCATTGGCCACCGTTTTGCCGGTGGAATCCACTAGGGTGGGCACGGGCAGTGACGACGGGTCGACTCCCTTGACCGGCCTTTGGAACGTGCCGAGATCGAACCAGTAAGTGTATTTCTTCTCGTACCAACCAAAAGCCCACCAGCGACTGGTGTACTCGGCGTACACCTGCAGCTTGCCGGAGGTGGAGGAGTACTTAATTCCGACCGACGGGAGGCTGATTGAGAATCCGAACACTTTGGCGTTCGCCGACACCGATCCAGAGAACCCGAAGACATCGGTCGTAGAATCAAAATACACCTTACCGGTCATGCTGCCCGAGAGACCCAACCACCAGTCTCCCAGACCGACACTGCCCGACAAGCTCCCGCCGAATGAACCATTTGACTGCAGCCAACCGGAGAGATTCAGGGTGGCAACGCCCATGAACTGACTGCTACCGCTGAAGGCAAAGGCCCACTCACCCACACCCAAGGTCACCGATGAAGTAATGCCGCCGCCAATCGCATTGGCCGGACGAACGAAGGTTCCACCGACCTGAACCGTCACCCCCACGTTCATGCTAAAGATACCCATGATCTTCAGGTTTCCACTCAATGCCAGTAACACGCTCTTGGCGGCCAACTCGGTCTTGCCATTCGGAGTGGTGTACCGAGTGGCGCGGGTGTTGATGTACAGCTTGCCGACTGCGGTGATGCTGGCGATGCCCACGACATTGGCATCCACCACCACGTCCGCGGTCAGCACCAGGCCGGTCGAATCTACGACGATCGCCACAGCCACTTGGGAATTGAGCAAATTGGCCACATTGACGATCAGCGATCCGTTCATGGTGAAGCGCCCCGCCGCTGCATCGTACTGCAGGAAGAGAGTTCCCTCTGTGTCGAGGAGACCCAGGAAATTGTAGGTGCCCACCAACCGCACCAGAGCCCCCCGGGCCACAGTCCGCGGAGTTGCGCCGAGGTACACGGTTTGAACGCTCGCTGTGGTGTTGATCTCCATCACCACAGAGGCACTGACTCGCAGACCCACCGCGGCGCCGAAGCTGCTGTTGACCTTCAGCACGAAAGCCCCGTAGACGCCCGTGGTATCGATTCGCAAGAACCCGAGAGCCGAGGCTTCGCCGAGGGGCCCCAGCTTCATGAGTCCATCGAAGGCAACCTCGAACTTGGAGAGCGTCAGCAAGAAGCTGAAGGAACCCCGGACCACGAACGCATCGGCCAGATTCATTTCACCCGAAGCCCGGATCTGCAGGTAGGCCTCTTCATTCAAGGTAGTACCATCCGGATTGCGGGCGCCCCCAGTAATGGTCACTTGCCGGACAGGCACCGTGATCGCCAACGGCTTACCGGAACTGTCGGTCTGCTGAGTGCCATCGGAATTGAGCACAGCCACCGTCTGGGTTCCGGCCGTCTCGAGGCTACGACCCTGCTCATCCCGGATCGTCGGGAATGCCGGATCGATCTCAGGAATCGTGAAGAGGATGTCGTGCCCAAAGGTATTGATGGCCACCAACAGGCTGGCTTTGAAGGTCAGGCCCGGAATGCGGCTGACGCCACCCGAAGCCTGGAATATGCCGGCGAATCCCAGAGTTCCGCCATCGACACCCAGGAACAGCAATGCGTTGACCGACAACTCGAGCAGCGGTGCCTCACGCGATCCGACCCTCAGGGTACCGGCACCCATCAGGGTGAAGCCCTTGGACTCGATACGGATCGCGAAGCCGCCATCGATGCGGAAGTACTCAGTCGTACCGACATTGAAGGCCAGCACACCGGACGCTACCAGACTCAGAGACTTTGGCGCGGCTTGGACATGAACTTCCAAGTTGTTCTTAGATCCGTAGGAGACCTTGTAAGAGGCGCTCTGGGTAATCGGGGCCAACAACCGAACAACCGAGTTGTAGCGGTCGAGGATATAATCACCGGTCTTTCCGCCATCGGCGGATTCTTTGAGCAGCACAGAGCCCACGCTGACCTGCACGGGAGCCCCCGTGGAAATCGAGTGCGTCAGCATCAGCATACCTGAATCGCCCGCATGACGAATGAACGCATCCTCGGTGCTGGACTGAGGCGTTGCTGCCAATTGCAGATCGATCGGCTTGACCACATCGGTGGTGTTCACCACAAGGGTCATCTGAGCCTGGGCGACCAGACCGTACTGTTCCAACATCTTCAGCCCATCACCGGTACCCATGCGCAGCGCGCCGAAGATCTCGATGTTTCGCGGATCGAGAATTTGGCCCAACTTCGGCGGCTTCACCCGGAGCGTCAGATTGCCGGCGGCAGCCCCGAGAACTCCCAATCCCGAAACCGCCAGATTAGCCGAAGCATCCAGACTGAAGGTGACCGCCTCGGAGTCCACAAAGAGCGTCATAACCACTTGGCCACTGAGCTCGATGAAGAGGAAGTCTCCCAAGAAATCAGCACGGAGTCCGCCGCCGATGAGGATTTGCACACCAGCCGGTTCCGGCACCTTGGAATTGGGATTGGCAGCCAGCTTGCCGGTGGCCGGATCGCGATATGGAGTCTTGTAAGAGTAGTTAACGACAACCTTCTCACCGTTGGCAGCAGCGGTGTTCAACTGCAGGCGGCTACCGCTGGAAATCTGATAGTCCGTCGAGGCCAACGCCTTGCCGCCCACCGTGACGTTGATTGGAGCACTCTTGGAGACCAGGTTCTCCAGTACATACGTGTTGGCCGATCCATTGCCGGTGAACTCCTCTTGGGCCAGTGCGTCGATGTAGTACTTTTCCTGGAGGCGTTCCTGAGTGATGCGGTTGCCCAAGCTGTCCACCAACGCCAAGTCGAGCAACCCGTAGAGGCTGACACCACCTACGTCGCGCCACGGACGTCCCGGCAGATCCATGAGGAAGATCAGGCGGGCGTTGCCTGAGGCCAGCTGGGACAAATCACCGAAGAAGTAGGCGGCGAGGCTCAGCCCATAATCCGGTCCGCCGAAGGTGGCAGTGCCGGTCATCAGGATCTTGCCTGTGATGTCGATCTGCACAGTTACCTCAGCGAAGAAGGTGTAGGCGGAAATGTAACTGCTGAACAATCGAGCCCCACCGCGAATCACCATATTCTTGAAGAGGTCAGCAAAGCTCACGTTGCCTCCGCCGTTCTTCATGATCGTCGAGATCTGTTTGCGCAGATTCCCCTCCCATTGGCTGGCCGTCATGCTCGCCGGATTGCTACCCGAGACCACGTTGCGCAGGTTGAAGGCTGTTTGGGTGATATCGACCTTGGGTGCGCCGGTGGCTGGATCGATCACCGGATCCCCATTGGCTTCCTTCGCATAGATCGTTGGCGCCTCCAACGTGGCGCCGAAGTCGATGCCCGCGCTGAAGTTGCCCAGCGAAAGCCCGGTGATCGGCTCGAACAGAAGCGGCACGTCGGCGTTCAGGAAGATGGACAGCGGTCCGAAGTCGCAAAGACCCATGCGGAAGAAAACTCCACCTAGACCCGGGATGGTCATTCCGCCAATCAGGCCAGCATAGAGGGTTCGCTTGGCGACCGGTGTCACCAGATCGGTGGACTCAATCGGGTTGAAATCCTGATCCATTTTTAGGATACCCAGAACGAGGCCTGCCTTCACCCCGAAGCCGCCGATCATGCCCGAGACACTGACATTGAACGAATCGATGCCGATGATTGGGAAAGCTCCCTGGGCCAGGAGACCCACATCGATGGTCAAGCCGCGGAAGCCACCCGACACCTGCAGCAACGGCAGCCCCTCGATGCCCTTCACCTGGGCGTCGATGATGATTCGGAAGTTGGCCGGGTCGGTCCGGAAATTGTCACCCTGCCAGAAGAGGGCCAGCGACAGGCTCTCCAGCGGCAGCCAAGACGGAAGACCCATGCCACTCGTCCCACTGGCTCCCAGGCTCAGGGTGATCGCGAAATTGTCGGCGGTGTAAATAGTTCCATTGCCCAAGATGCCGAAGTTTTTGGCACCACCACCCAAACTGACCGGGCCCGCCGTCACCGACACGGCCGCGCTGCCGATGGCCAGCAACGGGTCGGTCGAGGCAACACCCGGGTCGAAGGCGATGCCGGTCGCAGTGAACGACAGGTAATTTCCAGCCTTCAGGTTGAGAGTATCGACCATGAGGTTGAAGCCACCCAGGCCAACCCCCGAGGGCGCGAAGCTCTTGAGCGGGTCGAGGAAGACATCGATGCCGAAGGTGCCAGCAATACCGTACTCGTCGGTGTCTTTACTGTCGGTGATGGAGGAGGCAAACCCACTGAGCTCCACCGCACCGCTGGTCACGCCCACCGTCACCGAGACCGTGAGCTTGATCTTGAAGTCCTTGGTGAACGAGACCCCGAAGCCCGTCACATTGACGGTGGGATTCACCAGGGTCACCGGGCCCAACTTGATCACCGTCGGCAGATTCGGCTCGGCCTCCAGCAATTCGTATCCATCCGAATCGACGCCTCCGACCGCACCAGTCTTGAGGTCTGGTATCGCCGGGGCTTCTGCATTGGAGAAATTGGTCGGGGCCGTCTGCTTACCAGGGAGCAGGTCAAAGCTGGTGACGGCAAAGCGGTCCAACTGGAAGCCATCCGGACCGCCGTAGTGAAACTCACCGGCGCCCGCAACGCGGATCAGCGTCTCCGATCCGTTCTGTATGCTGAAACCGAGGTTGGCAAAGGCCACCCGGGTGAGGGCCGAGTCACCGGATCCCGAGCCCAAGATGATGTTGAAATTACCGAAGAGCGACAGCGTCGAGCCCAGGTCGATTTGTCCACCGACCACCAGGATCTGGGCCACGCCCGATGAGTAGGCAACGCCACCCAGCGTCACCGGCTTCCTGAACTGCTTGTAGGTCACCGAGGCGGCGCGAATGCTGAAGAGCGTCGGATTGCCGAAGACCAACTCCGCATCCGTGATCTGGGTCACGCTCTCTCCCAAGGCTCCCACCGGAAGCGTCTTGTAAGACCCGCGGACTGTGATGTCCCCAAGCGTGATGACCGCATTTTCGATCCCAATGGAGCTGAAGGCCGTGCGCTCCGCGTTGGCTGTCTCCTCCGCCGTGAAGACCACCGGCACGGACCAGGTTTGCACCGGAACCTTCGCGTTGACCTCGAACTGAGTCGTGTTGCGGCGAATCCGAACCGTCGCCTCGGCCGTCAGGTCACCGGCTTTGGCACGCCCACGGATGGCACCATCCAGCGCATAGCCCAGCGAGTTGCCGGTGGCGGTCTGCTCAAAGAGCACCAAGCCCAGGTCACCGTTCGTTAGCGTGAACTCATCACTGCCGGCGCTACCCGTCACATTGGCGGCCCCGATCAGCACCATCGTTCGCCCCGTGGTCGTATCGACTTGGCGTGCGAACCCGAAGCTTCCAGACACATTGATGAAGCCAGCGATGGTCAATGAGACCGAACCGCCCACCGCCAGATACGGATCGGCCTTGCCTCCCTTACCTACTTGGATGGGAACGCTCAGAGATCCCGCCGTCAGCGTCCGATCCACGGCTTCTCCCGTGTCGTTGTAAGACACGCTCAGGTCTCGGATCTGCAGGTCGATCACCGAGGTAACCGACTTCGGAAGCGTCAAGTACGGGGATCCCGTGGCCTGAAGGGCGACTGTGCCATTGGGCGTGATCAAGGCGCCGAGCGTCGCATTGCGGATGCCCACCTCGAAGGAGCCCGCGGTCAGACTAGCCTGCGCGCCCGAGACCACGATGCTGAGGTTGTCCCCACTCTTCTGGAACCCGAAGTTGCCCGACAACTGGACTGAACCGCCAATGACTGCCCGGAACCCTTCCACCACCACGGCGATGGTGCGACCCGGCACATCGATTGCGGCCGTCAGTGCGCCCACCGTGAGCGATTTTTTCACGGCCAGGTCCGTCGAGTTGTAGTAAACCGTCACCTGCTTCATCGAGACCTCAGCCAGCGCACCGGGCAACCGGAGCACCGGTGTGCCACTGGCCTGCAGGATGACGCCGCCGCTCGACGGCAGCAGCAGGCCGAAGGAGCCACCCGTGACACCCGCCTGGAACTCACCGGCGGTCAGCACGGCCTCGATACCAGCCCCGACCACAGCAATCGAGTCGCCTTGCTTCTGGAAGGCTAGATTCCCGCGGATGCGGACGAAGTCTGTGAGCACCGCCTCGAATCCCGTGACCGACACGGCGATGGTATTGGCCTGGACGCTCAGCGAGGCGCGCACGTCTCCCACTTCCAGGGTCAACCCCTCACGGTCCGCAGTAGTGTTGTTGTAGAGCACCGACACCTTCTCGACCTGGATGCCGGAGAAGACGCCCGGCAAGGTCAACTTCGGCGAGCCACTGGCCTGGAACACCAGACCTCCGCTGGCCGGCAACAGCAGGGCCAGCGAAGCGTCGGTCACCCCAACCTCCACCGCACCCGCGGTCACCAAGGCATAGGCCTTTGATGCGACCACGGTCAGGTCGCTACCCGATTTCTTGAAGCCGAAGTCACCACCGAGTCGACCGAAGCCGCCCAAGGTGGCCCGGATTCCGGTCACCGAGAAGGCCACTTCGCCCGGAGCCATGGCTTGAGTGAAGCGATAGCTCTGATCGCCCACGACGATCTCATCGCCAGCCACCACACCCGCGGCCGACGCGGCATTGTAGCGGACCTGAACAGCGCTGGACGTGATCTCGGCGAAGCCCGGCAGACCCGCTTCGAAGCGTCCCTTCGAGACTTCGAACGAAACCGCGCCGCCGGCGATCCGCAGACCGAGATCGGCCTCCACCACCCGCACATAGGCCGAACCCGCCTCGAGCGAGGCACTGATACCCTGGCCCACCGCCAACACTCGGCCGGAGGCATCCTTTTGGAGGGCGAGATCACCGGAAAGGCTGACGAAATCGGCCACGCTCGCCCGGAAGCCGCTCAACGAGATCTGGGCGACATTGCCCGCCACCTTCAGCGGGGCAGAGATCGAACCGACCGTCAGACGGGTATCCACCGCATTGGCGGTATTGTTGTAGGCCACGGTAACCTTCGCCACCGACACCGAGGCGAAGGTGGTGGGCAACGTCAGCACCGGAGTGCCCAAGGCCTGCAACTGCACCCCGCCCTGGGCCGGCAGCCGCAGCGCCAATTCCGCATCCTTCACACCGGCTTCGACGCCCCCGGCGGTCAATAGGGCACTCGCACCTTGGGCCACCACTTGGATGTCGTTGCCCGCCTTCGAGAACCCGAAGTCGCCCTTGAGTGTCACAAACCCACCCAGCGACGCCTCGAACCCGCTCACAAACACCGCGGCCGTATTGGCTCCGACCTTCAACGGCGCGCTCACCGCACCAACCGTCACTCGGGTATCCACCGCGTTGGCAGTGTTGTTATAGGCCACGGTGACCTTCGCGACCGAGACCGAGGCGAAGGCGGTGGGCAAGGTCAGCACAGGGGTACCCGAGGCCTGCAGTTGCACTCCACCCTGCGCCGGCAGCATCACCGCCAACTCCGCCCCCGTCACGCCCACCTCCACACCCCCAGCGGTCAGCAGCGCGCTCGCACCTTGGGCCACCACTTGGATGTCATTGCCTGTCTTCGAGAACCCGAAGTCGCCCTTCAGCGTCACGAACCCGCCCAACGACGCCTCGAACCCGGTCGCCACCACCGCGGCCGTATTGGCTCCGACCGTCAACGGCGCGCTCACCGCACCGACCGTCAATCGGGTATCCACCGCGTTGGCAGTGTTGTTATAGGCCACGGTGACCTTCGCGACCGAGACCGAGGCGAAGGCGGTGGGCAGGGTCAGCACCGGCGTACCCGAAGCCTGCAACTGCACTCCGCCCTGGGCCGGCAACAGGAGCGCCAACTCAGCCCCCTTCACACCCACTTCGACCGCCCCGGCGGTCAACAGCGCACTCGCCCCTTGGGCCACCACATGGATGTCATTGCCTGTCTTCGAGAACCCGAAGTCACCCTTCAGTGTCACAAATCCACCCAACGACGCTTCGAACCCAATCGCCACCACCGCAGCCGTGTTAGCGTCGACTTTCAACGGAGCGCTCACCGCCCCGACCGTCACTCGGGTATCCACCGCGTCGGCGGTGTTGTTGTAGGCCACGGTGACCTTCGCGACCGAGACCGAGGCGAAAGTGGTCGGCAGGGTCAGCACCGGTGTGCCCGAGGCCTGCAACTGCACCCCGCCCTTGGCTGTTAGCCATAGAGCCAATTCAGCGCTCGTCACGCCCACCTCGACACCCCCGGCGGTCAACAGCGCACTCGCACCCTGGGCTACTACCTGGATGTCATCGCCTTGCTTCCGGAAGCCGAAGTTGCCCGCAAGCCTTACAAAGCCGCCCAACTGGGCGCTCATTCCCTCCATCAACACCGCCGTGGTGTTGTCGACCGCCTTCAGCGCCGCACTGATCGTCTGAGTGCCTAGAGTCACAGCCAACACACGGTCCTGGTCGACCCCGGTGTTGTTGAACACCACCGACACGGAGGTGGCCGAGACGCTGGCGAACCCGGCTCCCAGCACCAGATCCACCGCACCCGAAGCCTGCATCGCCAGCTTCTGGTCACCACGAATCAACAACGCAAGGGAGGCATCCTTGACCCCGGCCCGGATGGCTGAACCGGCGTTCAGAGAGGCGGCCGCACCGGTCGAAACCACCCACAACTCTTCGTCAGCCGCTGTGGCTCCGAAGGTCTTCTTGATGCCGAAGTCGCCCGAGAGGGTCACGAAGCCACCCACCGTCGCCGTCAATCCGGTCACCGTCAGGGAGCCGGTCTTGTCGGCCACCCGCAGCGGCGCGGCAATGGTGGTTTCACCGATGGATACGGAAACCGTACGATCCACATCGGCACCGGTGTTGTTGAAGGCGACACCGATCTCGCTCGCACTGGCGCTGGCGAAGCCATTGCCCAGGCTCAGGTCGACCGCACCCGTGGCCTGCAAAGCCAGCTTCTGATCCCCGCGGATCATCAGCGCCACCGTGGCCTTGCTGACACCCGCCCGCACCAGGGTGCCCGCCGTCAACGAGGCCTCAGCCTGGTTGGACACGATCAGCAATTCATCCTGAGCAGGCGTCGCCCCCGGCGTCCTCTGGATACCGAAATCACCCGACAGGCTCACAAAGCCCGCCACCTGCGCTTGTAGGCCGGTGACCACCAAGGCCGCCTGGCCGTTCTTCACGTTCAACGGCGCTGAAACCGAGACATCCCCCACCGTCACCGTCACCGTACGGTTCACGATGTCAGTTCCTGTATTGTTGAAGGTCACGCCCACCGCGGTTGCGCTGGCGCTGGGGAACCCGTTGCCCAGGCTCAGGTCGACGGCTCCGGTGGCTTGCAGCGCCATCTTCTGATCGCCGCGGATCATCACCGCCACCGTGGCGTTGCTCACCCCGGCGCGTACCGCCGTACCCGCCGTCAGCGAGGCGGCCGCCTGGTTGGAAACGATCAACAACTCATCCTGGACGGCCGTGGCACCGGCCAATCTGCGGACACCGAAATCGCCCGAGAGGCTCACGAAGCCCGCC
>CAJAHH010000137.1 GCA_903939515.1 uncultured Verrucomicrobiota bacterium
GGCTGAACAGCAGGCCAACCAGGCCCGCTTCACCCAAGTCCAGACGCAGATCGAGGCCGAAACGGCCGTCATCAGCGCCAGGGGCGAGGCCGAGGCCATCCGGGTGCGCGGTGACGCCCTTCGGCTCAGCCCGTCGTTCCTGCGCTGGAAGATTGTGGAGCGTTGGAATGGCCGCTCACCGATGGTCATCCCCCCACCGTCCGAGCACAACGCGGCCGGCCTCCTGTTGCCACTGAGCCCCGCCGAAACCCCATCGACACCGTGACCTCCCGCCGCCGTGCCGCCATCCAAGCCCTGTGTTTGGTCGCTCTGGGGCTAATGCTCATCTGGATCTTTCCGCGGGCCGCCCGCCTCGCTGAGATGGCCGCTCGTGAATTGCGCTACCTCTGGTGGCTCACGCTGATGATCGGAGTTGGTGCCTGGCTCATTTGGGGCTACGGGCGCAAGCCTCGGCCATAGACCCGGCCCTGCTCCGGTCGCCGGTGCGATTCACATCCTGGCAATCCGGGCAATTACAACCCGGCGCAGTGCAAACATCGGTTTACCCGATCTCTGCCAGCGAAACTTTCGATTCACGGGGCGTGTTGATCGACGAGCAGTGTTGGCGTCATGAACGAGCGTTGGTTCAAACCAGGTCTACTAAAAGCCCCTCGAATGTCCCTGTTCCGAAGAACTCCGCTTCAACCGGATCAAGCTTCTCTCAAAAACCTCACCAACAGAATCGGCCGCAAACGTTGGGGTCGCTGGTGGGCTTTGATCCTCGTGACGGTACTGGCTTCAGCTTTCTGCCTCTCGTCTGTACTGACCACGCATCGACCCTACCGTCCCACGGCTCCTCTGCCGGCAACACGGTTGATCGATCTCCACGCCCATACCGCAGGCATCGGCGCCGGTGGCAGTGGGTGTCGGATTTCCAAAGACCTAGAGAACAGCTGGAAATTTAGCACCTACCTGAAGGCATTCGGTGCCACGCGCCAAACACTCTCCCAGAACGGGGACGCGTGGCTGGTGGGGCAAATCGCCGCACAAGTTGCCCAAAGCACATCGATCCATCAGGCCGTGGTCCTGGCTATGGATGGGGCGGTCGATGAACACGGACGACTGGATCTTGAGTCAACGGAGGTCTACGTCCCGAATAAGTTCTTGGCCCGCGAAGTCGCCCGGTACCCTCAACTGCTCTTCGGCGCCTCCATCAACCCGTATCGGCAAGACGCCTTGGCGCGCATGGATGCCTGTGCAGCCCAGGGCGCGGTTCTGGTGAAATGGATTCCGAGCATTATGCGCATCAATCCTGCCGACGAGCGATTGATCCCCTTCTACGAGCATCTCAAACGGCACCAACTACCACTGCTCACCCACACCGGCCAAGAGCGCTCCTTCACCCATGCGCAGGATGAGCTTTGCGATCCCGAACGGCTGCGACTGCCCCTCCGACTGGGTGTCACCGTCATCGCGGCCCACATCGCCTCCACCGGAAACCTCGACGGCGAGCGGCAAACCGATCGCCTGGCTCGAATGATGGCTGAGTTTCCAAACCTCTATTCCGAGATTTCCTCGCTCACGCAGGCCAACAAGTTGGGCTACCTCGGCGAGGCGCTGACCCGCACGGAATTTGACGGACGGCTGTGCTACGGATCCGATTTCCCCCTCATCAACACCGCTCTGGTATCACCCTGGCTTTTTAGCAATCGCCTGACGGCCGCCCAGGCCGTGCGCATCGACAGCGTCACCAATACCTGGGACCGGGACATCGCCTTGAAGCAGGCACTGGGGGTGCCACCGGAGGTCTTTTCACGGACCGCCACCCTGCTCGCCCCGCGCTTGGCGGCAGCGGCGGCCTCCAAGCAATTGCCCAAGTCAGCAAACCCTCAGAGGTCGCACTCCGAATGATCCGGCCGGCTCAACCGCCGCGCACCAGCTTGAGGAAGCCGGCCTCATCCACGATGGCGACTCCCAGCTCCCGGGCCTTATCCAACTTGGAGCCGGCGCTCTCACCGGCCAGCAGGTAATCGGTGTTGCGACTCACGGCTGAGGCCACCTTGCCACCCGATTGCCGGATCATCGCCGAGGCCTCGTCGCGACCGAGTGTGGGCAGTGTTCCGGTCAACACCCAGGTCTTGCCGGCGATGGAGCCCGAGGCCGAACCCGAACCTGAGGCAGCCCGCTCGGTCTTGGGCTGGATGCCCAATTGACTCAAGCGCTCGAGGGTCCGGCGACCGGTCTCAGACTCGAGATACGCGGTCAGCGCTCCTGCCGCCCCGTATTCGATGCGAGTGACGTATTCGGGCACCGCCGAACTGCCCTTCTGCCGCAGTTGAGTCCAACGGGCATTGGCCTCGGCGGCGCCCAGCTCCACCAATCGATCTCCCTGATCGCGGATGTCGCCCTTGAGCCGCTCGTACTCGTCGCGGCGACGCTCCCGCTCCGACGAGTCCGGGGCCGCCAAGGACGGTGAGGAGTCGGAGAGTTGGTCGTAGAATCGCCCCAATCGGACGATGCCCGCCAGGATCTCCGAGCGGGCTACCTGCCCCAGATCTTCATGAAGGCGCGCGGTCTCGTAGGCCATGGTCTCGCCCACCGATGGCACTCCCAGTGCATGCAGCCAACGGTGCAACGGCGCGGTACGCGACCGCTCCAACGCCGCCACAACTTTGGTGGCATTTTTGATACCAAAGATGCGCGGATCCTCATCGGTGCCCAGGTTCAGCGTGGCCAGGCGCTCCGCACTCAAGTCGAACAAATCAAGCGGATCACGAACCCAGCCCCGTTCCACCAGTTTCTCGGCCACGATCCCACCCAACGACTCGATATCCAGTGCCTTGCGCTGGGCGAAGTATTCCACGCGACGGGTCAACTGCGCCGGGCAAGCCGCCACGTTTTGGCAACGCCAAGCCACCTCGTCCTTCTCTCCATCTGAAACCTTCTCCTTAGCGATGGGTCCGCCACAGGCCGGGCATCGCCCCCCGACATGACGAACCAGGTCGAACACCTCGGCCCCAGGCGCACGCAGCGTAATCAAGACTTCGGCCACTTCGGGAATGACCATGCCTGCTTTGCGGATCACAACAGCGTCTCCGATGCGGATGTCCTTTCGGCGGATCTCGTCCTCGTTGTGCAATGTGGCCCGGGCCACGGTTGATCCCTGAACGAACACCGGCTCCAACTCGGCCACTGGCGTCAGAACACCGGTACGTCCCACTTGCACGGTGATGGCCAAAAGCCGCGTTTGAGCCGGCGTGATCCACGGCACAGGCTTGTGGACAATGGCGTAGCCCGGCGAGCGGCGCTTGTCCGGGATCCGCGCGGCATCGTCGAAACGATCCACCTTAATGACCACGCCATCGATTTCGTAGGGCAACTGGCGGCGCAGGTCCCGGTCTTCATCGTATCCCGCCACGACGTTGCTCCGGTAGAGACCGAGCAACTCGTCCATCCCGCCACCCGTCCACCAACAGCCCTGGACCGGAACTCCCCAAGCCTGGTACTGCCGCAACAGGTCCGAATGACTTTCAAAACGAATGCCTTCGCTCACACCCACCGCATAGAAGACAGCACGGATGGGTCGCTGAGCCACGATCTTTGGGTCGAGCAGCTTCAGCGATCCGGAGGTCGCATTCCTGGGATTGGGCGCGACCTTTTCGCCCGCCGCCGCCAGCCCCGCATTCATGGTACCAAAGTCTTCCAGCGTCATGTACGCCTCGCCTCGGATCTCAATCCATTCGGGCGGGTTCGAGGTCTCCAACTGAAGCGGTATGGAGCGAAGAGTGCGCAAGTTGGCTGTGATGTCGTCGCCGAACCGCCCATCGCCCCGGGTCACTCCTAAAGTTAATTTACCCCATCGATAATGAAGGCTGAGCGAAACCCCATCCACCTTGGGTTCCATGATCAGCGGCACTGCGTTCCGACCCAGCGTCTTGCAAACCTGAGCATACCAGGCACTCAAGGCAGCCAGCGTGTTTTCGTCCTGCAAACGAACCCGACGCTCGCGATCCGGTTCTTCGACCGAGGAGGGCTCTTCGGAGGCCAGCACCTTTTCCAGAGAAAGCATCGGCCGTTGGTGCTCTACACGGGCAAAGCCCTCGGACGGCGCACCGCCCACGCGCTGGGTGGGGGATTCGGGAGTGATCAGTTCCGGATGAGCCGACTCCAACTGCTGGAGCTCCCGGTACAGAAGGTCATATTCGAGATCAGTGACAGTCGGCGCCGACAGAACATAATACGCCCGGTCATGGGCCAAAATCTCCGCCGCCAAACACGCGTGGCGGGCTCGGGCAGACTCGGTGGAAACATCGCTCACAGCGATAGACTGGATCACAGCCTCAGGGCTTTGAAGCCCAATGAAGCTCGGGCTTGGCCCTCGAACCCAGTTCAGCTTTCGCCAATAAAATCTAATCTAAGAGCGGAGCCTCCGAGCGGTTCCACCCAGCCTACCCCTCGGATCGTGCCTATTCGGCAGTACCCTTGCGCTGCAGCGGATCCCAGTAGAGCGCATTACGGAACTGATTGGCCCCACCTTTGATGGGATCATCTGGCGGATTGATATTGGCACTGCGGCGCGTCTCGGCATGGCCATCGTTGAACACCACATTACCGCGGCGCCCATGGCGGTTGTCGTCAATGCCTTCGTACGTGTTGCCCCGACCCGGAGTCATCCCAGAACTGGGCCACCACAGACTGCTGCTCCAGGTCAAATCGGGCTTGGGCATGGTGTCGCCCACCACCAGATTCTGGGAGGGATTCACAATCGACGACCGCTTGAACCACTTCGTCGTCGAGAGACCCGCCGCCTCGTGGGAGTCGTAGGGGTGCACCCCTAGAAAGAATGCATTGTAACCATAGCCCACCAGGTGGCTGTCGAACTTCCACGACCAACTAATCCCCGCATCCTTGCGCTTGCCCTTAAGCGCATGGCAGCGGAAGTAATTCGATTGCCCCTTGGCATAACCCACCATCGCCGTACCCCACCAATTCGTCCGAGAAGGCAGCTCATCCGACGTAGTTAAGTTTCCATTCCGGTGACCCGGAAACACCTCCTGATTGTCATCCGTGTACAACTGCATGAAGAGCGCGATTTGCTTCAGATTATTCATGCACGCGATGGTCTCCCCCTTCGCCTTAGCCTTGCCCAGGGCAGGAAGAAGCATACCGGCCAGAATGGCTATGATCGCAATGACAACCAGGAGTTCGATCAGCGTGAAAGCCGCGCGGGCATGGAGATTGATCCGAGGTTTCATGGAATAAGGGTCCGATCTGGGAGTAGGCAGATGAGAACAAGATCCCGCCGATTGTCCACACCGGACCCGCATTGGATTTGCCCCACCCGGTACAGCAGCGGGAACGGGCCGGAGCGAGCCTTGGAGGCGAACACCCTCAAGCCCCTCGCGCAAAGCGCGAAAGCTAATCCTCCTCAGAGCCTACTCAGCGACCGGAGGCCCGATGCCGCGGAGCCCACAAAAAACCGAGCGGAGCGGTGTCAGGCCGGAGCGAGCCTTGGAGGCGAACACCCCAA
>CAJAHH010000138.1 GCA_903939515.1 uncultured Verrucomicrobiota bacterium
GCTCGGGCTAATCTCTCTATACGCCTTAGCCCAAGCCAAACGCACCAGTCCCGCCGCAAGCGGGTGACTCACCGACTGGAGAGCCGGATGCGGGAAATCCGCCAGTCCGGTTCGGAGGGAGGGGTGGTCGGCAACGGCCATCCCTACCCCTATCAGAGCAGCGGTGCCTAGCTCGTGCTGTCGGGTTTGTTCCGTGAGTTGGGATTGTTGGGTTGATCTTGCGACCGCGGTGTTGGGTAGGGACCGCTCTCCGAGCGGTCCGTCGGGGGATGTGCCGGGTGATGACTCGGAATGCTGCAACCTAGGCTTTGCTCAGGGCTGGTATGTGTTGTCCCGTTGGGGCAATTCGACTGCGGCTGTCTGCTCGGTTGCGGCGGAGCGCTTCAGCGCTTGGGCGGTGTTGGGCTGGTCGGGGCCGCAGGAGCCATCGGAACTGTGGGGGCGGCGGGGGCGTTGGTGCCCGGGGGGCGACCGAAATCGGCGGGGAGGTTCAGGCGGGTGCGCAGGGTGTTTTGGAACTGCGGGTTCACGTCTTCGGCCGGGGCGAGCATGTCGCGCAGGACCTCGAGCTTGTAGTCGTTGAGCGAGGCGATGGCCAGGCGCTGACGCATGCTCTTGTTGGGCGTGCGGGCTTCGAAGTTGGCGTGGACCTTGGTCGCCAGTCGGATCATCGATTCACCCCGGTCTTCATCGCCGTTGCCCAGGCTGAAGAAACCCTGCGCCAAGAGGCCCGTGATGATGACTTTGATGCGGTCGGTGGAGGTTTCGTTGGCGTCTTCAGAAACCTTGGCGACGGCAAAGGTCTCTAGGCTCATACCAGCTTGGTCTCCGAGTTGGTCGGCGTACTTTTTCTGGCAGTAAGCCCACCATTGGGCGGCTTCCTTTTCGCGGTTGGCGGTGTAGAGGAAGTACACGGCGTCGCGCAGGAAGTTCTTGTGACCCTTGGCGAAGTGGTCAGCCATTTTCTCGTCGCCGGCCATCATGTCTTCGTAGGCCTTGCTGGTCTTGGCCACGATGTTGAGGTTGGGCCCGAGTTCGATGGAACGGGTGGCGATGTTGGTGTACAGCCGCCCGCGCTGGAAGGCGGTGAGCATGGACTGGAACACCACCCGCCGCAGGGGAGCCCGATCGGCCTCCTTCTTGGATTCGCCGAGGCCGCGGTAGCCCCAATACACGGCGTGTGACTCGGGCAGGCGCCACTCGAGCGGGCCGTACTTGTCGTCGACCTCCTTCATGATGGCGGGCACCAACTTGAACTTGTTGACCATGATCGCCACCCGGTTGCTGGCGGCCGCGGTGTCGGGCTTGAGCAGGGTCGCGTAGTCGGGCCGGCCACCGGGGATCACGTCTTCGATCTGCCGGGCCCACCGGGCTTTGTAAGTCATGTGGGCGTCATCCAGATACGCGCCCATCTTGTGTTGGAAGATCCAGCCCAGTTCACGGTACATCAGCACCTCATGCGGGTTGTAGCGCATGCCCTCGTCGCGCAGCAGTTCGATGGCCCGCTGCACCCATAGCCAACGGTCTTCCGGGTTGGGGAACTTCACCGAAATGTTGTAGGCCATGTTCCAAGCCTGGTGCACCCAGACGCTGGTGAAATGGGGCTGGAGCTTGGTGATCCAGTCGGCCAATTGAACGGCTTCGAAATACTTGCCGTCTTCTTGCAGTTCGGTGGTTCGGATCCACAGGGTGTTGGCGATGAGCCCACGGAAGCCACCCAAGGCCACTGTGGTGAAGGCCAAGATTGGTGGGGCGTTGCTAATGATGGCCGTGCGCGTGAGGCCGAAGGTTTCGCGGTCGCGGTTGAGGCTTCCCTGGATGAAGTGGGAAGCGATGAACGCCGCGATGATGACGACGGAGAGGATGGCCTTTCGGAGAGTCATCAGAACTTGGTGGGGGCTGCGAGTTCCCGGCGGGTGAGCACCACGATGCCGACGATCGATATGCCGCCGCCAACCAGGACGTTGATGACGACGAAGGCGCGCATGAGCTCCAGCCAGGTGATGCTGCGGCCGGTGCTCAGGTTCGAAATGGGGGAGTAGCCGCTGACTTGGTCGATGAGTTGCTTGGCCGACCCGTACACGGCGACGCTGACTTGGTTAATTAGGGTGTTCTCGGTGACCATTCCGTTCTCGCTGTTGACGCCCACAATGCCGCCCTGATCGACGACTTGCTTGAGGGTGTTGCTCGAGAGCCCCAGCACGAGCAGGGCGATGGAGCAGAAGGAGGCCACAGGGAAGGATAGAAAGCTGGAGCAGGCCAGGCCGACAGCCGTGAGCAAGCCCAACCAAAAGGCGATGATCATCAGACCGCGGGCGTAGTTGAGCGCGAACCCGCCCTCGTGGAAGAGGACCTCCATGCCTTCATCCAGCGGGAAGAGCAGGGGCTGCTGGGTCCAGTTCTGGAAGTCCACGGCCAAAACGCCTTGGGCGTTAATGAGTTCGGCTGTGGCTCTCGGGTCGAGCCCGAATTCGACGAACGACTCGGCTGGCAACGAGTTCTCCAGGCGTAGTCGTCGACCACCCGGAGGGCCGATTTCCCAATAGGCGGGGTGCAAGGTGCCTTCGGAGTTGTATTGGGTGGTGAAGAATTTGACGCGGATGAAGAGGGGGCGGCCAGCGAGGCGCTGTTTGGCGTCGGCCCCAAGAGGAACTTCCCAACGGCGCAGCATCCCGGGCGGGACTACTTGCTGCCGGGCCTTGACCATTTCTTCGACTTGCTTGCGGACAAAGGCGGGATCCAAGGCAGCGGCGGCGGCGTCTTTGAGACGTTCCTTGAGGAGGGCCTGGATGTCTTGGGTGAGATCGACCGCGGGTTCCCGGGCTCCGGCGCGGGCAACCAAGACTTCGTTGCGTAGTTTTAGTTGCTGCTCTGCGGAGAGTTCGCCAGTGCGTAATTGCAGCAGCCCGTAGGCAACTGAGCCGGAGATGGCCAGCATGCCCAGATTGACGACCATGATGCCGAACCACTTGCCCAGCCAGATCTGCCAGCGAGGGATGGGCTTGGAGGCGATGAGGAAGAGCTGCATCTCTTCGATGTCGCGCGCCAAGGTGCCACAGGCGATCCAGAGGGTGGTGAACCCGAGCAGGGCTGTGATGGCGCTGAGGGTGTAGGTAATGAGAATCTGAGTGAATCCTTGGGCCGAACCGTCGTGCTTGATGGCGCTGGGCAGGATGAACACCAGGGCGATGAGCAGGCCGAGCAGGGTAATAACCAGGCGGTAGCGAAAGGCCGCCTTAATGGTCAACAATGCCACGGCCAACAAGGGGCGCAGGGGCTTGGGGACGAGGTCAGGCACGCCGGCCAGATGGCGTCCTTTCCACTCCGGCAGGGGAACTCCTCCGACTTGAAGGACTTTGGCCACCGCTTCTGCCGCGTTGCGGGCAGGCACAGTGCAGAGGTAGGCATAGCCCTGGCGCTCGGCCGACAGTTCTCGGAAGCGGCGGGCAGAAAAACCGATGACAATTCCCTGAACCACTTGGCTCAGCAGGTACGATTTCCAGCCGGCCCGATTGGCGTAGAGGACCGCACTACTGACGAGATTGAGGATGAGGAAAACGATGCCGAGCTGGGGCAGTCGGAGCCACAAGGCCCAGAGCCAATCCAAGACCGCTGCCGCCCAGGAAAACCCCAGGGGAATGGCCAACAACTGCCGATCGGCGTTGCGGTAAACCTCAAAGCGACGGGTCATGGTAGGTCACTTCTTATCGCCTTTGTTGCCACCGAGGAGTCCGGAGAGCGCGTCGTTGGCCTTGGAAAGATCGACGGGCTTTGCCGGTTCCGGGGCGACTGTCTTGGCTGGCAAAACGGGTGAGGCTGTTGAGGTCGATGGGGCCGAAACAGTGGAAGCTCTGGAGGCCGGTGCTTGGGGCGCGGGAGCCTCGTGGCGGACGAGCGATTCGAGCACCGCCTCGGTCGAGGGCTGGGCTGGAGCGGCGACCTCCAACACGAGGGGAGCCGCCGACTCTGTCGGCCGCGACAGGCGATCGAGCACCGAGTCAGCCTGATGAGTGCCAGAATGGGTGCCCGAATCTCCGGGTGCCCGCAGGTATTCGGCCACCCGATTGCCGCTCGTGGCCCCGCTGGTCTCGGCCTGACGGCGAGCCGCTTCAACTACTCCGAGGAAGTACGATTCTAGGTTTTGGGTTGGGTTTTCGAGGCGGACGGTATCGCCCACCTCGGCTCGGATGAGGTTGAGCACCTTCTCGGTGGTTTCGCGGGAGAGGACGGGGGCGGTAATGCGCACCGAGTCGGGCTTGGCAAGCAACTCATGCAGCGGGCCCTGAGCTTGAATGCGTCCGCCGTAATAAATCACCGCGCGGTCGCAAACATCTTCGACATCGCTGAGCAGGTGGCTGGACAAGATAACCGTCTTGCCCCGTTGGGCGAGGGCCCGGATCAGGTCTTTGACTTCGCGGCAGCCCAGCGGGTCGAGGCCCGCGGTGGGTTCGTCGAGAATGACCAAGTCAGGGTCGTTGATGAGCGCTTGGGCGATACCAATGCGGCGCTGCATGCCCTTGGAAAATTCGCCGATGGTCCGCGACCGGGCCTGGTTCAGGCCTACCATCTCGATGAGCTGCTCGGCGCGGCGACGGCGTTCTGCCGAATCGATTTGGAAGAGGCTGCCGAAGAAATCGAGTGTCTCAGCCGGATTGAGAAACCGGTAGAGGTAGCTCTCTTCGGGCAGGTAGCCGATGCGGGCCTTGGTGGCGACATCGCGCGGCGACTGGCCGAAGACCGTGATGTGGCCCTTAGTCGGGTACAGCAGGCCCAGGAGCAGCTTGATAGTGGTAGATTTGCCCGAACCGTTGGGCCCGAGGAGGCCGAACACTTCGCCGCGGCGGATCTCAAAATCGACGTTGTCCACGGCCCGCGCCTTGGGCCGACCCCAGAAGTCTTTGAACACCTTGGTCAGACCCGTGGCCCGGACGACGACCTCGTCGCTGGGGTGCTCAGCGGACGCTCGGCCGGAAGGGGAGGGAGGGTTCATGAGGCGTAAGCGGGTGAGGGAACGGGGCGAGAGGAGTTTGAGGCGGCCGGCGTATCTTTAAAAGAGACCGCCGTGTCACTGAGGGCATCCCGGTCAGGCGGCCTGCGGGGCGGGGGTTCCGGTGCTCGGGTTGGCGGCGTCGTCGCCTTGGACGAAGGGCTCGAGTTCTTCGCCCTGGCGGACCAGGCGGGCGCTGTTGAAGACCACAAAGAGTGATCCGACATTGTGCAAGATGGCAGCAACGATCGGGTTGAGGTACCCGAAGGATGCAGCGGCCATACCGCCGACAATAAAGACGACGCCGACGAGGAAGTTCTGGTTGATGACCGTGCGAGCCATGCGGCTGAGGCGGATGAGGAAGGGCAGTCGGCGGAGATCGTTGTTCATCAGGGCGATGGTCGCCGAGTTGATGGCCACTTCGCTGCCGGCGGCTCCCATGGCGATGCTGATGTCGCCCGAGGCTAGCGCCGGTGCGTCGTTGACGCCGTCGCCGATGACCGCCACGCGGTGGCCCTTGGCCTTGGTTTGACGCACGTACTCGACCTTGTCTTGCGGGAGGCATTCGGCCACCACTTCAGTCACGCCAATCTCTTGGGCGACGCGTTCAGCCACGGGGCGGCGGTCACCGCTCACCATGGTGATGCGGCGTATGCCCGAAGCCCGAAGTTGTTCGAGGGCTTCTGCGGCCTCCGGACGGGTTTGATCTTGGAGGCCGACCCATCCGATGCAGTGCCCATCACGGGCCACGAAGAGGAGGCTGTATCCGGCGGTCTCGTCGAGATCCACCGACTCGAAGAGGTCACCCAACACGCCTTGGTCTTTGAGGAAGGTGGCGCGACCGACGAGGATGCGCTGACCATCGATGAGCGCGCTGACACCTCTGCCCGCGGTCTCCTTGAAGTCGCTCACCTGGGCCAGCGGCACACCGGCCTGCTGGGCCAGTGCCGTGATGGAGCGAGCGGTGGGGTGATTGGAAAACTGCTCAGCGCTGGCGGCACATCGCAACAGTTCGGCCGGGGCGATTCCGTCGAGGGGGTTGAGGCGGCTGACGGCCAGACGTCCGGTGGTCAGGGTGCCGGTCTTGTCGAACACGAAGGCCGTGATGCGTGCGGCGGCTTCGAGGTCGGCGATATTCTTGACGAGGATGCCCAAGCGGGCAGCGGCGCTCAAGGCGGCGACCATCGCGGTGGGGGTGGCCAGGATGAACGCGCAGGGGCAGGCCACGATGAGGATGGTGATCACCCGGTTGAGGTCTTGGGTGAAGCCCCAGACAAGAGCGGCGATGATTAGCACCAGCGGGGTGTAGTAACCCATGTACTGGTCGATGATCCGCATGAAGGGCAACTTGGTCTTTTCGGCGGCCAAGATCAGGTCGCGGACGCGGCCCAGGGTGGTGTCTTCACCGGCCTTGCTGACCTTGACCTCGAGGAGGCCGTTCATGTTGATGGTACCGGCAAAGACCGCTTCGCCCACGCCCTTGTCGACCGGGAGCGATTCACCGGTGATGTTGGCCTGATTGATGGAGCCTTGTCCGGAGACGATCTGGCCGTCGGCAGCGATGTTGTCGCCTGGGCGGATGCGGATGATGTCTCCGACCTTGAGTTCGCTCACGGCCACTTCGACTTCGTTTCCGCCGGACAGCCGACGGGCCTTGGTCGGGGTGAGCTTGATGAGCGATTGGATGGAAGCCCGGGCACCGGCGGCCGTGCGAGTCTCGATGATCTCACCCAGCAGCATGAAGAAGGCAACAATGCCGGCGGTTTGGAATCCGCCTGCGAGGCTAGAGCCCTCGCCTTTCATGCCGTAATTGCCCGAGACCGCGCAGGCCAAGACGCCTAGAGCAACCAACTCGTTAATGGAGAGCAGGCCTTTCCGGAGGTCTTTGAAGGCCACCACCATGATGGGGGTGCCTAGGATGACGGCACCGATCATGGCACTGAAGGCCGCCACGGTGGTGCCGCGATCAAAGAGCCAGTCCACCGCGAAGGAGTTCAACACGAAGATCAGTCCGACGAGCGTCGTGGAGAGCTTGGTGTTGGTGTGCGAATGATCCAGACCACCGTGGTCATGACCGCAGTCCGCGCAGGCGGCGTCCTTTTTGGCGTCTTCCTCGAGGGTCAGGAGGCTGGTGACTTGCATGGATGAAAAGGGAGGGGTTTTGGGGTTCCTAGATCAACGCCCGAGCTCGGGACGCTTCTGGGGTTGGGGTTCCCGATTGAGCTGGATGCGAACTTCGCGGCGCTCGCCGTCAGCCCGTGAGGGCAGGAAGAACTTGTCGGGTGAGTTGGTGAGGATGCGGGTGATGGTGTCGACTCGGAGTCGATCGCGGTAAAGGGCGGGGTTCTGGCGGTAGGTTTCTAGTTGGTCTTGGAAGAAACGGGCCTCAGCGGCCAATCCCTGCACCAGCTGGTCGGCCGCGGCCTGTCCTTGGGAGACGGTGCGGTCGGCCTCGCCCTTGGCTTCACGGGTGACGCGATCAAATTCGCCCTGCGCTTCATTAATGCGGCTGCTGCGGGCTTGGCCGGCCGTGATGACGGCGTCGAAGAATTCCTTCACGTAGCCCGGGGCGACGCGCTCGACATCGAGGCCTTCGATGAGGACTCCCAGATTGGCGAGGGCAAGCTGGTCGCTGACCCGCTGCTTGACCAAGTCGCGGAAGCTGGCGATGTCGCCATAAATGGAGTCGGCCTTGGTGCGGGCGGCGGACCAGTAGATGGCGTTATTCAGGCAGTTCTCCACCGTGTTGGAGGCCGCCACGAAGTTGAAGGTGTAGGCCACGGGATCGCTGATGCGGTAGCGCAAGGTGGCCCGGACGTGGAGGATGTTGCCATCACCGGTCAGGACGTAGCCCTCGGAGGCAGGGTTGAGCGTGGTGGAGACCGGGGCACCGGTGATGCCGGCAGCTTCGGCGGCGGGATCGACGGCGTACCAGGCTTTGGTGGCTCGGACGATTTTGGAGTCGCCGACGCCGATGCGAACGATTTCGTCGATGGGGTAGGGCAGGGCAAAGTGCAGGCCGTTGGTGCGGAGGATGTCGCGACCCTCGCCCACGGGCTTGCCGAAGCGCAGCACCACGGCGACCTCGTTGGGCTTGACCGTGAAGACGCACGAAAAGACGAAGGCGGCCAGCAGCAGGGCTCCGAGGAGGCGGATGAGGACCAGACTGCTGCCCAAGGCCTCGGAGAGCGCCTGGCTGGAGGCGTCGTCCGACGAAATCCTGGGGCCGTCGGGCCGCAGATTGCCGGAGGGTGTGTTTGCAGCGGCCATGGGATCAGTTTTTGGAAGGTGCAGTGGCCCCGGCATCGCCACGGAGCAGGTTCAGCGGGGCGGTCTTCTCATCGAGGATGAGCGTGGTGCGATCCTTCAAGCTGGCTTCGAGGCTGTTGAGCGAGATGAGGAAGCGGGCCAGCGATTCATCTTGGTTGAGCACTTTGTAGTACTCAGTGGCCTTGGCCTCGGCCTCACCCCGCAGAACGAGCGCCTTGCGGCGGGCTTCGGCGAGGGTGGTGTCGCGCTGCAGTTCGGCCTCGGAGCGGATGCGCATGGCTTCGGCAGTGCCTTCGGCGACGAACTTCTTGCTGAGTCGCTCGCGCTCGGCCTTCATGCGCTCGAACACCTTGGCGGTCTGCGATTCGGGCAGGCCCAGTTGTTTGATGCCCACGATTTCGATAGCGATTCCGTAGGTCTTGAGCGTGGTGTCGGCCATGACGAGTTTCATCTCGTTTTCAATCTCCTCGAACTTTACTTGCTTGGGGTCGGGGGCGATGAGTTCTGAGAAATCGTGACGGCCTACGACGGAGTTCTTGGCGTCACGCACCACGTTCTCGAGGCTGGTCTCGGCGCGGAAGAGGTCGCCATTGAAGCGCTTGAGAAAGAGTTCGGCGTCGGCGATCCGCCAGCCGACGAACACCGAGAGGATCGGTGATTTCTTGTCGCGGGTCAGGCTCTGCTCGTACTTGCGCTCGAAGTTCTGGAGGCGGCGGTCGAACTTATAAACGTTCTGGATGGGGTAGGGCAGGCGTAAGTACAGGCCTGGCTCGGTCTTGGGTGTGCCGCTGATGCTACCAAAGGTGGTGACGACGGCCACCTCGGTGGTGCGCACCTGGTATGCGAACAGCAGGAAGAGGAAGATCGCCAGCAGCAATCCGCCAATGATCAGGGTGGGGGTACGGGGCTTCATCTTGGGAAGGGGAGGGGGAAGATTGATTAAAAAGCGGGGGGTTGCCTAGGGACCCGTCGGGGTCATTTCTTGGGTTCGTCCTTTTTGACGGGCTCGATGTTCACATCCAGCAAGTCTTGGCGGATCTTGTCTTCTATGTTGAAGAGGATGACGTCTTGGGTGTTGGTCGGAAGGATAACGATCTTGCGGGAACCGGCCGAGGCTTTGGCAAAGGTTTCGAGATGATTGCGGGTTGTAAAGACCTTGGGTGCGGCCTGGTAGGCGAGCAATTGGGAGGAAAATTGGGCGGCCCGTCCGGAGGCTTCGGCGATCTTTTGGGCCGAGATACCCTTGGACTCGTTAATAGTTTTGGCCGCTGCGGCCTTGGCCAGGGGGACCGTCTCGAGCGCATAGGCATCGGCTTCGAGGATGCGGGCTTCTTTCTCTTGCTCGGCTCCGATGACTTTTTCGTAGGCCTCAGCAACTTTCAGCTCTTTGGTGCCGATGGGCGGGTGGATGTCTTGGAGTCCGACGAAGACGATCTCAGTGCCGAGTTTGGCTTCGTTGGCTGCGGCCTGGATATTGGTTTTGAGGTCGAGGGCGGCCTGTTGGCGGCCGTGGGACATAATGGTTTCAATGTCCACACTCGCCATGTAGCGGACGACTTCACGATTGGCCAGGCGCTCGAGTAACAATTGGGGCTCGCTGTGGCCGTAGGACCAGGCGCGGATGTCCTTGACGAGGTACTGCACCGGAATGCTGACGGTGAGCAGGTTCACCGGGACAATTTGCTCCGATTCGGCGGCGTTAGTGGCGATGTTTTGCTCGCGGGAGGCCACCAGGAGGTTGAACTCTTCTTTGTAGTGGGCCTTGGTCCAGAGAATGGTGTTGGCCTTCTCTAGTTTTTCGTCGGCTACGAACCCGATGTTGAAGCTTTGAATTTCGGAGACGGGGTGCCGGTGGATCTGGTCGATGGGGCGGGGCAACTTGAAGGCGATGCCGGGTGCGAGGACGGCGCCCACGGGTTTGCCGAAGCGTTCGCGCAGAGCCTGTTCGCCGACATCGATGAATACAACGCAGTCGCTGGCGGCCAAAATGCCGATCCAGATGAGGGCAAAGTGGCTGAGTTTTTCTTCCAGGAATCGATAGAACCAACTGTTGCTGAC
>CAJAHH010000139.1 GCA_903939515.1 uncultured Verrucomicrobiota bacterium
CGCTTTCGGAGAAATCGCCCTACCTCGGAGGTGCTCAGGCGAGGCTGAGTTTGTGGCAGGACTCTCTGGATGAAGCCTAATGACTTCCGAGGTAGGGACCGATCTCCGAGCGGTCCGGCTCTGTGGAGCTCGCTGTATAGAGTGCTAGCCAGGGAGACTGGCGCTTCAATGTCATGTTCGCCGGAGCGGCGCTTTCGGAGAAATCGCCCTACCTCGGAGGTGCTCAGGTAAGGCCGGGCATCGTTCCGGATTAGGGTGTTATCGCCGCCAATTGCCCGCAGCCGGCGGCGATGTCGATGCCGCGCCGCTGGCGCACCGTGCTGGGTAGTCCGTAGGTGAGCAGGATGTCCTGAAATTCCCGTGCAGCCGCCCCGCCCGTGGGTTGACCCGCGTAGCCCTCGGTGGGATTGAGCGGGATGAGGTTCACTTGCGACGGGATGTTCTGGAGCAAGCGCCCGAGGGCATGGGCGTGATCTGGGCCGTCGTTGCGGCCTTCTATGAGCGTCCACTCGAAGAAGATCCGGCAACCCAGCGTGGTGGTGTGCTCGCGACAGGCGTCGATGAGTTCGTCGAGCGGCCACTTACGGGCCACCGGGATGAGGGCCGCGCGTTCGGCCTGGGTGGCCCCGTGCAGCGAGACGGCCAGGCGCACCGGTTGGCGTTCGGCGGTCAATCGACGTATCCCCGGTACCACGCCCACGGTGGACACGGTGATCTTGTCGGCCCCCAGCGATAGCCCGGCCGAATCCCGCAAGATGGCGATGGCTTGCATCACGGCGTCGTAGTTGTGCAGTGGTTCGCCCATACCCATGAAGACGACGTTGCGCAGCCGCTCATGCCGGTGGAACACCGAGGCGTGATTCGGGTTGGCTAGGGCAGGGACTGTGGACTCCGGTTGGTCCGAGCGGGGAGCCGTTTCGCGCAGCACCTGGTCTACGTGCAGCACCTGGCCAACGATCTCCCCGGCGGTGAGGTGGCGCGTGTAGCCGCGCTGCCCGGTGGCGCAGAACACGCAGCCCATGGCGCAGCCGACTTGCGAGCTCACGCAGGCGGTGGTCCGGCCGCTGTAGCGCATGAGCACCGTCTCGATGACTTCGCCATCAGGCAGCCCAAGCAGGTACTTGCGCGTGAAGCCGTCGGAGGAGCGGGTTTCCCGGATCACCGGGGGGAAGTGCAGGCGATGGTCGCGCAGTACTCGCTCCACGAAGCGCGGCGGCAATCGGTCCGAAGTCTGGAACTCGCGCCGGCCAGCCTGATAGAGCTGGTACCAGAGCGTGCTGGCGTGCACCTCGGCGAACCCCCAAGCCTTGGCGGTGTTCTTCCACTCCGCCCGCGTCAACCCCAGCACTTCCGTCGGGGCAGCGGACCGTTGGGTCTCAGTATTGAATGGGGCCTCGGACATCGGCACTGAGCATAGGCCAATGGCTTGCGCGGCGGAAGGCTGGGCAGGGGATGACCCTGTCGTGGAAATCGATGACTCCGGAGGTTCAGCGCGGCGCGGCTGTTTAAATGAGTTTTTGAAACTCGGAGTTTAGAAAACTCAAATCACCTGAAGTCCCGCCCGGCATGATGGATGGGTCGCGAGCCGGGAATCTTGGCCGCTGATTTTGTGCGCCGGGTTGAAATGATCAGCGATGCCGCGCGTGTTAACCAAACCATGCGAAACCCGGGCGACGAGACGGATCGGCCGTGGCGAAAATCCTGCCTCGCGGCGTGCATTCTGTTCCGTAAGCAGGCTGGCCGCATGAGGGCCCGTGACCAGCGCATTGGTCGACGGCTCGCCCAAGATCCGGAAGTCACCAACCGCCCCCGCCCCCGTTCCAGCGGCTGCGTCGGGTGGGCGGCACGGCCGGATCGATGATCTGCACTGCGGCTTGGGAGGAGAGAGTGGTCTCCGCATCGGCCCGAATGGCACCCTCCAGCATGGCTTCATAGACTTTGATCTGGCTGGTGGCCAGGACACCGTCGACGTCATTGGTGGTCGAGTGGGAAAGCCTCTTTTTGGCTTCGGCCAAGTCGTTGGCGATTCTCAGGGTCGAATTGAGTCTCGCTATAGCGTTTGCATGCTGGTCCCTCCTGTCCCTGTCGACCGCGAATGTGGCTAGCAAGTTGGCTAGGTCGGCGGCCAGTTTCGGATCTTCGCTCGCCACGTGGATCTCCAGGATTGGGGCACTGCGGTATTGCGAAACCTGGATCCGGCCCGTGAGGCGATCGACGCAGGCAGCCGGGTCCAACGACCATCGCTTCGGCAATTCGTGGATCTCCGATACGGAGGTCAGGTTTGACGGAGATTGAATCGCCTGCATGGACGTCATCAGGGCGTAGTCATCCTGTGATTCCAGTCTCAGGCGGGCTGTCGCGACGTAAAGGCGGGGGCCGAGGACGATGGAAACCAGTGCGATTCCGAGGCCGACCACCCCCAAGATTAGGGTCATCCGGACCCAGCCCTTTCGAGAGGCGGTGGTCCCCGTGGATCCGGGCGGCCGACCTTGCAGCAGGCGTCGGACACGGGAGGCCACGGAGCCGTCGGTGGCGGCCAGTGCGAGGGGTTCGGCGGTGTACGCCCGTTCGGCCAACGTCACCAGGGCTTCGGCCAGGGAGTGCCCTTGGCCTTGGGCCTCGAAGACACGGTCGTCGCAACGATGTTCGCGCTCGCGGCGGATTTGTTCCGAGACCCACCACACGGCCGGATGGTAGAAGAGCAGGGTCTCGACCGCGCGCTGCAGCAGGTGGATGAGCGGATCCCGCCCGTGCACGTGGGCCAACTCATGCAACAGCAGCGCCTCGATTTGCAGGCCTGGCAGACTTTGGAGCATTCCAAGCGGCAGCACGAGCATCGGCCGGAACCACCCGACGATGAGCGGCCCGTGGACGCGGGGTGACTCCCGCAGGGGGACCTGGCTTCGGAGGCCCAGTCGCCGACCTAGGGAGTCGCAGCACTCCTGCCACTCTGAGGGTGCGGGCGAAGTCTCGCGGGTGGCCCATCGATGCAGCCGCCACGCGCCGCCTAGCAGGCGCAGTGCTGAAACCGCCACGCCTATCATCCAAAGCGCGGTGATCCAAGGCGTCCACGGCAGGAGCGCCGCGGGAAGGGTCGCGGAGCCCGGAGCGATGGTCTCGGCAGAACCGGTGGCCAAGACCGACACGGTCGCGGACAGTGCCGGTGCCACCACTGCTGCGGATGACGCGATGGAGGGACCGGTGGAGCACAGCACCCAGAACGTCACCAGTGGCGCGATCGCCATCAGGGCTAGGGTCGTGCAGGCCAGCGCGTGGCGATCGGAGGCGGTGGCGTTGCGGAGGCGTCGCAGGGCCAGGGCGAGGCCGGCGGCCAGCAAGACCCCTTGCCAGAGGAAATGCAGCAGGGCCAGGGCGGCGGGGATCATCCAGGGGGCCGACAGGTCGGAAGGGAAGGGGCTCATGGGCGTCGGGTGTCGAGGGTGTTGAGGAGTTTCCTCAGTTCGGTGAGTTCTTCACGGGAGGGCTTGCTGCCGGAGAGGGCCTGCAGCACCAGCTTCTGGACGGACCCGCCGAACGCGCGGTCGAGCAGGTCGTCCACCAGCTGCCGTTGGGTCTTCTCCTCGGGCTGCGACGGGGCAAAGACGTGGCTTTGTTGCGAGTCGTCCCGTGTGACCAAGCCCTTCTCGGTCATGATCTGCAGCAGCTTGAGGATGGTGGTGTAACCGGTCCCCGGCTCGGAACGCTCAACCACCTGCCGGACGGTGGAAGGTCCTTTGGCCCAGAGGACCCGCAGGATGGACAACTCCGCCTCAGTGGGGCGTCGGTGTTGTTGAGTCATTGGAGATGAAGTTGTACGAGGTTCTTCGTAGAGTCAACGAAGACCTTCGTAGACATGTGTAGAACCCGATCGGATTCGGTGGGTTTAGGCCGTTTCTAGGACCTGCCTCGAGGCCTATGATCCATCGGGTCGTTTAAAAACGACAATGCAATTGACATCGCTACATTTGTAGCGATACGGTGACATACATGATTACCAACGCCTCTTTGCCTGAACTCACGGAGTCCGAATGGGCCGTCATCAAGGCGGTCTGGAGTCTCGAGCCCTGCCCGGCACCGACCGTCCAGGAGCACCTAGCCGGCCAGCGCGACTGGTCGGTCTCCACGGTTCGTACGCTGATGGAGCGCATGGCCGCCAAGGGGCTGCTCACCTCCGAGAAGCTCCGCAACCTGACCCTCTACCGCTCGGCGGTGTCGCGCCAACAGGCCCAATTGGGTGAACTGCGCTATGCGCTGAAGAACGCCTTCGATGGCGCGCTCACGCCCATGGTCCAGTGCCTGCTCGAATCCGAGCGCCTCGACTCGGGCCAGCTGGATCAGCTCGAGGCCCTCATCGCGGCCCGCCGCAAAACCGCCCGGGCGAAAAATCCCAAAACTCCGTCGCCCACTCCCAAGCCGTGATGCGGGGCTCCGGGGGTGATTCGTCATGCCTCGGGCTTCGTTGAAATCCTCCCATTCTTTTCCTCCCTCTCCATTTCCTTCGTTCCATGAGCACCGATTCTTTTTCCTCTTTTGTTTTGTGGTTCAACGACACCGGAACTTCCAGCACCGCGGTGGCGGTGAGCATGTCCGTGCAGTTGGCCGTCTTGGTGGGTGTCTTGTCCGGGCTAGATTGGCTAATTCGCCACCGGGCCCGGGCGGCCTTGCGGCATGGGTTGTGGATGCTGGTGGTGATCAAACTACTGCTGCCCGTCGACCTGCTGTCGCCCACGGCCATCGCCTATTGGGCAGCGCCGTGGTTAGTGACTCCCGCGGTGCGAGTGCCCCGAGCGGCGGCGGGCTCAGCGACCGTGGTCTCTGAGGTTTCGCAAGTTGTCGGGCCGGTCGGACTGAAGACCGCGACGCCCGCACACCCGAAGCTCCAATTGGCCGGCGGGCTTCTGCTGGTTTGGGTCGTCGGTTGCGGTGCCTGGGCAATCTGGGTGCTGTTGCGGAGCCGGGAGGTGGCCCGACAGGTTCGGGATTCGGACGAGGCACCGGAGGCCTTGCAAACAGTGCTGGCCGAGACCGCGGCCGGGCTGGGGCTGCGGTCGAAGCTTCCGCGGTTGCGCCTCACCGATACGGCGCAGGGGCCGGCGCTGTGTGGGCTGTTCCGGCCGGTGATCTTGCTGCCCCGGGGGCTCAGCGAGCAGATCGAAGCCGAGTCGCTCCGGCAGGTACTTCGGCATGAACTCATTCATTTGCAGCGGTGGGACCTCGCCTGGAACTTGCTCCAAGTTTGCGTTCAGATCGCGTGGTGGTGGAATCCGCTGGTGTGGTTTGCCAACGCCCGCATCCGGTCCTTGCGCGAGGCCGCGGTCGATGAGGCAGTGATGCTGGAGCCGGGTGCCGACGACTACCCGGCCACGCTGGTCGCCGTGGCCCGCTACTGTGCAGTTCCCCCACGGATGCCCATGGCCTTCCTCGGAGTCCTCGAATCCGGCAGCCGGCTTGAGGCGCGAGTTCGACGGTTGTTGGAACGTCCATTACCCCGTAGTGCCCGATTGGGCTGGGTGGGCTGTGTGACGGTGCTCGTGGCCGGCGCGCTGTTCCTGCCGATGGGCTTCGCCCGGGTCGAGACCCCAGCTCCGCCCACGCCGGTAGCGAAGGCACCGACCGATCCGAACGCCATCCCGGCGGGTGGTTCGACGGCGAGTTCGAAACCCATCCCGGCCGCCGCCGCGCAATTAAACTCCGCCCCCAAGGTTGAGCCGGCTGCGCCGGACAGCCTGCGGGCCGCCGCTAGTTCCGTCGTCCCAGCCATCGATGCGCCTTTGCAAGTTGATATCCAAGGGCGATTCGTCCACATCCGCGGCGCCCTGCCTCCGGAGTTGGTTGGCGTGCTTTCCTCGAACCGTAGTTCCGTCCGGCTCACGGCGGCAGCGACCCGTGGTTTGATTAAGGTCTTTGAGGAACGCGATGGGATCGATTTCCTAACCGCGCCGCGTATGACGACTTTGTCCAACCGTGGGGCTGAGATCTCGGTGTCGGATGTCAAAGTGATCGACGGCAAGAACGCGGGCCCAACCCTTCAGGTCATTCCTGCCGTTTCGAACCCGGCCATCGAGCTGTCCGTCTTCGCGTCCATGGTTCAAGTTCATGGAGATAGGCCCGATTCGAACGGAGCCTCCGGACCTTTGGTCCGAACCAACCTCGTCTGGGTCAGGGAGCGGAGCTGGATCTGGGACGGGCAGAGTGTGCTCATCGATGTGGGGGCGCTCACCAACCGGGTGCACTTCGTCGATAAGGTGCCCTACCTCGGAGATCTGCCGCTCGTCGGCGGGTTCTTCCGCAAGGAGGAGACTCAAGACCAGGTGAGTCGACTGTTCGTCCTGGTGACCCCGACGCTCATCGACGCCACCGGCCGCCCCATCCACGATCCGGCGCATCCGCCCTTCGATCCAGCGACTTTCCCGCCGAAGCCCTAAACAACAGCCTGCGCTGCCCGCACAGGACTCACTTCCAGGTCCAAGAGGTCCATGAGGTCCATGGGTCGGGCTCTGTCTTCCGCAAGGCCTGCCCACTCATTCGTAGTGAGTCCACAGTCGGAGAATCTTCACCGTTTTGATGACGGGGAACACCTGATACACCACTCGGTGTTGGATGTTGATCCGCCGGGAGTAGGCGCCGGCCAGATCCCCTACCAGTTTTTCAAACGGCGGAGGGTTGCGGAAAGGGTCCTCCGCGAGGATCTCCAAGAGTTGGATCGCCTTGGACTTAAGGCCACTGGCGGACAGCTTCTTGGCGTCTTTCTGGGCCTGTTTGGTGTAGACCAATTGCCAGGCTACCATGGCAGGCGGGTGGAGCATCGGCCGACCGTCGTCTCCATGCCCGCTCGGATGGAGTCCCTCATGCCGGGGATCGAGAGCAGGAACAATGTCTCCTGGATCGCGCTCCAGTCCTCTTCGGACATGAGGATCGCGTTCGTGCGCTTTCCGGTGATGTGGATGGGCTCATGCGACGCGGCCGCCTGATCCATGAGCGAATACAGGGAAGCCCGTGCTTCGGTAGCCGACAGACTCAACATGATTAAAGAACGTACGGAAAACCGTTCGTTGATCAAGTGGCAATCCACTCACTGGGTCTCATTCGCCCGCATCCCCACTCCCCCGATCTTGCACTCGGGGTGGCCAGAGCGGACTCGTCCTCGGTCGAATGGCGCCTAGCGCCGGATCGTCGGCTTGCCTAGACTCTTCAACAGTTCTCATGAAGCCATCCCACTCCGCTGCGCGTGTCCTCTTCGGGTCAGTCTCGGCCTCGGCCTGGATTCTGGCCGCGCTCCTTTCCGGAGGCCTCCTTGGAGCCTCCGCTCGCGCCGCCGAACCGGTGGGCTTCAACCACGACATCCGGCCCATCCTCTCCGACGCCTGCTTCCACTGCCATGGCCCGGATCCCGGCACCCGCAAGGCCGGCCTGCGCCTCGACACCCGGGAGGGATTCTTCGCCGCCACCGCCAAGCGCGGACCGGCCGTCGTGTCCGGTGACCTCGGTAAGAGCCCCCTCTGGCAGCGCCTGGTCTCCACCGATGCCGACGAGGTCATGCCTCCGCCCGAGGCCCACAAAGACCTTACCGCGGCGCAGAAGGAGGTTGTGAAGCGGTGGATTCTCGAGGGAGCCCATTGGCAGCCGCACTGGTCGTTTCTGAAGCCCGAAAAAGCCCCGCTGCCTCCGGTGAAAGACATTGGTTGGGTGCGGGGCGGGCTCGATGCGTTCATTTTGGCCGGGCTAGAGGCCAAGGGGCTCCAGCCCAATCCCGAGGCCGACCGCCGCAGCCTGGCGCGCCGTTCCGCCCTCGACCTCACCGGCTTGCCGCCCCGGCCCGAATGGGTCGAGGAGTTCGTTCGTGACACGCGCTCAGACGCCTACGAGCGATGGGTGGATCGTCTCATGGACACGCCGCAGTGGGGTGAGCACCGGGCACGCTACTGGCTCGATGCGGCCCGCTACGCCGACACGCACGGGCTGCACTTCGACAACTACCGCGAGATGTGGCCCTACCGCGACTGGGTCATCGGGGCCTTCAATCGCAACATGCCCTTCGACCGTTTCACGGTGGAGCAAATCGCCGGCGACCTCCTGCCCGGAGCCAGCGAAGACCAGCAAATCGCCACCGGCTTCCACCGGTGCAACATGACCACCAACGAGGGTGGCACCATCGAGGAGGAGAACCTCGCCAACTACGCCAACGACCGCGTCACCACCACCTCGTGGGTTTGGCTCGGGCTCACCGCCAACTGCGCGGCCTGCCACGACCACAAGTTCGACCCGGTCAGCCAGAAGGACTTCTACTCCATGGCGGCCTTCTTCCGAAACACCCAGCAAGGTGGGTTCGATGGCAACGTAAAGGATTCCAATCCCAGCATCGTCGTGGTGACCGACGCCAAAGAGCGCGCCCGGTGGGATGCTTTGCCTGGGGCTCTTGAGTCCGCCAAGAAGACCGTTGAGACCTGCAAGAAGGACGCGGAGGGGGCCTTTAATCGATGGGCCAGTGGGTTGAAGTTCCCGGAACTCGAGGCGGCGCTCGGGCGAGATCTCACCTTCAAGGCCCCGCTGAATGAGGGATCGGGCACCGCTGTGTCCGTCACCGTGCCTGCCGGCCCGAAGACCTTCCCGGCCACCGGCGAGCCGGCGTGGAAACCCGGCGGTCCCCTCGGAGCCTCTCTGGTCACTGACTCCGGCAAGACCATGGCCTTTGCCGACGCAGGCGACTTCGAGTTGGGCAAGCCGTTCTCGCTGGGCGGTTGGTTCTTCGTGCCTGAAAAACCACCGGCCACCGGATCACTGCTGGCCCGCATGGATAATACCCAGGCCCACCGCGGCTGGGATTTGTGGTACGAGAATGGATCGTTCGGCTCCCACTTAGTGAATCGCTGGCCCGAGAACGCCCTCAAGGTTCGTACTCGCAAGGCGTTGGCCAAGAAGGGGCAGTGGCAGCATCTCCTGCTCACCAGCGACGGCTCCGGCCGGGCCGACGGCATGCGTTTGTACGTCGATGGTGTGGCCGCCGATCTCGAACCAGGCCCGTCTACCGTGACGGGCACGATTCGCACGGGCGTGCCGTTGAAATTGGGTCAGCGCCATGAGTCCGATGTGCTCGCCGGCACCTCCGTGCAGGATTTGCGCAGTTACTCCCGCGCCCTCAGTGCGCCCGAGGCCCGAACCTGGGCGGCCCCCGAAGCGTTTCGCACCCTCCTGGCCAAGCCCACCGCGGGCTGGCCCAAGGAAGAGCGCGCCGGGTTGTTGTCGGGTTTTCAGGCGGAGTTCCTGCCCTTGAAGCAGGCCCAGTCCGCGATCGCGGCCCTCGAGAAGGAGCGCTCCGAAATTCGCGGCCGGTATCCGGTGACCCACATCCAGCGCGAGAAGGCCGACACCATGCCCATGGCCTATGTGCTCAATCGTGGGCAATACGACCAGAAGCGCGATGCGGTGGGTGGGGCGGTCTTCAAGGCCCTCAACCCGTTGCCCGCTGGGGCACCCACCAATCGTCTGGGTCTGGCCCAGTGGCTGGTGTCGCCCGAAAACCCGCTGCCCGCGCGGGTCACGGTCAATCGATTTTGGTCCGAAGTCTTTGGGGCCGGCATCGTCCGCACGTCCGAAGACTTGGGCATCATGGGTGACTTGCCTTCCAATCAGGCCCTCCTCGACTGGTTGGCCGTGGACTTCATGGAGCACGACTGGGACGTGAAGCGTTTCTTCCGCCAAATGGTTCTATCGGCCACCTATCGCCAATCGGCCACGGCCACGAAAGACGCCCTGGAGAAGGATCCGGCCAACCGGTTGATGAGCCGGGGTCCGCGCTTCCGCATGGATGCAGAGATGGTCCGCGACTATGCCTTGGCTGCGGGCGGACTGCTCGTCCACAAGGTGGGTGGAGCCAGTGTGAAACCTTACCAGCCCGAGGGTGTGTGGGAGGCCGTGGCCATGCCCGAGAGTAACACCAAACGGTATGTTCCGGACGCCGGTGAGAGCCTGTATCGGCGCTCGCTGTACACGTTCTGGAAGCGCGCGTCACCGCCGGCCTTGATGGATCTCTTCAACGCTCCGAGCCGCGAGTCGTGCAGCGTCCGTCGCGAGCGCACCAATACCCCCCTGCAGGCGCTGGCCACGCTCAACGACCCGCAGTTCGTGGAGGCCGCGCGATTCCTGGCCTCGCTGGCCTTGCGCGATTCCGGGAACGACCAACCCGACCGGGTCGTTGATTTCTTGGCCCGACGGCTTCTGTCCCGTCCGCTCGACGCCTCCGAGGCGGTGGTGGTCCGCGAGGGCTACACCCAGGCCTTGGCGTTTTACCGCCAGCATCCCGAAGACGCCGGTCGTCTCGTGCACGTGGGCGACTCCAAGCCGGATCTCTCGGCCGGAGAACCACTCCTGGCGGCCACAACCTTGGTGGCCAATCAGCTCCTCAACCTCGACGCCGTTCTCAACAAGTAACCCCCAGAGACTTTCCTACGATGAACCTCTTTCAGGAATTCCGAGCGCTCGAGAACCGCCGACACTTCCTCGGCCGCGGCAAGAATCTCATGGGTCATGCGGCGTTGGCCTCGTTGCTCGGTGGGGCGGCCGGCCGTGGTTTGGCCGAAGCGGGTGCGGGGGCCGATTTGCGGTCTTCGCAGTTTCCGGCCAAGGCCAAGCACATCATTTACCTGCACATGGTGGGCGGGCCTTCCCAAATGGACCTCTGGGACTACAAACCCAAGATGCAGGAGTGGTACGACAAGGACTTGCCCGAGTCGGTGCGCAACGGTCAGCGGCTCACCACCATGACCGCCGGTCAGACCCGATTCCCCATCGCGCCGTCGAAGTTTCGCTTCAGCCAGGTGGGCTCCAATGGCCTCTGGATGAACACCGAGATGCTGCCCTGGACGAGCAAGGTGGCCGATGACTTGTGCCTCATTCGCTCCATGCATACCGAGGCCATCAACCACGAGCCGGCCATTTGCGCCATGCAAACGGGCAATCAGGTGTCGGGACGTCCGTGCATCGGCTCCTGGGTGAGTTATGGGCTGGGGAGTCTCAACGAAAACCTCCCGGCCTTCGTGGTGCTGGTGGCTGAGCCCACCAACAAGGAGCAAATTCAGGCCATTTCTGCCCGATTATGGTCGAGTGGCTACTTGTCCGGTGAACATTCCGGGGTGTCCTTCCGGAGCGCTGGTGATCCCATTCTCTTCATCAATAACCCGCCAGGCATCCCCGACACGCTCCGCCGTTCGCAGCTCGATGGCCTCCGTCGCCTCAACGAAATCACCCATCGCGAGGTGGGCGATCCCGAGACGCACACGCGTATCCAGCAGTTCGAAATGGCCTTCCGCATGCAGTCCAGCGTGCCCGAATTGACCGCGGTGGCCCAAGAGCCGGACTCCACTTATCAGCTCTACGGCGATCAGGCCCGCAAGCCCGGTTCCTTCGCCTACACCGCACTCTTGGCGCGCCGGCTCGTCGAACGGGGCGTGCGTTTCGTGCAGGTGTACCTCAACAACTGGGATCACCATGCCAACACGGCCGGTCGCATGCCTTCCCAGTGCAAGGACATCGATCAGGCGTGCTACGGGCTCATCACCGACCTCAAGCAGCGTGGCTTGTTCGACGACACGCTGATCATTTGGGGCGGTGAATTTGGTCGCACCATTTACAGCCAGGGCGGTGTTTCGAAGGAGAACTACGGTCGGGATCACCATCCGCGATGTTTCTCCATGTGGATGGCCGGTGGTGGATCTAAGGGCGGTACGGTGTATGGAACCACCGACGAGTTCTCCTACAACATCGTCGAGAACCCCGTGCATATTCGGGATTTCCACGCAACGGTCTTGCACCTCTTGGGTCGCGACCACCGCCGCTTCACTTACCGACACCAAGGCCTCGATCAGCGCCTCACCGGTGTTGAAGAAAGTCGAGTGATTCGCGAGCTGATGTCCTGATCGGTGCCTTGGAATTGCTTTGGAATGAGGACCCCTCATCAAAACGCCTCGGTTCATTGCAAAAATCCATCGAGGGTCGATGGGTAAACCGTTGTCAGACGCATGAATTTCCGGTGAAATTCAACAACCTGCTGCAAAGGCCTTTAAATCCGATGCGGCCAGGTTTTGACGACATCGCTGAACTATGAACGTACCGAAAAACCTTTGGGTTTTTGCGGCCTTGGCGGCTCTGCAGTCTGCCCAAGCCGGAATAACCACTAATAACCTCCCCTCATCGGCCCAACTTCCCGTTTCGGGATCGACCGAGCGAGGGTTTATCATTCGTGCCCTCCAGGGGCCTGCCGAGCCTGCGCTCGCCAACAACGGCGTCCGTGCCCTGCGCCAAATCAATGGAACCCTTGTGGATGCCGCCGGTGTGGCTGTTCCCAATGAGGCCTTATCCGGATCTCTCACCTCACCCGCCGGCGCCTACCTGGTAGACACCGTCAATTTCGAGTTGGACGGTTCTCCAGTCGATGTCACCGACATCGAGGGTACCCTCATCACTTCGTTTGCTCCCAGCGTGTTCCCCGGCGTCCCGGGCAATGGTTCGCACACCGATAACTTCGCTGTGGAAGTCGTCGGCTTCCTGAAGCTGCCGGCCGGTGTGACCACCTTCGGCGTCAGCGTGGGTGCAGATCGCACCGACGTGAACAACGACGATTCCTACTCCGTGTTCGTCGGCACCAACCCGCGCGATTTCTTCGCGACCAAGGTGGGAGAGTTCGAGCGGAATTCGCGCGCGTTCCAGAGCAAACAGCGCAATGAGAACCAGTTTGCGGTGAATGCCCCGGTGGCCGGCGTGTATCCGTTCCGCATGATTTACTGGCAGACCGGTCTCGGTGCGAACCTCCAGTGGTACACGGTCAACGAGGCTGGCGAGCGCATCCTGGTCAATGATCCGGCCGATACCCGTGCGATTGCTTCCTACACCGGTTCGACGGCGGCGTCCTCCTCCGGACCCTATGTGGCGGAAGCTACCCCAGGCCCCGGCTCCGATGGTTTGCAGGCCACCGCTCCGGTGACGGCTCTGATTCAGGATGGCACCACCACGGTGGCCACCTCCGGCGTGAAGCTCGACTTCAATGGCGCTGCCGTGACCCCGCAGAAGCTGGTCAAAACCGGCAGTCGCATCGAGTTGCAGTATGACCCGAATGCCTCCCGCACCACGGCCAACAATCTAGTGAGCCTCCGGTTCACCGACTCCGCCTCGACGACCCGGACCAACAACTGGTCCTTCGGTATTGTCACGACCGGTGGTTCTACCACCCGTGTCGCCGGCCAGTGGGACTTCGACAAGGGTGACCTGAGTGCGACCACCGGCAAGGCCCTGGAATACCTCGACGGAGCCGAAGGCTTGACCAAGACCGGCACTGCGTTCGGTTTGGCCAGCGAGCTCGGTGTGCCGGCTCTGCCGGGCGGCGATGCGCGCGTCATGAAGGTCCCCGGTGACCTCTCTAACAAGATTGGTTACGTGATGACCCACGGCATCGCCCCCAACGGCGGTGGCACCCGGGTCAACCAGTACACCATTGTGTATGACCTCTTTGTCGGCACCGCCGGACCGGGTGCGGCCTCGCTGCTGCAAACCAGCTCGACGGCCAACACCGACGACGGCGACTTGTTCTGGCAGGGAAGCAACTTTGGCCAAGGCGGCGGCGGCTACAATGGCCGTGGCACCTTCACGGCCGGAGCCTGGCACCGCGTTGTTGCGGCTTATGACATGGCCGCTACCCCTCCGGTGGTGACCAAGTACGTGGACGGCATCAAGCAGGACGACTGGACCGCCAATCAAGGTCTGGACGCCGCTCGCCGCGCAATGGCCCCGTCAGCCATCCTCTTCGGTGACGGTGACCAAGACGAGCGCCGTGAGATGTTCGTTAATTCCATTCAGGTTCGCGCCGGTAAGCTGAGCGATGCTGAGTGTTTCGCGCTCGGTGGCCCTTCGGCCGCCGGTATCCCGGCCACCATTCCGTCCAGCACGGTGACCGGTCAGTGGGACTTTGAGTTCGGTGATCTCGGTGCCTCCATCGGTGCGCCGCTCGACTACCTCGACGGGGCCGAAGGCCTCACCAAGACCGGGACCGCATTCGGTTTGGCCAGCGAGCTCGGTGTGCCGGCTCTGCCGGGCGGCGATGCGCGCGTGATGAAGGTTCCGGGCGATCTGTCCAACAAGATCGGCTACACCATGACCCACCGCATCAACCCCAACGGTGGAGGCAGCAAGGTCAACCAATACACCATTGTGTATGACCTCTTCGTCGGAACCGCCGGACCCGGTGCGGCCTCGCTGCTGCAAACCAGCTCGAGCGCCAATACCGACGACGGTGACTTGTTCTGGCAGGGCAGCAACTTCGGTCAGGGCGGCGGCGGCTACAATGGCCGCGGCACCTTCACGGCCGGAGCTTGGCACCGCGTTGCAGCGGCCTACGACATGGCGGCCACGCCGCCAGTGGTGGTGAAGTACGTGGACGGCATCAAGCAGGACGACTGGACCGCCAACCAAGGTCTGGACGCCCCGCGCCGCGCCATGGGTTCGTCGGCCATTCTCTTCGGTGATGGTGACCAGGATGAGCGCCGCGAGATGTTCGTGAGCTCCATTCAGGTTCGCGCGGGTCGCTTGAGCGACGCCGAATTGGCCCTTCTGGGAGCCCCGACTGCTGCCGGCATCCCGGTGGCCTTACCCACGAGCACGGTGACCGGTCAGTGGGACTTCGAGTTCGGTGATCTCGGTGCCTCCATCGGTGCGCCGCTGGCTTACCTCGACGGTGCCGAAGGCCTGACGAAGGCCGGGACCGTATTTGGTTTGGCCAGTGAACTCGGCGTGCCGGCTTTGCCGGGCGGCGACGCCCGCGTGATGAAGGTTCCGGGTGATTTGTCCAACAAGATTGGCTACATCATGACCCACCGCATCAACCCCAACGGTGGCGGCAGCAAGGTCAACCAGTACACCCTCGTGTTTGACCTCTTCGTTGGAACCGCCGGACCGGGCGCGGCCTCGTTGTTGCAAACCAGCTCGACAGCCAATACCGACGACGGTGACTTGTTCTGGCAGGGCAGCAACTTCGGTCAGGGCGGCAGCGGCTACAACGGCCGAGGCACCTTCACGGCCGGAGCGTGGCACCGCGTTGCAGCGGCCTACGACATGGCGGCCACACCGCCGGTGGTGGTGAAGTACGTGGATGGCATTAAGCAGGACGATTGGACCGCGAACCAGGGCCTCGACGCCCCGCGCCGCGCCATGGGTCCGCTGGCCGTTCTCTTCGGTGATGGTGACCAGGATGAGCGTCGCGAGATGTTCGTGAGCTCCATCCAGGTCCGCGCCGGTCGCTTGAGCGATGCACAACTGCTGCTGCTCGGCGCCCCGGATGCTTCAGGTATCCCCATCGCCCTGCCGACCAGCACGGTGACCGGTCAGTGGGACTTCGACTTCGGTGATCTCGGCGCTTCCATTGGTGCTCCGTTGGCCTACCTCGATGGTGACGCTGGCCTGACTAAGGAAGGCACCAAGTTCGGTCTCGCGAGCGAACTCGGCGTCGATCTCATCGGCGGCAAGGATGTCCGTGTGATGCGCGTTCCGGGCGATCTTTCCAACAAGATCGGCTACGTGATGGCTCACCGTATTAACCCCAACGGCGGCGGCAGCCGCGTCAATCAATACACCTTGGCCTTCGACCTCTTCGTCGGAACCGCAGGTCCGGGTGCCGCCTCGCTGTGGCAGACCAGCTCCGCCGCCAACACCGATGACGGTGACTTGTTCTGGCAGGGCAACAACTTCGGCCAGGGTGGCAACGGCTACAATGGGACCGGAGCCTTCACCGCAGGTGCTTGGCACCGCGTCATTGCCGCCTATGACATGGCTGCCACCCCTCCGGTGGTCACCAAGTTCGTGGATGGCATCAAGCAGGACGATTGGACTGCCAATCAAAGCCTCGATAACACCCGTCGCACCTTGTCCACCACCGCCATCCTCTTTGGTGACGGTGACCAGGACGAGCGTCGTGAGATGTTCGTGAGTTCCGTCCAAATCCGCTCCGGCAAGCTGTCGGATGGGGAAATGGCCGCACTCGGTGGACCTAGCCCCGAGGGCCTCCCGATCCTGATTGGCGCGGCCGCTCCGGCCCCGACCCGTCCGGTCATCAAGCTCACCCGCAACAGCGATGGTTCCGTGACCCTCTCTTGGGCGGGTTCTGAGCCGTACGTCCTGGAGTCCAAGGCTTCCCTCTCGGAGGCTGCTTGGTCACCGGTGAGCGGTGTGGCCAATAATTCCATCACCATCACCACCTCTGCGGCCTCGGCGTTCTATCGTCTGAAGCAGTAAGCGGTTGATTGGTTCTTACGAGCGGCGATCCTTCGGGATCGCCGCTTTTTTTATGAATGCAACCGGAGCCATTGCGTTGATGATGACAACTGTAATGGATGTCCTCACCCCTGCTTACCACCCGCCGCGGGTTTCCCGTGCGGCGTTGGCCTTGGCGGCAGGCCTTCAAGTATCCGGGGCGGTAGATCCGATGGTGAACGCCCCAGTAGCCATTCCTTACCCAGACCATTCCCGCTTGCTGGAAGTGCGGGATGCCTCCGGCTCGGTTCGTCCGGTGGGTCCTATTGCCGACTGGGCCGAACGAGCCTCGCACATCCGGGCCGGCCTTCAGCAGGCCATGGGTCCGTTGCCCGGCGCTGCAGCCCGGGTTCCGCTCGATCTGGAGGAGTGTGGCGAGACTTCCTCGGGAAAATACCTGCGCCGCAAGATTCGCTTCACGCCGGAACTCGGAGATCGGGTGCCTGCCTGGCTGCTCATCCCTCATGGGTTACGGCACCGGGCTCCGGCCATGCTCTGCCTGCATCAGACCACCGACAGTGGCAAGGACGAGCCCGCCGGCTTGGGCGGACGTGCGTCGCTGCACTACGCCCACGAGCTGGCCGAGCGGGGCTATGTGTGCCTGGTTCCGGATTATCCGTCCTTCGGCGAATACCCCTACGATTTCGCCAAGCAGGGCGCGCATCATGCCAGCGGCTCCATTAAGGCGGTTTGGAACAACGTGCGAGCGGTGGACCTTCTCGAGTCGCTCCCGCAGGTGGATGCCGGGCGCATGGGTGTCATTGGACACTCGCTCGGAGGCCACAACGCGCTCTTCACCGCTGTTTTTGATCCCCGCCTGAAGGCGATTGTGACCAGTTGTGGGTTTACGCCGTTCCACGACTACTACGGAGGCAAGGTGGCCGGTTGGACCAGTGATCGGTATATGCCCCGGATCCGGACGGTTTATGGCAATGACGCCAGTCGAATTCCGTTCGACTTCTACGAGGTACTGGGAGCCATCGCCCCGCGGGGGGTGTTCTCGAACTCACCGGTCCGAGATGAGAACTTCGATGTCACCGGGGTGCGCAAGGCGTTCGCGGCGGCAGCTCCGGTCTTCGCCCTGTACGGGGCGGAATCACGCCTAGTGCTCAGGACGCCGGATTCTGGGCACGACTTCCCTGAGGCCGAGCGGCGCGCCGCCTACGCCTGGCTTGACAGTGTTTTGCGCTAAGCCGGAACGAGAGAATTGGCGAGGAGTTCGGGGGAGGGGATCCTGCTTGACCCAGGGGTGGCGGATCGCTGGGGATTGTCTGCATGCCGTCCACCGATGACATCGCGCGGTTCGGTCGAAGGGTTCAAGATCTCCTCCAAGAGATCGGTTCGGCGGATCTGGTGGAAATCCTCGACGTGTATCTCATCGATACCCGCGGTCGGATGGAGCTCCTATCGCACCTCTTGAGCGCTCGGGATTTTCGGCATCTGGCCCGGTGTGCCCACTCCATTCAAGGGGGCTCATCGATCTTCGGTCTGGACGATCTCGCACAGGCCGCGCTGGAGGTGGAACTGGCCGCAGGCCTGCCTGATAATCCTCAATTATTTCGGCTCATCGGTGCAGTGCGAGATCGGTACGTCGATTTGGAGCCCGAACTGCAGGCCACCCACGCCACGCTGCTGGCGAGTCTCCCTGGATCTGAACCGTCTGGATCCGAATCGTCTGAGGCATGAAAAAACCCGCCCCAGATCGGGGCGGGTGAGAGGGATCGATGGAGGTTTCGGTGGAAACCCAGTAATCCGAGTGTGCGGAGATTATTCCTCCACGAACCGGATCGAGCGCTTCTTCTCGGAGCGCTTGCGCTGGTTCTCATCGAGGATCTTCTTGCGGAGGCGCAAGTTCTTCGGGGTCGCCTCCACGTACTCATCCACGTCGATGTACTCGAGAGCGCGCTCCAGGCTCAGCTTCAGCGGCGGGCTGAGCTGGATGCCCTTGCCGTCGCCCTGGGAGCGCATGTTGGTGAGCTTCTTTTCCTTCACCGGGTTGACCGGGATGTCGCTCTCACGGGCGTTTTCACCGACGATCATTCCCACGTACACTTGATCTCCGGGTTCGATCATCAGGCGGCCGCGCTCCTGTGCCATGTTCAGCGCGTAGGAGGTCGCTTCACCGGTATCCATGGATACCAGGGAACCGTTCTTTCGGGCGGCGATTTCGCCGCGGTCTTCGCCGTATTCGTGGAAGAGGTGACTCATCACGCCCATACCCTTGGTCATGTTGACCAAGTCTGTTTCGAAACCGATCAGACCGCGCATGGGTGCCACTGCTTCCACCGAGACCAAATTGCCAGCATGGACCATGTTGGTGATCTGTCCCTTGCGGAATGCCAGGCACTCCATCACCGCGCCGAGGTTCTCGCTGGGTGTCTCTACGAACACCTTCTCGATCGGCTCCAGGGGTTCGCCCGTCGGGCTCTTCTTCCAGAGCACCTCAGGGCGGCTGACGAGCACTTCGTGGCCTTCGCGGCGCATTTGTTCGACGAGGATCGCGATTTGCATCTCACCGCGGCCGGACACGGAGAAGATCTTCGGATCGCTGGTTTGCGCGATGCGCAGGGCGACGTTGGTGCGGATTTCCTTTACCAGGCGGTCCCAGATGTGCCGAGCGGTCACCAGCTTGCCGTCTTGGCCGGCCAGAGGTCCATCGTTCACCGCGAACTCCATCTGAATGGTCGGCGGGTCGATGGGGATGTAGGGCAGTGACGCACGCGCTTCGCTGTCGCAGAGCGATTCACCAATGAAGACGTTCTCGAAACCCGCCACGCCCACGATGTCGCCGGCGCTAGCCTCGGAGATCTCGATGCGCTTCATGCCCTCGAAGTGGTAGAGCATGGTGATCTTGCCCTTGGTGATCTTGCCGTTGCCGTGGCGGCAGATGGCCGACTCACCCACCTTGAGCTGGCCCTCGACGATCTTGCCGAAGGCGATACGACCCATGTAGTCGCTGTAGTCCAGATTGGACACCAGCAACTGAAATCCCTCGCCTGCATGAGCGCGGGGCGGGGGGATGTGCTTCACGATCGCATTGTAGAGCGGCTCCATCGTGTCGGTGACGTCGGTGAGCTCGTTCTTGGCGTAACCCATTTTCGCCGAACAGTAGATGAAGGGGAAGTCGAGCTGCTCATCGGTCGCGTTGAGGCTCATGAAGAGTTCGAACACCTGGTCGAGCACCTTCTTCGGGTTGGCGTTTTCGCGATCGATCTTGTTGATGACCACGATGGGCTTGGCACCGGCCTCGAGTGCTTTGCGCAGCACGAAGCGGGTCTGGGCCTGAGGACCCTCGGCCGAATCCACCACCAGCAGCACGCCGTCGATCATGTTCATGATACGCTCGACCTCGCCGCCGAAGTCGGCGTGTCCCGGAGTATCCACAATGTTGATGTGGTAGTCCTTGTACTTGAAGGCGGCGTTCTTGGCGCGAATCGTGATGCCCTTTTCCTTTTCCAGGTCCATGGAATCCATCAAGCGCTCCACCTGGGTCTCAGCCTGGTTGGCGCGGAAGGTTCCGGATTGCTTGAGAAGGCAGTCGACGAGCGTGGTCTTGCCGTGGTCGACGTGGGCGATGATCGCGATATTTCGGATGTGCTGCATAATGGCCGTTTCCCTCCAATAGGGCCGTGCAGAATGGCGAGTGGATGGAAAACGTCAAGTTGCAGGAAGAGGTCAAACCCTGTCAGACGCGTAACAATTTTATGACGGCCGATGCACAGGGTTGCGCCGGATCGGGGCGCAAACCCCGATCAGGACGCCCAGTGAACCGTGCCAACTCCCTGCATTTAACTGTTATCACCATCGAGGAAACCGCCCAAACCACCCAAAATGGAGCCTTCTTCGCGACGGCTTCCACCTCCCGCCGGCGAGGCGGCGATGATTCGGTTGGCCAACCGGCTCAAGGGCAGCGACTGGAGCCAGATCTTTCCGGGCCCCCGCAGCGTGGCGAAGAAAAGACCTTCGCCGCCGAAGAGGGCGGTTTTGACCTTACCCACATACTGGATGTCGAAGGCGACCGAGTTCTGGTAAGCCACCACGCAGCCGGTGTCCACGCGCAGGGTCTCGCCCGGAGCCAAGACCTTTTCCATGAGTGTGCCGCCGGCATGCACGAAGGCCCATCCATCGCCCTGAAGGCGTTGCATGATAAAGCCCTCTCCGCCGAAGAGGCCTGCCCCGAGCTTTCGTTGCAGGGCGATGCCCACGCTCACGCCCTTGGCCGCACAGAGGAACGAGTCCTTTTGGCAGATGAGTTCGCCACCGAGGTTGGCCAGGTTCACTGCGACGATCTTGCCGGGATAGGGCGCTCCGAAACCCACGCGGGACTTCCGGGGTGAGTGGTTCTGGAAGACCGTCATGAACAGCGACTCACCGGTGAGCAGTCGCTTGCCGGCGCCCAAGAGCGCTCCCATAAAGCCGCTCTGTTGTTGAGAGCCGTCACCGAAGATGGTCTCCATCTCGATGCCTTCCTCCATGAACATCATCGCGCCCGCCTCGGCCACCACGGCTTCCATGGGGTCTAGCAGCACTTCGACATATTGAAGGTCGTCTCCGCGGATTTCGTACTCGATTTCGTGCATCATGGCTTTGGATTGAGGGTGGGGTCGCCGCCCTGCAAAGAGCCACCCAAACGCCAGTTGGCCTCGGGGTCAAGTGGAGGACCGGCCTTGAATCCCAAAGACACTCCGGCTTGGGCGGCTTTGGCCTGTCGGGAATCCGCGGTCGGGATTTGCCGACGGGCATCGGAGTAGGTACCGTCGCAACTCATGAAGTACCGTCGTTTCGGCCGGACCGGAATTCAGATGCCTGTCTTTTCCTGCGGCGGCATGCGGTACCAGCAGTCGTGGTCGGACATTCCGTGGGACCAAGTGCCCTCCGCCGGCCAAGCTAATCTCGAGGCGACCATTGCCCGCTCCATGGAGCTGGGAATCCATCACATCGAGACCGCTCGGGGCTATGGATCCTCGGAGATGCAGCTCGGGCCTGTGCTGGCGAAGTATCCGCGCGAATCGATGATCCTTCAGACGAAGGTGATGCCCAAGCCGACGGCCCGGGAGTTTTTGGAGACCTTCGAGACCTCCATGGCCTACTTGAAGCAAGACTACGTGGACTTGCTGTCCATTCACGGCATCAACAACCGCCAACACTTGGACGAGACGCTTCGCAAGGGCGGCTGCATGGAGGTCTGCCGGAAGCTCCAGCGCGAGGGACGGGTTCGTCACGTGGGCTTTAGCACCCACGCCACGCCGGATGTGATTTCCGAGGCCATCCGCAGCGATGAGTTCGATTACGTCAACTTGCACTGGTACTTCGTGAACGACCTCAACCGCGTCTGCGTGGCCGAGGCGGCCCAGCGCGACATGGGTGTCTTCATCATCAGCCCGAATGACAAGGGCGGAAAACTCTACCTCGAGTTGCCCAAGATGCGTTCGTTGTGTGCGCCGTTGACGCCCATGCAGTTCAACGACCTCTACTGCCTGGCCCGTCCGGAAGTGCATACCCTGTCGCTGGGTGCGGCCAAACCGTCGGATTTCGATGAGCACATCGCCGGTCTCAAACATTACGAGCAGGCGGCTCAGGCGGTGGAGTCCATCGACCGCCGTTTGCGTGAGGAAATGGAACGCGTGCTCGGGGCTGAGTGGTGCCGCCGCTGGTGGGCCGGGCTTCCGGAATTCGTGGCCGTGCCGGGCGAGGTGAACCTGGTGGAGATCTTGCGCATCTGGACCTACGCCAAGCCCTTGGAACTGACCGAGTGGGCAAAGTTTCGCTACAACATGCTCGGCAATGCCGATCACTGGTTCCCGGGCGAACACGTCGAGAAGCTCGACTGGTCACGGCTTAACGAAGTGATCGGTCGCAGCCCGTTCGCCGATCGGTTGGCTGGGATCTTGCGCGAGGCTCATGACCTGTTCCATGACGTTCCGGTCCAGCGACTGAGCCAAAGCTGAGCCCAATCGGAGTCTAGTCGGAGCCCAGTGGAAGCCCAGTCGCAGTCGCAGTCGAGTCCGTCCCCGGGCGATCGTTTTTAACGCGATCCTCTGGGCGGGTCACTCGTACCGCAGCGAATCGATCGGGTCGAGGTGGGCGGCCTTCCAAGCGGGGTAGGTACCGAAGAGAATTCCCACGGCTGAGCAAATGGCCAGTCCGATGCCCACCCAGTCCCAGGGAATTACCGGCGGGGCCTTCACCACGAAGGAAATCAGGTTGCCGAAGAGGATGCCACCGACCACTCCCAAGGCGCCGCCCACTTCACTCAACAGCACGGCTTCGGCGATGAACTGGAGCATCACGCTGCGCTTGCGCGCCCCAATGGCGCGACGAATACCGATTTCGCGAGTCCGCTCAGTGACGCTGACGAGCATGATATTCATAATGCCGATGCCTGCGGCGATAAGGGCGATGCTGCTGATGGCGGCCACGCCGAGGCGAATGGCCGAGGTGAGGCTGCGGAACTGGCTCACGGCCGATTCGTTGGAGACGATCTCGAAGTCGTCATCGTCGCCCGGAGGTACCTGTCGCATCGTACGCATGACGCCTCGGGCTTGTTCGACCATCTCCGCATAGGTGTCGCGGTTCGGGGCTTGTATCTGGAGCTGAACCGACAAGTTCTCACCATACAGGCGTCGGGCGGTGCCCAGCGGAATGGCGATGAAGTTGTCGCGACTTTGGCCAAACAACGCGCCGCGTTGGGCGAGCACGCCCACCACTTTGTAGCTAATGCCTTGAAACTTCACTGACTCGCTCAAAGGCGATCCCCGCGGGAACAGTTTGGCGGCGAGGTCGAATCCGAGCACACACACCAATCGGCCGCTGTCGTCATCGGCGGCGCTGAATCCGCGACCTTCGCCCAAGGTGAGATTCTGGGTCGTAAAGCCTTCGGGAGTCATCCCGTTCCCTGGGATATTCGGGCTGGTTTGCGCGTAGCGAGAGGAAGCCTCGCCGGATCCGAAGTTGGCACTGGCCGAGACGGCTTGAGCCAGCGTGACCCGCCGTTCGAGTTGGCTCAGATCCACGATGCGGAAACGCTTCCGACGCAGGTATTTTTCCCAATCAGCATCATCGAAGCTGATGGCTGGGAAGCGCTGGAACTGGAAGGTGTTGGCTCCAAGGCCGTTCATGGCGTCTTCCAGATTTTGCTGGAGCACGCGGATGCCGGTCATCACGGCGATGATGGAGAATACGCCGACAAACACTCCCAGGATGGTGAGCGATGAGCGGAGGATGTTGGTTTTAACGGCGTTGGCCGCCATCCGCACCATCTCAACGAGTTCGCGCCAAGGAGTCATCGTCCGGGGGTTCATGGCTATTCGCTTCGAAGCGCGTCGACCGGGTTCATGCGGCTGGCCCGCCACGCCGGGATGAAACCAGCCACCATGCCCGTGGCGGCTGAGACGAAGAGCGCCAGGGCCACGATCCACCAAGACATGCGTGCCTCGAAGACAGAGCCATTGGCTCGCGCGATCTCACCGATTTTCCAAGAGATGGGCCAGGCGATCCCGACCCCGATGAGTCCGGCCAAGAGGGTGATTCCGGCGGCCTCCATGAGGAACTGCGTCAGGATGGACCGACGCTTGGCGCCCAGCGCCTTTCGAATACCAATCTCCTTGGTGCGCTCGGTGACCGACACGAACAAGATATTCATAATGCCGATGCCGCCCACGAAGAGGGACAGGCCGGTGACAAAGAACCCGAAGCTGCCCAAGACCGCCTTGAAGCCGTCGAAAAACTTGGTGATCGCCTCCTGTTGGTTGATGGCGAAGTCGTCAGGTCGGCCGGGCTCGATCTTGCGGATGCTGCGGAAAAGGGATCGCGCTTCTTCCAGGGTCTCGGAGACGGCCTCTGGTTTAAGCGCTTTGACCGTGATGACGTAGTCGGGCCGGCGTTGGATGTCGTCTTGGAAACGGGAAATGGGAATGACGGCCTGGTTGTCTTGGTTCCAGCCCAGCATGCTGCCCATTTTGTCGAGGACTCCCACGACCTCATAAGGCGTATCATTAATGCGGACCTTCTTGCCCACCGGGTTGTCGTTCGGAAAAAAGGACTCGGCCAAATAAGACCCGAGGACGCAAACCGGGCGGCCTGAACTGACGTCGGAGGCGCTGAGCCAACGCCCTTGGGCGACTGTAAGACCGCGAATGATGAGCGATTCTGGAGTGTTTCCGAGGAGCCAAACCCCCTTGGCTCGGCGGCGTTCGTAGGCCACCGACGCTTGGAAGGCTTCGCACTGAGGGGCCATGACCGCGGCGGTGGTCATGCGCGACTCGAGCTCGCGGTACTGGGCGAAGGTGATGTCCCGCCGGTTCCGATAAATTCGGTAGTCTTCGAAACTCATCCACGGAAAGCGGCCGATGAAGAGCACGTCGGAGCCCATGGAAGAGACGGACCGGGTAAAGGCCTCACCCATGCCGTTAATCATGGTACCCACCAGCGTGGCTGTCAGGATTCCGATCACCACACCGAGGGTCGTCAGGCCTGAACGCAGCTTGTTGGCCCGGATGGCCGCCACCGCAATGCGGGCTGATTCGCCCAGTTCGCTCCGGAGGGTCATGGTGCCGATACCGAGGCCACCACGGCCCTGGGGTGCGGGTTGGTCTCATCGGCGGCGATCAGGCCGTCGCGAATGCGGATGACCCGGCGGGCGTGAAGGGCGACCTCTTCTTCGTGGGTGACCACGATGATGGTGTTCCCACGGCGGGACAGTTCTTCGAAGAGGCTGAGGATTTCGACACCGGTCTTAGAATCCAAATTCCCGGTGGGCTCGTCGGCCAAGATAATGGACGGAGAGTTCACTAAGGCTCGGGCGATGGCGACACGCTGACGTTGTCCGCCGGACAGTTCGTTCGGACGATGATGCATGCGCTCACCGAGACCCACGTTGACTAAGGTTTGTCGAGCGCGCTCACGCCGTTCCTTCGGGGGGACTCCGGCATAGATGAGCGGGAGCTCGACGTTGTGCAGGGCGTCGGCTCGAGCCAGCAGGTTGAAGCTCTGAAAGACGAAGCCGATCTCCCGGTTGCGGATGTCGGCGAGCTCGTTGTCGCTCATTCGAGCCACGTCCTTGCCGTTGAGTTCGTAGCTGCCCTCGCTGGGCGTATCTAGGCAGCCCAGCAAGTTCATCAGGGTAGACTTGCCAGACCCTGAAGGCCCCATGATGGCCAGGTACTCGCCGCGTTCGATTTGCACCGAGACCCCGCGCAGCGCATGCACCGTCTCGGTGCCCATCACGTATCGGCGGGCCAGGTTCTGGATTCGGATGAGAGACATGGCCTTGGCAAGAGAGCGGCTTAGGGCTTCGAATCCTTGGCCTTCTTTGCCTCCTCGAGCTGGACGAGCGAACCGTCGTTCAACTCCTTGGAGACGGCCTTGAAGTTCCCTGTGATAATTTCTTGTCCCTCGGTCACTCCTTCTAAGATCTCGTAGTGGGAGTCGTCGCTGATGCCCCGTTTCACTGGCAGCATTTTGGCTTTATCGGTTTCTTGGACGAAGACCACCTCGATGGGCTTGATTACGTTGCGAGTCTTCTTGCCGGCCAGAAATTCGATTTGTCCCTTGTCCTCCTCCGAAGTGGACCCGGTCTTTTTTGGGTCGGGTTCGGTGGACGTGGAGCCGGGCATGCGTGTGGTGACGGCTTGAATCGGAACAGTAATAACATTGGTCCGGTAACGCGTCTCGATGTCGGCGGTCACGCTCATGCCCGGCAAGAAAAGTCCTGTGTCGGCCATGCGGATACGGACCTCGAACTTGGTCGACTCTTGCTGGGTGCCACCGGCGGCGGTCTTGGCCGAACGGGCCACCTGGGTGACCTGACCATCGAACTTCCGGTCCTTGAAGGAATCGACATCCAGGCGCGCCTTGAACCCGGGCTGGATGAGCACGACGTCCATTTCACCGACCTCGACGCGGGCTTCCATTTTGGTCAGGTCGGCCACGGTCATGATGTCGGTACCGGCCATCATACCTGTGCCAGAGACACGTTCGCCCAATTCTGAATTGAGTTTGGAAACAGTGCCGTCGATGGGGCTGAAGATAATCGTTTTGGCGAGATCCTCTTGCGAACGCTTGAGGCTGGCGCGGGCCATCTCGATGCGTTGAGTCGAAGCGATGGCGTTGGCTCGAGCAACCTCGGCTCCGGTCCGAATTTCATCGAAGAGCGATCCGCTAATGAGTTGCCGGGAGAAGAGGTCTTCGTTGCGTTTGAGCTCAGCTTCGGCCTTCCGGGCGTTCGCCTCGGCGGTTAGCAGGTCGGCCTGTGATGACTTCAGGCTGGCCTCTTGGCTGCGGAGGGCCGCGGCATAGAGGTCGGGCCGCACTCGGACGAGCAAGTCGCCCTTGTGCACGTGTTGCCCCTCTTTCACTGGCAGGTCGATGATCTCGCCGGCCACCTCGGAGCTAATCTTCACTTGCACCACGGGTTGCAGCTTGCCGCTCCCGGTCACTACTTCGGTGAGGTTGCGACGTTGAGCTTTCTCGGTAGTCACCGTCATCGGCTTCTGGCGGTTGCAACCCGCACCGAACAGGGCGGCGGCCGCAAGCAACGGGAGGATGTAGCGATGAGACATTTGGAAGGAATGAAAACGGTTCGACTGGGGGTTCCTGGGAGGCTTAGGGAAGAGAGTCGTTCAGCTCAACTGACTTATGCGTTGAACCTATCCCAGATCGGACACTGAATTTCGGAAATTTCTGAGATGCTCGGGTCGATTCATCGGCTGAGTGCCCGCGATCTGGGGTGCTTCCCGTTACAGAGGGGCGCAACCGACTGAGGCCTCGCTAAATAATTCGACACGATCCGACGAGGCTGTCGGGCGGCTTAATGTTGGTCCAAGCAACCAAACTTCACGAACAGGCCGCCGAAGATCGCTGTGCCGCCCAAAAGCAGGTAGACACCATACCCTTTACCGCTGGCAGTGCAGGCGATGCCGGCACTCAGTACGGCTGTGGTCACGAGGAAAAAGGCGAGCGACGCGATGAACTTCATGTCGAATGACCATAGCCAGAACCCCATGAGGCTCAAGTCACGAATAAATGGGTGGGTGGGTCTAGGTGCGGCGGGTTGTGTGTTTAGCAGCGTTTAGCCAATTGCCTCCGGTCCTACTCCTGCACACTGTCTTCACCGTATCCCGCACTCCCGACCGCCCTATGAAGAGGACCCTGTCTACCCTTTCGGCCCGCCGCGCCTTCACCTTGATCGAACTGCTAGTGGTCATCGCCATCATCGCTATTTTGGCAGGGATGCTCTTGCCCGCCTTGGCCAAGGCCAAGAGCAAGGCCGTTATCACGAAGTGTTCCAGCAATTTGCGCAATCTGGGGTTAGCCGTGCGGATGTATGCGTTCGACAATCGTGATCAGTTCCCAGATTGCACGGGGGCTGTTTGGCCCTGGGATCTTCCAGCCAAGGCGGCCAATGCCTTCGTGGTCAATGGCGGCCAGCGGAGCATTTTGTACTGCCCGGGTTTCGAAAAACAGAACAACAACCAACTCTGGTCGTTCACCACGGGGGTGACCAATGAGGTGGCGGGGGAAACGGCCAACGGATACCGCGTGATTGGTTACGCCGTGGCGTTCAAGGGGTCAGGGCGCATCAAGGCCACCAATATCACCGAGGGTTTCAATCCCAAGCCCTGGATTATCGCTGGTCAGGAGTTTGAGCCGGGACCCTCTTCGCGGGTTGTGGTCGCTGACGCCACCTTGTCGAACTCGGCCAATCGCTCGGGTGGTGGCCGCAATTTCACCAAGGTGGATGGCGGATGGGCTGGCCATAGTTCGGCTCACCTCAATGGTCTGCTTCCGGCGGGCGGCAATGTGCTGATGCTCGATGGACATGCCGAGTTCCGGAAATTTGCCCAGCAGGAGGTTCGGACCGACGGATCGGCTCCCCATTTCTGGTGGTGATCCGGTCGTGATCAGTTGTGAACCAATTCCTTCTGAACGGAATCGTTTCGGTGTGCGCGGGTTTTTGTGAGCGTTGTGCCAACGTCCGCGTTGCGTCGGTAGGCCATTTCTGTAGCTTTTGTGGCACGACTTATGGCTCTCGACGGCACTGATTTTGTGGATACCGACCTGCGCACCTCGGGTGGATCTTCCCCCCGACTGGCAACGGCCAGTCCGTCGATGTCCGGGGGCACCGGACGGGCTCCGACGCGCGAAGAACTCGACAGCCAATTGACAGCCACCCAGCAAGATCTGGCCAAATTGCGCGAAGCTCAGGAGCAACTGGAGCGGGCCAAGGCGGCGATCGAAGAAATGCGCCGCCGCCGCGGTGAGTTTCACACGGGTCGCGAGGAGATGCTGCAGAACCTTCTCCGGGGGGTCGCCTTGCTCGAGCAGGCTGAGATGAATCTCCGGCGAGATGCTCTCCAAATGGGACGCACGCTAGAGGGGTTGCGAGGTGCGCTGGGCAATGTGCAGGGACTCAACGAGCAGACCTGGACGGACACCACTTGGGAGACAGAATTGGCCCGGGCCTTGGCAGCGATTGAAAATGCTCGTATGGAGTGGAACCAGGCGCGCTTGGCTTGGTCGGTGTTGGAAGAGGGCTCGGCCTCGGCCGGACAGCCCGCTGGGTCTGCTGCGCCCGTTTCACTGCTGACCGGACTGACCACCGCTCAATTGGCTCGTCTGGGCTTGGCCTTCAATTGGCCGGTGGCCTTGCTCGGCCTGGCAGTCTTTGCCTTGGCCGTGGTTCTGGCCTTCAAGCGTTGAGCACGGGCTAGCGAAGATCATGGCTTGGTTCACTAAAGCAAAGGATCCGATGGCGGTCCGCCAAGCCGAGTTGGACCGTGAAATCGAGGTCATTCAGCGGCGCATCTCGGACCTTTCGGCTCGGCCGCTGCCTCCGGTTCGAGCGTTGCCGCCCCGCCCCCGAGAGGCCACCCAGCCCTTTGGATCAGTTCCGCCGCGTGCCGTTCCGGCGCCGACTCCCATGAGTGTGGCGGGCTCGCGGTCAGGGTCGTCCGTGCCTCCAGATCGTTTTAACCTCGTTGAGGCCTGGCAGCGCTGGGTGCAGCGATTTGGGGGGCAGCCTCGCCGTCCCTCCGGTTTAGTTCATCTAATGGCGGCCGGTTCGGTCCACGGTTTGCGTCCCCTCCGCTACGAGCGCAAGATTGCACGCCGCCGCTTCCTGCTGTCCTTGAGCCTCCTTCTCCTCCTGCTCTACGGCATCGCTCGCGAAGTCTTCTGATGGGCCGTGCTGTCGGTGTCCCCGTTCCCGGGCCGGAGGTGGCGCCGGGGAAGGTCTTTCTCGAGGATGAGTCGAGTGCCCCAGGGAGTGAGGTATTCGAGTGTGAGGGTTTCTGAATCGGCCCAGTGCTGCACGGCCAATTGAGGAATAGCTACGTTCCAACATCCGGATTCAGTGGTGATCTTCCAGTCGGGCCCAGGGTTCAGCTCTAGGCGGTAGGCCCATTGGTCCTGGGCCAAGGGGCCAATTTGGATCTGGCCGGCGCACTGCCCTGTCGCCATCCAATCTGCCACCTCCGGAGAGCGCATCCGGAAACGTACTGTCGAATCGACCCACCGTACCTTCATCGGCCAAACGCTGACCGGAACGGGGCCAAAGAGGAAGAGGGCTCCGCAGGCTCAGTGACAGGAGGTTGGTGGGGATCGCTCCAGGAGAGTCCGGAGGGTTTGACCGGTGGGGCGGGGTCGCGTTGGATGAAGCCCATGCTCCCGTTGCGTTCCTGGAGGTGGATTCCCAAGCTCCTAATTGGTTGGGTTGTCTTGACCGCGAGCCAGACCCGGTCCGTGGCCGCGACCGATTCGGGGTCTTATCGGGTGATCTCGCGGGGTACGGCCGCCGGGAGTTACCAGGCCTTCCCAGACGCGTGCCGACTGGCCAATGGCGACCTAATTTGTGTCTTCTATGCAGGCTATGGTCACGTGTCGCTACCGCGTCCTGATTGGCCTCGGGGTGGGCGTATTTGTGCGGTTCGCTCGTCCGACGAGGGTCGCACATGGACCGAGCCGCGGGTGCTCTTCGACGGTCCGGACGACGACCGTGACCCGCACATCGCCCGGATGAGCGATGGGGTCCTGGTGTGCAGTTTCTTTCCCTACCGGCAGGCTCCGGGGACCCAGCCTGAGTACGAGACGGCGATCGTCACCTCCCGCGACGACGGCTGGACCTGGGACTCCGAGCCGCGTGTGCTGGCCCCGCGCTGGGCTGTATCGGCCCCGGTGCGTGAACTCTCCGACGGCACGCGTCTCTTGGGTGTTTACCACGAGGACGGTGACACGGCCTATGGCGGGGTGCTCCGCTCGACCGACCAAGGCAAGACATGGAGCGCGCCTATCGCCATCGGGCAGGGCAGCGGGGTTCGTCTAGATGCGGAGACAGACGTGATTGAACTGAAGGACGGTCGGATCTTGGCCGCCTTGCGCGGCGATAAGGTGCCGCTGCACTGGGCTCGGAGCGGCGACCGGGGTTTGAGTTGGTCGGCGGTGGAATCCAGCGGGTTCCTAGGCCATAGCCCTCATTTCACGCGGCTGACTGGCGGTGAGATTCTCCTGACTCATCGGTTGCCGCAGACAGCGCTGCATATTAGCCGTGACGACGGAGCTACCTGGTCGGGTCCTCATGCCATTGATTCGGTCCTTGGCGCCTACCCGTCCACGGTGGAATTGCAGGACCGCTCGGTGCTGGTGGTTTACTACGAGGAGGGAATCGCCAGCGCCATCCGGGCTCGCCGGTTTCGCTTGTCCGAATCGGGCCTGGTTTGGCTGCCGCTGGAGCCCGATGTTCGGGACCTCGGCTCGCGCCGTGAGCTCTTCGTCGATCGCGCCTTGATTGACCGAATGGACGGCACTTCGCTGCATCTCCACAAGCCGCAGCCTCGGGAGACGGTGCTCAAATTTGATCGTCTCTGGGAGGGGGCGTTTTCCGGATATCTCACGGTCCTTCACGATCCGGATGATGCGAATCGCCCTTTTCGAATGTATTACCGCGGTCTGCCGTTGGCTGGGAAGGATGGCTCCACCAACGAGGTGACGTGTTATGCGGAAAGTCGCGACGGCATCGCCTGGAGCAAACCCAACCTGGGCCTTTTCAAGGTGGCAGGCACTCGTCGCAACAATGTGGTGCTGGCTGGGCAGTCACCGTTCTCTCACAACTTCTCGCCCTTCCTCGATTCCAGGGTCGGTGTGGCACGCGAGGAGCGTTTCAAGGCGTTGGCGGGAACCACCGAGAGCGGCCTCCATGCCTTTGCTTCGGGGGATGGTCTTCATTGGCGACGACTGGGTTCGGGCCCGGTACTCACCCGAGGGGCCTTCGACTCGCAAAACGTCGCCTGCTGGTCGCCGGCCGAGGGTCGCTATGTGCTGTTTCTTCGCACCTGGTCGGGCGGCGACTTTTCCGGCTATAGGACCATTAGCCGATCGACCTCCGAGGATTTTCTGCACTGGACCCAACCAGAGCCGATGACCTTCAGCGACGGTCCGCCCGAGCATCTCTACACGAGCCAGACCCAGCCGTATTTTCGGGCACCGCACCTGCTGGTGGCCACTCCAATGCGTTTCATGCCGGGCCGACAAGTGTTGTCCGAAGCTCAGGCACGGGAGTTGGGTGTGAAGCCGGGTTATGCGGGTGATGCGGCTGAGGCGGTGTTCATGACCTCCCGCGGAGGGAACCGTTATGACCGAACTTTCCTAGAGGGCTTCATCCGGCCTGGCCTCGATCCCGGCAACTGGGCCTCTCGAGCCGGTCTCACCGCGCTGGGTATTGTGGGCACCGCCTCGGGTGAGATGTCCCTCTACAAGCAGGCGCATTATGCGCAGTCCTCCGGGCATTTGGTGCGTCATACGTTGCGTACCGACGGGTTCGCCTCGGTGACCGCGCCATTCCGCGGCGGCGAGCTAGTGACCCATCCGCTGCGTTTCTCTGGCCGCCGGCTAGTGATCAATGTTAGCACCGGGGCTGCTGGAAGCCTTCGAGTTGAGCTGCAGGATCTGGCCGGAAAACCGCTGCCAGGATTTGGTTTGGCCGACTGCCGCGAGGTGGTGGGCGATGACCTTGAGCGAACGATCACCTGGGCGGGGGGAGCCGATGTGTCTGCGTTGCGGGGGACGCCCGTGCGCCTCCGGTGGTTCCTAAAAGACGCCGACCTCTACGCGTTCCAATTTCCAGAATGAGAGTAAACCCATTGCGTATGCCGTTTTCAGATCAACCCACCGAGGGAGTCGGTCGTATTCCGTGCCGGAGCCCGCTTGTGAGTTTGGGAAGTTGGACCCTGCTTGCCGCGTGGCTGTGCTTGAGTGCGATGATCTGGGTTGAGGTTCGGGCCGAGATTCGCACGGGCGCCGATTACTTGGTGGCTGACGAGGCGACACCGCTGCGGGGCAAACGCATTGGCTTGATCACCAACCCCACCGGCGTGACGCGCAACTTGGAGTCACTGCCCTTGAAGCTGCGCCAGCGGAAGGACTTCGAGTTGGTGGCACTCTACGGTCCGGAGCATGGGGTTCGAGGCAACGCGCAGGCGGGTGACAAGGTGGGGTTTCAGTGGGATTCGGTGCTGGGGCTCCCGCTCTTCAGCCTGTACGGCAAAACCTTTAAGCCCACGGGCCCCATGCTGACTAATATCGCAGGGATGGTCCGCGGCAGCCCGGGTATCCCCACCAATGCCGCCCTGGCCGAACGCATCGACCTCATGGTCTTCGACATTCAGGATGTGGGTTCGCGGGCCTACACCTACGTGGGCACTCTCTCCAAAGCCATGGAGGCCTGTGCCGAGCATGGCATTCCGCTGCTCGTGCTAGACAGGCCCAACCCACTCGGGGGCGTCGTGCTGGAGGGTCCTGTGTTGGAGGCCCCTGAGTGGGTGTCGTTGGTGGGTATCCAGCCGATCCCCATGCGCCACGGAATGACCGTGGGTGAGCTGGCTCGCCTGTTCAACGCGCGCTTCATGGCCAAGCCGGTGGCCTTGACGGTGACACCGGTCACCGGGTGGTCGCGTTCCCTGGAGTTCGCCCAGACGGGCCTGCCTTGGGTGATGCCCTCGCCCAATATGCCGACCCTGGACACCGCGCGCGTCTATCCGGGCCAGGTGCTGCTCGAGGGAACTAACCTCTCCGAGGGTCGCGGAACCACTCGACCCTTCGAGTTCTTCGGTGCGCCCTGGATCCGGGGCAGGGAATTGACCGACGCCCTCAATGCGCTCCATCTGCCCGGGGTCGTCTTTCGGGAGGCGTGGTTCACACCCTCCTTCTCGAAGCACCGCGGAGAACTTTGTGGAGGCAGCCAAATCCATGTGACCGATGCGGCCCGCTTCCGTTCGGTAATTACCACGCTCCGCCTCCTCGAGACCGTGCGGCGGTTGTATCCGAGCCAACTCACCTTCCAAGGCCCAACCTTCGATCGCTTGATGGGCACAGCGAAGGTGCGTCCCTTGCTGGAATCGGGTGCCGACCTTGCCCCGGCCATGGCCCGCATCGAGTCGGACTTAAAGGCCTTCGAAGCTCTCCGACAGCCTTACCTGCTTTATCCCTGAGGTGTCCCTGGCTCCGACCCGATTGGCTGTCGGCGCAGGGAACGGAGAAGGCGCCAGGCCACCAAGGCCAGGGATCCTTGGGCGAACACGTCGCCGTGTCGGTGATAAGGGGTCTCGGTGTGAGGGAGCCCAATGGGCACGGTGGCCAAGAGGATGCCGGGGGCATACACCTGGCCCGTTGAGTCGCCCAGGACGTCGCGCGGGGTGCCGCAGGCGTCCCACCAGCCGGTGAGGCCGTTGTTGCACACCCTCACCAAGGCGACTCCGTTTTCTACGGACCGGAACACCGCGCTGGCGGTGTGTTGCCATTGCGCCGCGCTCTCTGCGAACCAGCCGTCGTTGGTGAGGCAGAGAATAAAATCGACCTCCGGACGGACATGGTCCCGGATGCCGTGCGGGAAGACGTCTTCAAAGCAAATGACCGGGGCCACTGTGGCGCCCCCAGTGAGGCGGAAGGTCCAGGGGCGATCACCGCTTTCAAAGCCATCGCCGATGGGAGTGATCCACTTAAGGAAGGGAAGCCAGCGGGCCAGTGGGACGTATTCGCCAAAGGGAACGAGTCGCCGCTTCCAGTAGGCCGGAGGCATGGAGCCATCGGTGCGTCGCAAAAAGGCGGCGTTGTAGCGGGCCACGGCGGGTCGATCTCCGGACCCGCCTTCCCGGGCCACGGAATCGTCGGCTCCCAGAATCCAGTCCGGCCCGTTCTTTCCGAGCAGTGCCACCATGCGAGCGTAGTTGGTGTCCGTGAGGCCAAAGGCTCCCTCCGGCCAGATGAGTACCTCCGGCTCCAGCGCCAACGCTTGACGGGACAGGCTCTCGATCTTGGCAAAGGTGCGCCCTTGTTCGTCGGGATCCCATTGAAGGGTCTGCGGCACCGAGGGCTGAACGAGACCCAGGCGGACGGTTTCGGGGTTGGCTTGGCGCTCCAGACGGCGGTAGCCCATGACTTCCCAGAACCCCCAGCCCATGACCATCAATGTCACCAGCAGAGGCAGTCGGGCTTCCGCAGTCCAGTTCCAGCGCGATTCCGGACGCAGGCCCATGCTAAGGAAGGCCCCTCCCAGGGCTAGACTGCTCCAGCACACCAAGAAAGAAACGCCGTACACCCCGGTGATGCTCGCCAGTTGGATGAGGGGTAGTTGCCGCCACTGGCTCACGCCGAGAGGAGCCCAGGGGAATCCGCTCAAGAGGTGGGAGCGCAGGTACTCCAGAGCCACCCAGGCCAGAGCAAGGGTCACCAGTTGCGAAGCTCTCAAAGGCCAGGGTTGCCGAGCATAGGCCCGAGCTTCCAGGAGCCAGTCGTGCCAACTCCCGGTCTGCCGGTCGGTGGGCGGATGATCGGCACTCCGGTCGCCTCGGCGGCCGTCCCCTTGGGTGATTTGTAGCCCGAGTCGAATCCAAAGCGCGGGGAACAAAGCGCAGTAAGCGCTTAAGGCCACCCATCCCGTATAGGCTCCGACGGGATAGGGGATGTGACGCATCCAGCGCAGGAGCACCAGGAAGTGGACGAGCCCGGCGACGTAGCCGTAGCGAAAACCCTCTGGCCCGCGCAGTCCGCAGGCCCCAAACCACAGGAGCGCTGGAGCAATCCAAGCCAGCCCGGCCCAGCCCGGAGTTGGATGAGCCAAGGCACCGGCCAGCCCGGCCAAAATTGCCACCGGGTACCGCTGCGTCTCTCGGTTGATCCAAGCGCTCGTCACCCCTTCAGCCTACCGCCACGCAGAGGTCTCCGGAAAGGAAGCCTTTTGGGTGGGTTAGTCACTGAAACTCACTGCGTTCTGGCGGGTTTGATTAAATTTTGCACGTTTCAAGAGGTTTCCAGACATTCCAATATCAGGCTCTGGGGTTGGCTTTCGTTCAAAGTGTGGTAACAGTGCGGCTCTCTGGTGGGTCGGTAGAGCCCTTTTGGAGACCCAATGATCGAATCCCGTGAACGACGACTCCTGCTGCTCCTAGCGGCTGTGCAGTTCACCCATGTCTTGGATTTCATGGTCATGCTCCCGCTGGGACCCCAGTTGATGAGGGAACTCCACATCGGTCCTGCGGGATTTAGTGCACTGCTGGGCTGTTACTCGGTGGCCTCGGGCTTGGCAGGATTTTTTGGGTCCACCTTCATTGATCGATTCGAGCGGCGGTCGCTGCTCCTACTCACCTACCTCGGATTTATTGTCGGTACGCTCGGGTGTGCGCTGGCCCACAGCGCTCCGATGTTGGCCGTGGCTCGGTCGATTTGTGGTATTTTCGGCGGCCTCTGCGGATCTTTGGTCATGACCGTGGCTTCCGACCTGATACCTCCCCAGCGGCGGGCGGCCGGACTGGGGTTGGTGACCACCTCCTTTTCGGCAGCGGCGGCATTTGGGGTTCCCATGGGTCTGGCGCTGGCAAATCGCTTCAATTGGGAGGCCCCCTTTTGGGGGGTGGCGGTCCTTTCGGTCATCTTGTGCGGGTTGATTTCTGTGAACTTGCCGACTCTCAAGGAACACATTCATCCCACGGCCCGCTTTGGTTTTGCTCCGATCCTAGAGGTAGTCCGCGACTCCAATGCCCGTCGGGCTTTGGCCTTCTATGGCATGCTGGTCTTTGCCCATTTCACCATCATTCCGATGCTCGCCCCCTACCTCATCGGGAATGTTCATCTGGCGGAAAATCAGTTGTTCTTAGTCTATCTCGTGGGTGGCCTTTTGAGCCTTTTTTCAACGCCCCGCATCGGTCGGATGGCCGATGATCTGGGTCGGGTTCGGGTTTACGCGGGTTTGGTGGGGTTCGCCATTCTGATCACTCTGGGAATTACGCATGCCCGTCCGATGCCCCTCTTCTGGTTGGTGCTCTTGGGGGGATCCTTCTTTGTCTTTGCTAGCGGGCGGTTCATCCCGGCCCAGGCAATCCTCAGTCTTGCAGTGCCACCGCATCGGCGCGGGGCGTTCTTGAGTTTGAGCAGTTGCGCCCGCGACATCATGGCTGGACTCACCACCGCAGTGGGCGGTTGGCTCGTGGTAAAGACCCCCACCGGCGAGATCGTGGGCTACGATCGGCTGGGTTGGATCGCGGTGGTCTCGGGCGTCTTCAGCGTGTGGCTCGCCAGCCGGGTTCGCACTGTCGAGCACTCGATCCCCGTGGTGGCTGTAGGAGTGCCAGCGATAGAAGTGGCTGAAGTGGTTGATCAGGTGAAACGCTCCAACGGGTGACCGGCCAGAAAGGCGGCGGCATCCATGCGACGCCCCCCTTCAGGCTGCAGCGTTAGCAGCTCGAGAGCCCCACTGCCGCAAGCGACCACTACGCGTCCCTTGCCGTAGTCGAGCCGCTCTCCGGGCCGGCCGGAGCCTTCACTCAGGCTGGCGGCGTGGACCTTCACCAGGCGAGTCTTACCGCCTCCCTCCGCGTGGCAGAAAGCCCCGGGCCAGGGGGTAAACGCCCGCAGGCGACGCCAGAGTTCCACGGCGGCACGCTCCCACAGCAGGCGTCCGTCCTCTTTGGTGATTTTGCGCGCGAGGCTTACTCCATCGAGGGGTTGGGGTCGTGGCTGTAAATAGCCTGCGAGATAATCGGGCAGCGATCGGACTAGCAGTTCACCGCCCAGGTTGGCCAGTCGATCATGAAGCGATTGACCGGTGTCCTCGTCCAAAATCGGTGTGACGGCCGTAGTGACAATGGGGCCGGTGTCGAGCCCAGCGTCCATATGCATGAGAGTCACGCCGGTCTCGCTCAAGCCGTGTGCCAGTGCCCATTGGATGGGTGCAGCTCCCCGATAAGCGGGCAATAGCGACGTGTGGACGTTGAGACATCCGTGACGAGGGATGTCTAGCAGTGTTTGTGGCAGGAGTTGCCCGTAGGCAGCGACCACCATGAGGTCGGGTGCGAGGGTGCGGAGACGTTCAATAAATTCGGGATCACGGGCCTTGGCTGGTTGATCCATCGGGATGCCCAGCTCGAGTGCGGCCTGTTTGACCGGGGTGGGCTGGAGCGCGAGGTCGCGTCCCTTCGGTCGATCCGGTTGGCTCACCGCCAGGATTACCTGCCAACGGGGGTCGGCCACCAGACGTCGCAGCACCGTGGCAGCGAGGTCGGCGGTTCCCATAAACACCAATCGGGGCAAGGCGGACATTCTTTGCCCATCCTCTGCGAGCGGGACTCTCGGATCAAGCGACTCAGCCGAGGATCCCGTGAATGGGTTGGGCTTCGAGAACGCCGGTGAGCTTTTGATTTAGGCCGCCGTGGAGGTAGGTCAGGTGTTCGTGATCGAGGCCCATGAGGTGGAGAATTGTGGCGTGCAAATCCCGCAGGTGATGACGGTTGACCACGGCGGCCTCGCCGACTTCATCGGTTTCGCCGTAACTCGTCCCAGCCTTCACCCCTCCACCGGCCATCCAGTAGGTGAAGCCCTTAGGATTGTGGTCGCGCCCGCCCGGCTTGCCTCCGGTATTGAAGGTTTCAGAGACGGGCATTCGGCCGAACTCGCCGCCCCAGACAACAAGGGTTTCCTCGAGTAGTCCCCGCTGCTCCAAATCGGCCAGCAGTGCGGCGATGGGTTGATCGACCTCCGGGCAATGCAGCTTCAAGTTCTCCTCGATACCGTGGTGGCCGTCCCAGGTGTTTTGGCCACCGGCCGCGCCGCCGCCCGAGTAGATTTGTACGAAGCGAACACCTCGCTCGACGAGCCGCCGCGCGGTCAGGCACTGGCGTCCGAAGGGAGCCGGACCCTGGGCCAGCGGGTGCCAGGTGGGCTTGGGCTCTTGAATACCGTAGGCCTCCAGTGTGCGGGGATTCTCTTGCGACAAATCGAGTGCTTCGGGTGCGGAAGATTGGAGTCGGAATGCCAGTTCGTAGCTGGCGATCCGCGCGGCCAGATCTGGGGTTTCGGGATGGAGTCGCTGGTGCCGGGCGTTGAGTTCCTGAATGAATTCGATCTCTCGGCGCTGGTGTTCCCGCCCGCGATTGGCGGGCGCTTTCAGGTTGAGAATGGGTTCGCCCGAGGTTCGTAGCACGGTGCCCTGATGCACTCCGGGCATGTAACCGTTGGACCAGTTGGGGGCACCCGTTGTCGGCCCGCCGCGTGGGTCGAGCATGACGACATAGCCGGGAAGGTTTTGGTTTACCGTCCCCAGTCCGTAGCTCAGCCACGCACCCAGTGAGGGGTGTCCTTGCAAGATCCGGCCCGTATTCATCTGCAGGACCGCGCTGCCGTGGGCGAAGGAATCGCTGTAGAGCGACTTTACCACAGCCAGCTTGTCCATGTGCTTCGAGAGATGCGGGAAGGCGTCGGAACACCACAGCCCGGACTGGCCGTGCTGGCTGAAGGTGCGACGGCTGGCCTGAAGGACCGCGCGGGTCTTGCTGTTGCGTCGGAACTCGTTGTCGATGGTTTGCCCATCCCGGCGTTGCAGCTCGGGCTTGTAGTCAAAGAGGTCTACTTGTGAGGGGCCGCCGAACATGAAGAGGAAGATGACCGACTTGGCGCGCGTGGTTCGGTGCGGTGGTTTGGGTTCCAGTGGGTGCTGGGGGAGGCTGGTCGATTCGGTACGTGTGCGGCGGCCGAAAAACCCATCGGCTTCCAGCATCGAGGTGAGTGCTAGACCGGCGAAGCCTGCACCCATTTCCCAGAGGAACTGGCGTCGGGGTTGAAACGGATTTGTTGGATTCATTCGGTGCCTAGAACCTCGTTCACATTGAGCAGGCCGCGGCAAAGACTCACCAGTGCCGTCTGTTGCGCGTTTTGGTGAGCGGCCGTTGGCGGCTCTCCTTGCTGATCAATTTTGGGATCTGGTTTTACAGGTGCGGCCTGGTCTTTCAGGAGATTCCGTGCGGCCTTTGCTTCGGCTCGGGTGGGTAGTCGTTGCAAGGCCAGCGCGAAGGCTCTTTTGATTTGTCGGTCGCGGTCGGTGCCGACCTCGCGAGTGACCCGATTAGCAAAGGCGTTGGCCTGAATTTGGATCCACGGATCATTGAGCAGTGTCAGTGCCTGGGGTGCCACTGTGGTGCGGGTGCGTTGTCCGGTAGGAATGGTGCCATTGGCCGCGTCGAAGCATTCCAGCAGAGGGACCTTGAGTGCTCGTTTCACCACCAAGTAAATGCTTCGGCGGTCTTGCTCGGGCAGTGGGCTGTCTTGCCAGCCCTTGCCGGCCGAGTCCTGCGTGGTGTGTACCTCCGCTGGCAGGGTGGGAAACACGCTGGGGCCACCGCGGGTAGGGTTCAGGCGGCCGCTGATGGTGAGGACGGAATCGCGGATGGCCTCGGCATCCAGTCGTCGCAAGTTCTGCCGCCATACCAGACGGTTGCCGTCGTCCCCGTGCCGGGCTCGGGCGAACTGGGCTTGAGAAGACATTCGATAGGCTCGACTGGTCATAATTTGTCGATGCAGCGCCTTGAGATGCCACCCCTGACGGACGAGTTCGGAAGCCAGATGGCCGAGCAGTTCTGGATGGCTGGGTGGCAGACCGGTGACTCCGAAATCATCGGGCGTCGGGACCAAACCAGCGCCGAAATGGTGATACCACACCCGATTGGCGATGACCCGTGCCGTGAGAGGGTTTCGGGAATTGCTCATCCACTCTGCCAGTTGGCCGCGTCGTCCGGTGGAGGGGGAGTCCGGGAGTCGCTCGGGTGGCGGTGGCGGTGCTTGGTTGAAAATCCCAGGAAAAGCCGGAGGGACCTCGGCTCCGGGTGTTTGCACATCACCGCGCAGGAGGATGCGGGTGAGTCGGGGCTTGGGTCCGTTCTCGGCAACGGCGAGTGCGAAGTCGAAGGGTGGTGTTTCTGCCTCGGCCTGCTTCAGCCTCGCTTCGGCGGATTGTTTTGCCTCAGTTCCACTGGCCTGACGGGCCCGTTGGCGCAACTCGTTGAGGCGCGCTTCGCGTTGGGAATGCCAACGGGAGGATTCGGAGACCGTGGCCAGCGGTCGGGTGATTTTCCCGGTGCCTCGGCCGCCACCGCCCGTGTGCTGTTGGCCGTAGCCGTCGATGTTTCTCAGGAAGCCGAGCAGCGAGTAGTAATCGGCTTGAGAAATTGGGTCGAACTTGTGGTCGTGGCAACGGGCGCAGCCGATGCTCAGCCCGAGGAAGGCGGTGCTCGTCGTGCTCAGCATGTCGTCGAGGTCGTCGAATTCCGCCGCGGCGGTGTCATCCGGCTCATCGTCCCAGATGTGCAGTCGGTAGAAGCCAGTAGCGATGAGACTGGCTCGCCATTCCGGTGTGAGGGTCGATTCGGACTGGAGGGCCGCTTCGGCCAGTTCGTCACCCGCGAGTTGTTCTCGCACGAATTGATCGTAGGGCTTGTCGCTGTTGAAGCTGTCGATGACGTAGTCGCGGTAACGCCAGGCGTGCGGCTTAGGTCCGTCGCGCTCGTACCCGTTGCTCTCGGCATAGCGGACCAAATCCAGCCAATGTCGTCCCCAACGCTCGCCATAATGCGGGGACTCGAGCAGGCGATCGATGAGGGTGACCCAGGCGGCGTCCGTGGGGTGACGCTCAAACTCGGTCACCGCTTCTGGTGAGGGGGGCAGCCCCCAAAGGTCCAGATAGGCGCGGCGCACTTGCTCGCGCGGTGTGGCTGGCGGATTGGGTTTAAGGCCTGCTTGCTGCCGGCGAACTTGCAGCAGGTGGTCGACGGCATGTGTCCCCTTCGGCACGACCGCGCTTCGGATGGGTTGAAAAGCCCAGTGCGCACGGTCGGCGTCGGTGATGGCGAAGGGGCGGGATCGCAGGGAGGGTCCGCCTTCGGCCCCTCGGAGCCGGTCATTGAGGAAACTGCCGGTCAGGGCCAGCAGGCACGCAATGAGGATGGGGGCAGATCGGCGCATCGGGGGTCTGCAGCGAACCTAGTTGCAATCGGTCAGCGGGGTCGAGTGCCGATGGGAAGGGCCTCTGGTGCACCAACGATAAAAATCATCCCTCCGGGGTGAGCCTCCCAGATTTACCAGGGCAATCGGTGATGTTGCCACGGGATCGGAGCCGGGCTCTCCGGATCCCATTCGGCCGTGAGCCAGCCACCATCTTTGAGCGCTTGAGCCCCGGTAGGCGACGGACAAAGGCGCACCCGGAATTCTTTCCAGGCCCGGGCCCGATGGAGTGCCGTCGAGTAGCGTTTCACAGACGACCCCAGCCCTCGGAGGATGGGCATGCCGGCCAGCAACGTGGCCAAGCGAGCGATGGCTGGTGAATGCAGGTGTCCGATGATGGTGGATTCCCACTGTGGGAAGCGGTCCCGGACCTCCGGCAGCTCCGCTAGAAACGGCAGGGCGGAAGGATCGTGGCAAAAGAGAAGGATGCGGCGGTCGGCTTCGAGCGAAATGAGTGCAGCCTGGATTTCGGAGAGAACTCGTTGTCGCTCTGCCCTCCAGACGGGCGCTTCCTCCGGTAACAATTCTGACTCGAAGGCGGGCAGCGCCACCAGGGTCGATGGGACGGCCAGGAGGCGATATCGGCCGACGTCTCGTTGCCACCAGGCGGGAATCGACAACCGAGATTCCAGCCGCAACCAACTCTCCCAGCGAGGGCCTCCCACGCCGCCAAAAAGGCTGTGCTTGCCGAGTTCGTGATCGCCGATCACCGGAAGCAACCGGTCTCCGTAGGCAGCCCGCAACGCACTCAAGCATCGGTGGGCGCTGTCGCACGCGGCCTCGTCAGAGATTCCCACGAAGGCTGAATCCACCGAATAGTCCCCGTTGGCGATGACCAGATCTGGATTGGGATTAAGGGCGAGAATGCGGTCCAACTTGTCGTTGTGCGCCAGCGGATCGGCCAGCCAGAAACCCGTGCGCCAGGTGGCGGCCAGAATGCGCTGCATCCGATGGGGCATCGCGCGCGCCTCGTATCCACGGCGAGCCTGCTCGGCTGGTCCGGCCCAGTGGGGATCGCTGACAACGAGGAGTTTCATGGCACGGGCGAATTTCGCGCGGCCGCAGCCCACCCTTAGCGGACCATCCAATCGACGATGGCCTTCTGAGTGTGGAGGCGGTTTTCGGCTTCCCGGAAAATGGTGTCGGCGTGGGCTTCGAGGGTTTCTTCGGTGATCTCCTTGCCGCGATACGCCGGCAGGCAGTGCATCACCAATGCCCCGGGGTTGGCCCGGCGCACTAGGGCCTCGTTGATCTGGTAACCCGCCAAATCCTTCAGGCGTTGAGCCCCCTCGGCTTCTTTGCCCATGGATACCCAGACATCGGTATACAGCACATCTGCGCCGCAGGCGGCCGCATCCAGATCCTCGGTGCAATGGATGGATCCACCCGCCCGGCGGAGGAGTTCCGCATCGGGTTGGTAGGCCTTGGGAGCGGCAATGCGCAGTTCGAAGCCCAGTCGCGCCGCGGCCCAAATCCAGCTGGCAGGCACGTTGCAAGCCCCGTCGCCCACGAAGGTGACGACCTTGCCTTGGATGGATTGGCCCCGTAGCTCTTCGAAGGTGAAGAGGTCTGTCAGAATTTGGCAGGGGTGTTCGGCATCGGTCAGCGCATTGACCGTGGGGATGCCCGAGAATTGGGCGAAGTCTTCGACATCCTGCTGGGCGAAGGTGCGAATCACCGCGCCGTGGATCATGCGACCGAGGACGCGGGCGGTGTCCTTAATGGGTTCGCCGCGACCGAGTTGGATGTCTCCGGCATTGAGGAAGAGAACCTCGGCACCAAGTTCCCTGAGACCCACTTCAAAGCTGACGCGGGTTCGGGTGGAACTCTTGCTGAAGATGAGTGCCCAGGTTTGGCCGGACAGCGGTCGGTCATGCTGACCCCGGCGGTTCTTGAACGCGGGAACACGGTTCAGGATATCCCGCATTTCAGTGCCGGACAGTGCCTCGAGGCTCAACAGGTGTTTCATCGTACGCGTCGATTCCGCGTCGCACCGAAAGACCGGAACGAGCGGAAAGGCGATTGCCTACACCATCGTGGGGCATCCGGTCACGTAATAATCTGGAGACGGTGATTTTGGATTCCCAGGCGATCGTTACTCGACCTGAACCCGGTAGAAAGCCGCGCCGTCGGGTGGGAGCGGATCTTGAAAGGACTGGGATCCGGAGGACCCTCCCAATCCGGTGGCGATGGGCGTAAAGGGCCCCTCTAAACGATCAGCCCGGAGGACCGAATAGCGGCGCCCGGTCTGGCCTAGCCATCGAAATTCGGTTCCCAGTTGTCCATGGACGCCCACCGCTGCCGAGAATCCCAGCACTCTCAAGGGCGAGGCTCCGTCTGCGGGGTTAAATCCCTGCTGGAGTTCGTCCCGGGTGGAGAGGCCGTCTCCGTCGGGATCGGAGTCCGCGCTATTGCCCAAGGTGGGGAAATACTCGAGTTCCTGGGCGTCGACGAGGCCGTTGCCGTCCTGGTCTTCGGTCGCAGGATTGAGGCGAATCACCTCGACTTGTGAGCCCACGGCGTTGTGCAAATGCAACAACAGCGTCTGCACCACCGAGGTGCTGCGGGCCACGCGAAGGCGCACGCGTTGACCTTCCTGAAACCAGGGCGAGCCGTTGAGTCCGGGGGTTTCGCTGGCGACCTGGGGAGCGGCGAGGTCGAAGGTGGCCCAACCGGTGGTTTCGTTGGCCCCCTCGGTGGCCGCGTTCACCCGGTACCGGAAGGAGGTTTTGCGCCCACCCAAGCCCAACGCGGAGGCGGGGATGGAATGCACGAGAACGCCGTTGTGAAAGAGTGAGGTGTCCTGAGATCGAGGATCCAGGACGTTGAGGGTACCGCCTTCGATCCAGTTGGTGCCTCCGGTGGTCATGACTGCCGAAACGAGGAAGTCGTTCGAGAGCGAGTCATCGGTGATGTCGTTCCCGTTGAGGTTTCCGGCGGTGGTGTTGACCACGCGGGCATCCACCGAACCGTTGTTGTCCAGGTCGATCTCCACGTCGAGGGAGTTGAAAACTCGTTGTGGGGTGATCCATTTGCCGGCGGTCGCCAGTCCGAAGAAGATTCGTGCCGAGGCGATGTCCCCGCCCGGTGCGTCGGTGGCGGCTCCGTAGGCCAGCAGGTCGGCCGCCCCATTAGGGAAGGCCAGATTGCGCGAGGGGCTGATCCCACCCAACTGGAAGACCCCGACTAATCCTGGGGCTTGTTGTCCGTCGCGGAGGGTGGGCAACGGCACGGTGGTCGTCCCCGATCCGGACGGAAGTCCGATGCGCAAGGCACCTGCATGGGCCGGGGCTAGCGGTCGGACGATGGCGAGCCAGGGCACATGGATGGGGACCGGCCCGCCATGAAACCAGAGTTGACCGCTGGCCTCAGGCATCTTGGGGCGGAAGCGAGTTCCCTGGATGTCTGCGGTGGTCGGATCATCGCCGACTCCAGCGGGGGTGGCCTCGAAGCGGAAGGGGATGGCTACTTCCTGGCCCGCGGACACGGTGACCTGAGCCAGCAAGGGCACCATCCGAGCCGCCGCGACGCCCACCGTGTTGCTGGCGGTGATTTTCAAGGTGACCGGTTGGGACCCTTTGTTGGTCAGGCGGACCCGACGCTCTTCGGTGTAGGGGTTGGCCAGTTCCAGGGCTCCCATCGAGATGGAGACTTGATCACTCGCCGAGGCGTTGCGCGCAATCACGGTGGTGGCCAGCGCGTCGATCACCGCCACCCGGCCCGCACCCACCCGAGATTCCGGATAAACGACGCCATCGCCATTGGCCGTGCGGGCCGCCGTGTTCATGAGCGCGGCCTTAATTTCTAAGGCGCTCCAGGTGGGGCGTGCTTGTCGTATTAAGGCTGCGGCCCCGGTGACATGGGGTGCTGACATCGAGGTGCCCGTCATGGGAATGGATTCGGTGCCGTATCCGGCGCGCGTGGAGGGGATGGCGCTGCCGGGTGCGGCGAGGTCTGGTTTGAGTCGGCTCGTGTAGGCTACCGGTCCGCGGGAACTGGAATCGTTCAGTCGGTCTGCCAACTCCGGACGCACCGTGGCGGAGCGAGGTTCGAGGGTGATGGACACGCCCTCGGCGAGTCGGCGGCGAAGGATTGCGCCGTCGGTCCGGGAGATCATCACGCCAGGAATCGTGATGTCGCTGGTATCTCCAGACCCGCCCATGGGGATGGGAAAGCCATCGACATTATTGACCATCACCACAGCGACCGCACCGGCTTGTTGAGCGGCTCGCACCTTGCTGGAGAAGAAGCAGGTACCGCGGTCGATGAAGGCAATCTTGCCTCGGATTTGGGAAGCATTGGAAACACGGCCGTTGTCCCCATCCTGGCAGGCATTCAGCGGTTGGGTGGCAACAACTTGCGCGGAAATTTTCCCTGCCGAGGCGATGGGAAAGGTGAACACCCCTTCGACGGCCGCGTACTCTCCCACGACGGCGGCTGGGGCGGTGACGCTGATGGTGGAGGACGTGGAACCGTCATCATAGGTGTTGGCCACGGTGATGGCTTTACTGGAGACCCCTGGGGAACCGATGACATAGTGGGTGTTGCCGGAATTGCCGGCCGAAACCACGACCACGGTGCCGAGATTGACCAGTCGGTTAATGGCGGTGGTTTGCGAGGACTCCGCTTCGGTGGCGAAGGGGGATCCGAGGGAAAGGTTCAGCACATCGACTCGGTCGGCGGTGTTGCCGTCGCGATCCGGATCGGCGGCCGCATCCAGCGCCAAGGGAACGAGGGCGGTGTTGCCTCGGGTTCCGAACACCTTGTAGGCGATGAGGGATGCCTCGGGGGCCACCCCCGGACCCACCTTGAAGTTATTGGTGTAAATGCCGGGGCCATAGGGGCCGGCAAACGGTTGGCCCTCGGCCAGCACTCCTAAGCCCGCAGCGATCCCAGCGACGTGGGAACCATGTCCATTGGAGCGCGGATCTAGTGGGTCGCCATCCGGACGCGGTGACGTGCTTCCGAATTCCCCACTGGCATCATAATCGTCACCGGCGAAGTCCCAACCACCGATCACTTTGGTGGTGGGGAAAGAGCCTGGCTCGAGGAGGGTAGGGTCATTCGCCAAGTAGTCGGCAGGATCGCCCGAGCCGCCGAACTGGGCGTGCAAATAATCGATACCGGAATCCACGAGAGCGATGCGCACTCCGCGTCCCGTGAATCCGGACTCGGCTCCTTGGGGCAGCCACACCGAGGGTGCCCCGATGAAGGGGACCGACGTCCGGGTATGGCGTTCGAGGGGTTGAATTCGTTCTACCGAGACGACACCGGGAAGCGCGCGCAGTTGATCCAGCGAGGAGGCCTCGGCCGTTACCAGCAGGCTATTGAGAAGAGTGTAAGTGCTGCCCACGACCACGGTTCCGGATCCAGCCAGGCGCTTTTGTAGTACCGCGTGCTCACCAACCAGAGTGCGTCTCCGGGCCTTGCCGGCGTCGACCAGGGCTTTGGCGGTGCTGCCGGATTTGGCCGCGGTTTCGCGTGCATCGACAACGGACTCGCCGGCGAGGAGGAGTTGGTAAGTGTCGGGCGCAGCGGACAGCACGAGGGCCCAGCCGAAGCAGAGGCCGAGAAGAATCAAGCGAAGGGGCCGGGTCATAGGGATGCAAATGAGTATCCTTTTTAGAAGATGAATCCCGGAAGCGGACTGCGCCAGCGGTTTTCACGGACGTCACCGCATCCGAGCGATTCTGTTTTCGACGCCAGCGAGGGTGGCTCGGCCGTTCCGGGGTGAGGCCCAGCAAAACTCGGCCACTGAGTGAATCCTTGGAATCTTAGAACGAACTGCGATCGGCTTACGATGGCTCGGTGTTGCGTTCGCAGAATAGTGTTCACAGCGGGGCCATGGACTGGCCAGTAACGTGGGCTGCCTCAAATTTTGGGCCGCAGGCTCAGTAGGCGGAGGGCTTCCCATCCTGCTCCGACCCGACTAGCATCCTTGAGGCATGTTGCTGGTCATCGACAACTACGACTCGTTCACATTCAACCTCGTCCAGTACCTCGGCGAGATGGGCGTGGAGATGCAGGTGTATCGCAATGACCAAATCCGCCTGGAAGAAGCCCTGGCCCTAAAGCCGGAACAGCTCCTCATTTCCCCGGGCCCGTGTTCGCCGCGCGAGGCGGGGCTTTCAAACGACCTGATCCGCGCCTTCTCCGAGCGTCGGGTGCCTATTTTGGGTGTCTGCCTCGGGCATCAGTGCATTTGCCACACCTTCGGTGCGACGGTGGAGGTCAACTACCGCATGATGCATGGCAAGACCTCGCCGATTTTCCACGACGGCAAGGATCTCTTTGAAGGAATGCCCAACCCCTTCAACGCCACCCGTTATCACTCATTAGTAGCCCGGCGCGATACGCTGCCTCCGGAGTTGGTGGTGACCGCTTGGACCGAGGAAGGGGAGGTGATGGGAGTCAAACACACCTCGCTGCCCATTTGGGGAGTACAGTTCCACCCGGAGAGCATTCTTACGGAGAACGGGCGCGCCATCCTGTCGAATTTCCTCCGACTGAAGTAAGTCCTGGAGCTCGCGTTGGCCGGAAGGTCGCCTTAAGCTTCGGAGCGTGAAAGCTGCCGTCCTTCGCGGTGTCCAGGAATTGGTTGTCGATACTGTCCCTCAACCGACTCCGCACGTCGGTGAGGTGGTTGTCCGCCTCCACGCGGCCGCCTTGAATCATCGCGACGTGTGGATCAAGGGAGGAAAGTATGCCGGGCTAAAATTCCCGGTCATCCTCGGTTCTGACGGCGCGGGCACCGTAGTCCAGGCCGGGCCTGGGGTGGACACTTCCGTGGTGGGCCAAGAGGTGATCCTCAACCCATCCCTCGACTGGGGGCATTCTGAAAAAGCCCAGGAACCCCGATTCTCCATTCTGGGGTTGCCTCGGGATGGCACCTTTGCCGAGTTCGTTTCTATTCCGGCCACGCAGTTGACCCCGAAGCCAACTCACCTGTCTTGGGAAGAGGCTGCGGCACTGCCCTTGGCCGGGCTTACTGCCTATCGGGCGATCTTCAGTCGGGCTGGGCTCAAGGCCCACGAACGCATTCTCATCAATGGCATCGGCGCCGGAACAGCACTCTTCGCCCTGCAGTTTGCTGCGGCGGCGGGAGCGATTCCCTGTGTGACTTCCAGCGCACCCTGGAAACTGGAGCGGGCCCATGAGTTGGGTTCCAGGGCGGGCAGCCTCTACAACTTGCCCGACTGGCATGTCGAATTTGGTAAGCATCATGGACCCTTTGACGTGGTGATCGACAGTGCTGGAGGGGCTGGCTTTGAAACGCTGATCGATTTGACCGCGTCCGGCGGGCGGATCGTCTTCTTCGGGGCCACCTGTGGAAACCCGCCTGAGCTGCCTATTCGCAAGTTGTTCTGGCGACAAATTTCCCTCCTGGGCACGACACTGGGCAGTCCCGCCGAGTTTGCGGCGATGGTCGAGTTCGTGAAGACCCATACTATCAAGCCAGTGGTCAGCGAAGTCTTTGACCTAGATCATGTCGGAGCCGCCTTTGAACGAATGGAACGGGGCGAGCAGTTCGGAAAGTTGGTGGTCCGTTTGTCCTCCGAGCCGTGATCTCGGAGGGACAATAGGCTTGAGAGCCCTCCCTGCCGGCTATGGCTGGAAGCAAGGGCTGGCGTGTATCTGGCTTCGGACTCTTCTGAAAACAAACAGGCCGCGAGGTGTCCCTCGCGGCCAGTGTTCTTCAGTCAGTGGGCTCCGAGGGGTAACCCCGCGGAAGCTTGGCTTCAGCCCCCGACTTCAGCCCGCGCCTCGGCGGCCAAGGCGGTAGACAAGTAGCGTTCACCCGTGGAGCAGCCGATCGTGACGATGGTCTTGCCCTTGTTTTCGGGTCGCTTGGCCACTTCGATGGCGGCCCACACGTTCGCTCCTGAAGAAATACCGGCGAGGATCCCTTCTTCCTTGGCCAGTCGGCGGGCGATGGCGAAGGCGTCATCGTTGCTCACTTGCACCGCTTCGATGATCTGGGGATTGCCTGCGGCATCCTTCAGACGAAGGTTCTTCGGCACAAATCCCGCACCGGTGCCCTGGATTTTGTGCGGGCCGGGTTTCACTGCCTCGCCGAGCAGCGTCTGGGTGATCACCGGAGAATCCTTGGGTTCAACCGCGATGGCCGTGAACGACGGCTTGAGGGGTTTGATGAACTCGTAGCAACCCGTGATCGTCCCGCCCGTGCCGACCGCTGAAATGAAAATGTCCACGGCGCCGGCGGTGTCTTCCCAGATTTCGGGGCCGGTCGTCGCGGTGTGGATGGCCGGGTTGGCTCCGTTTTCAAACTGCTGCGGGATCCACGAATCCGGGATCTCCTTGGCCAGCAATTCGGCCCGGGCGATGGCGCCGCGCATGCCTTCGCTGCCGGGGGTGAGCACCAGCTTGGCACCCAAGAGGGCCAGGAGGGTGCGGCGCTCCAGCGACATGGTTTCGGGCATGGTCAGGATGACCTTGTAGCCCTTGGCCGCGGCGACGAAGGCCAGCGCAATGCCGGTGTTGCCAGAGGTGGGCTCGATGATGGTGGTGCCCGGCTTCAGAATGCCTTTGTCTTCGGCATCTTGGATCATGGCCATGCCGATCCGGTCCTTCACCGATCCCAGCGGGTTGAAGAACTCGCACTTGAGCAGGATCTGAGTGGACGGATCCACGCCCAGGCTGGCGGGGATGCGGTTCAGGCGGACGAGCGGCGTGCGCCCGACGGTCTCGATGATGTTGTTGTAGATGCGGCCCATAAACAGAGGGTTTGGAAACTTTAGGCCAGTGTGTCGGGTGAATCCACCGGGGCAAGTCCCGGTTTTGTGTCCAGATTTGGTCCTGCCATCCGCAGAAGTCTGGGTAGCTTTATCAATGCGGAGATTGTCGATCCGAGGTTTGCCGAGGGGCATCCCCTGCGCGAGGATTCAGGGGCACCTGCTGTGAAACGCATTCCTCGCTCCATCTTGCTCGCGTTCTTTCTGCCCCTCCCGCGAGTGATGGTGGCCCAGACCCCCGAGGCCCAACCCTTGCCCAGCCTGGAGTCGTTGCTAAATGAGGGGCAGCGCTGGTGGGATCAGAACATCGATGAAGAGGTGTTGCCGCCGCTGCCCGAGCTGGATCTTGAGCAGGTCGAGCCTCTCCTGCGTCAAGTTCAGGATCGCCTGCAAGCCGAGAACCTCCTCGATCTGGCCGAGCTGCGCCGGGTGGCCGACGCCCTCCTTCCGTGGTTGGAGCGCGAGACGGCCTTACGCCCGTACGTGCCTTGGCTCCGGGCTCGATTGAATTACTTCAAGGCGGCAGAAATCTTGGCTCGTCCCCTGCCGCGTTCGGGGACCGTTCCGACGCCGGAGGCACCGCCTCTTCCGCTACGGCCGCAAAAACCGACATCGCCCCAGAAACCGTTACCACCACTAAATCCAATCGCGGTCCCCAGCCAGCCGGCTCCGGGGCCGTTGCAGCGAGTGCCGACCGAGGCTCAGCAGCGGAAGGTCTGGTCGGACATTACGATCGTTGAATCGTGGCCCACCGAGGCCCGGCGGAGGGTTCCGCAGCTCAAGCCCATCTTCCGTGAAGAGGGAGTGCCCGAGGAGTTGGTTTGGGTGGCCGAGGTTGAGTCGTCGTTCGATCCGGGGGCTCGCAGCCCCGCGGGAGCGGCCGGCCTTTACCAATTAATGCCGGAGACGGCCCGGGCGCAGGGCTTGTCTACTTTTCCCTTCGACCAGCGCTACCGTCCGGAGAAGAACGCCCGCGCCTCGGCCCGATACCTCCGAGCGCTTCACCGACGATTCAAGGACTGGCCTCTGGCCTTGGCTGCTTACAATGCCGGCGAGACCCGGGTCGCGAGTCTAATGAACCGCCACCGCGCCAAGACCTTCAGCGACATCGCCCGGTACCTTCCGGCCGAGACCCAAATGTATGTGCCGCGCATCGACGCCCTCCTTCAGCGGCGCGAAGGGCGATCGCTAGCTCGGTTGCCGGGCCCGACCCGGTGAGGTCTCGTTCGATTACAATAGAAGGCGCAGGGCTGCCACCCAGGCGAAGATTAGGATGAAGGTGTCGAAGGTGCGCTGCGGTAGGCGCGAAACCACTGCTCGGCCGATGAAGAGCCCGGCCACGACCAGGGGCAGCAGTCGCACGTTGAACGCCAGCGAGTCGAGGTGGATAAGCCCCAGTTGCAGGCTGAAGGGAACCTTGAAGAGGTTGATGAGCAGGAAGAACCACGCGCTGGTCCCCACGAACACGTTCTTGGGCAGCGACACGGCCACGAGGTAGACGGCCATCACCGGCCCTGCGGCGTTGGCGACCATGGTCACGCCGCCGGCCAGCAGTCCGATGCTCCAGGCGAAGGATCGGGTGTGCGGCAGGTTCGCAAGCGTTTCAGGCCGCCAGTGGCGGATGAGTTGGATCACCGCCAAGGCCAGCACGATGACCCCGATGATCGGGCGGAAGTTGGCCTGTCCCCAGAAGTGCATCACCGCCCAACCCGCAATCACTCCAATGCCCGCCGGCGGAAGAGTTCGGCGGATGTGATGCCAATCGGCGTGGCGTCGGAAGAGCAGCACCGCACCGATGTCGCCCACGACCAGCATCGGCAGCACGACTCCCGTCGATTGAAGGCCCGGGAAGAGTTGGGCGAAGAGCACCACGTGCAACAGGCTGACTCCGGGCAGCCCGCTCTTAGAAACGCCGATGCCCACCGCAGCCAGACAGGCCAGTGCCCATTGCTGAAGGGTCAAATCGTGGGACATGCGCAGGGCGGGGTAGCGGAGGATTAGCGAGGGGTTTGCAGGCGTCGCATCAACGGGTCTGGCGCAAGGACTCGAGGGTCTTCAGCACGGTCCCGTCTTGCAGGAGTTTTTCCGCCAAATCCCAGCCCTGGCTCATGCTGCGAACTCGGGCCCCGACAAACAGGGCCGCCGCCGCATTGAGCAGCACCGCGTCGCGTCGGGGACCGCGATCGGCTCCGTCCAGGATGCGCACGATGATTGCGGCATTATCGGCGGCGCTACCGCCTTCGAGGTCGGCCAGCGTGGCCGGGATGAGCGGGAAGTCGGACGCCGATCCCGACGACGCGCTAAACCCGCGGTCTTGGTAGAACTCCGCCACGTGGTTGGTCCCGAGCGTGGACAGTTCATCAAGGGTGCCGTGGCCGGGGACTTCGCCCGACACCACCATGCCGCGCCGCAGCCCGAGGGCTTGCAAGGTCTTGGCCATGGGCTCCACCCATTCGGTGCGCGAGACTCCGAGCAACTGGGCGCTGGGCCGTGCCGGGTTGAGCAGTGGACCCAGGCGATTGAAAATCGTGCGCTGGCCCCGCTCGGCACAAAGGGCTCGCACCGGGGCGATGCCTTTGAATGCCGGATGAAACCGCGGAGCGAACAAGAACGCGAACTGCACCTCTTCGATGGCCCGGGCCGCGGCCTCTGGGGACAAGTCGACCGGGATGCCCAAGGCCTCGAGCACGTCGGCGCTGCCCGACTTGGAGGTGATGGCCCGGTTGCCGTGCTTGGCCACCGGAACGCCCGCCGCCGCGCACACCAGCGCCACGGTGGTGGAGATGTTGAAGGTGTTGAGCCGGTCGCCGCCCGTACCGCAGACGTCCAGGATTTCCCGCGATTGCCGGAACGACTCGCTCAGGGGTACTGCCACCGAACGGTTGCGCAACTCACTGGCCAAGGCAGCCACCTCGGCCGGAGTTTCGCCACGAATAGCCCAGGCGATGAGGAAATCGGCCCGCTCGCTCACGGGTTGAGCGGCGTCTCCCAGAGCGTCAACCAGTCCGGGCATTCCTTCAGGGCCCAGTTCCTGGCCGGCGGCCACCGTGCGGGCAAGTTCGCTGAACATGGGGACAGGCTAATGGGCCTGCCCGCGCCCGGCCAGCCTGCAACCGGGGTTGGCAATGGCGGGGGAAGCAGGGGCGGTTTTACAATACCCATGAGCCGACCCGATCACGGCGGTACCCCGAAGCCCAGAAGCGCATCCACCTCAGCTGCGTTGTGTTTCGGTCTCTTGTGGGAGGGATGCCGTGTCGAAGGGGTGCCGGACATTCGAATTCGAAAATCCAGTCCCCAGCTCCGGTTCACGGTCGGCGCTGGAATCCCTCTGGGAACGGCCTCCGAGCCCGTGGGTTAGATAGCTTTTTCGATGTGGACGTTAATCAAACGATTGCGTTGGTGCTTGACGAAGTAATTCATAGGATAAGACTTAATTAATGATCCATCCGTTCCATCCCAAATCGGCGGTCGTATCACTCAACCGGAGAATTCTGATCAGTGCAGTGGTGGTGCTCTTGGGGGGCGGGGTGTCATGGGCTCAACCGCTCCAACTGAGACTGGAGCGCCCACCAGAGGGCAATGCGATGGAGGTACGGTTGAAGGGCACGATCCAGTCGTCCAAGCCGATGGAATTGCGGTTGCAGCGTTCCAGCGATCTCTCGACTTGGAGCCCGCATGGCCAAAAATTGCGACTGCCCGTCGGGGTGACTTCGGTCGATACCACTCTCGCGCAGGATCCGTCGGGCCAGGGGTTTTTCCGCATCTCGGCGCGGGAATCCTCATTCACCGCAACCGCAGGAGCCGAGGTTCTGGGCTACCAGTCGAGCTTCGATGACGAACTGGAGGCGCTCGGGCTGTTTTCCGTCGCCGACTTCAGCGCCCGTTTCGGTTCCCAGCCCGCCTATCTGCCGGGCATCTCATGGGATCCGACCAATTCCCTCTACTGGGATGCTTTCCAGAAGGATATCGTGAAGTCTGGAAACTCGGAAACCGGCTCGGTGGGCTGGGAACTGAAACCTCAACCCGATCCTCCCCGAGGACTACTACCGGCCTTCAAGCTCTCCGATGCCGAATTGGTCGCCTTTCGCACCAACGGGTTCGTGGTGAGCGAACGGCTCTCCGACAAGAGTTTTGGCGACATCTACTACAACATCTTTGTGCGGGACCTCCCGGTGTTCATCACCACCGATTCCATCCTCCAAGCCTGGCAGCGGTCCTTCTCCGGGGTCTTGGAGGTGATCGAGGAGGGGATGTTGGCGCCCACTTTGGAAAGTTTGCTGTGGGAGTTGGCTCGACAGTGCGGTTCGGCTCGAAGGGATTACACATCAGGCCCGCTCGCCCAGAGTTTCGAGGATGCCGAATTCTATCTTTCTGTGGCCGGGGTCCTTGCCGGCGGGGAACCCTGGGGCATCAATGGTTCCGGATGGCTCTACCCCATCGAGCCTGCCGTGGAGCAACGGTTGAAGCAGCGGGTCAAGACAGCCCTCGAACTGATCGCGGCAGGCAAGCCGGTGTCCTACAACTTCTTCGACGGCAGGCAGGGCAGCGAGTGGGTCGACTTCTCGCAGTTCGTGCCCCGCGGCCATTACACCAAGACCCCCGCACTTCAGCGTTACTTCCAGACGATGATGTGGCTGGGGCGGGTTGATCTGCGCGTTGCTGGGGACACCAACTGGGCGTCCACTCGTCAACTGGGCACCGCCATCGTCCTCAATGATTTGCTCAACAGATCAGGCCAACGGGACCAATGGAAGAAGTTTGACCGATACCTCACGACCTTCATCGGTCCATCCGACTCAATGGACTTTACGCAGCTCGACGGGTTGTTGAGAGGGGCGGGTCTCGCGGATCCCAAGTCGATTACCTCCATGGCCCAATTGGAATCGTTCCAGAGCCGGATCGAGGGAGGAACGCTGGGTGCTCAACTCATCGCGAGTCACGGATTCGTGGCGGGAGCGGGTGACGATCAAATTAAATTGCCCCGCTCCTTCACCTTCCTGGGCCAGCGTTTCACGGTGGATAGTTGGACGTTCAACCAAGTGGTCATGGATCGGATCCTGAAGCCGGGTGAGCCGGCATCGAATCCACCGAAACTGGTCCGTAGACGCCTTCCTTATTCGCTGGATGTGGCCTTCGCTGTCCTGGGTAACAACCAGATTGTGCCCGAGTTGGCCGCCAACATGATCCGGACGGAGGGCGTGCCTTTCCGCGATGGGTTCCCTTACCAACGCAACCTAGCGGCGGTGAGGCTCGCCCTCGACGCTCGCCCTGCGAATTCCTGGAAAGGGACCCTATATGATCATTGGTTGTCGGCGTTGAGATCGCTTTCGACCCCGACTGTGGGTCCGGAATACCCCGAGGCCATGCGCACGCGCGCTTGGGCTATGAAGACGGTCAACACTCAGTTGGCCTCGTGGACCCAGTTGCGTCACGCCACGATCCTGGGGGTCAAGCAGAGCGCGACCTTCCCTCTGCTGTGCAGCTATCCGAATGGCTTCGTCGAGCCTCGTCCGGCCTTTTTCGAGGCCCTCCAAGCGATGGCTTCCCAGGCTGCGACCACTCTTCAAGCACTGGGTCTGGACAGGACCGACGAGCTTCGACGGAAGAACGAGACGGATTACGTGCTTCCGAACGCCGCGACCTTCTTTCAGGGGTTCGCCGAAACCTGCGGCACCCTCGGTGCGATCGCCCAGAGGGAACTCGATCGAGAACCCCTGCTTCCGATGCAGGCGGCATTCCTCGAGAACACCATCGAGAGAATGAGGGATTACGTGGGCGTGCGGAGTTACACGGGGTGGTATCCGAAGCTGTTCTTCCTGGGGGACAACGGGAAGATCAACAATGCCAGTGCGCCCGACTTCCACGACTGCATCCGCCCCGACTTCATCGTGACGGATGTGCACACCGATGGGCCGTCCGCTCCCGATGGGGATCCGGGCGCGGTGCTTCACGAGGGAGTTGGGCGGGTGAATTTGATGATGATCGCGGTGGACAACGGGCCCGACCGCATGGTCTTCGCCGGGCCGGTCTTCTCGCATTACGAATTCACCGCCCCCGATGGGACACGCCTCACCGACGAGGCTTGGAAGCAGTCGGTGGATGCCGACTCCACGCCTGCCCCGCCGCCCTGGACCCGGTCGTACCTTATCCGGAAGCCTTGAGCCGCGCAGCGAGGCCTTTTCCAGAAGGTGTCTGTCTCTCCCACCGCCTGAGTCACCCTCGGCAAATCGGGGTGGCACGACCTTTCAAAAGCTTCAGTGCAAGAGTGACTGTTCGGATCCTCCGAAAAACCTCGTTGACCCGGTCCAAATCTCACGCATCATCGAATCCTGATTCGTTAATACGTTCAATTCTGATAGCAACCTCCCGTCTTCAACGTTCATGAGCAATCGCTTCATCTTCTCGTCCGAGTCCGTCGGCGAGGGTCATCCCGACAAGGTCGCCGACACGATCTCCGACGCCGTTTTGGACGCCTGCCTTGCGCAGGACAAGTTCAGCCGCGTCGCCTGTGAAACCTACGTGAAGTCCAACATCGCCGTGGTCGGTGGTGAGATCACCACCAAGGCCAAGCTCGACTACGTGCAGCTGACCCGCCAGGCCATCCGCGAGATCGGCTACGTGAACGATGACGACGTGTTCCACGCCGACAAGGTGATGGTGAATGTGTATGTCACCCAGCAGTCGCCCGACATCGCTCAGGGCGTCGACGCCAAGGCGGCCAAGGGTAAGAAGAAGTCCGAGCAGGGTGCTGGTGACCAGGGCCTCATGTTCGGTTACGCGAGCGACGAGACGCCCGAGCTCATGCCCGCGCCGATTATGTTCGCCCACCATTTGGGCCGGAAGCTCACCCAGATTCGCAAGGCCGGGAAGCTCGCCCCGTGGCTGCGTCCCGACGCGAAGTCGCAAGTTTCCGTGGTGTACGAAAATGACCGCCCGGTGGCCATTTCCAACGTGGTGATCTCGACCCAGCACTCCGCCGATGTCGATCATGCGACCATCGAAGAGTTCTGCATCGAAGAGATTATCAAAAAGGTGCTGCCCAAGAACCTTCTCACCAAGAACACCCTCTTCCTGATTAACCCCACCGGTCGTTTCGTGGTGGGTGGGCCCCAAGGCGATACCGGTCTGACCGGCCGCAAGATCATCGTCGACAGCTACGGAGGGTTCGGTCGCCACGGCGGCGGCGCCTTCTCCGGTAAGGACCCCTCCAAGGTCGATCGCTCCGCCGCCTACATGGGTCGCTATGTGGCCAAGAACATCGTGGCCGCAGGCTTGGCTGCTCGCGCCGAGATTCAGTTCGCCTACGCCATCGGATACCCTGACCCCGTCAGCGTGTACGTGAACACCTTCGGCACCGCCAAGGGAGGTCTCAACGACGCCGCGATCACGAGCGCCGTCGAAGAGGTGTTCAGCTTCAAGCCGGCCGACATCGTCAGCCAGCTCAAGCTGCTCCGCCCGATCTACTCCAAGACCACCAACTACGGTCACTTTGGCAAAGACGACAAGGACCTCACCTGGGAGGCCGTCGACAAGGTCAAGGCGCTGCAGAAGGCTGTGAAGTAACCCCGCCACCGTCCAAGACACCTTTTCCAAGAACCCTCTCATGGCCAAAGCTAAGAAATCTGTCGCCGCAACCGCCCTCGCTGACGTTGCTGCCGCGCTACCCAACCTCGGCGCCTACGCCGCGAACACCCCGTCCGGTAAGGACTACATCGTCCGCGACCTCGCCCTCGCTGAATGGGGCCGTAAGGAAATCAAGGTCGCCGAGCACGAGATGCCCGGTCTGATGTCCGTGCGTAAAAAATACGCCAAGCAGAAGCCCCTCAAGGGTGTGCGTATCACCGGTTCGCTGCACATGACCATCCAGACGGCGGTCCTCATCGAGACGCTGGTGGACCTCGGCGCCAAGGTGCGTTGGGCTTCGTGCAACATCTTCTCAACACAAGATCACGCCGCCTCGGCCATCGCCGCGACGGGCACCCCGGTGTTCGCTTGGAAGGGCGAAACGCTCGAAGAGTACTGGGAGCTGACCCTCAAGGCGGTCATCCACCCCGGTGACCAAGGTCCCGAGTTGGTCGTCGACGACGGTGGCGACGTGACCCTGCTCATCCACAAGGGCTATGAGCTCGAGCAGGGTGACAAGTGGGTCAACACCAAGAGCGGTTCGCACGAGGAGCAGGTCATCAAGGACCTCCTCAAGCGCGTGGCCAAGGAGAAGCCCGGTATTTGGACCAAGATCGTTAAGGCTTGGCGCGGTGTCTCCGAGGAGACCACCACGGGCGTGCATCGCCTCTACAAGTTCGCTGAGCAGGGCAAGCTGTTGGTTCCGGCCATCAACGTGAACGACTCGGTCACCAAGTCGAAGTTCGACAACCTCTATGGTTGCCGCGAGTCGCTGGCCGACGGTTTGAAGCGCGCCACCGATGTCATGATTGCCGGCAAGGTCGCCGTGGTTTGCGGTTACGGTGACGTCGGCAAGGGCTCGGCCCACAGCCTGCGCGCTTACGGTGCCCGCGTCGTCGTCACTGAGATCGACCCCATCAACGCCTTGCAGGCCGCGATGGAAGGCTTCGAGGTGAATACCATCGAGAGCACGCTGGGCGTTGGCGACATTTACGTCACCACCACCGGCAACTGCGACATCATCACTGTCGACCACGTCCTCAAGATGAAGGACCAGGCGATCGTGTGTAACATCGGTCACTTCGACAACGAGATCCAGGTGGACAAGCTCAAGGTCGCCAAGGGTGTTCGCATCGAGAACATCAAGCCCCAGTACGACCGCTATCACTTGCCCGGAGACAAGAGCATCTACCTTCTGGCCGAAGGCCGTTTGGTCAACCTCGGGTGTGCGACCGGCCATCCGTCGTTCGTGATGTCTACCTCGTTCACCAACCAGACGCTGGCCCAGATCGACCTCTGGCAGAACAAAGACAAGTACGAGAAGACCGTGTACCGCTTGCCCAAGAAGCTCGACGAAGAGGTGGCCCGTTTGCACCTCGAGAAGATCGGCGTGAAGCTCACTGTGCTGACCAAGGACCAAGCCGGCTACCTGGGCGTGTCTCTCGATGGCCCTTACAAGCCGGAGCACTACCGGTACTAATTCCCGGACGGATCCGACTTCGACCCCTTCAAGCGGCTGCTGGACCCGACAGGTCTAGCGGCCGCTTTTGTTCGTTTTCAATTGTCAGGAGTGCGGACGCCCGGTGAGGGCACCGTGCCTACAGCGCACCGCCTAGCCCACGAGTCACGCTTTCGGCCGGGTCCCCCGACCCGGTGCCCCCCGCATTTTCCCTACGGCCCGGCATTTCAAGAAGGCACTGAACCTGCAGATCGCCCGGTGAGGGCTCCGAGCCTACAGCGCACCGCCTAGCCCACGAGTCACGCTTTCGGCCGGGTCACCCGACCCGGCGCCCCCCGCATTTTCCCTACGGCCCGGCATTTCAAGAAGGCGCCGAACCTGCAGATCGCCCGGTGAGGGCTCCGAGCCTACAGCGCACCGCCTAGCCCACGAGTCACGCTTTCGGCCGGGTCACCCGACCCGGCGTCCCCCGCATTTTCCCTACGGCCCGGCATTTCAAGAAGGCGCCGAACCTGCAGATCGCCCGGTGAGGGCACCGAGCCTACAGCGCACCGCCCAGCCCACGAGTCACACTTTCGGCCGGGTCCCCCGACCCGGCGTCCCCGGCATTTTCCCTACGGCCCGGCATTTCAAGAAGGCGCCGAACCTGCAGATCGCCCGGTGAGGGCTCCGAGCCTACAGCGCACCGCCCAGCCCACGAGTCACGCTTTCGGCCGGGTCCCCCGACCCGGCGTCCCCCGCATTTTCCCTACGGCCCGGCATTTCAAGAAGGCGCCGAACCTGCAGATCGCCCGGTGAGGGCTCCGAGCCTACAGCGCACCGCCCAGCCCACGAGTCAC
>CAJAHH010000140.1 GCA_903939515.1 uncultured Verrucomicrobiota bacterium
CACCCACCCAGACCACGTTATCGAAGCTCAACCGCGCATGCGCCGCTTTCACGTGGGCGAAAAGCATCCGCCACATTCGCATGTCGCTCTCCCCGAGGATCTGGCCAGCACGCTTCACGGGCATCTCGCGCATGAGGGTCAGAGCGAAGGCTTCGAACTCCTGGGTGGAGTGCTTGCTACGTCCCTCCCACGGCGGGGTTACACGATACACCTTGCTGTCCTCGAGATGTGGCAATTCCGCTCGACGCTTAGTTCTACGAATGTTCTATAGCTCGAAGTTTCTTCGTAGCCCCAGGGGTGTCCGCTTTTCGGCGAGCCCAAAAACAGGGCGTCAAACCGGGTACGTTGTGCCGAAGATCGAATAGTCGGCGCGCACGTTGTTGCTCAGGTCGGGCACGTTGTCGCGTTTGCGCTCGCCGTTGGGGTAGTGCTCCATGCGGTTGAGAGACAGGTAGTAAAGGCCCACCTGATCGTCGCGATTGCGCACCAGCACCTGGGGGATGGCTCGCGACACGAACTTCGCGATGGCGGCGGCCGCCGTCAGTTGCGGGGTGGCCGCGGCGGCCAGCAGGGTGATGGCGCTGGTGGCGAAGGTATCGAAGTCTTTGCCGTCGACCACGGTATCGATTCGGCGGCCCAGTTCGACCAAATCTTCGTCGGACTCCAGAATTAGGAAGGTCCAGTTGAGCGACACGGGGATGCGCATGGCGGTGTAGAGGGCGTAGCCCGAGTCGCCGAAGGTCAGCACGTGGCCGTCGCGAATTTCGTCGACCTGGATGAACTCTTTGACCGAGAGCATCTGGCGCGAGGCGTCGCGCAGGATCTTGCGCTTGGCGGCGGGGTCGGAGGTTTGCAGCAGGCCGTCGAGGGCGGAGGGGGCTTCGTCGCCGGTGCTCACGAAGCTGATCATCTTGAGCTCGCCCGCACCCCATTCGCGGTTTTTAAAGATCTTCAGCCGATTGATGCGGAAGGCGAAGAACTGGGCGATGCCGGAGGATGGGGGCGGCGGGGTTGGTTTGGTGCGGCGGGTAGAGGTTTTGGTGGCCATCATGCAAGGCATCGGATGGCGGCGGCGGTGGGTTTAGCGGGAGAGTTGCGAGGTGGGCGCCTGCGGCGCGAGGGCGGCTGGGGCTAACACGGGGACGCCGGGTCGGGCGGCCCGGCCTACAGGGGGGCGGCTGTGGGCTGGGTGGTGGGCGCCTGCGGCGCGGGGCGGCTGGCTCGGAGATCCAGCCCTACCTTGAGGGCGGCATCGAGGAGGCGGCCCTATCTGGGGGGCGGCACGGGGGCGGCACGGGGGCGGCACGGGGCGGGGCGGGGGCGGGCGATTTGGGGTTTTTGAGGATTCTTGGCCGATGGATGCGGAGGAAGAGATCTTTGTCTGGAAGGGTTCGCGGGCGAAGGGCTTCGATCAGTTGGGTGAACTGGTCGCGGTAAGTTGGGAGGCGTTCGAAAAGGGCGTCGGCGAGAGCTTCCCGGTAGACATGCACGGCAAGGTTGCGGTCGTCGATAATCTCCTTCCAGATCACCTCGTCGTTGACCCAACCCAGTCGAAATGCGCCAGCGAATGCCTGTCTCGGGCTGCCAGTTTCGAAGCCTTCCTCGCGCAGGAATGCCTGGACACATTTCCATGCCGCTTCGTAGGCCAATTCGAATCTGAGGATGGCAGAGTCACGAACGATTCCATCGATGGGCAACGATAGGGACTCCGACAGTCGGGTGACCACCGAGTCGAGGTCACGGAAGGCCTGAAGTGTCCGGGGAGTCATTGCAGATCGCGTTGTTCACTCAGGGCGATGTTCCTGAATGCGGGGGAGACGCTTGAGAAGTCCACGAGATCGATGGGGCGTATCGTCGGCAGGGCGGCGACGGCATCGAAGAGCCACGTCCGGTTGACGGGTTGGACACCGCCGGGCATCTCGTAGCCCAGGTCCAGGTCGGAGTTCGGCCGTGCATCACCCCGCGCAAACGAGCCGAACAGGAAAAGGCGAATTCCGCGGGCCGACGATTCGGCAGCCAATCGACGGAGACCTTCAAGCACGGGTGATGGAAGGTCTTCTAAGGTCATGGGGCTTGTCGATTGACTCAACGCCCACGTCGACCGGTGGCTACCGGAGCGGGAGGGTGGGCGCCTGCGGCGCGGGGGGAGGGGTGGGCTCGGGGAAGCCGGGTCGGGAGACCCGGCCTACAGGGGGGCGCTGTGGGCGGGAGGTGGGCGCCTGCGGCGCGGGGGCGGCTGGCTCGGAGATCCAGCCCTACCTTGAGGGCGGCATCGAGGAGGCAGCCCTATCTGGGGGACGGCGCGGGGGTGGGCGCGGGGCACGCCAGCGCTACCACCGGGAACGCCGGGTCGGGAGACCCGGCCTACAGGGCGGCGCTGTGGGCTGTAGGCACGGTGCCCTTGCCGGGCGTTTATGAGTGCTTCGTGAGCAGGTGGTGCTGATGTTCGGTCTCCACTTCCGTCCACTCTCGAGGAACCAATCCGGTGATTGCGATCACGCCGGGGTGAATCGCGCTCAATCCACGGGGATTGGCCGCCTGGAGGCTCTGTGCCCAGCGACTCACCAATTCAGCCATTGTGAGCCCGTTAGCGATCGCAAAGGCCCGAAGCGACTCAACTTCATCGGCAGGCAACTCCAGATGCAGCGGTACGGTGCGCACGAAGTTGATCATCTTGGGATCGCCCCTGCCCCGTTCGAAGTTTTTGAAGATCTTCTGCCGATGGATGCGGGTGGCGAGGAGTTGAAGGTGGGCTCGGGAACGCCGGGTCGGGAGACCCAGCCTACAGGGGGCGCTGTGGGCGGGAGATTGCCTCGAGGTCATTCCGTTGCTGTCGCGGCAGAGTCATCGGCAAGTTCTACGGCCTGACCTGATTTGGGGTGTTTTGGCCTCCCCAAACCGGTTTTTGGCAGGTTGTCGGGATTCGGTCACCCCCGACTGGGGTGAGCGACTCACTTCACAAAACGCTCGATGAGTGGCAGCCAGGTTTTGAACTGGTTGGTTTTGGTGATGAGTTGTTGGATGCGTTGTTGGCAGACGGTGAACGCGGAGTTCGAAAGTTCGCCCGAGTTTTTCTCGGCTTCCATGCGTTCCAACAAGCCCTCCAGTCGGTCGTGAGCGTTGGCCAGGCGCGGCGCCAGTACCGTCGACATCATTTTCTGGAGGACTTCTTGCGGTTCGAGTCGTGCCTCCCAGTAATCGCGCCGGTCGGCGTTTTTGCTGCTCACCTGAACCGCATGCAGCGACTCGAGTTGCCGAGTTCCAATGCTGGCGCTGGCCTTGCTGAGGTCGAGCGATTCAGCGATTTCGTCCAACGAAAGAGGCTCGGCCGAGAGGTAAAGCAGCCCGTAGATCTGGCCCACCGAGGGTGTCAACCCGAAGGCTTGAGCCGTTCGGCCCAGCAATTCAGCGAATTCAGATCGAGATTTTGTCAAATTCTTCACGCGGAAGAAACCGTGGGAATTTTAGGCACACTTCGTGCCGGTGACTTCGCCCGAGTCAACGACACGGGCCCTCAAGCCGGTACACAACCCAAGACTTCCTGACTACGTTCAGAATTTTCTAAACCCCACTCCGTGGCCAGAAAATTTTTGGCTAACTGATGGCAAATTTGCAAAGCAAGCCCCCGCGGCTAATCCCAAGCATTCGCCAGCACCAAAAACCGCCCGCAACCCTGCTAACCACCCCTCCCGATTTCGACTGAAATATTCCTCTTTATCTCACCCTCCCCTGTAACGCACCTCCCCCCATCATCACAGCGCCCTGGGTTGCGGGGTCGGTCGCGGGTCTCGGGGTCGGTCCCACCTATTTACACAAAATGTGCCACCTCTGCATGTCTGCACGGCGGGGTTTTGGTGCAGGCGCATGGGCCGAAAGACTCGATGCCTGCCGGGGAAATTGCGGGGTCGGTCCCACCTATTTACACAAAAGGTGCCACCTATGCATATCCGCGAGGCGTTGTTTTGGCGCAGGCGCATGGACCGTGGGACACGTTCCCTACCGAGAGGCGGCGGCACGGTGGTGGGCGGAAATGTGCGATTCTTTTAAAGATCGGGATGAGTGCCTGCGAATCCTTTCCTGATGCCATGAGAATCGATTTTGACAGCACCTGGAAAGATACGACGGAGGTGTATTTCCCTGCGCTTCTGGAGCTATTTGAGCCCC
>CAJAHH010000141.1 GCA_903939515.1 uncultured Verrucomicrobiota bacterium
CCGGGGAGTTGCTCGAGCCGATGGCCCGTGCCGCTCGGATGATCGAAGGGCACTTGGAGGGTATTCTGGCCCATTGGACTCAAGGTCTGACGACGGCCTTCATGGAGGGACTCAACAGCCTGTACTCAGCTGTGAAGCGCAAGGCCCGCGGGTATCGGTCGGTCGAGTACATGACCACCATGCTCTACTTCGTCGCTGGTAAACTCACCCTACCGTGCTACTGACCCACTGAAAGTAGCGAGGAACCACTCCAAACGACTGTCCCCGCTCCCAACTGGCCACGGCCCTTTCCACCGTGTACCTCAACAAACTCAGCGCCGGATCCGATCGCAAGGCGGCGATCGGAATGGCCCAGGTGGCCGGGTTGCCGGTGGAGGATGCTCCGTGAGGCCCGCGCACACACCACGGGCCAACACAAAGTTCCTCGAGGAATTGCGTCAACTGGCCTGCTTGGTCTCCGGGGAATCAGACCTGCGGCTGGTGGAAGGGGCTCCGGGTTCGGGTTGGAGCTTCACTCCCAAGTTGCGGCGGATCTCCATGGACAGCCAACGGCTGCGATCGGAGTCCTACGACTTCAACCGTGGGTTGGTGCTGCATGAGTGCGCTCACGCAGCGATTACGCGGTTGATCCCGTTGATGAAGGAGCCCGGAGTCAAACGCCCGCCGCTGTTTGCCGTGATCAACGCAGTGGAAGATTGTCGGATTGAAACGTGGCTCCAAGGCCACCTCCCGGGATCGCGCCCATGGATCCAAGAATACAACGACATCCTCCTCTCGACCGGTTTTGGAGCCGAGGGCGAGAAGGTGCAGCAGGACACGGTTTTGGCTCACTTCATCGCCGGTCTGCTCAACCGGTGGTGGTTCGGGGACGCAGGGATCTCGCAAAACTATCATGTGCGAGTGCTCGTCGATCGGGCCTGGCCGCACCTGCAGGCGATTTGTCAGGCGATTCCCAACGGACGGTTGTCCCTCGACGAGGCGACCCGGCGTTACCAGGGCCACTCGCTGTCGCATCGCTACGCAGAGGCCGCACTGCCGGCAGGTCGGGAGGCCTGGGAGATGGAGGTTCGCTGGTACCAATTGCAGATGTGGGATCACTTCGTGAACGGCATCCTTCCGATCGCTGAATCCATCTACCCACGCCTCCGAGGTGACGGGCTGAACCCACGACTGCGACGCTGGCTGGAACGGTGGTTGGTGAAGCATCACGTGGGACCTGAACCCACCCAGCCTCACGAACCCAACCCGGCACTCACTCGCCTGATCCAACGTTTGCAACCCGGAGGCCCCGGTACGCGGGGACCGGGCCCCCGCCGCGACGAAGACTCAGCGAACCGGACCGCGGGTTTCCAGCATTACCAACGCTGCCTGAAGCAACAGGCCGCCCAGATCGAGCGACTGAGCCGTCGGATTCTCGAACTCCTCGAACCCCGCACCCGTCCCCGGTGGACCGGCCCTCACCGCGTGGGCAACCGATTGAATCTGAGGTCGGTTTACCGATCGGAGTCCGACCCGGACTCGATTGACCGCGTCTGGCAACGTCGCCTTCCGCCAGCAGAACACGACGGATCGATCAGCCTCTTGGTAGACATCTCTGCATCAATGGCTGGCCTGAAAATTGAAGCGACCGTGCAAGCCATCGTGCTTCTTGCCGAGGTGTGCCAAAGGACGCAGATCCCATTGGCCATCTACGCCTTTTCAACCGCCGACCACTTTGAGGTGATCTTGGATTCCGGTGAACCGTTGGACGCCGAAACCCAAAGCCGAATCGGCAACCTGATCCATCAACCTTGCGGTGGCACCGAACTGGAACCCGCACTCGAAAAAGTCCGAGACCGACTCGCCAACTTGACCACGACCGACAACTACCTGGTCCTCCTGAGCGATGGTCTACACAACGACCAAGAGAACCCGGGAACGGTCGTTCAAGATCTGCAGCGCGGAGGTGTCCGCGTTATTGGCCTAGGTTTAGGTCCAACCTCCGACGCCCTCCTGAGATTTATTCCCAACTCCCGCGTTAACCTCGAACCTCACCAAGTTGCGGAGGAGTTAGCCGAAATACTGATCGGTGGAGGTACTAGTATATCCACTTTTTCAACGCATGTAAATTGATATTATAGTTTTCGAATGCAACTCGAACCTCAAATCACCTGCCATCGAACTAGTCAGGCTGATTATGTACCAACTTGCGGAATGCGGCTTACAACCGAGTCTACAACCGGACCAACTTTGGGTGCCTCGTCCTGCTCCTCGCGGTGCAAGTGCTCAGCTTAGCGGGGGTGGTCTCGGCAGTCTACATCGCTGGGCGGTAACTGGCTCTGCGGTGCAACACATCGTCCTCCCGTTTCCGCCTTCAAATGCCTATTCGGTCCCATTCAAAAGCGCCCCGATGAAATCAATATGCAGAGGCTTAACCGTTGATTTTGCGGGTGGCGATGAAGTGTCGGTGGACGGCCTTGGCGCTGGATCGCATCAAACCACGCTACTCAAGTTTCTATCGGAAGGTACCGATAATGGCCCAGAGTATGGATTATTGGGGACGGGTCATTATTTTCTTTTGTATACTCTTCCCAGTGCAGCGGTTGCGACGGTAGAAATGGTAGAATCAAAGGATCTAACCGGGTGCCTATCGTTCGTCTTTTCTGCTCCTCGGTATGGCCATCCCATACCCATGGCATGTTTAAGCCCGCAACCAGGCCGTCCTCCAGTGAAAAACTACGTGCCATAATTGCTCCCGGTGGAGCCCAAAGAGGCGCGTTGGTTAATATAATAGCATATCCTTTATCAATATCACCAGCAGCAACCAGAGCCGCCATCCTACAATAGTCTGACCATACGTCATATCTGGTTAAATTAGTACCCCAGTTGTCAACCACTTCGAAGTGTTCACCATATCTGTCAATTCCGACGACTGGGTTGCTGGTTTTGTGCTTATACTTAAGCTCGAGCCCCACATTCTTTCCACCAAGGCTGGCGATAATGTCGACTTCTATTGTATTACCTCCTAATGTGAATGGTTTCTCCAATCTAACCTTATACCCCATGCCTCCAAGTTGCAGGGCAAGCTCGTGCTGAAAATCAGCTTCTGAGTGAAATACCGGACGTCTGACCGCTAAAGCATCAATAGCAGCGCAAATTTGTGAGCGATTCATAGCTGTTTGAAGTGAGGTTGTATTTAAATTTGATCGGCTTAAGACATGGTCATGGATGTAACTAACTCGGCTTCGAAAAGCGCGCAAGGGAAATGAGTCTTCGCATCTGCCGGTCATCCGTCTGTTCGGGCAAACCGGCAGCCTTCTTGAGGAACGCGTAGCGTTCTGGTCCCCGCACTCCCTTCTTCTTCTTCGCGATCTTCTCCGCCTCCCTGGGTCGCATCAACTCGTGTTGCCGTTGTTGGCGGCCGGCGATCTGGGTTCCGAACGGCGTGAAGGTGACACTGAGTTTGTCGAAAAGGGGCCCGTCGCTGCGCATTCCGTAGAGGAACCACTTCCAGCAGAACACATCGAAGCAGACCTTGAACTGGTCGCGGATGGTACGCAGGTCCGAGTAGACGAGTGGTTGCCCGTAGCGTTCAGGTAGGGGGCTGCGTCGGAGGATTCCTGCCCCATCGCGCAGGCGTTCCAATGGGAACCTCTTTTGAATCGTAGCCCAGTCGGCCTGAAACTCAGTCGATTGAAGGAGTTCCCGACGCGCTTGACACAGCTCAATCAATTGATATTTTTGATTCAAATGATGAAGTTTTCTGATTTTTGGTCTGAAATCGAAAAAAAGGGTCAAAAAGGCGGCAGCTGCCATTCCCAGGGACGTGGCAGTCAAGTCGATTACTCTATTCAAGCTGGGCGCTTAGTTTGTAAATCTAGAGGAAGCAATAAAAACGCTAAACCTCACAAAATCACCAAAGAAACTGCTGAGTCTTATTTCAAAAAACTGGCCGAAAAAACAATGCATCGATTCGGAAACAAGAGTTTCAGGCACAAACACAGCGCATGGTTTCACGACATCTATGCATCCATCACGGGAGACCTTAGCCGATGACCAAACTAAATCACAACCGCGGTTTTTTTTCATCACTTCACCGTTAGCCACTGCGACAAATATGCTATCGCATCATTTTGGTTCGTGAAGACGCGGTAGCCTAAATAACCTTTCCCACCGCCGATCCTTGCCACCTCTCCGGGTGGAGGCGCGTTATGGAAACCAGGGGCTTGCCGAAAATCACCACTCATCAGCGAAATCTCCTCCCAAAGAGCTCGATCTCCTCCAGCGTGCTGGTCTTTTGAGGTAACGTAACAAGTGCCCGAGAAATCATTTCGATCGAAGGAAATTGCTCCAGCGTTAGCCCAGTCTCCGCAACACCATTTGAGAGACCAAAAATTTTGTTGTTTTTTAATGTACACTATTCTTTTTTCCACAACCGCCAGTTCTGGTTCTTTTTTATCATCACCACAAACATCGGCTAACCTTCGAAGCCAATCCCAAACCTCGCCTGGTTCAAAAATTTCTTGTGGAAGATTGCTGGCAGCAGCTGAACTGTTACCGTGCTCAGCCGCAGATTGGCACGCGCACCTCGGCGGCCAAGTTCGCATAGCAATTCTTCGAAGCATCAATTGAAAACGAAAGTAGGTTTCCAAGCAATCGAGTTTGGACCAGCTATCAAAATCCCCACTCGACTGTCGCAAATGCCCCAGATTGTTCATCAATCCGTGCTTGATCAATTCTTTCCCGATAGGGTCACGCAAGAGGGCCTCGAGGAGAACTGAATCGATGGGGCAGTGAAGGGCGCAAAGGAACGGAGCTACGCTTGCCGACGCAGGGTGATTTACAAATTGGCCCGTCGCTTGAACCCACTGGCCACCCATATGCCAGCAGGCCTGATACTTGAGGTAAACGTTCAGGATCTTCTGCGCCGTTCCGACCGTCGACAAGGCGTAGGGCTGCGCAGGGGCTGGCCCACCAGCCAGTCTCGCCAGTGCCAAAGACCGACCACGAATGGCTATGATGGTTTTCAGAATCCACTGATCGAAGTCGGACAAGACGCAACCCGAAGGCGGCGATGGCAGAGTCAAAACGAGACTCTCGATGCAGGCTCGGTCAGAGGGGTGTCCCTTGAACGGGTCTGAACTCAGCTGCGGCCGGGCTGTTTTCCACGCGTTCCCGAAGGCATCATTGATCCGGTAGGGACGGCCGATGGGCACTTGGGCGGGTTGCCACAGTTTGAGGTCGACATGCAAGGCGCTGACTAACTCCGGACCAACCGCTCCCGCCGGAAGGTTGGGGGATCCTCCGACATACGCCGAGAACCGTTGGGCATCGGTCTTGAACTGGGCAGCGAATGGCCCGGCAGAGCCCACATGGCAGCATGGCATATGAGAGAGATTTTTCTGACTTGACTGTTTTAGGATTCGGAGGTTCGAGCCGTCAAGCGATTGCCATCGCCGATCGCAGGTTCGCACCCGAGGCGATAAACCGCCGGAACCGTCCGGATCGGAAACGGGCTGACCTCCCGGGTCCAGAAGGTCCGAGAGACGCTGGACCCCCTCGCCAGCTATCGCTTTCCAGAGATGCGCGCATTCGATGGAACATTTCTGCGCCGTCGGGTGCTCCGCCGAGATCGGTTGCTTGAATCAAGCAACCCCACGGGCTGGGGCGCATGCTACAAAGGACCTGTCGATGCGGAATGCCTCAGGGCCGCTGGTGCGGCGTTGCGAGGGCATCCGCAGCAACCAACGGAAAGGCACACAGACATGATCGAACCGGAAAAAACCGAAGACGGCAGCAAAGACACCCTTCGCCGGCAACTTGAGGCCGCCTTGCAACGCTGCAGGCGCCTTGAGGCACAATTCGAGAAACACCGATGTCGCGAAGCCCAGCTCGAGGAACGGCTGGGATCCCTGCGACGGGAAATGGCAATGAGCCGTGGACACAAGGACCCCACAGAATCGTGGGAACCGGGGCTTGGGGAATGGTTCCACCGCATCGCCGGAGAAATCCTCGATGAAGGCTGGGACTGGGCCTACGGACGGTGGGTTGGGGACACGGACGGGGCCGCGACCAACCCATCCGGATCCGGCGGCAGCGGGAACATCACGGTGATCCCGGGAACCGGCGGTGCCTGCACCGAGACGGTTCTGGTGTTCTTGAAGAGTCGGGATTGGCCCCATGGCTTCCACCTCCGACACCACGGCGAAGGGATGGAAACCCTCAAGATCCATCTCATCGAATGCCAGAAAGTCCGGCGGGTAATGATCATTTCCGACACGATCCACACGCCGTCGTTCGACGAGGACTACATGCGGTGGATCCGAGCGTGGTCGGGGCGTGGCGTTGCATTTGCGCACGCACTGGTGGCCCCTGATCGACGGACGCTGCTGCCCATCCCGCTGGGCATCTAGTCGACAGAATTAGGGGTCCCGCGCTCCCATTTGCGAAACAGCCCCGGGGCACTCTTCCGTTCACGAAGAGTGCTCCGGCTAGAGGACGGCCGGCGAGCAATCGAATGGTAGACTCTAACTGCATCCGGATTCACGCCGTGACGGACCCTGCCGGGTCGAAAATCTTAATCAAGTCAGTCGCCGTCCGAAAACCAAGCCCACACTTCTGATTATCTGAAGTACTTTTCCGGTCATCAGCGCCCTCTTCAGAGCGCGGGATCGCTTTCACCTCACCCTCACGCGCCAGAAACGGGCCTGAACGTTGGGGTCGGCTTGCAGGGTGACCTTCACCGGGTTGCCTGAGCCTTGGCCGGTGATGCGTTGGGTTTCAGTCCAGGCACTCAGGTCGCTGGTGGCTTCCACCGCAATTGTGGTGCCTTGAGGAGCAATGATTTCCAGACCCAGCGTTCCATCCGGCTTCGGTGGCGCGAGGGTGATGCTGGGGCGATTGTCGAAGCTCCCCTGACTCCGGACGGTCAGCGTGACCGGTTCCAACGGCCGGACATCGAATCCGCTGCCAGTGATTTCGGCCTGATCCAACCGGAGGGGCCACTCAGCTTGGCCGCCAAACGCTGCACCGGGAACGAAGGTGAACACGGCAGCAACGCCGACAGAACCCGGCCACGGTGTCGATCGAATCGCCGCGAGGCTCACCTTCCCTGCCCCATCGTTCCAAAACGGCATCGCATCGCTGGGAACAAGGGCTCCCACCTGCTTATCGGTAAGATTCAAACCGTTGGGGTAGTTCAACGTGAACCGCAAACCAGACAGACTTCCTTGGACGCGGTTCAGCCGGATGGCAATCCGGTACGGTTGCCCGACCGTCGCCACCGGTCCGTCGATCGCTTCAAGAATGATGGCGTCATTGGTGTTCACCTGGGCCTTGGCCAATCCCAAGGCACTCGCCAACCGTTTGGCCTCGCTTCCCGAAGTTGGTTGCGGATCCAACCCGACTACGGCTCGAAGGGCTTTCACCACATCGCCATTGTCGATCAGTCCACTGCCATTCAGGTCATTCAGCGCGACGTCCCAGGGGCGCACCTCCTCCAACTCGACCTGCAACCGACTGATCAAAACGGCGTCTCCGATATCGATCCGTTGGTTGGCGTTGTTGTCGCCTTGGATGCGTCTCGGGACGATTCGACCACTTCCCGTCACGACCGCGTTTCCATTGGCCAACAAAGCTCCCGTGGAACTGCTGGCACTCACCCAGCGAGGCTCCAAATCCACCGTCTTGGCCGCGGGCACGCTCCGGCCACGGAAGCTCACCGTGGCGAGGCGCTGGATCCCACCAGGCAAGGCACTACCCGCCATCGAGAACGTCGCTGCCACCTTGCCCGGCGTCATCGCATTCACGTTGTTCACGCTTTGCCCCACCGCGGCACTCCACTCGATCTGGGGATCAGTCAAGAATGTCGGATCGTATCTGAGTTCAAAGGTCAGCCCCGCGACATCACCAGGACTGGTAAGTTCCAGCGGAAAAACCAGCCGTTGCCCCTCTTGGGCGGAATCAACCGCTGCTACGCGGAGGATTCGTTGAGGCATCCAAACCACTTCGCGCTCGAGCTTCGCCTCATTACCCGCAGCATCCCGGGCCACCAGAGCAAATCGATTGGTGCCCGAGGCCAGCACCAGATTCTCCAGTTTGAAGGATCCATCGGATCCGAGGGTCAAGGGTTGTCCCAAGCCGCCATCTCGCGACCAGAGGACTGTGGCCACCGTGGAATTGTCGCTCACTTTTCCGAGCAGTCGGAACTGCTCAATACCAGTGGTTCCGGCCACTGGGAGTTCCCACATGACCGTCGGCGGTGCGATGTCCTTGAAGGTGGCTACGACCGAGCGATTGGCCACCATCGATAGGCTCGCCGGATTGGCACTTCCTGTCAGATCACCTGACCATGCGCTGAAGGCAAACCCGCTGGCCGGAGTGGCCGTCAACGTGACGTTGTCCGTTGCAAGGTACTGGTCTTTCACCGGAGCCACAGCCACGACACCCCCCAGATTCCCAGCAACGGTCACAGCAAGTCGGGTCTGTTTTCGGACGGTGAGGGTCTGATCAGCGGAGGCAGACAGCCAAAGGCTGCTCCCTGGATTAATGGCTCGCACCGTGACCACGCCCTCGGCTGAGAAGACCAGTCGATCATTGTCCACCGCAGCGGGACCACTGATCACCGAGAAGGTCACCTGCAGGTCCGAGCTGGCGCGGGCCACCAGCGTCACGGGGCCGGCACCCAAGGTTTGGTCACCGATGGGTTCGAAGGTCACCACTTGGACCCCGCGACCCAGGGTGAATCGATTGGTGACCGGCAGAGCCGTCAGCCAGTTGGCATCGCCAGGTTGCTCCGCGACGACCACCAACGCGCCGACACCCGTCAGGCTCAATTGACTGCCGACAATGGATCCCGGTCCTGACACCACCCGATAGCCCGCCGGCAAGCCACTGCTGGCCTTGGCGTCCAGGGCGATGAGGTTGGTGCGATAAGTCAGACTCGATTCCGGCGACCATGAAAGCGATTGCGACGCCCTCGCCACGGTCACGGTCTGAGTCACCGAAGCCGCCTGATGGAGATCATTGCCAGGTTGGGACGCCTGGACCACCACGTCTCCGGCTCCGTTCAGTGACAACCGGTTGCCCGCCAAGGAACCCGGACCGCTCACCACAGAAAAAGTCACCGGCAACCCGGCGCTGCTGGTGGCTGAAAGCGTGACAGGAGCATCCCCAAAGGTCTTTGAGCCGATGGGCCCGAAGGCCAACGTCTGAGCAGCCTTGCTAACGACAAACGAAACCTGTCGAACAGGAGCCGGTAAATAATTGGTATCACCGGCCTGACTGGCTCGGATCACCACTGTTCCTACGCCGGTCAACGTCAACCGATCATCGCTCGCTGCGGCCGGCCCAGAGATCACGTCATAGGTCACACCCAGCCCGGAGCTCGCTTTCCCGGTCAGGAGAATGACTTCCGAACTGAACGGCCGATCCGAAACTCCATCCCAAGTGACTGTCTGTGTTGCCTTAGCGACCGGTACGGAAAGATCGGTGACTGCAGCTTCAAAGTCTGCGGTTCCAGCCTGGCGCGCACGAAGGACCACAGTGCCAGCCCCGTTCAATTGCAACAGGTCACCCGCAACCGAGCCCGGACCGGAAACAACAGTGTAATCGACTGGAAGGCCGCTGCTCGCGATCGCCCGCAACCGCAACGGCGCAGCACCAAACACCGCGGTATCCAGGCTCTGCAAGACAATCGTTTGAGACGCGCGGGCAACCGTTCTCTCGAACTGCGCTTCCGCCGGTGCCCAGCTGTCATTCCCGGCTTGAGTCGCACGAATCCGAACGACACCACCCCCACCTGGAATCAGTTGCCCAGCCTCCAAACGCGCAGGCCCGCTGATCACCGCCAAGGAGACCGGCAAACCGCTATCCGATTTCGCCTCAATCGGAACACTCGGTCCTAGGTGGACCAGTCCCAAGCCCCCTTGAACAGTAAGCGTCTGCGTTTTGAGAACGGCAACCCGCACCGGAAGGCCCAGAATACTGTCAGAAAAGTCAGGGCTAAAGGCGATGGGCCAAACAGTCGCCATAGCGGGCAAAACAAATGGATCCTGGTAGAATTTGGATGGCGCGTCGGGAGTTGGTGTCTGCCCATTCAGGGAGTAAAAAACCAACCAATCGGGTCGGCCGCACCGGAAGCTGATCCGTGGATTTAGCGGAGCATTCACGGTTTCCATCGCTTCGGTTCCATTGACCGCCATCACCAATTCGAAGACCTCGATGCGAACGGAGTTGGTCACACTCACAGTCCCGTCGGAGACGGCTATAGAGATCAGATTCGTGGAGGGAGCTTGGTTTCGAGTGGGTGTCCAAGCCAGTTGCCCATCATCCGAAAGCACCATAGTGCTCGGGCCATTAACAACCCGGTAGGTCAACCGATTGACCGGCAGATCAGAATCGGTCACGTCCATCTTCAAACTCACCGATTGTCCGAAAACGATCCGTTGATCGGCCCAAGCGACCACCTGATGCGGCTGATTGACTTCAGCCACAGTCACCGTGAACGAGCGTTCAGCGGTTGCGCCGCCCAAATCGGTGACGCTCACGGTCACCGGGTAGGTTCCGGGACCTTGGCTCTCGGATGGAATCCAGCGAAGTTCACCGGTGCTGGGATTAAAGGTCATTCCCGCAGGGTTTGCCTTTAGCCCATAAGCCAACGATTGAGCGGGCAAATCGGAATCTGTTGCCCGGATGCTCATCGACCAAGCCGACCCTTCCGGCACCGTCACATCCGCCATAGCAGCAAGCGTCGGAGGACTATTCACCTCGGTCACCGTCAGCCGCACGGTCTTCTGGGAAGCCAACGCTGGTTGCCCGTCATCGGCCACCTCAACGACAAAGTCCACAGTGCTCCCGCCATCGGTTTCTGACGGCGTCCAACTCAAGACACCGCTCTTGGAATCCACCGATGCACCGCTCGGGCCATTGACCAGGCGGAACGTGAGTCCGTTGGGCGGCAGGTCGGGATCGGAAGCCCCCAAAGCCTGAGACCATGCCGTGCCTTCAGCGATCGAGGCGGCTGCCACCGGGTTAATTACCGGCGGGCGATTCACCTCCAAGACCGTCACTATAAATTCATTCGTGGCTGTCAGCGATCCGTCCGACACCTCCACTTTCACCGTGTGCGGCATGAGGCCTTGAGCTTCATTCGGAATCCACGAGACCAATCCCTGAGGGCTCACGACCAAGCCGGTAGGCCCAAACAGCAACCGTACTGTGAGCTTCTGTGCCGGAAGATCTGAATCGGCTGTCACCAACTGTAGCGAGAGTTCACTGCCCTCGGCTACTGAAGCCGCCTTAATCCCCACGAAGGCCGGCTGGGTGTTCACGGTAAGTGCGGCAAGAGCACTGGTGACCGAACCGGCCGAGTTGCTCACCACCACCGAGTAGTCGCCAGAGTTCGCAGGCTGAACTTGGTTCAATGTCAGCGTGGCATTCGTCTGACCGGCCAAAACGCCGCCATTTCTGCGCCACTGATAGGCCAGCGGAGCCGTTCCAGTCGCGACCACGGAAAACGCTACAGTGGCCCCTGCATTCACCGATGAGGCGACCGGCTGAGTGACGATGACCGGAGGTTCCACCATCGGGTCCGCAGCAGCATAGATCTGAGCCACCTCATCAGCCGTCACAGCTCGAAGGTAAGTCCGCAGGTCATCGAAGCCGACCGCGGCCGGCAATGTCATGGCGGCGGTCGAGGTGCGGCTGATGGCCTTGCTCGATCGGCCAGCCGCCGAGGCTGCGAGCCCACCGTCCAAGTAGAGTTGTTGGACTCCGGAGTCATTGATCACCGCAGTCACATGAACCCACTGGCGAGGTCGCTTCGGGCTGATGGCTGAAACCGGCTGCCACGAAGCAGAAGTCCCCGCACCGAGATTGAAGGTCACCTGAGTGCCCGAGGCGGCGGCTGAGGCGATCAGATTCAAACCGGTAAATCCAGACGGGTCTCCATCACCACAATCCAATAGTTTGACCGGAACGGTTCCGAGATCCGGGAGGCGAACCCAGACGGCCAGAGATTTCGAGGTCGAATTGGTCCGCATGAAGCCGGAATCGAATCGGGTTTCGCCACCCCGATCCGGCTTTAGATAGCCGCGCCGCGGTCCCCCAGAAGCCTCATAACCAGCCGACCCAACGGCACCCTCTGGAGCATCACAGGCCGAAACCAAGTCATCTGCATGGCCATCGAAGGAATACAACGAAGTCAGGCCTGAATCGGCGGAACCCAGACCGAGGACGCCGTAATTTCCGAACCGTGGGGTCGTTCTCAGCCGATGCGGCCAAGGGGAATCTGTGGACAGTCCCGCTCCTTCGCCCTGAAGAGCCATGAGTTTGCCACCAGTATAGCCTGAGACTAATACACGCCCGTTTCGGAGCACTGACTGGACATAATAAATGTCATTGCCGGTTGGAATTTTCCACAGCCCACCAACTGAAACAATATCATCTCCAATTTTCCCAATGATAGAGCCGTTCGACAAAACCATCACGCCCTGATAGCCACTGTCCAGGCCTGGACCAAATTGACCAGAAAAATTACCACCAGTTCTGAAACCCGTTCGCAGATCAATAGATTCAGAATAACCAGCACTAGAGTTTCTATAATAATAGTTCCGCCCTAATGTTTTGCGATCAGACAACCACGTAACACTTAACTCTCCATCCCAGCCACCACCAGTTTTCCACAAGAGCTGCCCCGTAAACGCATTTATAGCATAAGCGGTCTCTTGTTTTGCTATTATTATTTTGTTGACACCATCGAATAATAATTGATTTAAATTATTCCCACCGACAGGCCAAGATACCCAACGAACACTTCCGTCCGAATAATTGTAGGCTGTCGGCCCTCCAACACCATCTTGACCATAAGGGAGGACAAAAAAATCTTTCAGAGGAACCCACCGACCGTCAATCACTCGCAGACCACTACGCTTCCAACTAAATCCTTTTCCAATTTCATAGACACCAATACCACCAATTGTCTCTGGCCCACCCAGCTCACTGTAGGCGGCCAAAAACTTATGCTGAGACAAAAACCGAATGGGTATTATAGATAAATTCTGGTTAGTAGATAGCTGATAGTTTTTTATCTTTGGGTCACCACCGTCAATTGTGATTTCAAAAATACCACTTTCATACTTTTGGACGGGAAGTGATTCATTTCGAGTATACGAGCCAAGCACAGCACCATCGTCATCGATCACTGAAGGGGTGAAAGAGTAAACCACATAATTGCTGTCGACAGGAATGGATGCTTTCCAAACCTCTTTACCATCATTTCCATTAATACAAGTAACAGCAACGTTGCCACCGGCAACAAGATTGCCATCCGGTGTCTCTATGAAGTTTCCAGCGATGCCATCCACAGACCACACGACATTGGTTGGTGAGCCTGGCAGCGGATCGCTGCCGACTTGAATCGAGAACTGGGTGGTTGCCTTCAGCGCGCCATCAAAAACCGAAACAGTCACCGCTTGCAAAGTAGAGATTTGACTCAATGTGGGAGTCCAGCGCACGGTACCTCCAGAACTAACAGTCAACCCGGACGGCCCACTTTCCAGGGCGAAACTCAGCCCTTGGGCCGGCCGATCTGGATCGGTTGCCTGCAACGCGTAATTCAGTTCAACGCCCGCCTTGGCGTTCAAAGTGGATACCGAGCTCAACACCGGCGGTTGATTGACCTCCCTCACCTGCACGGAAAAACGGTCCGTCATCTTCGAAGTCCCGTCGGTGGCTGCGACCTCTAAAGAAACAGTGCTCGGGCCCTGATCTTCCGTCGCGATCCAAGTCACTACACCCGCAGACGACACCGCCAACCCACTCGGGCCACTCACGAGACTGAATGACAGCCCTGCCTTCGTTCCTGCAGCGGCCCCCAAGTCCAACCGGAACAAAGTACCCTCATCGAAGGCTTGATCTGCAATCTTGGAGAACAACGCCGGAGCTACTGTGATCTGCATCGAAGTGGAATCGGCCGACGCCCCATAGATATCAAAAGCCCGGGCCATGAAGCCAAAAGTACCAACTGAAGTCATCGGAACTGAAAGGGCGAACGGCGGTTGCGAAACCTGTCCAAGCTTCTTGCCCCCCTGCCAGAACTCGACCCGATCGATCCCGTCCTGATCCACCGCCGACACCGCCAACGTCACCGAAGCACCCAAAGCCACGGATGAGCCCGACACAGGACTGGTCCAGGTGACGGTTGGTGGCTCGTTGGTCGTCCGGTAGGCACCCCGACGGTACACCACTGCCATGCTCGCCTCTTGAATCGCCAAGGTACGGGCTCCAGCCACCGGTTGGCGGTTCTTGTCCAACTTCACTTTGAACAGCGATCGCCCTGTGGCCTTCGCAGTTGAATCCGTGTCGCTGAACACCAACGCCGAATCATCGCCGCTGAACTCAGGGAACGCCAAACCATTCACAGTTACCACCTCGGAGTGACGATTGCTGAATAGGTCATAGACCATGACCGTTGAGGCACCCGTTTTCCCATCGACCCTCTCATAGGTAATAAAGTTGTTGGAAGTATGGCCAAACGCCGGGTTACCCACATCGTAGTCATCCCCCGAATTGATGAGATGCCAGACCTGACAGGTATCTACATCCATCAAATAGATGCTCCAACGATCACGGTTTGTGCCATTGACCATCTTCTCCTTAATCGCTGCATCATATACCACAAACCTTCCGTCGGGAGAAAATGAAATCACATCTGCATATTCAATATTATCCAGTAGGAGCCCTTCAGAAGTTGGAGTGTACAACTTTTTATTCTGAACTACTCCAGACAGCCGATCCCTCAACACCATTGTATTTGTGTTTTTCAATACCAATGCAACACCCGATCCGTCTGGGGTCATCGCTACAGAATTCAACATCCCATTTGCGTCATAATATTTTACATCTTGCGCGGGCCTTAGCGTTGTTGTTACAGCAAGATTGTTATCTAAAGTAACAAAAACAAACTCAGACCCACTCCCTGACACAAACGGTTTCGACCGACTGACGGAATCAAAAAACTTGGTATAACTCTGACCTATATGATCAGATTCAGCATTCTCTCTTCTAGCCAAACTATAACCTGATTGCAGTGGGTTTTTGTACAAAACCAAGAACGAATCAGCGGCATTGACAGGCGGGAAAGATCCCGGGGACGGTGTTGGGTTGCCGGCAAAAATCTCTACGGAATCGAATGCGGCCTCAACAGCTTGCCTGACTTGCATATTAGTCGGGTAAATTTCTTCTGCAGAGCTGATGCAACCAAGACGACAGTCGACAAACCCGTGGCGAGGTTTCAAATGCGCAGTCAAACATCTATAGAAAATATTTGCGGCCGCTTTTGGTGTGATTACCTGAGCAAGATTATAAAACGCTTTGTTTATAATACCTGAATTAATATGAACACCACCTTGATCGCGGCAGTCTAACTCATTGAGCCTTGGATCAGACGGCATCCAATACTCACTCATCTTCGATGGATACGGATATTCAGCCTCATTGACACCTATTTTTATTTTTAAAGATCCAGGTTCTTTTAAACTTCTTGTAACCTGACCAGAATCAAAACCAAACAGCCAGTCATTAGACCCTTTTACAGACAATTCAACCATTTCACCGAAAATATCAGCAAAAGCTTCATTCAAAGCTCCCGATTGATTTAGATATTCTAGTTTAGCACTGGAATAATCAATAACACCGTGTGTAAATTCATGCGCTACAACATCGAGGCATTTAGCTGTTGGATTATCGCCTAACCCAAAAACCATTTCCCCTTGGGAGTAATAAGCGTTGTTAAACCATTTAGGGTCACCGTTTCTGATGTAAGCTTGAATATTGCCACCAAATCCAGACAAACCGTTTCTCCCATGCTCTTTAAAGTAATAATCATAAATCGACCCCAGCATAGAACTTACAGAAACAGCCTCTGGCGGCACCCATCCGTTTCGGCTATAATTTGACACAATCTTTGGGTTAACAGTTGTGCCAGCATAATCAAATACGGCAAGCATACCGTCTGCGCTAGCTGCAAAGGGATCAGATGCCCCATTATAACTTTGCTTCGTCGTATCAATCATGTAGTAGACGCCTCCCTGCTCCCAAACGGGAAACGTCTTTGTTACGCCGAACAAGTCGGTGCCACTGCCCATCACACTCCCCGTGCGGGCATCGGACTGGATGGAAATCTCTCCTCCAGTCTGGGCATCCATGATGGCGGTCCAAGAGGCGTGTTCTCCTACAGAGATCTGGAACTTCCAGGCCAACCGAACCGGGGTGGCAGTAGCATCCGAGTCCCAGTGCAGAATCAACTCCGGGGTGGTATGGGTGCCCCGGAATCCGCCGGGCACCTTGGCCTTGGCCCGCTCGACGGCCTTGTCGGCTTCGATGGCCGGAATCCGACTGACAGCGCTTGGGGTCGGCACGATCGATGCCGTCAGCAAGTGCAGTTCACCATCTGGCGCAATGTGCACGGTCAACCCGGTCGGCCATACCGGTACCTCGTCGAGTTTCTGGGTATAGCGGAGGTGACGGTAGCCCAGCGAGTCGGTCTCCGAGGACACCAGGGCCAACTCGGCGTTCGGATCCTGCAATTTGAGCGCCGGGCTCTGGCTCGACAAAAACGAGCGAATCATCGACATCGTCTCAGTCTCGGTCCGCTTCGATTTGGGTTGTGCCAAGCTCGTGCCCACCGGTTTGCCCTTCAGCTTGATCTGCCGTGCGGTCCCGTTCTCGGCGGCCGTCACCCACCAGGTCGGCTGGGCGTTGGTAGCAGAATCCTTGATGGTGTTCACCGAGGCCTTCGGGCCCGTCCCTCGCTGAATCGCGGCCGTCTGAGCTCCACCAAGGAACCGCTGTAGGTCCCGGGTCAATTGGTCAAGATCCGGGGCACCGTTGGTCGATTTTGCCGTTGGCGCAGGGTTGGTGGCCGACCGATTCAGGTCGATAGCCCACGCCTGCGGTACCATCACCAAGGCGATGAAGATGCCGGCCAAGATCGAACGCGAAATCCCCTGTCGAATGGGCGATATGAAGCGGTAAACCGCGAGAATACAGGCCCTTTTAAACGGTTTCATCATAGACAGTTCCAACTCCCGTCCGGTCAGCAGACATTAGGGCTTTCGAGGACTGATCTCCGCCGCGGAACCCGAATTTCGCGGGCCGAAAGAGGCGTCCCAAGCCTTTCCGATTAACCTGCTTGGCAACGATCGAGGCAAGCTCATTTGATGACTATAGCCCGTGGTCTTAAAACCAGCAGACCCGTCAAAGTGAAGGCTGGTGAACACCAAGCGATCACTGGCGGTTTTGGGGACCCGAATCCGGGACGCGCGGAAAGGGCTGGGAATCTCGCAGGAAGGCCTCGCTCTTCACGCCGATATCGACCGTTCCTTCATGGGCCAAGTGGAGCGGGGACAGCGGAACGTTTCCTTCGTCACACTCTGCAAGATCGCCTCGGTGTTAAAAGCCGACCTCGGTGTCCTTTGCTGCGGGCTACCAATGGATGATATAGTAAAACAAGAGAACCAGCAGATTAAACCGTAAGAACGAATAGTGGCAGAACTGTATGTTCACCACTAAACCATCACTCTTCGTGATCCAGCCACCCATGTAAGACGAACCGTCTGTGAAGATGGAACCTCTATGGCCAAACAAATCACATGGAATCGGGTTGGAGATCCGACCATACTAAGTATCAAAACCCTGCTGGAAACCGCCGGGTTCTGCTGGATCAGCAACTGCCCGACTTACCAGACCGTCGTTTCGGGGTTGAGCGCGGTTTCCCGCTTGGCGGTTGCGGTGACAGACTGCTCGCGATTGCCGCTTCCGTTGGATCAGTCATCGGTAGGACTCCCGGGAATAGGCGGTCCAACTGGGCCGTAAGTTCCCACAGCGGAGCTTCACCTTGGTCCCAGTGCTTCAACGACCAGTCACAAGCACCACGGACCCGATCGATCAAATTAGCGACCAATCGTGCGCGCTGGCCGAATTCCAGTTGCTGCTGCCATTGGCGCACCGTTTTTGAATCTCCGTTCACCGATTCCACGGGGGCATAGGTCAGAATCCGATCGGGCCCAGGACAACAAGATCGATGATGTTTCGGCCCGAGGTTTCTCCCGCCGATTCCGACGACAACACCCTCTGGAACCGCCGGAATAGGCGGTTGCTCCCGCCAATGCTCCCACCGGGTCAACTGGATATCGTCGAAGGGATGCCCATCGCAGGTGTGAATGGTGCCTTCCTGAGTCGCTAACCAACCCGGACATACTCCGGTGGCGGCGAAGACCCGCTCCCTCAGGAGGGAGGTGAACGGGTTGCGTCCGCGCTCGATCTTCTCCAAGGCCGCCCGACTCATTCCCAGCCGAGCCGCCAGTTGGACTCGTCCCAGATGGGCGGCCTTCCGGAGCGTGGCCAAGGGGTGTTGGACGGTGGTCGGTCGCGACATCTATGCACCCTATAGGGTGTTATTATGGGTGCAAATCGATTTGCTGATACCCATGGACAGGCGCTACAGCTGGGGCATGGGCGAAACTGAACCACGGGTCGTCATACTTCCGAGAATCAGCGCCACCCGGGCGCGGCCCATCTGGGTGCGACTGCTCAACCGAGTCGAAGCCGAGGGCGTTGCACTCGAGGTTACCCGGAGGCAACGCAGGAGCGTGATCCTGGTGCGGGCTGTTGACTTCGAGCACAGCCTGGGCCGATTGCATCCGTGGTCCGGTCTGCGGGCAAGGATCAGCCCCCACAGCTTCCATCCCAACGGTCTGAAACCCGGGGTCACCCATCGGTGGACCTATGCGAGCTCCACGTGGATCCGGGATCATTTCTGCTCGGTCTTGGAATGGGTGGATGCGGCCAGTCACCCCCTGTTGGTCACACGCCGCGGAAAGTGTGGACTGATGCTGCTGGCCCAACAGCTTTTCGAGACTCACTGGACGACATCTCCGCAAACCAATGAGCCCGAAAGGGAAAACGGAACCGCGAAGAACCTGGCAAAGGATCCGGTCATGAGTCGGGTGGCCAAGGCCGGCATCGGCCTGAACCTCGCGCACGAACCTCTCCACTCCATGGCACCAGGAACCTCGACCGAAACCCGTTGAACATCCCGACATGAAAAAAACCACTCGACTCGATTCCCCCCTGATTCCGATCACGCTCAGCCAACTGTGGCATTCCACGCGACCCGCCCTGCCCCGCGACCCAAGACATCCAAGTGATGCCCCGGGGGGCGCTTGGGTAGGCAAGCGGGAGATCGCCCGGCGCTTCGACGTCTGTGCCCGCACCATCGACCAATGGCTGAGCCGAGGCATGCCTCACTTCAAACCGAGCGCCCGAATGGTGCGGTTCTCGATCCCGGACTGCGACGAGTGGTACCGCCGGCAGTTTGGCGTCCATTGGACCGCAAGGCGGTGACGGGGGCAGCGCATGAACATGGAATGGGAGGATGCTCTGGGTGCCGATGCGTTCCGCTTGAATCCGAAACAATCAAGAACTTGCAAAACGCATAATTCTGACTCTATAGATGAAGCATGGCTTTAACTGCAAGGCACAGCACGCTCCTCCGATTGCAGACGGAGGTCCCTCGGGGTTGTCCCATCGAGTCAGCTCAATTGGCGGAATTGAGCATTTCGCCAGCCTTGGCGCATCACTATCTGAAGTCAGGCTGGTTGTGCCGGCTGGGGCGTGGAGTCTTCCAGTTCCCAAAGGATGACCTTCGGCTCGAACGCTGCTTGAAACACCTCGAACACCAGATCGATGGGTTCCATGTCGGCGGCAAAACTGCGCTCGCGTGGCGAGGTTTCACTCACAACGTCGCAGCCCAGGAACCGCTGCGGCTTTGGGGCCGACAGAACGCGCGGCTTCCGGAGTGGTTCATCGAACGTTTTCCGGCCCGATACACCACCCGCACGCCATTCGACTCGAACTTGCCTGCCGAGGCCGGTTTGGAGTCCTTACCCGATCAACCGGATGGTGTGCGGGTCTCGGTCCCTGAGCGGGCTCTGCTGGAACTGCTCCATGAAGTGGGCGTCAACCAGGGTGTTGAAGAGGCTCGGAACATCATGGAAGGCCTTCGATCGTTGCGGCCCGAGGTGCTCGCGCTGCACTTGAAGCACTGCCAGCGAGTCAAAGCGGCCCGGCTCTGTGTGCGGTGGTCCGAGGAGTTGGGCCTTCCTTGGGCAGAGACCGCCCGAAAAGCCGCCGCCAAACATCTGACCGGCGGCCGATGGTCGGCCCGGCTTAAAAGCGGCACCCGACTCAGCCTCACCTGATGAACACGGCCTATATCGAAGTCGTTCGTCTGCTGCTCGAGGCGATTCCGGTTGTTTTCCAGCAACCGCAGTTCGCGATGAAGGGCGGGACCGCTCTGAACTTGTTCGTCCAGGATCTGCCACGGTTGTCCGTGGACATCGACGTGGTCTTCGTCGACCACACGGCCTCACGGAAGGAAGCGTTGCGGCAGATCGGGGCAGCTCTGGAAGAGATCCGCAAAGAGTTGAACCGGCGAGGACTCCAAGCCGAATCGTCGGTTGGAGCCCTTGGGGACGAATCCAAACTGTTTCTCCGCCGAGGAAGTCACTCGGTGAAGGTGGAGGTGAACCATGTGTTTCGCGGCACCATGCTTCCGGTTCAAGCCAGGTCCCTCACGCCCGAAAGCCGCCGGCTATTCACCACCGAGGTCCATGTCCCGGTGTTGGCCACAGCCGAGCTGTACGGCAGCAAATTGGTCGCTGCTCTGCACCGTCAACACCCGCGCGACCTGTTCGATGTCCATTGCCTGTTCGGAACCGGCGGCATCACCGACGAGATGGTGGAATGTTTTGTCGGCTACCTCGCCGGACATCACCGCCCCTTGCACGAGGTTCTGGCATCTCGTGATCACGACCTGACCAGCACCTATGAGAACGAGTTCAAAGGCATGGCCAGGATGCCGATCTCTCTCGAGGCATTGGTCGCTTCACGAGATCGCCTCCGGCAGGAATTGGATGCACGGCTGACGGCGAATCACCGTGCTTTCTTGCTCGGGTTGGTTGCCGGTGAACCCGACTGGAATTTGATGCGATGCGGCCATCTGAGGGAGCTGCCCGCCATTCGATGGAAGCTGCAGAACCTGGCAAAACTACGCCGTACCTCACCCCAGAAATACGCCCTGCAGTCGACAGAACTCCGGGCTCTGTTCGGAGCCTGACACCGCCGGGAATCACCAACTGAACCGACGAACTACGGATGTTTCGACCTCGGCTTGGGCTACTGGGGTCAGCCCTCCGAGTCCAGCCATCGAAGGCCCTGCCGCGTGAGGATCCAAAACCAGCCGCTCAGGCTCGGAAAAATTGATGACAATTGATGACAGAATTTCTGCGTTTTCGTGCGCTTCGGTGCGTTTTCCGACGTCGGAGCCCAAGGCTTCGAAAGCGCATTTCACCCCATGAATACGGGCTTTTTATCGCATCTTCTCACAGATTCACGAAACCGAAAGCGGGGTTTCAATTCCCGCCGCCTCCACCATCTTTTGTTGGGGTTTTTGAAGGTCGGTTGATTGTTCCACCAGGTTTCCCACGCTGGTCGCTCTGCTAAAGAGTAAAGAGCGGAACCAGGGGACCACCGGGAGGAAGCAGGAGAAGGAAGGAGGAAAAGCCGATCCTCGCTATTTTCAGTGGTTTCTAAACCGGCCGGTTTTATTGGTTTTCACACCGTCACTGACAACAGCGGAAGCGCTGGCGAAACTAATCATCGCGACGGAGTTGAAGCTGGGGCGGTGGCAGGAAGCTGATCTCAAAACTCGGTCCAAGTGGGGATTCAGTAAAAGTGGCTTTAGCGGCGCGCTTGCGGGCGGAGACGACGAGGATGGTGGGGTGGATCGCCGGAGGAAGCTGGGCGGGTAGTGAACAATATCAAGAACTGACCCCTTTTCAAGAACTGACCCCTTTTCCTGATAGGCATTAAGTGCCTCGCGCTCAGGGCCCCCTCTCGGTAAGGCGTCGTCGTCGGAAATCAAAGACAACGACAACAACCTAAACCGAAAGGAGACCGATGAGGAAAGTGATGGCCGGAATGGACCTACATGGCAACA
>CAJAHH010000142.1 GCA_903939515.1 uncultured Verrucomicrobiota bacterium
CCCTCGCGCAAAGCGCGAAAGCCGATCCTTCCTAGAGCCTACTCAGCGAGCGGAGGCCTGATACCGCGCAGCCCATTGAAGAATACAAAAATAGTATTCAGTGGCCCCTTTTGTGTAAATAGGTGGGACCGACCCCTAGCCGATCTTTCTGCCCCAACCACACACTAACCCAGGCAGCAGCGGTATCAGGCCGGAGCGAGCCTTGGAGGCGAACACCCCAAACCCTCGCGCAAAGCGCGAAAGCTCATGCTCCCCAGAGCCTACTCAGCGAGCGGAGGCCTGATGCCGCGCAGCCCATTGAAGGACATCAATATAGTATGTAGTGACCCCTTTTGTGTAAAAAGGTGGGACCGACCCCCAGCCGATCTTTCTGCCCCAACCACACACTAACCCAGGCAGCAGCGGTGTCAGGCCGGAGCGAGCCTTGGAGGCGAACACCCAACCCCCCTCGCGCGAAGCGCGAAAGCTCATCGTTCCCAGAGCCTACTCAGCGAGCGGAGGCCTGACACCGCAGAGCCCACTCAGCGAGCGGAGGCCCGATGCCGCGGAGCCCAGAGACAAAGCTCCACTTCTGGAGTTTCCACCCGAAAGACCTTGAGGCAGCGTTACCACATGATGACCCGACGGGATTTCATCCGCTCCGCCGCCGGAGCCTCCGCTCTCGCCGCGGTCCTTCCAACAGGATGTGTTCGCGGCACCGCCTCCCAGGGCATCATCGATACCCACACCCACTTCTACGACCCCAGCCGGCCACAAGGCGTCCCATGGCCCACTAAAGACGATGCCGTGCTGTACCGCCGAGTCCTCCCCAGAGACTTCCGCACACTGGCCGAACCCTTAGGCATTACCGCCACCGTGGTCGTCGAAGCCAGTCCCTGGGAAGAAGACAACCAGTGGATCCTCGATCTGGCCGCACAAGACCCGTTTCTCATCGGTCTGGTGGGCCACCTGAAACCCGGCCAACCCGGGTTCCGAGACCAACTGATCCGCTTCGCGGCCCATCGCCGATTCCGCGGCATTCGAACCGGCGGATGGAACGGAGGCCTCCCCCTCAACGACCCGAACTGGAAACGGGACATCGCCCTCTTGGCTGACCACGATCTCAGCTTAGATTTAATCACTGGAGCCGAACAATTCCCGGAAGCAGTCCGCATCGCCGAGGCATTTCCCAGCTTGCGCATTATCGTCGACCACTGCTGCAACGTACCCGTGCGCCAACCCCTGCCCGAGGCCTGGACCTCCGCAGTTCGGGCCGCACGCCGGCATCCCAACCTCATCATGAAAGTTTCCGGATTGGTTGAAGGCACCGGTCGATCCGACGGCACCGCCCCGCGCGAAGTCGACGCCTACCGCTTCATCCTCGATCCGATCGCCGACGCCTTTGGAGAAGACCGCATGGTCTTTGGCAGCAATTGGCCTGTCAGCGAACGCTTCGCTCCCTTGACTACGGTCTTCGGCATCGTCGACGACTATTTCAGTCACCATGGATCCACCGCCCGATCCAAGTTCTTCACCCACAATGCCCAGCGCGTCTATCTCGGCACCCACTAAGGCTTATCATTCCCCGCGCATTTCCCTCCGCATGAACCCCCTGATTTTTTCCTTAGGATTGGTCGCCTCTCTGATGACCACCCAAGCGGCCAGCCTCCTCTTGAAGGACGGCTGGATCTTCACCGCCTCGGGTCCCATCCTGACCAACGCCTCTATCTTCATTCGCGACGGTCGCATCGAAAAAGTCGGAGCCGGCCTCACCGACAAGGCCGACACCGTCGTTGAATTGAAAGGCCAGCGAGTCTTCCCCGGATTGATCGCTCCCTCCACCGTGTTGGGACTGCTCGAAATCGATGCCCTTCGAGCCACCCGCGACACCACCGAAGTCGGCGAATATTCTGCCGATGTCAGCGCCTGGATCGCCGTTAACCCAGACAGCGAACTCATCCCCGTAGCCCGCGCCAACGGCTACACCCACGCTCATGTCATCCCCGGCGGAGGGACCGTCTCCGGCTTCAGCGGCCTCATTCAACTCGACGGATGGACCATCGAAGACCTTACGATTGAGAAAGCCGTCGCCTTGCACGTCCAGTGGCCCAGTTTCGGCCTCGATACGACTCCTCGGCCTCCGGGCAAGGACGCAGGCCCGTCGCTCGAAGACCAAGTCCGGGACCGGGACCGCAAGCTGCGAGAAATCGACTCCTTCTTCACCGAGGCCACCGCCTATTCCGAGGCCAAGAAAGTCGCCAAGGAAGGCTTCAAAAACGTACCGGCCTGGGAGGCCATGCTGCCCGTCGTTCGAAAGGAGCGCCCCCTGTGGATTCACGTCAACGAGGCCCGGGGCATCCGGTCCGCGGCTGAGTGGTCCGTGCGCCGCGGATTCAGGGCGATCATCGCCGGCGGTCGCGACGCGTGGCGCGAAGCCGCCTATCTGGCCGAACACCACATCCCGGTCGCTTACGAACACGTCTTCACCCAACCCGCTCGCGATACCGATGCGTACGATGTGCACTACTCCGCAGCCGCCGTTCTGAACAAAGCCGGAGTGCTGGTGGCCTTCAGCGAAGGCTCCGGCCAATTCGGCGCTAGCCAGATTCGCAACATCCCCTACTCCGCCGCTCAGGCACGTGCCTTTGGCCTCCCCTACGACGAGGCCGTGCGCGGATTAACCCTAAACGCCGCGCGGATGCTCGGAGTCTCCGACCGCCTCGGCTCCATCGAAGTCGGCAAAGAAGGCAGCCTCTTCGTCGCTGATGGAGATGTTCTCGATCTCAAGGCCACGGTCACCCGGATGTGGATTCGGGGACGCGAAATCGACTTGTCCTCACGCCACACACGCCTTTACGAAAAATACCGCAAGCGCCCCACCAAGCAGTGATCCCACCGCTGCGACTCACACCGATGAGTTCGCGGGAACCGAGGTGTCTTTCTTGAGGAACACGGTTTGGGTCGGGAACGCGAACTCCAATTTCTCGGCGTCGAAGCGTTCCTTGACCTGCAAATTCAACCCGTGGAGTGCGGTTTGATACGTGGGCAAATCGCGGGTCAGGCACTGGTGATTCACCTCGATATTGAGGGCGGAGGCATCGAAGCGGTTGAAGGTGACCTGACATTCACCGGTCAACGAATGCGCAGTGAAGATCGACCGCAGCAAGCTCGCGGCAAAATCAATGCGGTGAGCCGGAGTGTCATACGTCAGGCCGTAGTTCAGGACGGTGCGTATGGAGGGCCGAGCCGAGACATTGATGACCGTGTTGTTGCCCACCGACTTGTTCGGGAGGGTGATCAGGAACCCATCCGCATTGCGGACTTGGGTGGCTCTCAGGCCCATCGCCTCGACCACGCCATCCACGTCGGAACCCACCTTGATGCGGTCCCCGACTTTGAAGGGCTTATCCACGAACACCGCCACCGCACCGAACAAGTTGGCCACTGAATCCTGGGCGGCCAAACCAAAGGCCAATCCCAGCACCGACACCGAACCGAGGATAGCGGTGATATCGACACCGAGATTCCCCAACAACGTCAGCGAAGTGATCAGTATCAGCACCGCCTTGAGCAGTTTGCCGATGAGCAGCACGAACTGATCGTTGAAGGCCACGTCGCCACCCTGTTTGGGCTGCCGACGCCAAGCGGCTATCGCCAAGTCGATGACCCGCAGCGCGATGAAGGTCAAGGCGACGGCCCCGACGATGAGAGACAATCGGGAGATATTGATCTCGAGCCAAAGAGGCCAATTGTAGAGTTCGAGCCCGATGTGGATGAGGAACACCAGGGTGATGGCCTTCACCGGACCCTCCGCCAGCTTAATAAGAATATCGTCCCACTCCGTATCCGTCTTCGAAGCCCAATGCTTGAGGCGATTCCGGATGAGCCAGTCCATGGCGCGGGAAACGGAGAATGCCAAGATCAGGTACAACAACGAAGCCACGTACTGCCAGCGAGGAATCCCCAGAAATAGCTCCTCCATACCTGGAACGTGGTTGATCCAAAAGGAGAGTTCGGTCTGGTGGCTTTGAATGAACTCTTCATTGATCACCTTGCGCGTTAAGGCGCTGGCCTTGGAGGCCATATCCGTGCTCTTGGCAACGGTGGCGCTGTTCGTGGTTTCGGCAGCCAGTGAAAGGGACCACAAACTCCAAACCAGGGTGGCGGAACAGAGAAACATCCCCAACTGAAGGAGGAGGCGTGGTTGCAGGCGTCGAATCATCGGCGCTCACGAGTTAGTCGCGGAACCGACGACTGGCAAGGCAGATTCAGGGGCCCCGCAATTTCAATCCCCAGCATTTTCAAGACGACCGCACTGAGCTCTGAGCCGAGCGATCACTCACTCCACATCCGCTGGGTGCGGCCTGCGTGGCATCCCGGGCTTGCGGTAGAACACCTTCCACAAAACCAGTCCCAGCGCCGGCGCCGTCATGCCCACCACCGTGCGATCGCGAGTCTGCAGCAGGGGAATTAGTTCCTCAGGCCGAAAGCGCCCATGCCCCACTTGCACCAGCGTCCCCACGATGCCCCGGCACATCTTGTACAAGAAGCCGTCGGCCTCGATGACCACCGTAATGCGAGGGCCAGACCGGATCACGTCGCACCGCGTCACGTTGCGGACGGTGTGGTGGCGCTCGTAACCCGGTGACGCACTGAATGCCAAAAAATCATGGCACCCGACCAAGGTGGCCGCCGCAGCCTTCATCGCCCCCAAATCAATAGGTTTGGGCACGTGCCACTGCTGACGCAGGCCCAGTGGATCATGCGCCGCATCATTCCAGACGGTGTACCGGTACTGCTTACCGATGGCGTCGAAACGGGCGTGGAAATCCGCCTGGGTCTGCGCGGCCGCCGTCACCCGGATGTCTTCAGGCAAGTGCGCATTGGCGGCCAAAATGAGTTTATCCGAGGTCATCCGCCATTCGGCTCGGGGCACATCGAAATGCACCGACATCCCCCGGGCATGAACTCCGGTGTCGGTACGACTGGAACTGACGACCCGGGGACCACAACGAAACAACCGACCCAGGGCGACCTCCAGGCAGCCCTGGACCGTGATGCCCTCGAGCTGCACCTGCCAGCCACGGTAGGCGGTGCCGTCGTAGGCGACGGTCAGGCGGACGCGTTGGAAGCCCTCGGGAGCCGAGTCCGGACGCTCACGGGTGCGCTTCTTGGGAACTTCTTGCTCCGAGGACATCGTGGTTTCCTGGGAAGCGACACCCTCACCTCTCACAAGGTGAGACTGTCGAGGTATCCCTGCAGTAGAATGGCTGCTGCCGCCGCATCGATCTTGCCGCGCTGTTGGGCCGCCTTGGTGCCACCGCTGCGGAGGGCCTTGGCTGCCGACACGGTGGTGAGTCGTTCGTCCCAGGTTCGGATCGGCACCATAATCACATCCTTGAGCGCCGCCACAAACTCCCGCGCCTTGATGGCCGCCTCACCATAGGTGCCATCCATGTTGCGAGGCATGCCCACCACGATGAGTTCTATCTGCAGGGATCGGATGAGTTCCTTCACCCGTTCCACGAGAGCCAAAAACGGTTCGGCCGGAATAAACTCGAGCGGACGGGCCATCATCCGCAGTTCGTCACTGACGGCGACGCCCACACGAACGGTACCGGGATCGAGGGCCAGGATGCGCATAGCTCAGAGCAGTGAGGCCGAATCGGTGTCGATGAGCAGCACGGCCGCCGGGTTGCGTCGAAGCATCGAGGCTGGGCAGAGTGAATTCACCGGTCCCTGGAGCATGTTCTTCACAGGCACCGCCTTGCGTTTTTCCGGGGCAACACAAACCACTTTCCGGGCAGTCATGAGGGCCGGCAACGTGAGCGTGAAGGCATAGGGCGGCACCGTCTCCAGCGAGGAAAAATGACCCTCCTTGACCTGCTGCATTTTGCAGGCGTCATCGAGTCGGACCAATTTGACCCACTCGGAGTCGTCCAAGCGGGCAACGTGGGGGTCGTTGAAGGCCAGATGCCCGTTTTCTCCCACACCTAAGCAGCACAAATCGATGGCCTGCGACTCAAGCAGCGCCGTGTAGCGGGCGCATTCCACATGAGGCAAATCGCAATCACCGTGGATGTAATGGAAGGCCTTGGGCTTCACCAGCGACTCGACTCGCTGCTTCATATAGTATCGGAAGCACGACGGATGATCAGCGGGGATGCCGAGGTATTCGTCCATGTGGAACAAGGTCACCTTGGACCAATCGATGCCACCCAAGTCCACGAGGTTCTTCAGGAACTGAATCTGGGAATTGCCGGTGGCCAGAATGGCCGCGGCCGAACCGTTGCGGGCAATGGTGTCCGCCAAATAGTTACGGACATCCAGCGCCACATAAGATGCCAGATCGGGTTGGCTGGCGAAGACATGAACGTCCAGGGCATCGGCCTTGAACGAACGGACCGGGGCATGCGATTGACTCATTGAATTGCCCAACCATGTCCTGAGATCCGCCCAAGGACAAGATTCAGACGCAGGGACTCAATCAACGCTCCGGTGGGTGATCTGGAGACACCGGTTCGCCGCCTTCGACGGCCGCCGCCAGCAGTGAGGCTTCGTTCCATTGATCGGTCGGACGCAGAGCTACCAAATGCCCTCGGTGGAAGACTCCGATGGTGTCACAGACCCCTAGGAGTTCCGGCAGGTAGGAACTGGCCATCACGACGGCTTTGCCCTGAGACGCGGCCGCATCAATCTGGCGGTAAATGTGCACCTTGCTGCCGACATCAATGCCCCGGGTTGGTTCATCGAGGAGCAATACTTGAGAGTCGTGGTACATCAGACGCCCAAAGGCTACTTTCTGTTGATTACCACCGGAAAGCTCATGGACCGGCTGGGAAGGACTGTGGGCACGAATGTCTAGAGGCTTCATCCATGCCTGGGCCTCCCGATGCTCCGAGGGCGGATGCCAAAAACCCCAACGCACCAAGTCTCCGGGCCGGGTAATGAACAAGTTTTCCGCGATGCTTCGAGCGAGAAGCAGTCCGTCCTCCTTGCGATTCTCGCTCAAAAAGCCCAGTCCTCCGGCCCAACGCTGCCGGGGAGAATTAGAGGAAATATCTAAGTCTCCCAAATGGACTGTTCCCGACCGAATGGCATCCAACCCGAAGGCAGCCCGCAAGGTCTCGGAACGACCCGCACCCACCAAACCAAACAACCCGAGGACCTCTCCCTGCCGGAGGCTGAAGGTCACCCCGCGGGGTTTCTCGACGCCCTGCAGCGCCGCAACTCGAAACACATTCTCGCCCAACGACCGCGGACTTCTGGGATAGAGATCCTGAACCTCGCGCCCCACCATGATCCGAATGAGTTCCGGATTAGAAATGTCCGACAGCGCTCCCGTGGCCACGCTGGCGCCGTCACGCAAGACCGTGAAGCGCGAGCAAACTCGACGAGATTCCTCCAGGAAGTGGGAGACATACAGCAGGCTCACCCCCTCCTCCCGCAAGCGATCGAGTACGGCGAAGAGGTGCTCGGTGTCGGCACGGGTGAGGCTCGACGTCGGCTCATCGAGAACGAGCACCCGCGGCTTCGACCGCAGGGCCCGCGCGATCTCGACGAGCTGCTGCTGGGCGATAGGCAACTCCCCGGAGACCGCGTCCAGTGGAATACCCTCGGCTCCCAAATGCCGCAGGGCTTCAGTGGCCAACTGCCGCTGACGCGACCGATCCACCCACCCCCAGCGGGAGGGTTCTTCGCCCAGGGTGATATTCTCAGCCACCGTCAGGTGTGGGGCCAAATTGAGTTCCTGATGAATCATCGCCACGCCCGCGCGCTGGGCGGCAATAGGATCAACCGGCTGGTACTCCGCACCGTCGAGCATCATGGAGCCCGCATCCGGCTCATGGATTCCGCTCAAGATTTTGAGCAGCGTGCTCTTCCCCGCCCCATTCTCCCCGATGAGGGCATGGGCCTCACCCAGCCCCAGCGACAGACTCACCCCCCGAAGCGCCTGGGTGGCACCGAAGGATTTTTCGATTCCGTTGAGTTCTAGTCGGGTTGGCACGGGAAGCATTCAGATTTTCTCGCAGCCGGCCCGCAGACAAAGAACCTGCGGCTGCCTGACTCTGGGAAATCGTGACGACCAAACTAGCGATCCACTCCCAATTCCTTCAAGCTTCGGTCTGCGTCCGAGAATGATCCCCATGGAGCCTGCCCCCAATCCTCCGCCCCATCCTGCGCGTCTGGGAGTGAACCGCGCCGGCTACCGCGGCGAGAGAATCGACGCTGCAAGTCTCCTGAAAGAAATCCGCTTTCTGGCGAACCGCCACCGATTCACCGAGCACGTCTCTTTGGCCGGCGCTCATGAGCTGGTCTTCCTGTCCCGTCTCGGTCGACCCGGTCCGCGATGCTACCTCTCGGCCGGAATCCACGGCGACGAACCCGCAGGACTGGTGGCCCTGCGCGATTTGATCCGGGACAATGCCTGGCCCGACGACCTCAACCTGGGGATATGCCCCTGCCTCAACCCCCAGGGCTGCGAGCTAGGCACGCGTGAAAATGCCGAGGGCCTCGACCTGAACCGCGACTACCGAGTCCCCCGCTCGACCGAGGTCCGGCTCCACCTCGCATGGCTTGCCTCGCTCCCGCCGTGGGATGTCTCGATTTGCCTGCACGAAGACTGGGAGTCGCACGGCTTCTACCTGTACGAATTGAATCCGGGGAACCTGCCCTCGCTGGCCGAGCCCATCCTCGAGTCGGTGCGTGCGGTGTGCCCCATCGACCACTCACCCTGGATCGACGGAAAAGAGTCCACCGCGCCTGGACTCATCCGACCCACGATCGATCCCACGCAACGGCCCGATTGGCCCGAGTCTTTCTGGTTGCTCCAGAACGGCTGTCCGAAAGGCTACACCTTGGAAGCTCCCTCCGACTGGCCGCTGCCCGTCCGGGCCAAGGCCTTGCAAACCGCCGTGCAAACCGCCGTGCAATGTCAGGCTCTCCGCGCCTGAGATGCTGCGACGACGACCGCGTTCCAGCTTGGACACCCCAGCCACCCCACTCCCACACTGCAGCCGACATGCACCTGTCCCGACTCAAACTGCGCGACTTCCGGAATTACATCCGGCTGGACGCTGAGTTCGGGCCCGGCTGTCATGTCCTCTTGGGTAACAATGCCCAAGGCAAAACCAACATCCTGGAAGCCATCTACTTGTTGGCAACCTTGCGATCGTTCCGAGGTTGCGGCGGAGCTCAAATGATCCGGCAGGGGGCCAAGGGCTACTTCGTCGGAGGCTCGGTGGAGGGACAAGGGGTCAGCGACATTAAGGCCTACTGGTCGCCCAAGGAACGCAAGCTCTCGCTCAATGAACGGCCCATCCGAAAATTGGCGGATTACTTCGGTGTCTTACGAGCGGTGGTCTTTTGTTCCGAAGACCTGGCCCTAGTGAAGGGACCGGCCCAGGGGCGACGGCGCTTCCTGGACCTGCTCTTGGCCCAGACCATCCCGGGCTATTTGCCGCTGCTCATGCGCTACGCCAAGGCTCTCCGGTCCCGGAATGCACTACTCAAACAACCCGTGGTCGATCTCGTCGAATTAGATGGGTTCACCCAAGAACTTGTTCTGGCCGGTGAGTCGCTGATCACGGCTCGGCAAGACTTCGTCCCGGCATTGGCCCCGCGGGTTCAATCCGCCTTCCGGCGTATCGCGGTCGAAAGCGACGAACTGGCGCTGCACTATCAACCCAGTGTCACCGGCGACTTCGCCGTAGCCCTGTCTCAATCTCGTGCCCGGGAACGCGCTCTAAAAACCACGGTCGTCGGCCCCCATCGCGATGATCTGACGTTGCTAGTGAATGACCGCGCCGCAGCGCCCTACACCAGTGAGGGCCAAAAGCGCACCCTGGCGATCGCTCTGAAACTGGCGCAGGCCGAGCACCTCGCCGCCGTCTACGGGACTCCGCCGCTCTTGCTCATTGACGACGTCATGGGCGAATTAGACACCCGACGCCGATCGGCGTTTCTTCCCCTTCTGCAGCAATCCTTCCGTGCGGGTGGGCAAGTGTTTATGACGTGCACCGAAGAGAATTGGCCTCGCCAATTGGGTTGTGAACTCTTGCGCTGGAAGGTCGACAAGGGACACCTCGCTCAGTGGTCTGAGTAGCTACCCACCCGACAAGGCCGCCTCTGAAATCAGCGGGCCTTAGGGGCCCCGGTCGGGGGCAAGGTCGGAGAGATCAAGGAGTTGGTCTTTGAGGAAGGATTGGCAGCGCCATTGGTGCCGGAGCCGGCGGAGTCTTCTGAAAGGCTAATGTCCAGGTTGCTTGCACGCCGGGTGGCCCGCACGACGGCCACATCACCCGTGCCATCGACTCCTAAAATAGGACGTCCGACGCGAGACACATAGTTGTGTCGCACGGCCACGGTCCCGTCGGCGTGGATGCGGTGATGGAGATAGTCGTCGGCTCCATATTGGTGGAGTATGTGCAATCGATTCTGGGCATCCATCGCCATGGAGGGAGGGTTGAACGACACCACCGTCCCCAAAGGCATCACCTTGTAAGTCACCGAAGCCTCCGGGTTGGTGATCACGGCAAAGATGCGCGCCCGCTTGAGGTAATTGGCCTGAACGACGGCATACCGGCGGCGTTCAGAACTGCCTCCCAAGACACCGAACTCCCGCTCCCACAAGACCACACCGTTCATCACCTCAAACTCCGCAGGGGCCGTAATGACGTGATTTTCACCGGAACCAGTGTAGACCGTGGCCGAGACATTGTAACGGCCTACCTGATCGATCTTAAACAACGGGGTCAGGTTAAACCGCAGCGTCGCCCGAGCTCCGGTCTTCAAGGTGAAGGCCCCCGTCTCTTCCAAATCTGCGGTACTGGCGACACCCACGCCCGAGACGTTCTCAATGCTGAATCGCAGCCAATCCGAACGATTGCCCAACCGCAATGGCCCTCCGGTGAAATTAGCAATTCTCAGAATGACCTCACTCTTCTCACCGGTGAGAAACTTGTTCTGATCAAACTCCAGTTTCACATCCACCTGAGCGTGGACGTTCATGACCAGCAGGAACAGGCAGAGCCACGAAGATAAACGATGCACGGCCAAGACCATAGGTGTCTCCAGAGAAAATTGAAAGTGCCTCGAAGGATCCCTTAATGCCCACGATGAAGGTCGCTGACACCGTGCGGCAGCCGGTTCAAAGCACGAACCTCGTCCGCAGTGAGGGCCCGATCGAACACCGCCAGATCATCCATCCAACCGGTGTATCCCAAACCGAGCATCATCACCGCGTCATCCCCATTCCAAGAGTAGGTGTGCTGCCGATCCGAGAGGCGGCCCACCGGTTGTCCATCGATATAAAGAGCAACCCGACCGTCCGGCTTTCCAGTGTTGAAATTTTCGCAGGTAAAGACCACTTGATGCCATTCCTCCCGACGGAACGGCGGTTGCGTCAGAACAAGGAGTGGCTTCTCCGACAATGGCATTTTGGCCCAGTCCTTACCCTCGGGATTCCAAACGTTTTTGTCGGCATAAGTCCCCAAGCGCAAATGCTTGGGATTATTGTCGGGAGTGAACTCCACGAAGAGTGAGGCGTCATCCCAGGCCTTAGAAGTGATCTGGATCACGTCCGAATACTCCTTGGGTATGTCGATCTCCGGAGTGGTCCTCAGCCAAAAACTGACCGTCGCGGACCACGCCGTGGGCTTCCAGGGGAAGTTGCCCGGCACCCGGAACCCCACCACCTCGGCAACCTTCTTTTCGAAGCGCAGCGCACCCCCGTGGCGGCCAGCGTGCGGATCAATCCAAAGGGCGCCATTCGTCGGCAACCCCGCCGTCGTCTTGCGTGGAGCATCCCATTTCGGCCCTGTCTGGAAGCGCCGATCGCCCGCTCCCACCACCGCGTCGGGCAAATGGTCAAACGGAGCGTGGAACACCAACGACGAAGCCAATCGCGACGGAGCCTTACCGAGCGTGCAACCGGCCAACAGAGCCATTGAAGCTATCAGACAAAGGATGCGCATGCCCAGACCATGCCCATATCCCGTGAGACTGGAAACCCCCTTCCTTGAACGAAGGATCCCGTGCACGCACGAGTTGCGTCGGGCCCTGTTTGCTGTTTCTTAAGACCGTGGATTTGTTCAATCGCCCCGACGGGCTGCAGGCCATTCGAGACAAAGTAATCGCCGGCGAGCGACTGACACCCGAGGACGGGCTGCGCTTGTTCCAAACAAAGGACCTCAACGCACTGGCTTCGATGGCCGACTTCGCCAACCAGCGTCGCAACGGGCGCAAGGCCTCGTACATTCTCAACCGGTATATCAACTATTCGAATTACTGCATTTTAAGCTGCCAGTTCTGCGCCTTCAGCCGCAAGAAGCGCGACAACGACGGGTTTCAACTCACCGAAGAACAAATGGTGTCCAAGGCCCGTGAGGCGCTGGCCGTGGGCATTACCGAACTTCACATCGTCGGCGGGCTGCACCCATCGCTGCCCTTCTCCTACTACACTGGGTTCTTGAGGGCCTTGAAGGCGGTGGATCCGCGCCTGCAACTCAAGTGCTTCACCGCCGTGGAAATTCTGCACCTGGCTTGGCTGGCCAAGAAGAGTGTTCGGGACACCCTTCAAGAACTGAAGGAAGCAGGTCTCGAATCCCTCACCGGCGGCGGCGCGGAGATCTTCCGCAAGGAAGTCCGCAGCCGCATCGCCACCGGCAAGGAAAGCGGTGAGGAGTACCTGGATGTCCATGGTACCTGGCACGGACTCGGGGGCCGCAGCACCTGCACCATGCTCTACGGCCATGTTGAGTCGCTCGAAGACCGCATCGATCACCTAGACCAACTGCGACGCCAGCAAGACCTCAGCCACGGATTCACAGGCTTCATTCCCCTGCCCTATCAGCCCGACAACAACCGCATGCCCGTCCAGCACGCACCCAGCGGGTATGACCAGTTGCGGACCATCGCTGTCTCCCGCCTCTACCTCGATAATATAGACCACATCACGGCCTACTGGGTGGGCATGGGGTTAAAGATGGCCCAGGTCGCCCTGAGCCATGGAGCCGATGACTTGCATGGAACGATCCTCGAGGAACACATCTTTCACATGGCCGGTGCGAAATCTCCGCAAGGGACGCCCGAAGCGGACCTGATCCGCGCCATTCGCGAGGCGGGCCGGGAACCCGTCCAACGCAACACCTTCTACGAACCCATCCGGGTGTGGCCGACGGAGCCTCGGCCTGCGGCTGAAGTTGCGACGGGCGGACTTGCGCTCGCCTGATCGGCGCCCTTGGGAGAGCATCCGGCCATGCCGGTCACGCTGTCAGAGCTTCAGGCGCGGGAACTCCAATTCCTGGCCCCTTACGCACAGAAAAGTGCTGAGAGCCGTGGACGCGTCCACACCGAGAACCCGCCCACTTGGCGCACCGAATTCCAGCGCGATCGGGACCGGGTTGTCCACAGCCGGGCCTTCCGTCGTTTGGAAGGCAAGACCCAGGTGTTCTTGAACGGATCGGGCGATCACCTGCGCACCCGACTGACCCACACCATGGAAGTGGCGGCCATCAGTCGCAACATCGCCCGAGCCCTGCGCCTCAACGAAGACTTGGCCGAGACCATCGCCTTGGCCCACGACCTCGGTCACTCCCCCATCGGTCATAAAGGCGAATCCATGCTCGATCGCCTCATGAAGGACCACGGCGGATTTGAGCACAACCAGCAGAGCCTCCGAGTCGTCGAGGAACTGGAGCGCAAGTACCCCCTATTTCCCGGGCTGAACCTGAGTTGGGAAGTCCGCGAAGGCCTCGCCAAGCACGGTGTGGCCTTCGAATCCGTCGAGGGCACCCGACGTCGCCAACATCATCAGACTTCCTTGGAAGCGCAGCTGGCCAACCTCGCCGATGAGGTTGCCTACTACAGCCACGATCTGGATGACGGCCTCGACTGCGGTTTGCTCGATGAGAAAAAGCTGCTCAAGGAAGTTCGCGTATGGGCCAAGGCCGCTCGAGCCGTGAAACGCAATTTTGGCGAGCTGCCCGCCGAAAGCCGACGCTACTACACCATTCGTCAAATCATCGACCAACAGGTGATCGATGTCGTCAACACCACTGAGGCTCACATCCTCGAGGCGGGAGTCCGATCGGCCGACGACGTGCGCACCCATCGAAAGGCGCTGGTCCATTACAGTCCCGAGCGCCGCCTGGAGAACCTCGAACTGCGCAAATACCTCTACCGAAATCTCTACTACCACCCGGTCGTCGCCGAACCCAACAACCGGGCGATCCGAATGCTCAGCGAGGTCTTCCAATCTTACATCGCACACCCGAAGGAACTGGGACTGGCGGCCCGAAAACGCATCGCGGTCGATGGACTGCATCGAGCCGTCTGCGACTGCGTGGCCAGCATGACCGACCGCTACCTGATTCAAGAACACCACCGACTCTTCGGGCTAAAACTCGGATGACCGCAGAAAAAGACTGTCCGCTGGCCCCTTCGCTCAATGCCCGCGGGACAACGTCTCGCGCAGGGTGGTCTTGAGGATTTTGCCGGTGGCGTTGCGGGGCAGTGCAGGCAACACGATGGCCCGTCGCGGCACCTTGTAGTCGGCGAGTGTTTCTTTAAGAAATGCGATCAGGGCGTGCTCATCGAAACTGTGGCCCTCGTCCATCGCCACGAAGGCTACGGCCCGTTCGCCCCGCCGCTCGCACGGTTCACCGACCACGGCCGCCTCACGGATGCCCGGAAAACGATAAATCACTTCCTCGATCTCCCTCGGGTACACATTCATGCCGTTGGGCTTGATCATGTCCTTTTTGCGATCGGTGATGACGTACCAACCGTCGGGGCGGCGGTGCCCGATGTCGCCGGTCAATAACCAGCCCTTGAGAATCGTCTCGGCCGTCTTTTCTGGAGCATTCCAGTAGCCGAGCATCACATTGCCGCCGCGGACGCAAATCTCCCCGTCTAAGCCGTCTCCCAATTCGTTGCCCGCGTCGTCTTGCACCGACACCTCCACGCCCGGAATGGGCACACCAATGGTGCCGGGCTTGGGATCCCGAGGCGGATTGACGGTCACCACCGGGCTGGCCTCGCTGAGTCCGTACCCCTCAATCAACGGCACCCGCGGATGACGCGCATTGAAGCCATTGAGGATTTCCAGTGGCAACGGACCCGCACCGCTCACACACAAGCGCAGCGACGTGAACTCGATCCCCGCGGGAATTTGCGATAACGCACGAAACAGCGCCGCCATCGCCGGCAACAACGTCCCTTGGTTCTGCAAGATCTCCGCAATCATGTGCTTGGGCGAATGGAGTCCCTTCACCGCCACCACCGAGGCCCCACTGAGCAGGGGCAGCAGAAGCCCCACGGTCAGCATGAAGCTGTGGAACATCGGCAGAAGCACTACCAGACGATCCTCCTCTGCGAGTTCCAAGAAATCCCGGCAGGAGGCGACGTTGGCCAGCAAGTTGCGGTGGGACAGCATCGCCCCCTTCGGGTGGCCCGTAGTCCCGCTGGTATAAATGAGCACCGCTAAATCATCTCCGCCGCGGACCGGGTCTGAAATTTCTGCAGCTTCAGTGGGCAGTGTCTCCGCATCCAAGATTTGAATCGACGGATGCAAGGCCTTCAACTCGGGCAAGCCCGCATGGCTCGACTCGGCGATCACCCACTCAATGCCCGCGTCTTGCAGCATGTAGGCCACCTCCGCCGGCTTCAGGAAGTTGTTAATGGGCACCACTACTAGGTCCGCAGCCAAGACCCCGAAAAGAGCCCCTACAAACTCCGGACAATTTTTCAGCCAGATCGCCACCCGATCGCCAGGGCGGATCCCCTTCCCCTTGAGCAGACTCGCCGTCCCAAGGATCTGGTCTTGATAATGACCGTAGGTGTACCGGGAATCGCCCCAGTACAAGGCCGTTTTGTCAGGACGTGACCGGGCGACGGCGAGGAATGCAGAAGCGAGGTGGTTCATGGCAGCAATCGTTGTGTCCGAGGGTCTCTCTTTGGGAAGTGCTCTCTGTGCGGACTCAGGCAAGTCATCCAAGCAGGCCGCTCCGCGGCAGTGCTCGGACTTTCAAAACGCTCTCTCAGCGGCGTGCGAAAATGCGATTGGCCTCGGCCAGGGTTTCCTTAGATCCAATATCGTACCAAATACCAGGAACACTCCATGTCATCACCGGAGTGCGCGGATACAACCACTGGATTAGGCGGCCCGGTTGGTCCGGATTATTGCCCTCGGCGATGTATTGCCGAACCATGGCCAAATACTGGCGCGGGTAGTAGTAGAGCGCGATCCCGATGAGCGTGCTGGCCGGATCCGAAGGCTTCTCGACGAAGCTGCTAATTTGGCCAGTCGCATCGATGTCCACGACGCCGTACTTGCGGGCCTGCTCAAGGCTCCCCACGTCATACACCCCCAACACAGGACACTTCTGAGAGCGGCAATAGTCCCCGAATCCACGGAGGCTCTGGTTGAAGAGGTTGTCACCGGCCACCACGATCAAGTCATCGTCCAGATTCTCCTGTTCGAGCACCAAGTTCAGGTCGCCGATGGCCCCCAGCTTGTTGGAATCGTCGGTCGATCCGTCATTGATCACAGAAAATCGGAACGGGTGCTGGGAGGCTTCGCGGTAGGCCTCAGACCATTGAGAGAATTGGCCAGCAAACTTGGCGTTGCTCACTACGAACACCTCGTCGATGCCCCCGATCGGGGCCAGATTATCCATGACATAGTCGATCATGGGTTTGCCCGCGACCGGCAACAGAGGCTTGGGCTGAGTCAACGTCAACGGATACAGCCGCGTGGCATAACCGGCGGCAAGGATGAGCACCTTCATGGATGTGCTGAGGTTATCCGAGATTTCAATCGGCCTCCAACCAAGAAGGAGCCTCCCAGAGGCAACGTTCTGAAGACTGAGCCCGGGGCCAACCCCAGAAACTTCACCAGCAAGGGCCGGGTGCCCCCTAATCCTGCACGCGTGGATCAACTCGATGCATCCCCTCCTCGCACTTGGAGTCTCCGAATCGAATCAAAAATAAGGCAGGGCTGACCCTCCGAACCCCAGTAAGTCTGGACAGACCCCGCATGGGTCGCCTAAACCCTTGGAATGGCTGTCGCGGAAAACCAGCCAGATGGATTCCTGACCCAGGCCCACGGGCCGCCGGAACGGAGTCCTGCAAAACCGCATGACCCAAAGCCATTCCATACTGGCGGACCAAGTCCGCACCCTCATTCGCCGCACCTCGAAGCCGGAAGACCTGCTCGACGCGGCCGAACCCCTACCTGCCGATTGGGAAGCGGTGGCACTGAGCTTGTTCGCTCTTCAATACGAGACCGTCCCGGCCTACCGACTGCTCTGCAATGCTCGAGGACGCCCGCCCGGAGAGGTGCGGTCTTGGCTAGAAATCCCCGCGGTGCCCACTCAGGCCTTTCAGGAATTGGAATTCACCGCCATCGAACCCGAAGCTCGAACCAGAGTCTTCCACTCGTCGGGCACGACTGCCCAGCGTCCGAGCCGGCACTTCCACCATGCCGAATCCCTGGCTCTGTATGAAGAGTCCTTGCGTCCTTGGTTTGCGGCGCACCTGCTGGCCTCGGATGACACCTTCCCTCTGGGCTTACGCCCACGCTGCCTGGGCCTGACACCGCAGCCCGCGAACGCACCCCATTCGTCGCTGGTTCACATGCTGGAGGTGGTGATCCAAGACTTCGGCGGCACGGGCTCTGGCTTCACGGGCCACGTGGGCGGTGACGGTGCCTGGGAATTAGACCTCGAAGCCACCCTCGACGCACTCGAGTCGGCCTGCGCCGACGGAATCCCGACCCTTGTCCTAGGCACGGCCTTCCTGTTTGTCCACCTGCTCGACGCGCTCTCGGCCCAGGGTCGCTCCTTCCGATTGCCCGCGGGTTCACGAGTGATGGAGACCGGAGGCTACAAGGGCCGATCCCGTTCCCTCCCCCGCGCTGAACTGCACGCGGCCATCGCCCAGCAACTGGGTGATCCAAAAATCATCTCCGAATATGGCATGAGCGAACTCTCCTCACAGGCCTACGAGTCGGGCGGCCGTTTCCAATTTCCGCCCTGGGTCCGCATCCGCACCCTCCATCCCGAAACCGGCCTTGATACGGCCGAGGGAGAACCCGGAATCCTGCGGATCCACGACCTGGCCAATGTCTGGTCGGTCGCTGCTCTGGAAACCAGTGACCTCGGTCGTCGCCACGGTCAGTCCTTTGAACTGCTGGGGCGTGCCGCAGAGGCAGAGCCCCGCGGTTGCTCGCGGATGACTCTTTAACGCGGCCATGAATCTCAACCAACTGTTCCTCGCCGACCTCGGCCCAGAACTCCAGCTCACCGCGGAGACACTGCGGCAGGCCAGCTTCGCCGTGCGCCGAAACCGCAACGAATGGCTGCTGCAACAGCGCACACGAGCGGTCATCGAGATGATCGCCCATACCGCCGATCAATGGCTGGAGCCGGGAAACCAATTTCGCATCCTAGCCCTCCGCGACGGCCCCCAGGAAACCGGCTGGAGCCCGGCCACCCTAGCGCGCGGACTCGATAGCTTTTTCCGTTCCATCACGGTGGAGTCGCTCGAGGCCCTCGTCGCCCAGGATCTCGGCGACGCCCGCCGCCTCGACGACTTCGGGGCGGGATCGGCCGAGCACCGCACGGGGCGCACCTCACTAGCCGTGGGGCCCGAGCTGTTGGTGCACCTGACGGCGGGTAACCTGCCCAATCCGGCCCTGTTCTCCATAATCTTAGGTCTGATCACACGATCGGCCCAGATCGTGAAATGCCCTCGCGACGCCTCGCTGTTGCCCCGCCTCTTCGCTCACTCGCTCGCCGCCACCGAATCGAAGATCGGAGCCTGCCTCGAGCTCGTTTCCTGGAGCCATGACGATTGGAATGCCCGCGAGCTCGAAGACATGCTCTTCTCCGAAGCGGCCTGCGTGACGGCCACCGGCAGCGACACCATGCTGGCGGAGGTGCGCCCCCGCATTCCCTCCCGCACCCGCTTCATCGGCTACGGGCATCGCATCAGTTTCGGCCTTATTACCAAGGAATCGTTGAGCCCGTATTCCCGTAAGCGACTGGTGCGCGCCATGGCCGACGACATCACCGCCTGGAACCAATTGGGATGCCTTTCTCCCCACGCCTACTATGTCGAGGAGGAGGCCTCCGGCAGTGCGGAGACGCTGGCTGCCGAGTTGGCTGACGAACTGGAGCGACGTGAAGCGACCGAACCACGCGGCACCATCGGTCTCGCCGAATCGGCGCTCATCCAGTCCCGACGGAGCACCTTTGCGTTGAGGGCCGCGGCCATGGCATCACTGACCGAGCGGAATTTAAACCGCTCACTGTTCTTCGATCCGCCCGCAACCGTGCGGCTTTGGGCCAGCACCGAATCCACGGCCTGGACCGTGGTTCTCAACCACGACGCCCGCTTCCAACCCTCCTGCCTCCACCGGTTCATCGAACTTAAACCCGTTCGACAATGGGGCGAAGTCCTCCGGTTTGCTGAACCCTTCCGCCATCTAGTCTCTACGGTCGCAGTAGCGGCACCCGATGACCGTTTGCCAGACATAGCTCGTCAGCTAGCCCATTGGGGCGTGAGCCGCATTTGTCCTATTGGCCGCATGCAAGAACCCCCGGCGGCTTGGCGTCACGATGGCCGGCCCGCCTTGGGCGACCTGGTGACTTGGACTGACCTCGAAACCTAACCCACTCTCTTAAAACCCCTCTTCATGGAACTCCGGAAAACCTTTCAGATCGAAGCCGCACACCGCCTCCCGAACGTACCTACGGGCCACAAATGCGCACGCCTCCACGGTCACAGCTGGCGCATCGAGGTCGCAATCGAGGGACCCGTCGGAAACGACACCGGATGGGTGATGGACTATGCCGACCTCAAGGCGGCCTTCCAGCCGATCCATGACAGGATCGACCACAACTACCTCAATGAAATCCCGGGCTTGGAAAACCCCACGAGTGAGCGGCTGGCCGTGTGGCTCTGGAACGAACTGAAGCCACGCCTGCCGCTCTTGAGCGAACTGGTCATCGCCGAGACCTGCACCTCGCGCTGCGTGTACCGAGGTCGGTGAAGATAGAGCCCTCTCAACGTCAGCCCACCCGGTGCACAGGGATCTTGATGACCACCTTGCGAATCAGGGTTGGTTGCCCATGGATCACTTTGGGACGATGGGCGTCACTGGGAAAAAAGATCGAAAACCGACCCGCTGACTGAGTGATGGGCGTGTAATCAGTGGCAGGGAACCAAAATTGCACGTCGTTGCCGAAGGGGCCATCCGGGCTCAGAGCCTCACGCGGGATCCAGTCAATCGTCTCGAAGCCAGCGATGGTATACTGGATGTCGATGTGTTCCCGGTGGCTTTCAAAACGACAGCTCTGGCGCTCTTGAGTGGTGTACTCCTGAACCGACGCATGCAGCGTAGGCCCCTCCAACTCGTAGGTTCCCAACGGGGTCTCTGGAGTCAGCGTCCGCAGCCAATCAAGGCACACACCCCAGACCGGGCTGGATCGAAGGAACGGAGACCAAGTCTCGGGACAATTCAGGGTGGCTTGGAGCATGATGTCGGGCGGCTAAGGGTGGAGATGCGATCGTTGGTTTAACGGGGCCTGAGAAACTTTGCGGCAAAGGCTCCATCGACGGGTGTCCGCACCGGATGAAGGCTGCGCCGGGCCGACTCGGTCCACCCGGGGTGATCCCGAAGGAATGCTTCGACCACTTGCTCGTTCTCTTCCGGTTCCAAGCTGCAGGTGCTGTACACCAAAACACCGCCTGAGCGGACGCGTAGGGCCGCCTGGTGGAGCAACTGAAGCTGTTCAGCGGCCAACCGGATGATTTCCTGAGGCTGAATGCGCCAGCGCAATTCCAGGCGCCGCCGAAGAACTCCCGTGTTCGAACACGGAGCATCCACCAAGACCCGATCGAAACGATCCTCGGGTCCGCCAAGTTCCGGGTTGGGCTGCAACTCGATTCCGGTAACTCCCAGGCGGAGGGCGTTCTCACGAACCAACTCCAGCCGACCGGCGTGGTCATCATGAGCCACAATGCAACCGGTGTTCTTCAGACGCTCGGCGATGGCCATAGTTTTGCCGCCCGGAGCCGAGCAAAGATCCAGAATACGCTCACCGGGCTGGGGATCGAGCAAGTGCACGGCCATCAGGGTGCTGGGATCTTGGACATAGAAGCCGCCCTCCCGGAACGAACCCAGAGTTTCCAGAGAAGGATGCCGACTGAGGGCGAAGACGGTGTCGGGATCGGCCCAATCTACCTGAACCGGAATCGCATCCACCCCTTCTGACTTCCACCGAGCCAGCAGATCGTGCGGCGTCGTCCGGAGTCGGTTGACCCGAGCACAGGTGGACGGCGCGGAGTTGTTCCACTCCAGCAACCGTTGAAGATCTGCCTTATTCAGGACACCAGCCCATCGCTGGACCAACCACTCCGGATGAGACCAGCCCACAGCGGGATCCTTCAACTGCAGCTCATAGAGGGCCTTTCGGCAGGCGTCTTTTTCACGGGCCACGCCGCGCAGCACCGCGTTGACAAAGCCACTCTGCGCAGAAAACCCGCGCTGACGGGCCAACAAGACCGCCTCGTTGACCACCGCATGATCGGGGACCCGGTCGAGGAACAGCAGTTGGTACAATCCCATCTGCAAGATGCCCCGAAGGACCGGGCGCTGAGGCCGCCCATCGGTGCGAGAGGCGACAATATGGTCCAAGGCCGAGCGGTTGCGCAGGACACCGAAAGCGATTTCTTGCGCCAGACGCCGGTCTCCATCGGAAAGCGTCTGCAAGCCTGGGATCCGCTCCAGTCGATGCTCAAGAAAATCCCCCGGCTCACTGCATTGAAGAAGGATCTCCAACACCGATGAACGGGCCGTGGGGGGTGGCAGCGGACGAGCCCTTGGAGGGCGTTCAGATGAGTTCGAGATCATCGGCCTGAATTTTTGCAACAACGGCCTGCCCGATAAAATCGAGCCGCAAGTGAACATCTGACATCTTGGCGCGGCTTTCCACCCAAGCCTCTATACCCCGCAGCGGCCCCGATTTGATACGCACCTGCAGGCCCGCTTTAATTTCGGGGCAAACCCGAATTTCTACCTGCGCATCGAGTGCGCGGTAGATGTCGTCGAGTTGGCCCACGAACTCCGCCTGGTCGTGGATGTTTAACACATTAGCCACGTACCGATTCTGCACCAGCATCTGGCGATGGCGCTTCTCTACCCGTGCGAAGAGGTAGCCCGGAAACAGCGGCTTCTCGAAGACGACACGCTTGCGAGCGTAAGTCTTCACACTGCGGTACACGGGCAACCGGTGTTCGTAACCCTGCTCTAGGCAGAATTCTGACAACTTCTTCTCCGTCCGCGGCCGACAATGAGCAACAAACCATTGCAACTCCGTCCACTCGGGTTCCATCGACAGTGGATCGTCCTCTTCAAAGGATTCGGAAGGATGAGAGGCCATGATGATTCCGGGGATGCCTAGGTCGAAACCCGGCACCCCGATGAACTACGAGACTCAAGTGCCAACCAACTAGGCGGGTACTACGTAGGCCGCAATAACGTCAATGCGGTACTTCTTGGACTGTCCCTCCGACCTGAAAGACACCTCGGCTCCGACGGGTTGTCCCACGAAAATCTTCGCGAAGGGAGTCAGGTAGCTGAGGATGTTCTTGTCCGGGTCTCCATCCCAGGCTCCCAGGATTTCGAAACGCTCCTTAACGCCACTCTCAACCTCGGTGACGTCGATGACCGTCCCAGGGCCGACCGCATCAGTGCGGACGTTGGCCCAGTCGGTTCCTCGGGCGCGCCCCAAATCGCGCTCCAACTCGGCCTTACGGCGTTGGAGCACCCGCTGCATTTCTTTGGCGGACTTGTACTCGTGATTCTCGCGGAGGTCGCCGTAGCTGCGGGCCAGAGCGATGTCCTTGACGTTGGCCGGTACGCGCTTGGTGACGAGATCCTGATACTCCTCCTGACGGCGCTGAAGGCTAGACCAACTGACCAAGAAGATATGGTCCTCCTTCTTGTTGTCGCCGGTGATCATCTCCTGGATCGCCGGGTAGGCCTTGACGATACGGGCGAAAAGGGACCGCTTGTCCATGTCGTCGAAGCTGGGCGAGAGCTGCAAACTGCGAGTCAGATCGCGGATGACATCGACGTCCGCCGACTCGATCAACTCCGGCAGGAGCTTGATATCGTCGAGAATGAAGTCGCGGAGACGATTGGATCGCTTCTCGTTGAAAGCATCCCGCTCCATGGCCGTCAGCATCGCGCGGAAAACCTCAGGCCCGAGAATATCGGCGAAGTGATCATCGCGCTCCTTGCCCAGCCAGAGCAGTAGTTCGCTGCTGGCGCCGTGCTGGCTGACGAGCCGGATCAACTCCTGCTTGAGCAACTGCCCCCGGTTCTCGAGCAGCAGGAGCCGAGCACATTCACCGGCCAGCTTCGCGCTGACGTTGTTGATGATGAAAATGAGCTTGGAACCCCAATCAGGCACAGAATCTCGCAGAGCTTCTAAGGTGCGGCGGTGCTTAGCCGCGGGAAGTTCACCGAAGAACTCGACCAGCCTGCTCTGGCCGTTGAGGATTTCGCGTGCCGTGATCGGTCCTTCAGGGATGTCGAGGCCCGCCAATTTCTTGAGGTCGTCACGGACGAAAACGCCCTCCAACGCCAAAGCCGGCATGGTCACCGCGTGGTTAGTGATGTCGGCATTAAGAATGGCGACGATCTCGGTGATCACGGCCTTGTCGTTAATGTCAGCGACGCTCTTAAGGATCTCCGAAGCCACCGCAACGCGGGCCTTCAGGCCCTTGGCGGCCTTGAAGTCTGTGGCCAAGCGCACGCCGATGTTGACCTCGGAATCCTGATAAAGGATGGCCTCGGTTTTCTTGAGCGGCACGGTGAAGTGGCCGTCCTTCTTCATCTCGGAGCGGGCAACTTCCCACCACTTTTTCCAATCGCTGCTGATGATATCCTTCAGCACAACCTGGATCTGGTCAGCAGTGGCTGAGCCACCAAAATTGTTCAACGCCAGCTTGACCACAGAAAGGTGATGAAGGGCCGCCTCGCGCTTCAACCCGTCGAGGTCGAGAGCCTTGCGAGCGAGAATGTGGTCCTTAGCAATGGGCTTGAGCGACTCCGCCGAGAAGGCGAGGTCCATCGAGTGACCCGCCTTATTAGTGAAGTCGATGTTCAGGCGTCCCAGGGCTAGGTCCACAGAAACGATGCGGCCAAAACCCCAACTCTTGTGATGGCAGAATCCCGCTTCCTTCAGCGACAGCAGCGGGGCGATGTGGGATTTCTGAATCTTTCCGGCGGCAACCAGTTTCTCAAGTTCGTCTCTCATGATCGGCTCAAAGTAGGCAGCCCAGTGTGGGCGGTCGGGAACTATGCGCCGCAGATGTCCTCCAGACCAACATGAAATTCATCCGTTACGGTTATAGCCACTTGCAAGAGTCTTTCCACATCGGCCATTGGGACATCATAGACTCCCTCTAAACCGCCCCCCCCCTGCCCCAACCGAACCGCACGTCACAAGCCAAGGTTGCGCCAAAACACCACTCTCCGTCCCCCAACCGAACCGCACATACCAGCCCAGGGTTCAGCCAAAAAACCGCACCCCCCTGCCCCAACGGGGCAGCGCATACCAGCCCAGGGTGTAACCCTGGGTATGACCCCATAGAATCAGCGCGTTCTGAAGGAACGCCGCATAACGCCCGCACGGTCTAGGCATTCCGGGATATGCGGCGTTCCTACA
>CAJAHH010000143.1 GCA_903939515.1 uncultured Verrucomicrobiota bacterium
ATTCAATGCGGACCGATGGGTAGCGGTTCGCCGAAACGGCGCTGCTACTGGGGATGACGCGCCATGAAGCATCGCCTTTGGGGGGTTCTGGAGCCTAGCCATTCCCGCCACCGGGTTGGACGAGGGCGTCCCGACGAAGAGTCCCGACGAAGAGGTGACAAGGATTTCCCGTGCGCAACCATCGCCGGATTCGGAAACCGGAACGCACGCAACATTCATCCAGGGTTTCCAAGGGCAGTGCCCGATCGCTTGCGACGGGCGAGGTGACAATCCGGTTTCGCCGGTTTGCCCAACCCATGACAGGCAACCCATGACAGGATAGGGACCCCCTCAAACTCGATCTAGACCTTCCGAGGCAAGGGCCAACGAGGGTTGAAGCACAGTTGGGTCAAATTCAGAAATCGTTCCATGACCCCGTTCCCGGGCACTGTCCTGCGAGTGTCCTACTTCATCGCCCGGATCAGCCTCGGAATCAAATCCGTGGTTTAAGGGTATATGCCCCTTGCGGAAGGGGCTGTGACTCTCCGTTGGCTGATGGATGTGGGCGGATTTCCCTGATGACCAATACCGCCCTCCGGTGGCATCAAGGATTCGACAGAACCAAGCGATAGAAGCGGGCCGTCCCGGACGCGGTCGGATCTGCGAATTGCATGTCGCCTCCGTCGATCGTTCCAGAGGTGACCACCTGCCAATCGATCAGGTCCGACGAGGATTGAAGCACCACCGCACGGTCGGCTGGGCCTTGCAACCTCAGTTGGAAGCCCTCGGAGGATGCACCCAAGGCGGTCAGTTTCAGGTCGGGAATAACGACCTCGGATCGGGTTCCAAAGATCTCCAGGCGGTAGTCTGACACCTGCCCAGCGTTGCCGCCGACCGTATCCCGGATTCGGAGCTTCCAATCGCCACGAGCTGACTCACCCCATTGGAAAACCGAGGTAAATCGGTGTTCGATGTTTTGGTTGGTGTCTCCGTGGGGGACGAACAGGTGGCTAATCGTGCCGGCAGGCGATATCAGGTCGATGGCGAGTTCCCCCCGCGACGGATGGGTGAGCGTCAAGTTCAGGGTGACCTGCTCGACCCTGAGGTCGTCTATGACCAAGAGATTGCCCTGAAAGACCCCCTCGTCGGGGATGGGCGGGAGATCCTTTGTTGCTTTCACGACCACGGCACTCTGGCGTGCGCCGAGATTCTGCCAACCTGAGGCCAGTTGCACCGCGGCGGCTGCGTCCACCCGTCCAGCACCGAATTCGTGGTTGAACCGAATTTTCGCAGAATTGGTGAACCAGCCGGGGTTCTCAGGCTGAGTCATCGCCGCCGAACGGATGAGGACCTCCTGGACATCCCGCCAACCGAGCTTTGGGTTCGCCTGGAGCATCAACGCCACGACTCCGGAAACAAGCGGTGCGGCCGAGGATGTCCCGTTGAAGGTGCTCGTGTAGTCGATTTCAGCGATGTCGGATTCGACGTCAGCGCGATTGTACCCGCGTTCACCCAACAGATCGGTGGTGAACGAACCCGGCAACCGGGATTTGTCGTTGCCCGAGGGGGCTGAAATAATCAGACAGGCTCCCGGCTCGCTGTAGTCGGCACGGTGTCCCAAATCGTTGAGCGCGCCTACGGCGATCGTCCCCGGATAATTGGCGTAGCCGTCATTGTTGGCATTGTCCTGCTCGTTGCCGCCGTTTCCGGCGGACCAAACAAAAATGGTCCCAAGACCGCCGCGCCCCTGGGAGAGCGCCGTGTCCAGAGCTGCCTTCATCAATGGGCCGAGGGCGCTGATGGTCTTGCCGTCATCGTCGGCACCCCACGAATTGTTGCTGATGTGGACGAGGTCCAATCGATGGGCCATGGCTTTGGCTTCTTGATCATCCCCCGTGTTACCGCCAATCAAACGAATGGGGACCAGGCGTGCGGCGTAAGCGGCACCTGCCACCCCAATGCCATTGTTACCGCTGGCGGCAGCCACCCCGGCCACCGCGGTTCCATGGGAGTCGGCCGCGGGTTTGCCTTCAGCATCGACTCCGTTGGCTCCTTCGGGTTCTGGCTGCGGATCCTGGTCCCGGTAATCGTAGCCGGCTTGAGGAACGATGCGGTCCGTGAGGTCGGGGTGAGCGCTTTCCACCCCATCGTCCACGATGGAGATCACCACACCTTCGCCATGGCGACCGGATTCCCAGACAGGAAACACATTCGCATCCGCACCCGGTGTGCCCTCCGATTGACCGGTGTTCTTGAGAGTCCACTGCCGCGGGAGGAGCGGGTCATTCGGTTGGACCTTGGGTGTGAGGTATCGCCCGAGGATGACTTCTGCCCGAAGGACCTCGGCGTGCTGCCGGAGACGGGCGGCCAGAGCAAGCCCGGAGGATTCGCCGGCATGAAAAACCGCGAGACTCCCGTCGAATGCCATGGTCTCAACCGAGACGGCTTGGACTTGCGTGGCCAGAGCACCGATGTCGGTACCGGGTGCGACCTTGACGGACACGCGGCGGGTGATGATGCGGCGACGGCCGTTCGATCTCGGCTCGCCGGCGGGATAAATCACGGTTTCGAGTCGGGTTCCCGGGGCCCGCGATGACTTGGCGGTACCCATCTCGTCGACACGCACCACCCGATCTAGCTTCGGCCCCGAGAGGTGCACCTCATCGGTCGCGATGACATAATCCCGTTCGACACCGCCGTCCGTGAGTCGGAGGGACTGCGCGAGCAGCAGCGGAGCGGAAATCGCCAAAGCGGCCAATTGCCGGGGTAATGAACTCATCGCGGGAATAATAGTGCAGTCGATTCAGGGCCGTCCATCGACAATAGGGTTTCCGCGCAGCGCAACGCGCAACGATCCCAACGAGCCGCAGTGGGACTCAGTATCGACTATTTTTTGCTGCTCCGCGCTCAGGTGTCAGCACCGTTGCTGAACCCGTGGGGTCTTGCACTAGCAGCCCCCGGTCGCCGGGCACATTGACAGCTTATCCTTGAGAGATATAAATTTCGAAATAAGCCTACCAAAAATCAATTCTCCTCTTAGACGGTGGCGATTTGCCATCAGCCTGATTCTGCTAATAGGCTCTCAATTGCTAGGTGCAGATCGACTGGGCGAGCGTGTCGTGGCTGGCGAACGCGATGAGAATTCCAGCAAACGCGTTCAGGAACTGTTGGGTTCAAACTGCGTCACATGCCACGGAGCCAGCGATCCGAAAGCGGGTCTGCGACTGGATCGACTTCAGGTGGATTTGCAGAAGCATCCCGACGCCGCCAGACAGTGGCAACTGGTCCTGAGCGCGATTAGCGATAACGAGATGCCGCCTGCGAAGGAAAAACAGCTCGCCGCGGACGATCGGACCTATCTCGTAAAGTGGATCGAAGCGGAGCTTGAACGTTTCGTTGAATCGTCGACTGCTGATCGACCTGCTCTCCGTCGGAAGCTGACGAGAATGGAGTATCAAAATACGATGCGCGACCTGCTTCAAATCGAAATGGATTTCGCCCGCGATCTGCCTGCTGACCCCATTTCTTCAGACGGATTTTCCAATGATAGTCGACTGCTTGAACTAACACCGGTGCATCTTGAGGCCTATCTGAAGTGCGCACGAAGTGCCTTGCAACGAGTCATCGTTTCCCACCCGCGGCCTGATGAGTTCCATCACCGTTTTGATCGCTCCAACGTTTCCAATTGGCTGGGTGAGTCGCATATCGCGAGTGAACTTGGGAGGCAGCAGCAGTTTTTAGCGAAGATCGAGAAGGACTATCCGGAGCAGGGTGAGTTTTTGGTTCGCGTGGCTGTGGAGGCCAAACTCCAGTCCAATTGCGGCTTCCCGCTTTTGGAAGTCTCCGTTGGCTATCAACCCGATACGGAAATTCTGTTTCGCGAGTTCCCGGTGACAGAAGTCAATGCAGCGGGCGATCACGTTTTTGAGTTCAAGGGACGGATCGAAGACTTTCCGCTGCCCGTTCGCGGCCAAGGAAAAATCCCGGGCTTGGTGGTGCGAGTGCGAAATATCTATGACGACGGCTCGAAACTGCCAAAGGGAGCCAAAGGCAAAGACGAGAAATTTGCTTATCCGGCCGAGCCGCACCTGCCTGTGCTGCAGGTGAAATCAGTCGAGTTTCATGGTCCGATTTTCGACACTTGGCCGCCGGCGCATCATGCCAACATCGTCACGAAAAATGGTTCCGATCAACAAGTCCGGCGACCCGACGTGCGACGAATTCTCTCTGCGTTTGCCAGGCGGGCGTTTCGGAGGCCGGTATCGGACAAAGAGGTGGATTCGTTGTTGAAATTCCATGACAGGATCAAGCCCGGCTTTCCCAGGATTGAAGACGCGATACGCGAGACGCTGGCATTTGTGTTGATTCAGCCGGACTTCCTATTTTTTCCAGGCGCTCAGCACCAGCCATCGGTTCAAACGAAATCGCGCCCGACCGGCGACTGGGAGCTGGCTTCGAAGTTGTCCTATTTCCTGTGGAGTTCGATGCCTGACGAACGACTGTTTGATCTGGCGGAGGCCGGCTTGCTTAAGCAGCCGAAGATACTTCGCTCGGAAGTCGAACGGATGCTGATCAGTCCTAAGTCATCGGTATTTCTAGAGCAGTTTCCTGATCGTTGGTTGTCTCTGGACCTCATTGAGAACATCGAGATTAGTCGAGATTACCACCCGAATTTCAACGCACGTCTCAAGACGGACATGATCGGCGAGAGCCGGGCATTTTTTGCGGAGATGGTTCGTGAAAATCGCAGAATTCAGGATTTTCTGTTGGCAGATTTCACCATGTTGAACGAGCCCTTGGCGCGGCATTATGGGGTCTCAGGAGTGCTGGGTATGAAGTTTCGCCACGTGCGGATTCCAGCCGACCAGCACCGTGGTGGATTGCTTGGACAGGCAGGCTTCCTGTTGGCGGGCTCGACGGGCGCAGACTCGCATCCGGTTCGACGCGCCGTTTGGATTCGCGATCGCCTCCTAGATGACCCGCCACCGCCACCGCCGGCCAACGTGCCTAGCTTGGATTCCATCGATCCGCAATTTCATCAGCTTTCGATGCGTGAAAAATTGCAGGCTCATCGCCGCGATCCCTCCTGTGCCAGTTGCCATCGCGATCTGGATCCTTGGGGCATCGCCCTAGAAAACTACGATGCCGTGGGCTTGTGGCGCACCGAAGTCCGGACCAAAAAAGGCGACAAGATGGTGACGTCACCGGTTGTGTCTAAAGACTCATTTTCCAACGGCTCAGAGCTGGATGGACCCGATAAACTCAAGGAACGCCTGGCGTGCGAGTATAGCGATCAGTTCGCGCGATCCTTGATGCGGCGGTTGTTGACCTATGCCCTAGGAAGGTCGCTCGATTTGCGCGACCAAAAGCCAGTCAAAGCACTGGATGAAAAGTTTGCTGCTGCCGGATACCGGATGCGGGACATGGTCCAGCTTGTTGTGTCCAGTGAACTGTTTAACAAACACGCAAATGAAGAAAAAATCTTGGCACCTTGATCGCCGCTCATTCTTGCGGGGCACCGGCCTGTTCGGCGCTGGAGTTTCACTCGGGCTTCCCTGGCTGGAATGTATGGGCAGTGAGAAATCCAAGGCGAAGGAAGTCGCCAAACGATTTTGCACGATGTATTTCGGCTTTGGAGTCAGCCTTCCCAACGCGAAAGGTGGTGATGCTAAGTGGCGTTGGTTTCCGGAGTCCGAAGGGGCCAACTATCAATTATCCCATACGCTGGAGCCTATTCAGCCGCTTCGCGATAAGCTGACGGTGATCGGCGGACTCTCGCATCCCATGGGGCGCAAGATGGGGGCTCACGACACAGCCGATACGTTTCTCACCGGTGCGTACTTGAACAATAAGTTCCTGCGAAACACGGTTTCTGCCGATCAAATTGCCGCGATGTCGTTGCGCGACAAGACTCGTTTCCCTTCGCTGGTGCTCTCCACCGATGGAGGCGTAGGAGAACCGACGCGATCTAGCACTCTTTCCTATGATGCCATGGGGCGTCCTATTCCTGCTTTGAACCAACCGCTGCAGGTGTTTAATCGCTTCTTTGGTTCTGGCGACGAAAATTTGATTGATGAGCATCGATTGCTGCAAAGCAAAGCCAGCATGCTGGATCGAATCTTGGCTGATGCCAAATCGATGCGGCTGAGACTGGGAGATCAGGATAAGCAAAAGCTGGACGAATATTTGTCTTCAGTGCGCCAGATTGAACAGGGTGTCGAACGAGCGCAGAAGTGGATGGAGATTCCAAGACCCAAGTTGCGAGACGAGGAACGGAACATGTTGCACTTGGATGCCGATGACAAAGCGCCATTAGTCTATATTCGGACCATGTACGATTTGGTTTACTTGGCGTTTCGGACGGATTCTACGCGAGTGGCGACCTACCAAATCACAAACATGGCCGATGGATCGTCCAAGGCAGGCAAGTTTCCGCAGCTAGAGGGTTTTAAGAGCTCGCTGCATTCATTGGCGCACGATTATGACAAGCCAGGTGGATCCGAAGCGCTTGGACGATGGGACAGATTGATGGTTGAACAGTTTTCGTATTTTATCTCGCGACTGGCCAGTGCCCCTGATCAAGGTGGCTCAGTATTAGATAATTCAGTTATATTATACGGCAGCAGTAATAGTAATACCCACAATAATAGCAACTACCCATTGTTGCTTGCTGGCGGTGCGAACTTGGGGTTGAAGCACGGGCGCTACATGCGATTAGCTGAATCGGTACCGTTATCAAATTTATTGCTGACGATGTTGAATTGCGTAGGTGTCGAGACGGAACGGTTTGCCGATAGCACGGCTCGGCTCGCTGACGTGACACGAGCCTAGTGGGTGAACTCTTTTGACTGATAGAAACCGATAGAAACTGATAAAAATTGCTTTTTACACGCCGCGCTATCATGGCGCAGTTCATCCATATCTTGGAGCAACGAGCGTCGCTAAACGAGCGTTGTCAAATATCCGATTTCATTCCCGAAGTTTCCCGAACAAAAGGCAAATTGCGGATAGCCCTTCATTAACCTCCGCGAAGAAACCCAGCGCCTCGTCCGCCTCTAAAAGACAAACTTCGTCTTCCGCCATGATTCGGACACCAATCCGATCCCACCGGAAAACTGTCCGATATCAGCCCGGACGACTGTGCGCTTTAAATCGGAACGGTGTCCGATATCAAATCGGATTGGTGTCCAGTTTGCTTCGGAATACGCAACAACCAAGCCCGATGCAGGCCGTGTGCCCTCACGCGGCGTCTGGACTGTGAAAATGAAACCACCATTTACCCGCCACCCATCAGTGGCTATGCTAGCGGCGACGTAACCGAAACAATCCACCATGAACAACCAAGACATCCGTTGGATTCAACGTCTGGAAAATTATTCCAAGGCGCTGCAGCAGTTGACCCGCTTCATAGAGCGGGGTGAGCTCAACGAATTTGAGGAGCAGGGTTTGATTCAGAGCTTTGAATACACTTACGAACTGGCTTGGAATACGCTTAAGGATTTGTTTGAGGATCAGGGGGAAACCAACCTCACTGGCAGCCGGGACGTTTTCCGGTTGACGTTCCGGCGCGGGTTGGTGGAGAACGGCGAGGTGTGGATGGATATGATCAGAAGCCGGGGACTGACGGTTCATACTTACAACGCGAAAATCGCCGAAAGCATCGCCACCACCATTCGCCAAGCATATTATCCGGAGTTTGTAAAATTGGAGGTGCAGTTGAAAAAGTTAAGCAAGGAAGTGAGATGAGCGCCGCCCGCTTTGGCCTGACCGAGCCGACGATTGAAAAGATTGGCGGCGTGCTGGCCCAGCATCCGCAGGTGGAGCAGGCGGTATTATACGGTTCGCGGGCCAAGGGCAATTATAAGAACGGTTCGGACATTGATCTGACATTAATGGGCGATGAATTGAGCCATGATGATTTGCTGAAATTGATAGGCGAACTGGATGACTTGTTGTTGCCTTACATGATTGACCTTTCAATTTTCCACCAGCTGACGCATCAGGATTTGATCGACCACATCCGGCGGGTGGGCGTGGTGTTTTACGAAAAGAAACCCAACGCCTCGCCTGCCTCTACGAGACAACCAAGCCCGATGTAGGCCGCGTGCCCTCACGCGTCGTCGGGGCAATTTCTTACTCCGCGTTCTCCGCGCCTCCGCGTGAGTCTTGGCCCCAGTCTCCGGCGAGGCTTTGAGCTCACCGAACTGAACTGAGGACGGGGCGGAAGCCCAGATCGTTGAACCGAAAGCCCGGGATGAACCTGCCTCGATCGGCCGAGCGAACGAACCGGGCGCCGAAGTACCCACTGCCCCCGCGGTCCACGCGGTTGGAGCCTATTGGCTATGCGATCATCTGCTTGAGCACGTTGGCGCGGATGTCGGTGAGCCGGCGAATGCGGCCAGCGTAATGGTAGGTCAGGTTCTCGTCGTCGAGCCCCAGGAGGTTGAGGAGGGTTGCATGCACGTCGCGGATGGGGATCGGTTCATCGGCCGCACAGAGGCTGTAGTCGTCGGTCGCGCCTACCGTGGCGCCGCCTTTCACGTCGCCGCCCGCCATCCACATGCAGAGGGCGTGGCCGTTGTGGTCGCGTCCGACGTTGTCGCCGACGGCCCCGTTGACAAAGGACGTGCGTCCCATCTCGGAGGCCCACACGACGAGGGTTTCATCAAGCAATCCGCGACGCTTGAGGTCGGTCAGCAGTCCGGCCACGGGCAAGTCTACCTCGCGACTGTGTTTGATCATGCCGTCTTTCACATTGCCGTGATCGTCCCAGCTGTCCTTGCCGATTTGCACACCGTGCAAGAGGAGGGTGTGGCGAACGCCCCGCTCGACGAGGCGGCGGGCCAGTAGGCATTGGCGTCCAAAGCCGGCCGTCTTCGAATTATCCAGTCCGTAGAGGGCCTTGGTTTCTTCTGTTTCGCCGGAGAGATCGACAAGTTCGGGCGCGGCTGCCTGCATGCGAAAAGCCAGTTCGTAGGCTCGGATGCGGGCCTCGAGTTCACTGTCCTTGCCTCCGTCGCCCAGATGGCGGCGGTTGAGCCAGGCGAGCGCGTCGAATTCCTGTCGCTGTTGCGCAGCGCTCACACCTTGCGGCCGGGCGAGATCTACGATTGGGGTACCGGTGGGACGCAGGAAGGTGCCTTGGTAGGTCGCGGGCAGATAGCCGTTGCTCCAGACTGCCGCGCCGTTGGTGGGCGCACCGCGCGGATCCTGAATAACGACGTAGCCCGGCAGATTCTGGTTCGTGCTGCCGAGCCCGTATTGCACCCACGAGCCAACCGACGGGCTGCCCGGAAACTGGCTGCCGGTCGCGACGTGGAGCGTGGCGGGACCGTGATTTTGGTTATCCACCTGGATGCCATGAATGAAGGCGAGGTCATCGACGTGCCGGGCGAGGTTCGGAAATAACTCGGAGATGTAACGGCGCGACTGGCCGTGCTGCTGAAACTTGAACGGGCTTCCTACGCATTGATGGTCAAAGGTCAGACGCCCTTGCAGTTCGCCGGAAGCGATCTTGGGAATGTGCGGAATCCGTTTGCCGTGGAACTCGTTCAGCTTGGGTTTGTATTCGAACGAATCCACCTGGCTGACGCCGCCGCACATGAAGAGCATGATGCAATTCTTGGCCTTGCGAGGAAACGAGGGCGCTTTACCGGCGAGAGGATCGATGATGACGGAAGCGGCCCGAGCCTCGCGTGCCAGAAGGCCAGTGAGCGCCAGCCCGCCGAAGCCGTGGAACATCCGCCCGAGAAAATCCCTGCGACTGGAATTGTATCCCTGCGACCACAGCGCGCCTGGAAATGGATCATTCGACATAAACAAATTCGTTGGCATTAAGCAGCACGCGGCAAACTGGAGCCAGCGCATCGCTGCTACCCGTACTCGTTGCCATGAGCGCCTGCATCCGTTCGGATTCGTCGGGCGTAGGCTCGCGACCGAGCGCGGTCTTGAAAGCCAGTTGGATTTGCGTCGCGGGTGATTCCCCGGCCTCCTTGCGGATGCGCGCGGCCAAGTGAGTGGCTTCTTCGTTGGCGAAGCGCCCGTTATACATAGCCAGCGCCTGCAAGGGCGTCACCGAAGCCTGCCGTCGGTCGCGGGTGGCGTCGCACACCACCGAGTCAAACGTTTGCAGGAACGGCATAGTCATCGAGCGTTGCTGATAAATGTAAATGCTGCGCTTACGACCTTCCGGACCTTCCTGCGTGGCCCACTTGCTGTTATCGTATTTTACTTCCTCGGCCAACCCCTCGGGCAGCGGAGGGAAAATCGGTAGCCCGAATTGTTCCGGGTTCAATCGTCCGCTGACCGCCAGCACGGCATCGCGCACCGCCTCGGCTTCCAAACGCCGCGTTCGGAAATGCCAGAGGAGTGTGTTCTCCAGATCCGCCGTTTCCGCCTTGGAATCGTGATGCCTCGACGACTGGCGATAGGTGGCGGAGTTGAGGATTAGCCGATGCATGGCCTTGAGGCTCCACTTGGAATCGATGAACCGGCGGGCCATCCAGTCGATCAACTCGGGATGTGAGGATCCGCCACTGAGTTTGCCGAAATCGCTCGGAGTGGCCACCAACCCGCGCCCAAAGTGCCAATCCCAAAGACGATTGATCATCACCCGTGCCGTCATCGGATTATCTGGGCTCACGATCCATTGGGCGAGAGCGAGGCGGCGGCTGCGGGTCGGCCAACGTTTGAAGGGATCGAGGCGAATCGGCGCGGGGTTCTGATGGCCCGTGATGACGCTCGGAAAACCGGGTTCGACAACCTCACCAGGCTTGTCCCATTCGCCGCGATTGAGGATCCGCGTCTCCGGCACACCGGGTTCGAACGGCGGCCCGTAGGAGTGACGCAACGACATGGCGACGGGTTGCAGACGCTTGAGATCCTGTTCAAGCAAGCGGACGCGAGCTTTTGCTTTACTCCGTTGTTCACGTTGCTCCGGCGTGAGCGAAATCTTGGGAACCGATTTCTTGCCGAGGTCCTCGATCTTGTCGAATGCGGCCAAGAGAGTGCGCGCCTCACCGAGTTCTGCATTGCGTTGCTCGGTGAGCTTCGTTGCCCACTCCTTTTCCCCCTTTCGATAGAACTCTGCCGGGAGCGGCCCGCCGATTTGGAAAATATCCCCCGGCAGCGGGCGCTGGAGTTGGACCGTCGAAAAGAAGGCCTTCATCCGATAGAAGTCCTTGGTCGGAATGCGGTCGTATTTGTGGTTGTGACATTGCGCGCAGCCGACCGTGAGACCTAGAAAGACGGAACTTACGGTCGCTGTCATTTCGCTGAGCATTTCATGGCGGGAGGCGTCGCCCCGCGGTTCGGTGAATGGGGCCAGGCGCAGAAATGTCAGCGCGACGGTCGGTTCTGGCTTCAGATCAGAAAGTTCGCCTGCGCCCATGATCTCTTCTGTTTCATCGCCCGCGATCTGTTCGATTACGAATTTATCGTAGGGCTTGTCCTGGTTGAAGGCATCGATGACATAATCCCGGTACCGCCAGGCGTTCGGAAAATCGGGATCCCCTTCATAGCCAGCGGTGTCGGCGTAGCGGGCGAGGTCGAGCCAGAAACGCGCCCAGCGTTCGCCGTAGCGCGAGTCGTCCAGTAGCTTGTCCACGAGCTTTTCATAGGCCTTGGGATCGGGATCGTTCACGAAGGCGTCCACTTCGCCTGGAGAGGGCGGCAAACCGATCAAATCAAAATAAAGCCTGCGGACGAGAGTGCGAGCGGAGGCTGCCGGCGCGAGCGTGAGGCTCTTTTCCTCCAGTGCGGCCAGAATGAAGTTGTCGATCCCGTTGGTGACCCGGTCTGCGTGCCGGACCACGGGAGGCTTGATGTCGGCAAGCGAAGTGAAAGGCCAGACGGCAACAGCATTCGTTGGTGCCGATTCCGCGAGCAGAACCTTCGCCAGCAGGCAGCTCGCAAGGCAGAGGCTGAAAATCATCACGATGCTGCGGAGAGGGCGAGTCACGGCGAATCCTTGCCGGGGTTCGACCGGCTTTTCATTGAGATTTGAGCGGTGTGGCACCAGCACGTTTGGGTTTTTAGTCGTTCGCCAAAATGCGAATGGAACCGTCATTTGGAGTTTGGCCGGGTTCAGGTGAAAGATTACATGGATTCTGAGCGCGGTTGGGTGTGAGTAAACTGGAATTCACACGAGGGAAGTACAAATGCAGTTTGGCGAACTGAAGCTTGAGGCAACGATCGAGCGTTTTAGAGGTGTTTCAGCAAAATTAATGGTTTCAGCGAGGGGTGAAACTTTCGTTTGAGCTGAAACTCTCAATCAGTGGCCGCCGTCACCGTGCGGTTTCTTACCCTGGCCAATTCCTGTTGAAACGCCTTCGGGGAGTAGTCACCGACTCTCAGCCACTCCTCTTGGACAGCAGGCAGCGCCAGAATGGACTTGATGTGCAGAGACAGCATTCCTCCGAGTCATCGGCGTCGAGCACTCCGCTTCGCCGGCACTTCCAGGCGACCACGACAGGGTTCATTCAGAGTTAAAAAACTCGGGCCCTTCGGAAGCCATCGTGACCGGAACGTGGCTCGGCAATCTGCAGGGCTTCCCACAGTTGTGGTCGCTGGTTGTCGATTAAGAGAAACCGTCGACTGGAGTCCGCTTTTTCGGGGTGATCAACCGGTGATGAGGTCGCGGATGGCGTCTGCTACCTCGGCGGCACGCGCCAGGGTCTTTGTCGCGGTGACCTAGACCATCGACGCGATCCCGATGCGTTCTTAGAGGGGCTCCGGGCTGCTCTCTTTATGCCTTGGCCCGAGCCAAACGCATCAGTCCTGCTGCAAGCGGGTGACTCACTGACTGGAGAGCCGGATGCGGGAAATCTACCTGTCCGGTTGGGAAGGAGGGAGGGCCAACAACGGCCCTCCCTCTGTTAAACTGATCCGTAAGGAGTGATTTGTTAGGAGTTCGCTTTTTGACACTCCGCGATGATCACTGCACCACAACGATGCGGTAGTAGCGCTGCCCGTTGGGGGTGCGGTTGTCGAGGAGTTCGCGGAGGGTTCCGGTTCCTTGGGTGGTGACGGGGAGTCGGACCCAGGTGCCGTCGAGCGACTCCTTGGATTCCGCGGCGTAGATCCGTCCGGGCAGCGACCTGAAGGTCAAGCGGGTCGCCGGGCTCGGTCCTTCGATTCGTCGAACCATCGGGGCGAGCACCATGTCGCCACGGCGGGAGAGGTTCTGGATGCGGAGGTCGTCCGCAGCCACGGTGTCGGCCTCGCGGAACACTTCGATGGCGCGAAGGTAGTCGGCCAGAGCCTTCTGTTCGCCGCCGTCGGTGTTGAATAAGACGGTGGTGCCGGTTGGGACCAGGTCTATCCGGTTGGTTCCCCGGGTGAGCGGTAAGTAGCTGTCGCCGCCGGCCGCCATGAAGTTCAGCGTTACGATGCGGAAGGTGCGGTTTGTATCGCCCACGACCTGGCCGTTCTCGACGACCACGTCCTGGCTGTCGTCGGCGCGGACAACGACGAGGTTGCGAAGGCGTTCACCGGGGAGGCTGATCGAGGTGGGGACGCCGTTGGTGTCGCGCACGTACGTCATCGGAGCGTTGGTCGGCACGAAGCTGAAGCTGATGCCTGAAACCTGCGGGAACTGTCCCGGGGTGCCGCTGCCGGCAACCGCCCACTCCATGGTGTCGCGCAGCTGCTGCGCCGTGAGGGTGACAAGCGACAGTGTGTTGTTGAACCGGAGGCTGTTCTCGATGTCGAGCTGGCTAACTTCTCCAGCCTGCTTGCCGACGCGCGGGTTGGCAGGAGGCGGAGTTAGGGAGACAAAGCCGCCGGAGGACGAGACCGCGCCGATGGAATCACGGATGCCACCGCCGTTCTTGAGGGAGACTACGGTGTTGGGATCGGTTTGACGCGCGCGCCAAAGGTTAGCGTCGGCGGTCAGGTCGCCCAGGTTCGTCTCCTCGGTGCGAACACTGTTCCGGATGCCGTTCAGGTACACCGAGGTGCGTCCAAAACGGTTGCCGTCCTTGCCGTCCACGATGTTGGCCAAGCGAGTGACGACGTCGACGACGTTCGAGGACGGGGCCACGTTGCCGGTGTCGAGCACGCCCTGGATGTCTGTGGCGTAGGCGCCGCTGCGGTTGTCGAAACCGGTGAGACGGCCGGCCTCGTCAAAGCTGGCGATCAGGCGGCCGACATAACGGTAGCTGGAACCGGTGTTCACCACGTAGACCGGCTCGCCGGTGGCAGAGGTGAACAGGCTCGGGTAGGAGCTTGCGACGAAGTCCTCCGGCCGCAGGCGATCGGAAGGCTTGGCGAACACGCTGTGGGAACCGCCGGCAACAATGATGTCGACGTCGCGCAACTTGCTGGCGAGCTCGAACTCACGGGAGAACTGCTGGAGGTGGGTCATAACGATCACCTTGTTCACCCCGAGGGCGATCAGCCCGTCAACCGCCGCCTGGATGTCGGCGAGGAGGTTCTGGGAGACGCCGATGTTTCCGGGGGAGGAGATCGATCGGAGCTCGGTGACCGTGCCGCCAACCAGACCGATCTTCTGTCCGCCGATGGTGATGATTGCGCTCTTGGCGACTTTGTTCTTCATCGCGGAAACCTCCTGGGCATCGGCGGTGACGAGGCTGGCCATGCTGCTGTCGGTGGCGAAGTTTAGGTTCGCGCTGAGGTAGGGGAACGCTGTGCCCGCGTAGCCGGCGGCGGTGTCCGGGAGGATAAGACTGCGTACCTGGGCCGTGTTGTCGTCGAACTCATGGTTGCCGAAGCAGGAGGCATGGATGCCGAGGGCGTTGAGGATGGTGATGTCGGCGCGGCCTTTAATCCCGTTGAAGGGGGCCGCGGGATCTGCACTCGCGGTGAAGAACGGGCCGGGGATGTAGTTGTCGCCGCTGGCGAGAACCAGCGTGGCGGAGGGATACGCGGACTTGAGCGCATTCAACACCGACGAAAACCGCGGGGCGTCGTCTAGGGCGGCGATGCCGGCCTCGAAGTCTGAGGCGTGGAGCACCTGGAAGGTGAGCGCACCGCCGATGGCGCGGGTGACGGTGAGGTTGACCGGGGCGCTGGTGGAAGTGAGCCCGAGGTTGTCAGTGGCCACCGCAGTCAGAACGTGGGTGCCGACTGGAGCATTGGCCAAGGTGAAGCTGAACGGCGCGTTGGTCGAGGTGCCGATCTTGGCAGCACCGGCGAAATAGTCGACCGAGCGGACTGAGCCGTCGATGTCGCCTGAGGAGACCCGGAACGCGAGGCTGTAGGGTGCCGACGCGGTGGTGTTCGCGGTCGGCGCGGTGATCGCAACCGTGGGCGCTATGTTGCCGGCGGTGATGTTGATGCTGCGGCTCGCCTCGGAGACGGCGCCGCTGTTGTCGGTGGCTACGACGCGGTAGGTGTGCGTACCGACCGTGGGATTGAAGTTCCAGACCCAGGGGAAGGCGGTGTCTTCACCCAGCTTCACACCGTCCTCGAAGAACTCGACCTTGACCACGATGCCGTCGGTGTCGGCCACGGTGGCGGTGAAGGGCAGGGCACCCTGGGCGTAGGAGTTGCCGGACGGCAGGCTGATCGCAATCGTCGGGGCGGCGTTGGCAGCGCGGACGGTGCTTACGCCGGGCAGAGTCACGCGGTAGGCGAGGAGCATAATGTCCACCTGAACCGCGTTGGTTCCGACTGGGACGCCATTGTGGTAGACGACGTCCGACTTGAAGTCGTTGTCGTTGCCCAAGAGCATCAGGTAGTCCTCCGGATTTGCGGGATCCTTGAGCGGGATTAACGAGATCGCCTCCCACTTCTCGCTCAGCGAGTTCACATCCTGGTTCGTGCTGGTGTTCAACCCGAACTTCGCGAGCTGCGCGGCATCGAGCAGGTCGACGAAGTCCTGACGGGCGACCGGCGTAATCCCTTCGGGCAGCGTGGTGCCGGTGTTGGGCAGTGATATCTGGCCCGGCGCGCCTCGCTCGAGGTCGTAGGCGGTCCCGGCTATATTCGACGCGGTCGCGGTTGAGGCGAGGACAACCCGCTTGTAGAGCGGCGAAAGGCCCGGGGTTGCGCCGCGGCCGATGCCATCGCGTTCCAGCACCAAAAAGGTGCTGGCGTTCAGCGCAACGACTTCGCTGACCGGTGTGTGGTTGTTGGTCGTCGTGTTGCCGTTGAGCGTGAGCTGGTAGACGTGTTCGGCGACGACTTTCCCATAGGTGGCGGACGCGGGGTCGGCGTCGAGTTGGAGGATGCGGGTGTTGCGGCCGAGGCCGCCGGCGCCGCCATCCTGAATGGTCGGCGACTGGAGGAATGCCACCAAGCGCTTGCCATCGGGGGTCAGGGAGAGTCCCTCGAGACCGCGGTTGTTGCGGCGTCCGGAGGTCGGGACGGAGTTGCCGGTGAAGTTCAGCCGGCCCGGGAACGAGCCTTGCGCCGGGAGCAGCGCGGCCGGGGGAAGGATTGTCTCCATGAGTCGGGCCTCGGAATTGAAGCGGAACATCGCCGGGCCGTATTCGTCGCTCACCCAATAGCCGCCGTCAGCGGTCAGCACCAAACCCTCTGCGTCCAGAGACCGCCGGCCGCCACCGATGGAACCGGCCGGAGACTGGGGCACCACTGGGGCGTTGGTGTTGGCGGCATCGAATCCTGTGTAGGGAAGGCCCTCGCTGCCGTAGCGGAACAAGACCGTCGCGGTGTTGGTGAAGGTGATTTGTCCTTGAGCGACCGGACTTTCGCCGTAGTAAGGCGAGATGACGAAGTCGTACATCTCGAGGCGAGGACGGTAGTCGGTGGCACCATCGCCGAATCCGCGATCCGGCAGGCCCACGATACGGCCGGAGATCCGGCCCGCGGTGTAGACCAGCGAATTGGTGTCGATGGCCATGGCAGAGAATCCGCCGAGGGTGTCCTGCCGGCCGTCACCAGCCTTGTCGAAGGTGGCGGCCGGCACACGGCCGACGCCCACTAGGCCCTTGTTGACGAATCCGGCGAACTGTCCGAACGCCAAAGTCGCAGAGGCCGCGAGGATGGGTATTGATAGAATTTTCCTGAGTAGCATTCCTGCCACACTATCCAGTCGTAGGTTACGGGAGGGTTGGGCTGCTGTTAAGCCTGTGTTAACTCAATTCTAGGCACCCTTGTGCTTAACTGCATATCAGGTGCGTTTTTCTTGAAAACTTTTGCCAGCCTTTGGCAATGGCTTGGCAGTAGGGACTGAGGTTGCCTCCTGCCCCCCGCACCGATCCGACTCGGCAGAATGACTGCCGCCCTGACGGAAGTCTTCATGCCAGGAGGGCGAACCAGGTCTGCGGTGAGGTCTGCGGTGAGTACGTGCCGAGTCAGTGCTCACCTCTCAGGGAGGCCAGCGAGGTGTTACGGTGAAACCCCAGCAAAAACATGACTGTGGATGCTCTGAACTCAGAACCAGCGAAACAGCGGCCTTAAAACAAAATCTCTTGCTCGTGGAGCGCAAAAAGAACATTTTACTGTCAAATGAACTTTTTAGCAGAGCTCCAAACACCGGCCTTTTGGGAGAGTTTAATGTTGATCATCTGGATCAACATCATCCTGTCAGGAGACAACGCAGTGGTGATCGCTTTGGCGTCCCGTTCTCTGCCGCCCGATCAGCAGAAGAAGGCGGTGCGGTGGGGCGCCGGAGGGGCTGTGGTTCTCCGCATCCTCCTGACGGCGGTCGCCTTCAAGATGCTTCACTGGCCGTATCTCAAGATCATCGGTGGACTCCTTCTTCTATGGATCGCGATCGGCTTGCTTGTTCCGAATAAAGAAGAGGAACACGTGGACAGTCCCAACAACCTTCTCAAGGCGATCAAGGCCGTGCTCATCGCGGATTTGGTGATGAGTCTGGACAACGTGCTGGCCGTCGCTGGTGTGGCCAAGGACAGCGTTGCATTGCTCGTCATCGGTCTGGCTGTCAGCATTCCGTTGGTGGTTTTCGGGGCGACAATGTTGATGAAGTTGATGCAGCGATTCCCTGTCATCATCACCGCAGGCGCAGGTGTTTTGGGATGGGTTGCGGGAGAAATGCTGGTCACCGACCCCAGTTCGAAGATTTGGATCGAGAAAAACCTTACGTGGATGCACATAAGTACCCCGATCGGGGGTATTAGTTGGTCACAAATCGTCGGTGCTGTTTTGGTGGTCGTGGTCGGCAAGGCATTGGCGGCTCGCAAATCGAAGGGCCATTCTGAGGAACCCCATTCGGCTTAAACACCCGACTCCCCGGAGCCGCCTGCCGCTTCTTAATGAGGGTGAATAGGATTTTAGTTCCTTCTCCCTATTTTCAGGAGTCAGCAATGCAATAGTGCTGACTCCATTCCCGACGGTCGGGCTCTAGGACGGCGGGGCTCTAGAAAAGGACGGGCTGCAACCCGGCCAAGCACTCACTGGCTCTCCGCTCTCACTGGGTCTGAGGGGATTGCCAACTCGCTCCGAATCGGCCTTCAACCCGAAGCGATCGATGGATTGTCTACTGCCGTTGAATGATCTGCAGTCTCAGACGATGGAGTGATGCCGCACCGGTCCGCGCGCCGAAGGAGGCGCAGCACTGAGCGCGATCGACAAGTCGATCAAAAGATTCTGGATGTTCATGGATGCGATTTCGCATCCGAAGTCGCCGGGTGGGTCTGCGATCCTCGGACGCTGGCGAGGACGGCCCGCCATTCCTCGGCGTGGGGGATGTTCTCGTAGCCCTTCATTTCAGGGGTGCCTCGAGTGAAATGGACTGCTTTCGGGTCTAGCCCAGGATCCGAATGCCCCTCCAACCAGTTCCAGGTCGGTGGAAGATCCCCGATCAATGAGTCGTCCAACCACTCGAACGCGTGAAGGTTTCGTCCGGGCCGAGTGTTGATCCAGCTCTCAAGGGGCGCATGGGCCGGATGCCGGCAATTCCAAAGCACGAGGCTCGACCAATTCTTGCGCCGGTAGTTGAGTTGCAATTGCCCATCCATCTTGATGCCTTCGGGCGGAGCATACTGATGCTGCACGACCTGCACCGCATACCGCGGATCCGCTAAAGCCAACAGTTCCTGGATGTCTGCCCGCCATAGGAAATCGCTGTCGCAGAACACCGCCCAGGGCGTGGTACTCAAGAGTGGTGTCAAAAAGCGGGTGATGGCGAACTCGGTCGACATGGGCGCTTCGGAAATCACATCCCACAAGCGTCCCTCCCTCCGCTCATGGCGCCGCGTGTAGAGGCCCAACCCTCGCAAGTGCGGTTCCAATAGCGGCACTAGTTGTGGCACTAGTTGCGGCACCTTCTGGCAATGGTTGCGAATCGACCTGACACACACTTCGTATGCGGCCGCCTCCCTAGAATCGAACCCGATGAAGACCTCACAGTTCATAAATACAAAGTCTGAGACTGCCGGAATTGAAGGGATGGGCGCATTCAATCCAATCGAATGACCCGAAGCAGCGAAGCCGCTTCCTCGGAAACCTTCTTAACCGAAATTCGGCCCATTGCTTCCGCACAATGGGGGCAACGCTTGCGTCTCCCGCAGGGGGTTCCGCCTGAGAATAAATTCACATGATGCGCATACCCCGTCTGCGCCGGGGAAATGTAGCCCCCAAAGATCACGATCGCCGCCGTTCCAAACGCCGCGGCCGCATGATGCAGGCCGCCCTCCGGAAGGATCGCCAACCGGGCACGCTCCAACACGGCGCAGGCCTGACGAAAACTCGTGGTCTTGATGATTTCCGCTCCCGGCAACGGCGGGCAATGTCGGGAGGCAAACTGGGAGACCGGATATCCTTTGGATTGAAGGTGGGCCGACAAGGCACACCAGCGATCCCATCCCCAGTCTTTGTTGGGACTCGCCTCCGGCTTGAGCGCGGGTTCCAGAAGAATCCTGCCCTCATATCGACTCCCGACAGCCCGTTCTTCGTCGGTCAGATAAATCTCGCCCAGTGGACAAACCCACTCGCGCCAAACCCATCCCCCGAGCGTCCGACCTGCGATGTAATCACGCTGCCCCGGGGCATTCACCAATGTCTGCACCTTCCCCCGATAGTCGACCGCGGCAAACCGTGGATTGTTCTCCCACACGGGACTCCAACGGGGGCGTCCCCGCTGATCCAATACCCGGATGGGTAAGGCGTTCCGTCTCTGCATGCGGCGCGCCAGACCCGTTACGATGAGTTCATCTCCCAAGCCCATAGGTCAAACCGCTGCCTGAAGCGTTCTCCAAGCCACGCCGCTGCGAAACTCCTCTAGGCTCCATTGCTGGCCCGCCAAGGCCGCCGCCCACGCCGCCCGCCCCGGAGGATAAATCGGTGATTCAATCTTGGTGAAATCAGACAGGCCCATCTTGGACGCCGCACAGTCCCCCGCCACAAACACCGGGACACCGGCCAGCAAGGCCTCGTTGGCCGCAGCACTGGACCAGGTCACCAACGCCCAGCAGTCCACCAATGCCTCTTTCAAACTGGCCGCCAACGCCATTTTGTTGCTGCGCCAACCCCTCACCTGAATGGGCCGGTCGGTGTGTTGTCGAATCTCCGCCAGCGCCTGCTCCCACCATCCCCCGGACTTTCCGGCCACCACCGACATGTAGGTGCTCGACTGCACCGCCACCACCAGGTGACGTCCGGATTTCTTCCAGGGTGCAATTTCTACGCCCAGACTCGCGAACCGCTTCCAATCCGGACGCTCGCTCCCGGTTGCCTGAACCCCGCGGCGCACTGCACGAAACAGTCGCCCGCGAGCGGCATCGAAGTAGGCATTGTCCAAATAGTACCAATCCATTCCCTCACGAATCGCTTGTCGCCACAGATGCTGGGTCGGTTCGGTGACCCCAAAAAAGCAGGCAGCTCCCGGACTCAATCGCGCTGGAGGCGGCTGGAACACTCCACTGCCTCCGGCACCTTGGACAAACGCCTCGCAAACCACGCGCGCCTTCGCCTTGCCTTTCGCCGCATAGCCGCATATTTGCGTTTGGAATACGCGGGGAACGGCAAGGCCTGCGCTCGAAAACTCATCGATCTCCGGCCGCCAATTTTCCAGCGTGGCGTCATAGCCATCGCTGCTGCAAACAACCGGCGGCCACGTGCTCGCCAAATCTCTGCTATTGAGATGGTGAATGGATTCCAAGGCTCGTTTTCTTCAAAAATAGGCTCCGCAAATCAATTTAGAGGAGGCCCTTTAAATTTTACTAAACAGGTCTCCAATGCAGCACCTTTCGTTCCAAGGAAAGTACGCTCGTGTGGTTCGTGGTTTTCTCTAAAGGAAACGAACACTTAAAAAACCGTTCAGTGGAGCTTTGGCGTCCGCTGGAAAGAGTCTCAGCCCTCAGCCTCGCGAACGACGAACGCCATCGGCCTGCGCAGATCGACGGCTTTTTCTTTGCCGAATTCCTGGCTTATCGGACCAGGCAGGGTTTCTTCGGGTCGAACTTCCAGCCGGGGATTAGGAACTGCATTGCCGCAGCGTCGTCGCGTGAGCCGGAGGGCAGTTCCAGGTAGAGCTGATGGGCGGCTTCGAGCTGAGCCGGGTCGATCTCGATGCCCAATCCCGGTTTCTGCGGGACCGTGACCTTGCCACCTTTAATGAGCAACGGCTCCTGGGTGAGGCGCTGACCTTCCTGCCAAATCCAATGAGTATCCATCGCGGTGACATCGCCCGGGGCGGCGGCGCCGACGTGCGTGAACATCGCGAGGGAGATGTCGAAATGACTATTGGAGTGCGAACCCCAAGTGAGACCGTGTTCGTGGCAGAACTGCGCGACCTTGACCGAACCCTGCATTGTCCAGAAGTGCGGGTCGGCGAGAGGGATGTCGACTGCTTGTAATTTCAGCGCGTGGTGGAGCTGGCGCCAGTCGGTGGCGACCATGTTCGTGGCGGTGCGGAGGCCGGTGGCTTTTTTGAATTCCGCCATAATCTCGCGGCCGGAGAAGCCGGCTTCGGCGCCGCAGGGGTCTTCGGCATAGGCGAGGATGCCTTTCAGGTCCTGGCAGACCTCGACGGCTTCCTTGAGTAGCCAAGCGCCGTTCGGGTCGAGCGTGAAGCGAGCGGTTGGTATGCGGGCGGCGAGCGCGCGGACGGCCTCGATCTCGAGAGCCGCGCTGAGCACGCCGCCCTTGAGCTTGAAGTTCTGGAAACCGAAGCGTTCCTGCACGGTCTCGGCTTGCCGGACGATGCTTTCGGGAGTCAGTGCCTCTTCGTTGCGGAGGCGGTACCAAGCGTGCTCAGAGTTGGTTTCCTCGCGATAGCCGAGGGGGGTCTTGCGACGGTCGGCGATGAAGAAGAGGTAACCGAGCATCTCGACCTCGGTGCGTTGCTGACCCTTGCCGAGGAGTGCTGCGAGGGGTTTTGATTGAAACTGGCCGAGCAGGTCGAGAAGGGCGGATTCGATCGCAGTGACGGCGTGGATGGTCACGCGCAAATCGAACGTCTGGAGGCCCCGCCCGCCCGCGTCGCGGTCGGAGAAGGCCGCGCTGACCGCGGCGAGAAGCGTTTCGTAAGCGGCGATTTCCTGACCGATGAGCAATGGCGCAGCGTCCTCGATCGTCTGGCCAATCCTCTCGCCGCCCGGGACTTCGCCGAGGCCGGTACGACCGGAGTTGTCGGTGATCAGGACGATGTTACGCGTGAAGAAAGGACTGTGTGCCCCGCTCAGGTTGAGCAGCATGCTGTCATGGCCGGCGACCGGTACGACGCAGATGGATCGGATCAGTGGAGAGGACATCAGGTTAGAGGAATGGAGGACAGGACGGGCAGAGAATCCGGGAAAGGCTCAGGCACGTGGCGTGGTACGGGCGAGGAAGACGAGGCCGGCGGCGAGCACCGAGGCGATGCTGAGCCCATAGAGTCCGTATTGGACGGAGCCCGTCGCTTGTTCGAGCCGTCCGAAGACCGTCGGGGCGACGAATCCGCCGAGGTTTCCCAGTGAGTTAATCAGCGCGATGACTGCGGCCATGATGCGTGCATCTAGGTAGCCTTGGGGAATTGGCCAGAAGAGAGATGAGGCGGACTTGAAGCCGAGCGCGGCGAAGCAGATCGCGACGAAGGCGAACACCGGTCCGCCGGTCGTGGACAGGAACAGGCCGGTGGCCGCAATGACCAAGGCACCCGCGACCCAGAGCTGCTGGCGCTTCCATCGGGCGGCAGCGCCGGCGGCGACATACATACCGAGTATGGAAATCGTCCACGGCACCGAGTTGAGGAATCCAACCTGCAGGTCGGTGAGGTTACCCATTTTCCGGATGATGCTCGGTAGCCAGAACGTCGCGGCGTAAATCGTGAGTTGGATGGAGAAGTAGATGAGGCAGAACAGCACGATTTGCGGGTCGCGCAGGAGCTTAAACAGGCTGGTTTGGATGGGCTGGGAGGCGTCTCGTTCGCGTTGCTCGGCTTCGATGGCTCCCTCGAGGGCGTCTCGCTGGGCGGGCGTCAGCCAGCGGGCGTCGCGAGGCAGAGAATCCAACCAGAACCAGGCTCCGACACCGATCGCTACGGAGAAGAGGCCTTCGATGAGGAGCATGCTTTGCCAACCTTTCAGGCCGAAGAGCGGTGCCTGCATCAGTGCCCCCGACAGGGGCCCGGAGAGGATGGATGCGATGGCCGAGCCGCTCAGAAAAAGGGCGATCGCCTTGCCTCGTTCGGCCGAGGGGAGCCAGCGGGTAAAATAATAGATCACACCGGGGAAGAAGCCTGCCTCAGCCGAACCTAGGGCGAAGCGCAGGAGGTAAAATTCGTTCTCCGTCCGGGCGAAGGCCATCAGCGAAGCCACGACGCCCCAGACCACCGTGATGCGGGTGAGCCACAGGCGGGCACCGAACCTTTGGAGCAGCATGTTCGACGGGACCTCGAAGATCGCGTAGCCGACGAAGAAAAGGCCGGCGCCCAAGCCGTAGGCAGCGCTGTCCAGCCCGAGGTCGGTCCGCAGTTGCTGCTGGATGAAGCCGACGTTCACACGGTCAAGGTAGTTGACGATGAACATCAGGATGAAGAGCGGTAGCACCCGCTGCTTCACCTTGGCGACGGCTTCATCCAAGCGCGCTGCTGGGTTTTCGGCAAACGCGCTCATCGCGGCTTACAGGACTCCTGCTTTGGCGATCAGGGCGGCGAGCTGTTCGGCTTCAGCTGGCTTGAGGTCGGTCAGCGGTGCGCGCACAGGGCCCGCGCCGTGGCCGACGATCGTGGCGCCCGCCTTGATGATGCTGACCGCGTATCCGGCACTCTTGTTGCGTATTTCGAGGAAGGGCAGGAAGAAGGTATCCAGCAGGCGGTTTTGGGTTGCGCGGTCGTCCTGCGCAACGGCCTGATAAAATTCCATCGCGGTCTGCGGGATGAAGTTGAAGACGGCGGAGGAATACACCGGCACCCCCATCGCCTTGTAGGCGGCGGCGTAGACTTCGGCGGTGGGCAGGCCGCCGAGGTAGCTGAAACGCTCGCCCAGGCGTCGGCGGATCGAGACCATGAGTTCGATGTCGCCGAAACCGTCCTTGTAGCCGATGAGGTTCGGGTTGTGCTCGGCGAGTTTCTCGAGATGGTGCGCCTGCAGGCGGCAAACGTTGCGGTTATAAACGACAACGCCGATCTTCACCGACTTGCATACCTGGTCGACGTGCGTGGCGACGCCGTCTTGGTTGGTCTCCGTCAGGTAATGTGGCAGCAATAGGATACCCTTGGCACCGAGACGCTCGGCTTCCTGCGCATATTGGATAGCCACACGGGTCGGTCCTCCAGCACCGGCGAGGATGGGCACGAGGCCGTCGCAGGTATCGACCGCTGTCTTGATGACCAATGAGTATTCCTGGGGCTCCAAGGAGAAAAATTCGCCCGTGCCGCCTGCGGCGAAGAGCACGCTTGCGCCGTACGGTGTCAGCCATTGCAGCCGCTTGGAGTAACTCGGGGCATCTAGGTCACCATTGGCCTTAAAATCGGTGATTGGGAAGGAGAGCAGTCCCGACGAGAGGATCTTCTGGAGTTCTAAGGGGGACATGGGAGGAGCGATGGCAGCGGTTGGTGGTTAGATTTCACAGAGCAGAATTGGAGCGACTGCCGTAGACGAGGCGAGAGAGGTCGAGGTGATTCGCGTTCAGCAGCTCGGTAGGCGGGGCAGCATCCGGATCATTCTGGAAGCAGACGAGCCGTGGGAGCCGATAGAGGGCGTCGGACAGCGACAGACAAATCGATAGAATTTTGATTTTTTAGGGGTTCGCGATCCGAGAGAGGCGGTCGTGTCGACGACACGTCCTGCGGCTCAGGAAACGAAGCTGAATTCGGAAAGTCAAGGATCTGAGGACAAGGTCTTCAGACCTGTTTGCCTGACCCATATTGGTGCGATCCTAGGCTTTGCTCCACGCGTAGAGATCAATGCTGCAGACCTCCTCAAATTGTCAGCCAGCTAGGGTCCAGACACTGTCAAGAATTGCTGCCCGAACCCGATTTCGGAATTTCGAACGGCGCCGAGACTTTCCGTTTCTTGTAGAATGGGATCCCGACGAGCAGGAGCCCGAGGCCCATCAGCGAGCTTAAAGTCGACTCGATCAGGGTGTTGACGACGAACACCGTTGATACGGTCACGAAGACTAGGACGGTGAACGGATACCCGACTACGCGGTACGGGCGGTTCCATTCGGGATGCTTCCGGCGGAGCACGACGACCGACATCGCGATCATTGTGAAGAAGATCCAGTTGGCGAACCCGGCCATCGTGATTAGGTGTTCGTAGCCACCGGTGAGTGTCATGAGGCCCGCCAAGATTGCCATGGCCCAGATCGCGTTGGCCGGCGTCTCGAAGCGCGGGTGCACGGTCCCTAGTTGTGGGAAGATTACTCCGTCGCGTGCCATGGCGAAGAACACCCGCGGCCCAACTAGTATGCTGGCGGCAATGGTGCCGACGGTAGAGCAGACGATAGCCAGCGTGATGAGGGTTGCGCCGACTGGTCCAATCATGGCTGACATGGCGTCAGCTGCCACGCGCTCCGAGGCGGCGATGCTAGGCTGACCTAGCACGAAGATGTAAGTGAGGTTGGCGCCGAGGTAGGCAGCGATGACGAATAAGACGCCGAGGATGATGCTACGCGGGATGTTCTTCTGAGGATCTCGGATCTCGCCGGCCACGAAGCTGACAGACTGCCAGCCATCGTACGCAAACAGCGTGGACACCATCGAAAGTCCGATCGCCGCCAGTTTCCCCCTCGACAGGCGTTCCGGCAAGATCGGCAGGAAGTTCGCCGAACTGCCGCGGAGGGTGATGACCGCGAGCCCCACCAGCAAGACGAGGCCGGCAACCTTGAAGACGGTGAACAAATTCTGCACACCGGCGCCTTTCTTGACGCCACGCGTGTTGACGAACGCAAGCACGAGTAACAACCCGATTCCCAGCGCCTTTTCGGCCCACCAGGTCAACGGCACGAACCACTGCAAGTACAACAGGAACGTGCTCGTTAGCGCCGCAATAGATCCTGGGAAAACGACAAGCATCAGGGTCCAGCCGTATAGGTACGCCCAGAACTGGCCGTAGGCCTCTCGCATGTAAATATAGAGACCGCCGGATTGGGGTAGCATCGTGCCCAACTCGGCGAGCGTCAGCGCCCCGCACAGGACGAGCAGTCCGGAGAACACCCAGATACCGACGACCAATCCGGGCTCCGCAATGCGCTGGGCGATTAGGCTCGGGATTACAAAAATTGCGGATCCGATGACCGTGCCCACGAGCAGCGTGACGGCGTCGAAGAGGCTGAGCTTGCGCGGAAGGTTTTTCATCTGGATTGGCGTCGGGTATGGGTTATTGGCAGGGATTTGTTTTCATGCCCCACGCTGAACCAGCGAAGATGGGCTCTCCTCACTGACATGCGCAAAACGGATCCGAAACGGATCATTTTTCTTTGGAAATCTTCCGTTTCATTTTGGAAGTCGTGGTCAGGCACAGGGAATCGGGGTCGGGCCCGGAATCTTGCCAGATTACACTGACGATTTGCTGCGGAAGGTCCGCGGGCCGCTGATGGATTGGCGACGTCAGATGCGGGGAAACCGCAGAGCCAGCGGCTCGAGCCAGAGTCCCAGCCAGCGCTCTCCCATGGGCCCAAGTGCGGAATGGAAGGCCTTGTCGGGTTCCGTTCGGCTCAAGCCTGCGGCTTTGTCAGAAATCGTTGCCCTGAACACCATTTACCCGCGGTCAGTGACCTCGTCAGTGGTCGTGGCGGACGCTTAGATCGCTGCCGGTTGATGTGAGCCATCCCCTTCAATCACCTCGCCGTCCCTGGTCGCGGTGAGTCGCTTGGGAACCAGCAATAAGACCGGCAGGATTAAGATGTAGACGATGACGGCCAAAATGACCGTTGGATTGAACCCCCCATGCTTGTCATAAATCCATGTGAACAACAGGTCCCCCACCCGGCTGGCGAGTTCATAGAACGCAAAGAACAGCATCATCGTCGCGCCCTGGCAGCCGCGCGGGGCCGAGCGGATCACCAGGTCCGTTAGCGCCGCCTGGGCAATGCCGCCCAGGAGGCCCATTGGAATAGCGACATACAAGGCGCCTATTGCGTCGCGCACCATCAGAAGTGGAACCAGTTGCACAACCCCGAGTGAGAAACCGACCCACAGTAGCGTTCGAAGCGCGATCCTCTGACTGAACCAGCCATAGAGCATAAAAACAGGTAGAAACCCGCCGCAAAAGATGCCCTTCCACAGGCCCCATTGGGCGTCGGTTCCGTGCCAGTGATCGACGAAATGGTACTGCAGCACTGACCCGAGTGGCCCGAATTGCCACATCAGCTGGATCAACATGACCGGATAAATTGGCCAGTAGCGGACGATGCGCCCGATATCCTGCATAAAATGCACGGTGGGGATGTCATGACGGGTCTCCGTAAACACCCATTTTGGACCCACAATGCCCAGCACTGCAATGGACAGCATCAGCCCACCGGCAGAGTAAAATAGAACACGAGCCGCCGCTTCCGCGCCCTGGCCCTCAATCGTCTGGCTAAGCATGCCGCCGCCAATAAAAGAGATGAGGTCGGGTATGAATGCTCCCATGCTGATCAAGCTGCTCATCTTGCCCGATACGGCGTGCTTTTGTGCCAGGGTATTGACCACGCCATAGATCGCGCTGGACACCATTTTGAAGGCCATGGTGGCAACGAACAACCCGCCGAGAAACACCGCGTAGCTGGGAGTCATCAAAGCCACCGCTCCATAGACCAAGGCGGTGAGGCCTCCGAAGACCAGTATATGGCCGCGGTCACCGCGGCCGAAGGGGCTCCAGCGGTCCCGGACGAACCCGAATACGAAGCCTAGAATCAGCGGCAGGCCGACCCAAAGTTTGAACACTGCCAGATCGTTGGCCCCGAGGTGCATCCGGTTCTTCAAGAAGAAGGTGACCGGAATATCGATCATGCCGGAGGTCGGCCCTGAGAAATTACTTAGCACCAGCAGCAGGCCACCGAATGCGAAGGCTTGGACACGTCGTCGGCCTGAAAGACCAGCGGACGGGCCCGTCATCGGGGCTGGATCGGTGGAGCGGAGTTGAGCCATCACCACTCATGCGCAAGACGGACCCGAAACGGATCATTTTTCTTTCGATGTCCTGCGTTTATTTTGCGGATTGAGGGAGGGTTGCCTTTTGAGGCTCCGCGATCAGGAGAGTTGGAATGAGGGAATCAGGGTCAGGCAAAGATTCTTGGAAGTTTTGGGTCGGTTTGGGCTTGGATCTGACAGGTTGCACCCAAGGGTTGGGATCCCTGCAAGTTAGCGACGGCAGTGGGCCTCAAGAGAAGCCTTAGCTTCTCTCCGGGCTGGATCTTCGGGCGGTTGAAGATGACAAGCCTCGCCGATTGTTACCCAGCCATGGTGGAACCCCCGTCAAGAATCGTTGCCTCACCCCGGTTTCACCCCAGGTGCCGCCCTCTGCTGGCACCAGGGTTCACTCCCTGAGGGTAGACTGGGTCCGTTCAGCTGGCCCCGTCACCGGTTGCCAGCACTCCAGCCGCGGACAAATCCGATGCACTGGGCCACATCGGGCACGGAGTGATCCCAGTTGAACTCGTACTCGCAGCTAATGTTGCCGTCGAATTTCTGGCGGCGCAGCTCGGCGAGAACCGCACCCATGTCGGTCGAACCGGTCCCGAAAATCATGTCGCGCTGACCGTGCCCGAGTTGTTCGCGCTCCTTGGCGTGCAACGAGATCACCCGACCTTCGAGCATGCGGAGTCCATCCACAGCCTTGATGCCGCTGGTCTGCCAGTGGCCGATGTCGGCACAGGCGCCGATGCGGGAGTCGCGGTTGCGGACGAGATCAGCCACCCACTTCGGATCCCAGACCTTGTAGGCCGGGTTCTTGGGCTGCTGGGCGTGGTTGTGGAAGGCCACGCGGATGTCGAACTCCTTCACGAGCGGCTCGAAGGTGTCGATCGCATCGGTCGATTCGGTGGTGATGGCGTAGAGGCCGAGTCCCTTGGCGAACTGGAAGAGTTTCCGGGCCGCGGCAGCCTCCTTCGGGATCGTCACCACGCCGTAGTTGACGGCCTTGAGGCCATGCTTCTTGAGCTTCTCCTGGAGCTTCTGGATGGCCTCCGCAGGCATCTCGTGGCCCACCTTGGTGGCGCGGTCTTCTGGGCTTAGCGCCTGTCCGGGGTAGAACTCGATGACCCTGCCGCCCGCCGACTCGGTCTTCTCGATCGCTTCGAACGCGGTGAACCGGTTGAAGGTGTAAGCCTGACAGCCGATGGCGAACCCGCCGATGCGGTATTCGGTCGGGATGGGTTCGGCCCAAAGCGAACCAGCCAGGGTGACGAGGGATGCCAGAGCCGTGAGGCGGAGAATCGAGAGGGAGTTCATGAGATGGGGATTTCAGGACATGGAAGCGAAGCCTCGCCCAATTCTCAACACCCAACCCGTGTTCAAGTCCGCCTTAAAAATTCTTACGCTGCAGGTTCCTTGGAATGGGTATAGACCTCCGGTGGTTCACCGGGGTCCGTGTTCCGCCCAGCATCTGCTTCCACGAGGCCCTGGGAAATTGGGCCCAGTCACAGAGTCTCGACAGGTTTGGGTCGAAACTCGGTTTGCGGGTTGGGGCGCCAGACTTGACTGGAGTTGGGGATATCAGCGTCTCTGGAGCCTTCAATACGGCGGTCTTCCGGGCTGCTTTCGAATGGATTTATGACGTTCCGGGTTTTCAGGCAGTGGACACGATGGGTGTTTGGGCTGGTGGGCGCAGGGTGCTGCGTCCATGCGGCTGATTTCTACGTGTCGCCCAGCGGGAAGGACTCCAATTCAGGGACTTCGCTCAAAGCACCCTGGAAGACCTTGAAGCGAGTCAACCGGCACATCGCGGATCACCGTCTTGCGCCCGGTGATGGGCTGTTTCTTGAGGGCGGAGCCACCTTTGACGGGGGCCTTCGCATCGAACACGCCGGTGGCGGAACGCGGCAGTCACCGGTGCGAATCACCAGCTACGGGCGCGGGCAGGCGATCCTCCGGCCAGGCCTGGAATCGGGCCTTCTCATCCGAGAGACTTCGTGGATCACGGTTTCCCAACTGAAGCTCATCGCCTCTTCCGGAAACCTAGGCGATGGCATCCGCTGCGATCGGGACCAAGAAACCCTCGAGCGAGTGGCCGGTGTGGTGATTCAGGACTGTTCGATGACGGGCTTCGGATGGCACGGAATCATGGTGGATGCCAGCCAGCGCTCGATGGGGTTTGAAGGCGTCAGAATCGAACGGTGCCTGACGTCGAGTAACCGCTATGCCGGAATCATGGTGTACGGAGGCAATCCGGCGGGGCGGAGTTCGCGGCCTCATGCGGGGGTCCGAATAGAGGATTGCGTGGCCGTGGGGAATCCGGGCGATCCCGATGAACGGAAACATCACTCGGGCAGTGGCATTTTCATCGATGGAGTCGATACCGCCCTCATTCGAGGCTGTGTTGCGGCGGGCAACGGGGCTGCGTGTCGCAATGAACGAGGGGGTCCGGTGGGCATCTGGGCTCACGCTTGCCGTCGGGTGACCATCGAAGGGTGTGAATCTTACGGGAACCAGTCCTGCCTCCGGGATGGTGGTGGGTTCGATTTGGATGGGGGATGCGAGGAGAGTTTGTTGATTCGGAACTTTTCACATCACAACCACGGTCCCGGGTTCTTGGTGTACACCTATTCGGGGGCCGCTTACGCCGACCGTGATTGTCAGGTCCGGGATAATATCTCGTGGAACGATGGAGCCAGAAGCTCTGGCTATGCCGGAATCCAGTTGGGCTCGGAAGACGGATGCCAGATCACCGGTTTGATCGTGGAACGAAACACCGTGATCGCACCGGTCGAATCGGTGGCGGCGGTGCGTGTCATGGGACGGTCCATTCAGGCCTGCATCCGAAGCAATTTGGTTGTGGTTCCCGCACACGGAACCTTGGTCTCCATCTCCGGTTTCGAGCATCGGGTTCGCTTTGAGGACAACCGTTATTGGAGGGCCGATGGGAAGCCCGTGTTTCTGGTCGATTTCCAATGGACCATTCCCGCCTTGAATGCTTGGCACAACGCCACCGGACCCGATCACCGATTTGTTGCGGTGGGTGAGCTCTTCGCAGATCCAGAACTCCGGCTTCCTCAGACGCCGGACTTCAAATCGCTGCGACGTCGGCCATCATGGCCTCGAGTGTCCCACCGGTTTCTTTCCGAGGTTGGTGCCCCAGAGAAGCCGGGCTTTCCTTGAGTTTCGGGTCCTGAATTTCCGATCGAAGTTCCGTTCGCGGCAGCCCCGAGCAAAGGAGGCTCTTTTCTACGCGTCGCTGTTGGCGACATGCCATCGGGCCAGGTACCAGGCGGGAACGATCAGGGTTGTAAAGAAGAGGCACAGGCCGAAGTTCTGGTACACGTTGGGCACCAGAGAGATTCCCTGGTGCTCGGCGATTTCGATGCCGAAAAAGTGCGCGATGAGCCCAATCATACCGCACTGGATGGTCTTGAAATAGGCCCGATTGCGCAGCGTCAGCTCCCGCTCATAGATGTGATGGTCGAATGCACTGCCAACAAAGCTGTGGGCACTCACGAACAGGAGGATGGACAGGATTGTGCCTACCACCAGACACACTCTCAGAAGTATTAGGAGTCCGGGCCGGTCGGTCTGAAGGAAGAATTTACCGAAGTACCCTCCCCAGAGAGCCACGATGGCGATACGCGACAGTCTCAAGGTGGTCTGGGCCGAAAAACGGAAATAATGGGAGGGGAGTTTCATGGGACAGGCACGAGGTTCAGAGGGGGGCCGGTGATGATTAAACCAGAACCCGGCTTCACGTGCGCTGGATCAGGCGGGCTAGGGCGGCGATGGGCCACTGAATCTGAACTGGGATTTAATTTCGGAGGCTCACGTGTTCGAGGCGGTAATGGTACGTCTCTGAGTTCGTGCCGGGTTGGGTGCTCTTCTCCCCGAGGGCTGCTCCCAATTCGTCCCAGAGGGAAGGGATTGTCGAGGCGGGCAATCTCTGCTGGATCTGGACTGACCGCGTCGGTTCGCCGGATAACTCACTCAGGGAAGCCCGGAGCCGTCGGTTTAATCCGGTATACTCCACGCTGAAGAGGTAGGGGTGCCCGGCTTTCATGCCTCCGGGGATGGCTAGAGCCCAAGCCTTCGACTTCCCGTTGGATGCCAAAACCACTCGGACCTGGTCCGCCGACGCGATCTGGAGCGTCAGCGAGTGGCGCTCGATCGGCTCATCGGCGGCGAAGAATCCCAGTATCATTGGGTTGTTCGGAGTGTTGCCGAAGGATTCGATGCGGAAATTGAGTGCGGCTTGGAAAGAGGTGTTTTGGGGCGAAAGACGGATGGGATGCACATAGCGGCGACGCTGGGGAGCTTGGGATGAGGCCTCGACCGAATTCGACCTATGCGTCGACGGCCATTTCCCCGTGATGTTGACGGCCCGGGACTCCTTGGACCAGGCGTAGGGGACCGCCTCGAGGCTCATCAGTGGCACTTCATGCGCCGGGTTGGCTTTGCGGCCGAGACTCAGCATGTCGAAGTCGAAGTGCCAACCGTGTTGCAGGGGGTCGCTTGAAAAATCCTCGTCGAGAGTCTCCACGGCTTCGGTGCCGGTGTTGAAAGTCCGGTTACCGATGGCCGCCAAGAACGGGTTGATGCCCGCCGCAGGGGTTTGGCCGTAGTGCGTGTGCTCCGACCACATCCACACGTATTCGTCACTGTAGGCCAATGCCAGTGGCAGATTGCTCCATAAGGAGGATTTAGTCCCACTCGGCCATCCGGGATAGAGGTTCCACGGGTCATCCTCGACCCACGCCGCCATCCCGGTTTTCACAAACCGATCGTACTTCGGCGGGTTGCCGCTCAGCGAACGCCATTCTTTAATCCAGGCGCGTGCCGCCTCATAGCGGCCGCGATCCCCGGCGAAGCCTTCTTGCTTGCCGTCGTTGGCGGCATTGAACGTCCCCGGTCCCTGACCGTAGTAGAACGTGTTTTCGTAGCCGTGGATGAGTTGGCCCGGGGACTCGATGCCATCGAGCACACCGTCCAGAAACGGAATGCTGCCTTGCAGCGGTTCGTAGCCCACCGCATCGGGAGACCAGGCGAAGGTGACGATGATTTTTACGGCCGGCAATTGCGCCTGGACGGCCTTGATCCATTGGGCTCCTCGGCGGCGCAGCACTTCGGGAGAGTCCTTCCCGAGGGGGAATTTGAGGTTGGCTGGTCGATGGGTCTCAAACTCCGGGACCCCCGACTTCGTTCGCCAGCGGTAGTTGCCGTACTGTTCTGTATCTAGCCAGAAGCCTTTCAGATGGGCTTCACGGCACAGCCGTGCCGCCATGGCGGCATTGTGCTCCACGATGGCCCAGTCGCGATCGTTGGAGAGATCGGGAGTGAAGCGACCGCGTGCCCCGTCGACGAGTGTGCAGTTGAGGAAGTTGTCGGTGAGCGTTCCCCAGCGCACCGAGTGGAGGTCCGCCACGATGGGAGCGATCGCTTCGTAGGGCAGTTCCACAGTGTTCCACAGCAGTTCGTGGATGAAGTATCCGCGAGGAGCCAGTCCCAGCCGTTCTCCCCATTCGGCCGGCAGGATTGCGGGTACGACGTACCCATCGTAGGGAAAGGAGGCCGCGAACTCGGGGTGTTTTGCCAAGTAGTGCGAAGTCACGGCGTTCTCACCGCCCGTGGTGCCAAACTGGCCGCCACCGATGCTCTTTTTTCCCCGCAATTCTTTCGAACGCGCCCACGGCTCTGGCTGGGGATCCCGGTGGGTCTCCACTCGAATCCAAGCGATGGCGATCGAACCGGCTTGGTGGCTAGGATCTAAACGTAGCCTGGCGCCTGTTCCCATGGGTGGAAGCGGGATGCGGTACTCGTGCCACAGTCCGTCGTTTCGGATTACAAAGGCTCGGCTGTTGCTCTCGGAAAAAGTGGTTCCGTGATAAATCTGCCCCATCGGATCGGCATTCGATCGCATCCGGATCGTGACTGTCACCCATTGATCGGGTGGAAAATCCACCGGTGGCCCGATGAGGTTCGGATCGGAAGCAGTGACGGTCATCGTCCAGCCTTCCCGAGTGATGTGGTCGTGGGTCACTCCGGCGTTGGTTGTCCAACCCTGGGTTCCCCGGGCAAAGTCCCAGAATGCGAGAACGCCCTCGCCGCGGGCGGCCAATGCGAGCCAAGCGAGACACCCCGCCAAGAGAAACCCACTGCGGCAACTCGTCATCAAAACCGAGCCTGCGGAGAAACCTCGAGGGGATGAGGGGCTGATCATTGGGGCAATGGGTTGTCAGGGTGGGGTTGGAAGTTTTTGGGAACTAAAAAGGGCCCGCCCCCTTACCGGTGCCGTAGATCAAGTGAGCAGGGCATCAACGGGTTTTCCTTTTCCGTCTTTGGTGACGTAAAAGGGGCGACCCTCCGTGACGTAGTTGGTGTCGGCGCGGATGCCGAGCGCCTTGTAGATCGTTGCATATGCGTCGATGAGTGGGACTGGGTTCTCGACGGCGAGCATCGGATGGCGCTGAGCAGTTTTTCCATGGACGTATCCCTTTTTGAACCCGCCACCAAAGAAGGTCATGCAGTTGCAACTGCTGAAGTGGCCGTGGAAACCGTACATTTTCTCATTGGCGATAATGAGATCCTCTCCGGTATGCCGCTCGGCAAAGCCTTCCGTTTCGGAACCGGCCGACGGCGCACTGGCGATGGTTCGACCAAATTCTGTCATGATGCAGACGAGGGTTCGCTCCAGTAGGCCGCGCTGTTTTAGGTCGCCGATGAGTTGGGCGATGGAGCCATCGATTTGGTGCTTCATTTCCTTCATGCGCCGGTGGCCGTTCTCGTGCATGTCGAATCCTTGGAAAGGGCCATACTGATATTCGACCTGCACAAAGCGGGCGCCCCGTTCCACCAAGCGTCGGGCCAGGAGCAGCCCGTTGCCGAAACGGCTGCCATTGAAATATCCCGGGTCGAGCTGATCAGCGGCGGCAATCTTAGGTTGGTACGCAGCGATGACTTCTGGCTTTTCCTCTTGAGCGAAGTCGAAGGCGGCCTTCACCGGGGAATCCATCATCGCGCGGGCTTCTTCCAAGGTCTTGAGGTGCTCTTGAGCCTTGGGAGAATCGCGGAGCTCTTGGGTTGAAAGGCCGGCGATTTTCTTGAGCAATCCTTGGCGGCGGTCGAGACGATCTACCGTCATTCCCGCGGCCGCAGTGAGTGTCGCCATGCCCTTGGAAGGATCGGGTACCATGAATGGAGCGTGGTTCACGCCATAGAATCCCGGCCCCAGGTATTCACTAATGAAGAGTCGCTCGGCATCCGAGGTGTCGATGTCCCGGCCGATGTAAATGTACGGCGGCACCGCAGGATTGCGGCGACCCAGTGTGCGACCAATCACCGATCCGATACTCGGAGCTTGGACCCCCACCGGAAACAGGTAGCTGGTCATGGCGTAATGTTGCGCCTTGAGATGAATGGCCCCGAATTTGGTGTCGTTGGTGAGGCTGCGCAGAAGGGTGCCTTGATCCATCACCGAGGCGATGGACTCCAATCCCTCTCCCAAGAAAATTCCGTCGGCGGCTGTGGGGATCTTCGGGCAAGTACCCAGCAATTCACTGCCCTTCATGCCCGCTCGAAACGGCGTGTGCTGCTTCGGATCCCAGAGGTCGGTTTGCGCCATGCCTCCGGGGAGCCAAATCAAGATCATGGCGTCCGCCTTCGGGGTGAGCGGGGCTTTCGCAGCCGCCTCCGCCTCGGCAGCACTGGCGGTCCACGGGTTAAACCCGGCGGTCGCGGCAGCAGCAACGGTGCTTCTTTGAAGGAATTGTCGGCGGTCCAATCGAGTGTTCATGGCGCTGAGTGAGCCGGTGTCTTGGTAAAGCGGGGTTGGGTTAAAACGCGATGCGGCCAGGACTATCGGATGTATTGAAACTCGGGGCTGACGAACAGTACCCAGAGAATGTCACCGATTGCTTCCGTGAGAGCCTTTGGCCCATTCGCGCCGGACAAATGGGAAGCAATTGTGGCGCGTTCTGCCGCGCTGGGCATTCGGCTCAAAGTGAGCCAGTAAAGGTGCTGAGCCATCTCCTCAGGCGACGCTGTAGACTTGGTAAAAATCCCGGTGATCTCCTCTGAATACACCATTCGGTGGAGCTCAGGTCCGTTGAGGAGTTCGAGCGATTGAACCACCGCGGTGTCGTCGGGCCGAGCGGTGCTCACCTCACTGCGTGCAGCGGGTTTTCCCAAGGCGCGGGTGAGGGGAGTGGAGTCTTCCTTGCGATAGGCCCGGTCTTCGTTTTTCCACTCCTTGCGGGTTACCCTGCGGATGCTGTCCAACCACTGCTCCGCGGTGAGCCGCCTCAGCGTCGGCGAGCGGAAGTAGCGGGGTTCACTCGGCTTTAAGATGTCGAAGCGGTCGGCCCGCTCAGGCTGATACGCCGTCTGGTAAGTGCGGCTCGTTAGAATCCATCGAAGGGTGTGACGAAGATCGAAGTCGTGCCGCACGAGATCCTGTGCGAGCCATTCGAGCAATTCGGGATGACTGGCGGGGAGGTCGCTGCGGAAATCGTCTGCGGGCTCGATCAATCCCAAGCCCAAGTAGCGCTTGAACAATCGGTTCACGATGCTTTTAGAGAAGCGTGGATTGAGCGGGTCGACCAGCATCTGCGCCACGCGATGGAGGCGATGGTTGAGATCGGTGGGAACCTCCAAAGTCATGCCATCGAGTTCGAAAGGAAATTTTGCCGGGATGCGTTGACCGGTCCGGGCCTCGCAGCGGATGAGTTCGAGATCTGCGGGTGCGAACATTCCAGCAAAGGCCGTGAAGCGCGCCTGAGGCCATTCCTTGTTGAGGAAATGGCTGTGGCAGCTCGCACACTTCATTCCAGTACCGAGGAAGACCTGGCTCACATTGGCTGCACTTTGAAGTGTTTCTTCATGGGTCTCATTCTTGATGTAGCCGCTGACGACATGCCGTCCGTTGGGCGTATATTCTTTGGGCTTCCGGTAGCCGGGCAGCGTGGGGTCGATGAGCTCAGCGACGAACAAATCGAAGGGCTTGTTGGCCGTGAAGCTATCGAGGATCCACTGTCGATGGTTGCCTCGGGATCCGATGCCGCCGTTGATGTCTGTGGGGGAGCTTCCGAGCGCATCTTCCCAGAACGGGGTCCAGTGCGCGGCGTAATCGTTGGTGCGCGAGAGCAAGCGCTCAATGAGCAGGGTTCGCTTGTCGGGTGTTGGATCGGCAACAAACGCCTGAGCTTCTTGGAGGGGCGGAATGAGACCGGTGAGGTCGAGATACGCGCGGCGTGCGAAGGTGGAGTCGTCGCAGAGGGCGGGCGGCACCTCAGCCTCGGGGAGTTGGGCCTCGCGCCATTTCGCACTAATGAAGGCATCGATGGGATTTCCCGGACCGGGTGGAGACGTTTGATCCGGTAGAAAGGAAACTCGATACCGGCGTGTCTGCACAAACCGCTCCTGGGGTGATAACGCGTCGTAGACCAAACGATCGAGAAGGCGGCCGGCTTTGAGCGCAGAGTGTTGGGAGGGGTTGGGCGCTGAAAGGGTTTTGGCAGCGGCCATGGAATCATCGAGAGCCCCTGCGGCGATCCATTGTCGGATGAGATGCAGTTCCTCCGCGTTCAGCGCCGGTGCCCCCTTGGGCATTTGAGCCGCGTCGGCCAGACCGCGGATGTGGCGCACGATCGGGCTTTCATCGGGTTTTCCCGAGATCACTGCGGGACCATCTTTTTTGCCGCCCCGTTTCAGGCCATCCACGGTCGACACATCGAGGCCAGCCTTGTGCTCTTCGGTGGAATGGCATTCGACGCAGGCGTCGAGCAGTATCGGGCGGATATCGCGTTGGAAACTCACCCGTGAACCGGAAGCCGAATCGAGAGGTCGGAGAGGAATTGAGACCGAAGGCTTGCGAGTCTCCGCGGCCTGAGCCGACAGCAGGAGTAGCAGCAGCCCGGTACCCCCGATGGAGATCAGGCAGCCGCACAAGTCGGACAATGATCGGAGGTAACGCATGCGAGTCTTTATCAAATTGGCAAAGGACCTCTTCGGTCGCGACGGTGGGGTGTAAGAGGGGCGAGGCTGACCGGTTAGCCGAAAACTTTCCAAGGCTTTGTCCGCTTCCCAGGACTTCGCCATGTCTGTATTCGTGAAGCCTAAGTCGGCGGTTCAGTGGCTGCTGCCATCTTTTCCTTGGCCGATGGGCCTCGTCTTTCTGGTGTCAGCACGGTGCCAGATCCAAAGTCTGAGGCGGATTGGATATTTCGGAGAATGAAGAGTGAAGAAGGGAGATCGAGTGCCCTGTCCAGCGAGGAAATCCCGTAGCTTTTGCGCGCGTCTACCAGTCGATCTGAGGAGTTTATCAACAGATCATTTTTCAACCCGAATGAAACAAGTCCTTCAATTCTTCCTCGTGCTTGCGATTTTGGAAGGCATCGCTCGCGCAGAGAACGCAGAAACGGTGATCGGCAACCACTACCTGGAACTGCGCTTCCAAAAGACGGGTGACCGAATTGCGGCAACCACTTTGCACCAGCGTGTCTCGAATCGGATCATCACGCTGAGCGCCGATGACTTTTCGTTGAGTCGGGAAGGACAGGCTCCGCTGCAATCCAAGGACTTCAAAGTACATCAGGTACAGCGCACAGGAATTCCAGGAGGCCAGCGCCTGAGCCTGCTTTTGCGGGGCGGAGCGGGCGACGTTGCGGTGGTTTATGAACTGCTGGATGACGACGCCTTCCTGCGCCGTCATCTCGAGTTTTCCCCCACTGCGCCGATGCTGTTACGCCAGGTCGAGGTTTGGAAAATTGGGTTGGAGGGCCAGTGTCTCGACCAGGAAACCGGGCCTCCCGAAGAGCTGTTGAACAACGTTTGGGGGGTCGATCGTAAGACTGGTTTTGGAAAGCCGGTCTTTCTCGAAGACACATTTTGGGGTCTGGAATTTCCCGCCGGCTACAATCACTACGCCTCTGGATTCGTGACGCTCAGTCATCTACCGGGTCGCACGATCACAACGAAGTTCATCAGCAAGACAGCGGTTCTTGGTGTCGCGCCTCCCAGAGCGGTTGCCTCCAGATTTCGCGCCTATATTGCCCAGGGACGCCACCGTCCGGCGTTGCCGGCTGTGCAAGTGGACTACAACACGTGGACCACCGTGTCGCCCGCCACGGAAGCCAACAGTCTGGACCTGATCGGGCAGTTCAAAAGAAACCTGTTCGAGCCGCACCGGGTTGCCTTTGACAGCTTCACCTTGGATGACGGTTGGGATGCGAAGAAGAGCCTGTGGGATCTGAACACCAATGGATTTCCGAATGGATTCAAACCTCTGTTGGCCGCGTTGCAGCCCATGGGAACGAAGCTGGGCCTGTGGCTCTCACCCTCCAGTGGGTATGAGCACGCGGCCTGGGGGGCAAGGCAGGGGTATGCCCGGAATGCGACGTTCGACTGGTTTCTCTGTCAGAGTGATCCCGGCTATCGCCGCGCCATGAGCCGCCTCATCCCGGATTTGATCGGCAATCATGATGTGGGTTTCTTCAAGATGGATGGCTTCTGCGCCAGTTGTGACACCCCGTTGCACGCACACCATCTGGACGGCGATTTCGCCCGCGAGGCCAATGTGGATGCCTTCATTGAAATGCTCACCGCCATGCGGAAGGCCAAGCCCGGTGTGTATTTGGATCCAACGAGTGGGATGTGGCTCAGCCCGTGGTGGCTGTGGTTTGTGGATTCGGTTTATGCCGATACCTACGACGGAACCGCTCCGGCCTTGGTGCCTTCCCCCAATGGGTTCGACGGGGCGACGACGATCCGCGATGCGCTATTGCGTCGAAGAATCGCCGCAAATCCTGGATTTGATCCCGCCGCTATCGAAACCCTCGGAGTATATTTAGACCCCACACTGGCCATTGATCCCGCCAGTTTTTTTGATAGCTGGCATGACAACGCCATGATGGTGGCGGGCCGTGGAAACCGCCTGCTCACCTTCTACATGAACCCGGCGAAGTTCCCGAATCCCGAGCGGGATTGGCCATTCCTGGCGGGATTGATCAAGTGGACCCGGCACAACGCTACGACACTCGCTCAAACGGAGATGATCTTGGGCGACCCCTACCGCGGGGAGGCCTACGGTTATGCTCATTTTCTGGGAGGGCGCGGAATCCTGGCTCTGCGCAATCCCTTCATTCAGCCCCAGACGGTGCACGTGAAGTTGGATGAATCGTGTGGTTGGAAGCCAAGCGACGCTGGAAACGGGACGTATGGCGCCACCGTCGTCTTCCCGTATCATGAGACGCTGCAGCCTCTTCTTCGGCAGGGCGATTTGCTCACCCTGCAATTGCAGCCTTACCAAACAATTCTCATCGAAATTGAAGCCAGCGGAAAATCATCCCTCCCCTTCGCCGGGGTTCGAGTTCGCGAAATGGATCGCTCGGAAAGAAGGATTTCTTGGGAGGCTTTTGGATCCCCAGGGGCAAAACTCTCGGTGCCGGTTTCAGGATTGCCCAAGCCCAGCAAGATTGAATGGGCGGGTCGGGCGATCAAGAGCACTGGAAGCGCGGGAAGCATGAAGCTGCCCCTGACTTTCCCGGGTGAAGCGCAGCGCAGTTTTGTCGAATCCGGCCGCCTCCAGACGGCTCTCGCCACGAACAGCACGAGCCAGCTTGAAGGCACGGCAACGGTGACCATCGCGAAAGGAACGAAGGCATTTCTCTATGTACTGTGTCAGGATCCCTCGCCCTCTGATTTGCAATTTCAATGCCGGGCAACCCTCAACGGAATTCCGGTTCCCGCTTCAGCCATCCACACGCTTGTGGGCTCGAAAACCACTTTGCGGGAGGTGCGAGAGTTGCCCTTGAAACCGTGGGTTTTCTTTCGGTTTCCCGTGCCGGAAGGGAAAAACACGATTCGGATCACCCTCAGTCCCGCCACCCCGAAGACGAAGACGTTTGAAGTCCAGGCGGGATGGTGGCTCTGGACCGAAGAGCCTCTGCAACGGGCCATCCTGACGATGGAGTTTGATGAGAGTTTGCCGTCGGTCTTGGCAAAGGTTCTCCCGAGTCCCTCCGGGATGGAGGTCCAACGGCAGGTCATTCCCCTGCAAGGGTTGCAGTCGTTTACTTCAAGATCTTCGACGCGATTGAGCGAGTGAGCAGGGAGGGGATGGAGGTGCAGGAGTTGGCGGTCGGGCAGGAGGTCGGGCGGGCGATCCGGGGGGCTGTGTTCCAGACCACCCTCTTGAGCGTCGAAGGGTGAGCGTTGCCTTATCCGGCGGCCTCGTCGGTCGGGCTCCGTCGATTAATCTTCGGTCGGCCCCCGAAGGCGTTGCAGTGTTATTTCGACCGACTGGGTATCGTCACTGACCCATACCGATCCGTCTTGGACCGTGATTTGCAGCGCCATGGTCCGCTGGACCAACACGGCGAGACCTTGGCTCTGCTTGGAGGGGATTTGCCAGACGCTCAAATTGCGCAGGCGGGTGAGCCGGTTTTCGAGGTCCTTCCACCAGGCCGGTGCATTGGAATGGAAGTTGTAAACCGAGAGGCGTTCGACGCGGGCGGAGGTTCGGAGCAATCGCTTTTCGTCCGGTTGACCGAGCTCGATCCAGTGGGTGACGCGCCCGGTGGCATCCTTTTGCCAGAGACTCGGTTCATCGGGCTCCCACATGTCCTTGGCCAGCTCGAGCGGGCTTTCGTCCGGTGAGGCCGGTGCGTTGAGTGCTAGAGCCAGAAGGCGAACCACCAGGCGCTCATCGGTCTCGGAAGGATGCCGTGCGATGGTTACGGAATGGTCGCAGTAGAGGTTGCGATCCATATCCGAGAGCTGGAGCTGTGCTTTGTGAATGGTTGCTTTGAGGGCCATGGAAGCGGTTTCGAACTCTAAACTAGCAGACGCCGGTCGTCGGGAACATCTCGATGAGGCCGGATTCGCTGCCAGCAGCGGTTTGCTGGCCACGGGCGCATCGTCTCTGACGTCGTAGATTTAGCGCCGTGGGGTCAATTCAGGCGATGAGCGACATCGATCAGCGTCCGAGTGTTCGACGACAATTATTCTCCCCCCCCTTTGGCGGCATTTAAAATTCCCTACTTGAGGTGAGTTGAGGTTGGTTTGTAGCAGGACTCCGGGATGTAGCCCAATGACCTCTGAGGTAGGGACCGATCTCCGAGCGGTCCGGCTCCGCAGACGTTCCGTGTCAGCGGACATGGCGCTTTCGGAGAAATCGCCCCACCTCGGAGGCGCTCAGGTAAGGTTGAGTTTGTGGCAGGAACCCTGGAGGGAGAGGTTGGTTTTTAGCAGGACTCCGGGATGTAGCCCAATGACCTCCCCAGGTAGGGACCGATCTCCGAGCGGTCCGGCTCCGCAGACGTTCCATGTCAGCGGACATGGCGCTTTCGGGGCCGACCCCGAGGTCTAGGCCTGGTCCGATAGACGGCCTTAGTTTGAGGGCGTTGAGGTTCTGGTTTGGGAATAAAACAATTTTGTGATTGATCCAAATTTGCTCTTTTGACCGGTGGGCTCGTGAGGTAACTCTGCGGTGTTACCCCGTTTTTCATTCATTCTAACCCCGACCCTTGGGATCGTGGGACGCAACGCGAGAACCCGTGCCTCAATGACCGGGGCGACTGCGGGATCCTCGCGTTTTGGAGCGCGGACACCCCTGTGATGCGGATGGCTCTTCCCCATGGCAGGCATGGTCCGCGCCTTTCTGGAGAGGGTACTACATCGAGCGAAGGCGCTCTGTCGAACGAGAGGCTTCCGCGATGATTGCGGTGATGCACAACATCGAGCAGGACCGGGCCGATGAATCGACCACGGCCGAACGCTTGTTTGTGCAGGCTTACGATGAGTTGAGAAATATGGCCATCAGCAAGATGTTGGTGGAGGACGCAGGGCATACTCTCCAGCCGACTGCGTTGGTTCACGAAGCCTGGCTCCGTCTCGGGGGCGACGCCCAACCCCATTGGGATAACCGAGCTCACTTTTTCTGCGCGGCCACCAAGGCCATGAACCGTATTCTCGTGGATCGTGCTCGCCGCAAGAATTCACTGCGCCGTGGCAAACGAGCGACGCATGTGGACATCGATGGAATCGAGATCGCGATACTATCGGCGGAGGACCGGTTGCTGATTTTGGATGGTGCTCTGAACCGTCTCGCAGAACTGAGTCCCCAAAAAGCGGAGTTGGTGAGGCTGAGATATTTTGTGGGTTTGACCCTCGCTGATGCAGCCCAAGTTCTGGAGATCTCCGAACCCACGGCAAAGCGTTGGTGGACTTATGCCCGCGCCTGGCTTTTTCGGGAGTGCCACAATCCGGCGGACCCCCATCTTTCCCTCACACCGGCCCTAGTCTAACTGAGCCTCGAGAGAATCTGCGCAACGGCCGAGGATAGGTATATTCGTAGTAAAACTAGTAATTAAAACCAAACTGTTGGCATTACTAGTAGCTAATGTAAGGAAAATTCAAAAAAAAGCTGTTTTATATTACATTATAGCCCACGCTTAAGTAGTTTAACTAATTATTTTCAGTATTGCATGATCTCCGACCCTGATCTTGAAGAGTCCATTTTTAATTCGGCTCTGCTGTTGGAGACACCCGAGGCCCGAGCCGCGTATCTGGACTCCTCGTGCGCTGGAAAACCTGAGCTTCGTCGGCAGGTGGAGGAACTCATTGCCGCTGGGGAAGCCGCCGGCACCTTTTTGGCTCAACCTGCCTTAGCCATTCCACTCATTGAGACACCGGACATCACTTCCAAAGAGAGTGTAACCCCTGCTGGTTTCGAGGTCCTGGGGTCTTACGTGGGACGTTACCGGTTGCTTCAGCTCATCGGCCAGGGGGGCTGCGGGCGGGTTTTTCTGGCAGAGCAGGAGCAACCGGTTCGCCGGCAGGTCGCACTGAAGGTGATTAAACTGGGCATGGATACGCGGGCGGTGGTGGCGCGGTTTGAGGCCGAGAGGCAAGCACTCGCATTAATGGACCACCCGCACGTTGCAAAGGTACTGGATGCAGGTGCAACGGAAACCGGGCGGCCATTTTTTGTCATGGATTTCGTGCGTGGGATCCCAATCACTCGATACTGCGACCAGCACCACCTTGATCTCCATCAGTGTCTCGAATTGTTCATCAAAGTTTGCCATGCGGTTCAGCATGCGCACCAAAAAGGGCTCATCCATCGAGACATCAAGCCCTCTAATATTCTAGTCCTATCGGTCGACGGGATTCCTACCCCCAAGGTCATCGACTTTGGCATCGCCAAGGCGACAGAGAGCCGGCTGACAGAACATACCGTTCACAGCGAGTTGCACCAATTTATCGGCACCCCGGCCTACATGAGCCCGGAACAGGCGGATATCGGAGTGATCGACATCGATACACGCAGCGACATCTACAGCCTCGGTGTCCTTCTCTACGAACTGCTGGTGGGCAGCACCCCGTTCAATGGGAAGGAGATGGTGGCCTCGGGCATCGACTCCATGCGTAAGACGATCCGCGAGAAGGAACCAATACGCCCGAGTGCACGCCTCACGAACATGCCCAGCAGTCGTCTGGCTGGCACCTCCCAGTTGCCCTCCAAATTATGTATGGACCTCGACTGGATTGTCATGATGTGCCTCGAGAAGGACCGTCAGCACCGTTACCATACTGCAAATGATTTAGCGGCCGATTTGAAGCGGTATCTCAATCATGAGCCGGTCCTCGCTCGCCCGCCCAACCAGCTTTATCGTTTCCTAAAGATGGTGCACCGTAACCAGACTGTTTTTGCATCCGTTTTAATTGCAGTATTCATAATGGTGATTGGAACAGTGGTGAGCACTTGGTATGCAGTAAGAGCCAATAACGCTGAAAAAGTACAGAGCTACTTACGAATAGAGGCTCAAAAAAAGGAAATCGAATCCAGGAAAAATTATACGAACGAAACAACACTTCGAACAATCGCTGAAAAATCATTAGAGCAACTTCGTCGTCTTGTGTACATATCAGATATGAATGTAGCCGACCATGCACTGCGAGAAGGCAACATAGGGTCGGCCGTAATACTATTAAAAAAACACGTTCCGACAGACGGTCAGTCCGACTTGCGAGGCCTGGAGTGGCGGTACCTTTACGAAAAGACTCGGGGAGATGATCGTCAAACACTGGAACCACATCGCGATGCAACAGCGTGTGTGGAATATTCGCCAGACGGAAAGACGCTGGTCACTTCTAGTTTTGATGGAACAATGAGGGTGTGGAAACGTAATCCAGATGGTCGAATCGGGAGCTTTTTTAGCATTACAAACCATGCACGCAGTCGCAAATCGTTCAGCTTTTCATCGAAATCAAATTTCCTTGCGATTAACAAAGATAATCAACTAATTATCCTCGATAGTAGCACTTACAAAAACATTTGGGATCTTGGGCTGATTATATTTAAAAGTGATTACAGCAGCCAGACATTTTCTCCGGATGGTCAACAGTTGGCCATAAAGATCAACGAAGGAATTGGTGTCTGGAATATGGACAACAGAAATCGAACGGTTATTGCAGGGACGAATTCTAGTTTTGGCAACAATCTAGAATTCTGTTCTAGCAATAAAACATTAGCCGTAGCTAATAGAAACACTGTTCAAATATGGAATACATCTACATTTCAGAAAGTAGCGGAAAGCCAGCAAACAAGCAGCATGATCACAAGTCTTATTGCTTTAAAAAATGGTGATTATATATTTGTTGGCAGGCGAGATGGGACAATCACTTTGCTAAGTGTGCCGAAACTAAATGTAATTAAAAAATGGAAAGCTCATTCTAGTCTGGTTTATGGGCTCGCGATTTCCCCCGATGGAAAAACAATCGCTTCGGGGGGAGGCGATCAAATCATTAACCTTTGGGGCGTTTCTGAATTAATAAATAGTGGAGCGGCAACTGAATCTTTGAAGTCTCTCCGAGGCCACTGTAATCAAATTTGGGCGCTAGCGTTTTCTCCAGATAGCCGATATTTGGCTTCCGGCAGCAAGGATGGTGTCATTAATCAATGGGATTTACTGGTTGAAGGAATTCCCAAGTTTTCTGAAGTTTCAGAGGGTTCTAAACAAAATTTACCGCAACAGATAAATTTAGAGTTGGCTGTTAATCCATATCCTGATGACATATATGATTCATCTAACAATATTACAGCGCATTCGCGCGAACATGGATATGGATTAGATATCATAGAAACGCGGACGGGTCACATTAAATGGATATTTAAAAACGGTTCTGTAAAAAGACTATCAAGCATGAATTTTTCAAGGTCAGATAAGTTGATAGGTATTGGAGGGCATGATAATATTATTCGTATACTTGAAACAGCGACTGGAAAACTACACTCCAAAATGACGGGGCACTTTTCTGCGGTGAGTGCATTAATTTTCTCTCAAGACGATCAAAATATTATATCCGGCGGCACAGATGGCATGATTAAAATATGGGATACTGAAACCGGTAGAGAAATAATTTCTTTAGATACAAAAAGGGTTTTGTGCGTGATTTAAAGTTTGACTCAAAATTTAATACATTAACTGCATATTTCGACCGTCAAAACGAGGGTGTGTTCGAAATAAAGTTTCCTAATCTATCCGAAATAGATTCTTCAGTGATAATGGGTTTTAGCGATTCAGATCCGCAGGATTAAAGTAGGTTGCTCAGATCGGCGGTTCTGCTCCGAAGGCGAAGTTGGTGGAGAGAAGGAGCCCAATGATGAGAGACTGGGCCGTACTTGGGACTGGCCGAAGGCAGAGGGAGGACACCCTAGGCCTAGGGGCTGTCACAGAGGTTGGATCGTGGGCGCGGCCACGCGCTCAGCAACAACAGGATGAGGTTCAACGCATTGCTTCAGCGCTCTGACGAGGACTCTCCCCGAGGAGTACAGGCGCGCGAGCGCTGAGTCATGGATAGCGAGCGCAGGCTGCGAACTGCAGGACTCATTCGGAGAATTCAGCCCGAAGCGGGGGTACGGTGCTACCGCAGGCCCACTAGGGTTGAGCCTCCGAAGCCCAGGGAACCAGCGCGGAGGCGGGATCATGCAAAAGGATCCCCCCACCGCTCTTATCGGCCGTTGCCTATCCTATTGGCCGCAGCACTTCTTGTATTTTTTGCCGCTGCCGCAGGGGCAGACGTCGTTGCGGCCCACACGGGGAACCGCATGCACCGGTTGCGCCTTGGACAACACTTCGTTGGCTTCGCTAACCAGGTTGCTGGACTCTGCCAAAGAGGCTGGATCCTGGAACGGGGCTGCCGTCTCGTGGGTGGTCGTCTGCGGCAGGTTTTGCAGGAACTGCTCGAAAGCCATGAGGCTCGAGGCGCTGCGGAAGATGTTATGGCAGATCTCCGACTTGATGTTGACCATCAGGGCGTCGAACAGCTTGAAGGCCTCGGCCTTGTACTCGATGAGCGGATCCCGCTGGCCGTAGGCGCGCAGACCGATGGAGTTGCGCAGTGAATCCATCCCGTAGAGGTGTTCCTGCCAGAGGCGGTCGATGGCATCGAGGATCGTGTAGCGCTCAATGTTGGCCAACGCGTCGATGCGCTCGAAGCTCACCTTCAGCTCATAGGAGTCACGGATGGACTTCGAAATGAAGTTCAGCACCGAGAACTGAGCCTCGCTCAGACCATCGAACATCGACCCCTCCACCGGAGCCACCTTGCCCGCACGGGCGGCCTTGAGGATTTCTTCCTCGGGCATCCCCAGTGGGAAGTTCAGGTTCACCCAGTCGGCCATGCCGCGGATGTCCCAATCACCCGGGTCCGAATCGCGGTGCGTGAACTGCTCCACCTTCTGCAGGACGACCTCTTCCATGATGTCCATCAGGCGATCCCGAACATCGTCAGCATGAATAATGTCGTTGCGGAAGCCATACACGACCTCGCGCTGCTTATTCATCACGTCGTCGTACTCGAGCGTGCGCTTGCGCTGCTGGAAGTAATGACCTTCGACACGCTTCTGCGCCGTCTGGATCGACCGGTTGAGCAGCGGGTGCTCGAGCTCTTGGCCTTCCTCAAGGCCCATGCGCTCCATGACCTTGGTGATGCGCTCGGAGCCGAAGAGACGCATCAAGTCATCTTCGAGCGAGATGAAGAAATGGGAAGAACCCGGATCGCCCTGACGCGAGCAGCGGCCGCGCAACTGGCGGTCAATGCGGCGCGATTCATGGCGCTCGGTGCAGAGCACGTGCAGGCCGCCCAACTCGGCGACCCCGGCCCCCAGTTTGATGTCGGTGCCGCGACCGGCCATGTTGGTGGCGATGGTCAATGATCCCTTCTGACCCGCGCGGGCCACAATTTCGGCCTCCTGCTCGTGGTATTTCGCGTTGAGCACCGAATGCACGATGCCTTCCTTTTTGAGCATCCGACTGAGCATCTCGCTCGATTCCACGGAAATGGTTCCCACCAAGATCGGTCGACCTTGCGTGTGCAATTCCTTCAGCTCCTTGAGCACCGCGTTGAACTTCTCGCGCCGGGTCTTGTAGACCGTGTCGTTGGAGTCTTTGCGGATATTGGGCCGGTTGGTCGGGATGGTCAGCACCCCCAGCTTGTAAATGTCGAAGAACTCCTGAGCCTCGGTCTCGGCCGTGCCGGTCATGCCCGCCAGCTTGGTGTAGAGGCGGAAGTAGTTCTGGATGGTGATCGTGGCCAGCGTCTGGGTTTCGCGCTCGATCTGGACGTTCTCCTTGGCCTCGACCGCCTGGTGCAGTCCCTCACTCCAACGCCGACCGCTCATGAGACGGCCGGTGTGCTCATCGACGATGATGACCTTGTTGTCTTGCACCACGTATTGGACGTCGCGCTCGTAGAGGCAGTAGGCCTTGAGCAGTTGGCTCAGCGCGTGAATGACGCCCGCCTTCTCCTCGAATTGCGCCTGAATGCCACCCTTGGCTTCCATGCGCCCTTTGGCGTCGAGCTCGGTCGAGGTGTCGATCTGGTGGTAGAGCGTGGGCAGGTCGGGCAGCACGAAGGAGTCGGGATCGTTCGGGCTGAGATGGGCACGGCCCTTTTCGGTGAGGTCGGCCTCGTGGGACTTCTCCTCGATGGCGAAAAACAGTTCCTCCTTCTGGGCGTACAGTTCCTTCTTGGACTGGTCGGTGAGCAGCTGAGCTTCGTAGCGCTGCACCAACTGCTGGTTGCGGGGCTCCTCGAAGACGCGCATGAGGCCTTCGGAGCGCGGTTGGCCGAGTTTGGATCGGTACAGCAGCATGCCGATCTCCTGTTCCAGATCGGCGGCGTTCTTGGGCGGGACGCCGTTTTCAGGGCGCAGCTTAGGAATGAGGGCCTCGGCTTCGCGCAGGAAGCGGTTGCAAAGTTCCTGCTGGGCTTGGACCAGGCGTTGGACCGCCGGCTTGAACTCGACGAACTTCTGGTCCATCGACACGACCGCGGGACCCGAGATGATCAGCGGGGTTCGCGCTTCATCGATGAGGATGGAATCTACTTCGTCCACGATGGCGAAATAGTGGCCCCGCTGGACCTGCTCTTCTTTGCGGGTGGCCATGCCATTGTCGCGCAAGTAGTCGAAGCCGAACTCGGCGTTGGTGCCGTAGGTGATGTCGCACTGGTACATCTCCCGACGCACCGACGGCGGTTGGTCATGCAAAATGCAGCCGACGCTGAGGCCGAGGAACGTGTAGACATGGCCCATCCAGTCGGAGTCGCGCGCCGCCAGGTAGTCGTTGACGGTGACCACATGCACACCACGTCCGGTTAGGGCGTTCAGGTAAACGGGCATGGTTCCGACGAGCGTCTTGCCCTCGCCAGTGGCCATTTCTGCGATCCGGCCCAGATGCAGCCCCATGCCGCCAATGAGCTGCACGTCGAAGGGGACCATTTCCCAGCGGATGGGATGTCCGCGGACCTCGACCTCGGTGCCGCAAAGACGGCGGCAGGCGTTTTTGACGACGGCGAAGGCTTCGGGGATCAGGGCTTCGAGCTCACGCTTTAACTCATCGTTGTCCTGGATGGTCGACAGCCGGGCCTTCCAAGCGGCGGTCTTCTCGCGAAGCACCGACTCCGGCTGCGACTGCAGTTCCTGCTCGATCTGGTTGATCCGGGCAACGAGCGGACGGAGGCGCTTGACCTCACGGTCATTGCGGGACCCGAATATCTTACGGAAAATCAGACCGATCATGGGTGTCTCAATTTAAAGAACCGGCAAGCTAAGTAACCCCACTCCCAGCGTCAAAGGCTTTGACCGGAACTCGGCGGCCTGTTTCAGAGCAAGGTCCGAGGTTATTAGCCTCTTCCGAGGGTGTGATGAGGCTTCGCGGGACAAAGGCAGAAGCCTTGCTTCTCCAGAGTAGGTCCGACTTTGATCTGGCGCGGGATTCCCACACCCGGGCAGCCTCATCGGCATCTGCATGAAGCGCTTCGTTCACCCCCTGATCTCCAGCACCGTCTTGGCCTTGGTGAGCGCTTGGATCGCCAGCGGCTGCAAGCCGGCTACCACGCCCGGTGCGGTTACGGCCAAGGGGGCTGGCGGCATGGTCTTTCAGGTTGTGGCGGTGGAGGCTCGCCTGCAGCCCGTGGCCGAGGTGGTCTCGTTGGTGGGAACCGTGACCCCCAATGAGTCGGTGGAAATTAAATCCGAAACCGATGGTGTGGTGCAGACAATAGGCTTCTCTGAGGGTCAGTCGGTCGAGGCGGGTGCGCTCCTGCTGTCTCTCGATCATACGAAGTTCCAGGCAGCCCTGCAGGAATCCGAGGCTTCGCTGGAGTTGAGTCGGGCCAATTTTGAGCGGGCCCAGCAGATGTTCCGGGGCAAGCTGATTGCTCAGCAGGAGTTCGATCAGGCATCGGCGACCTTTCAGGTCAACCAGAGTGCCGTCGAGCTGCGCCGCCGGTTGCTCAAAGACGCCCGCATCGTGGCTCCCTTTTCGGGTACCACCGGAGCCCGTCAGATTAGTCCGGGCCAAGTCATCTCCCGCAACACGCCGCTCACCACCTTGGTGGACCTTTCAGTGATGAAGGTGGAGCTGAGTCTGCCGGAACGGTTCCTCGGCCAGGTGCGTATTGGTCAGAAGGTAGACTTTTATGTGGATGCTTATCCGAAGGAGCGTTTTTCGGGTGAGGTCTATTTCATTTCCCCGCAATTGGACCCAGGCACCCGGACCGCCTTGGTTAAGGCTCGCGTGGCCAATCCGGAGGCGCGCCTTCGGGGCGGGATGCTGGCCCAGTTGGGCTTGTCGGTGCGACTCCGGGAATCGGCATTGGTCATTCCGGAGCCATCGGTGATGGCCAGTGGAGACACCAACATGGTCTTTGTGGTCAGTCCTCAAAATCAGGCCGTGATGCGTCCGGTTCGCCTGGGAATGCGCTTGGCCGGCAAGGTTGAAGTTCTCAGTGGTATCGAACCGGGCGAGAAGGTGGTGGTGGAGGGTGGGAAGAAGATTTTCCCTGGGGCTCCCCTCAAGCTTTCGGGACCGGAGTCCACTGCACCCTACTTGCAGTAATCGCTGACGAGTGCCTGCTGGGCTGCGGGCCTGACGCAGAAAGTTTGTTTGCTGGGATCAGAAACAGATTGACCCCAACAGAGTGTCCGAGGCCTTCTTTTCGGTGTTACCCCTGTTACACCGAGCATGAGCGAGGCTTCGTCCATGACCTTGCGCCAGCGTCTGGCCACCGTGCGTGCTTGTGAGCCCGCCGACGTGGGGCTCTGGGCGTTGATGGAGTGCGTTTCTCCTTGGAAACGGTCTCTGTACCAGCTGGCTCGATGGATTCAGCCCAAGGCCTTTGCTCAGGATGTTAGCGTGGTGGAGGACGCTCTGAATGCCACGCGGCCGGAGCAGGTGAAGTTGGCCATCACCGACTTGCACGACCGGGCCCGCCGCCGGCCGGTCTTTTGGAGGGATTCGTTGGGTTTGCGGGTCTCCGGGCGACGGTTGTTGGTCATGGCCCAGTTGGGTTTTCAGAGTGCGTCGTTGCAGTGAACTCCTCTTCGGTAGCCGTTCTTCGACAGCACTTTTCTTTGGGTGACACAGCGTCCCCAACAAAAAAGGCGCCTGCGTTGCCGCAGGCGCCCTTGAGATACGTTGAGTGGATTATTCCTGAGCATCAGAACCGCCGCTGGCGGACTCGCTGGCAGCAGGTGCCTCACCCGAAGAGGCTTTTTCGCGCTCTTCCATGGCAGCCTTGCGGCTGAGGCGGACGCGGCTCTTTTCATCCTGACCGAGGAGTTTCACCCAAATCTCGTCGCCGAGCTGGACGATATCTTCGACCTGCTTGACGCGGAAGTTGGCGAGCTCGCTGACGTGCACCAGACCTTCGCGGCCCGGGAGGAACTCCACAAAGGCTCCGAAGTCTTTGATGGTCACAACCTTGGCCCGGTAGATCTTTCCGATCTCTAGGGGTTCGCCGGAACCTTCGCCTTCGGCACCAGCCGGGGCGTCGCTACGACGGCCACCGCGATCTCCGCCGCGAGCACCACGGTCTGCGACACGGCCACCGCGATCACCACCGCGATCTCCGCTGCGAGCACCACGGTCTCCACCGCGGTCTCCGCCACGATCGGCTCCGCGCTCGGGGCGTTCAGCACGCTCCGGACGGGCTTCTTCGCTGGCTGCAGGGGCTCCCTCTTCCGGGGCACCGGTGGAGGGCGGGATTTCTCCACGCTCTTCCATGGCGGCCTTACGGCTGAGTTTCACGCGACCCTTTTCGTCGACTCCAATGCACTTCACCCAGATGTCGTCACCCATCTTGATGACGTCTTCAACGCGGGCGACGCGCTTGTTGGACAACTCGCTGACGTGCACTAGGCCGTCCTGACCGGGGAACACTTCGACGAAGGCGCCGAATTCTTTGATCGTCACGACGCGGCCTTTGTAGACCTTACCGATTTCGATCTCGGCGCTCAGCGCTTCGATCTCGCGGCGGGCGATTTCCATGCCTTCCGGGGACACGGAGAACACCTTCACGGTTCCGTCGTCCTCGATGTTGATTTCGCAGCCGGACTCTTCGACCAGGCGCTTGATGTTCTTGCCGCCAGGCCCGATCAGCGCGCCGATCTTCTCGGGGTTGATCTTCAGGGTAACAATGCGCGGGGCGTACTTGGAAATATCCGAGCGCGGGGCCGGCAGCGTGGTGAGCATGTGGGCCAGGATCAGGCCACGGGCCACGCGGGCCTTCTCGATGGTCTGCTCCATGATCGGTAGCGGGATGCCCTTGAGCTTCAGATCCAGCTGGAAGCCGGTGATGCCCTTGTCGGTGCCCGCGATCTTGCAGTCCATGTCGCAGAACGCGTCTTCCCAGCCGATGATGTCGGTCAGGAGCTTGTAGCGGGAGATCTCGTGATTGGCTCCGTACTCGGTGCAAATACCGATGGAGATACCTGCCACCGGGCGGGTGATGGGCACACCGGCATCCATGAGGGCCAGCGTTGCGCCGCAGACCGAAGCCATCGAGGTGGAACCATTGGATTCCATGATCTCGGCGGTGATGCGGACGGCGTAGGGATACTCGGTGAGGGGAATCACCGGGCGAACGCTGCGCTCGGCCAGAGCGCCGTGGCCGATTTCGCGGCGGCCGGGGCCAGTGATGCGGCCGGTCTCACCGACGGAGTAGTTCGGGAAGTTGTAGTGCAGCAGGAATTGCTTCTTGGTTTCGCCACCAGTGTAGGAGTCGAACTGCTGGATGTCGTCGCTGGTGCCCAAGGTGGCCAAGCAAACGGCCTGGGTCTCGCCGCGGGCGAACACAGCCGAACCGTGGGCGCGGGGCAGGAAGCCCACTTCGCTGGTCAGGGTGCGAATTGCGTCGAAGTCGCGGCCGTCCAGACGCTTGGAGTGGTCGAGGACGAGGCTGCGGATCGCTTCCTTCTGGATGTAATACTGGGCGTCCTTGAGGACGAACTCGGTCACCTTATCGGCACCGAATTGGGCGACGAGCTTCTGACCGACTTCGGCGAAGATCGCGTTGACGGCAGCCTCGCGGGCCAGCTTCTGCTGGGTGAGGAGGGCCGGGATGATGCGATCACCGGCCAGCGTCTTGGCGGCGGTGAGGATCTCTTCCGGAACGATGGTCACCGTGATGGCGCGCTTGGTCTTGCCGGCCTTGGCAGCCAGTTCTTCCTGAGCGGCGATCAAGGGTTGGCAGGCGGCCTGGGCGAATTTCAGGGCGGAGATGAAATCGGCCTCCGAGATTTCGTTGGCGGCACCTTCGTACATGACCACGTCGGTCTTGTTGCCGACATAGATGAGGTCGAGGTCGGACTGGGCCTGCTGTTCGTGGGTGGGGTTCACTAGGAACTCACCGGCGACGCGGGCGATGCGGACGGCGCCGAGCGGTCCATCCCAAGGAATGTCGGAAACGGTCAACGCGGCCGAAGCTCCGAGGATGGAGAGGATGTCGGCGTCATTCTGGCCGTCGGCCGAGAGCAGCAGCGACTGGACTTGGACTTCATTGTACCAGCCCTTGGGGAAGAGCGGGCGGATGGGGCGATCGGTCAGGCGGCAGGTGAGGATCTCCTTTTCGGAGGGCCGGCCTTCACGCTTGAAGTATCCACCGGGGAAACGGCCAGCGGCCGCCGCCTTCTCGCGGTAATCCACGGTGAGGGGGAAGAAATCCTGACCGGGCTTGGCCTTGGAGGCCGCAACGGCCGCCGTCAGGATGATGGTTTCACCGAGTTGAACGGTCACGGCGCCGTCGGCCTGCTTTGCAAAGCGGCCGGTTTCGATGGTGATGAATTGACCACCGACGGGGATTTGAACGGTATGGGACATACTAGCAGTTGCCCGACCGCCCTGAGGAACTTCACTCGACCTTCAGTAAACCTTTCTTGGTGGGGAAGGTTTGTTGGTGGAGAGCGAGTGAAATTTCCCGGGCGGACCGGGCGTTTCTTTTTAACTTCTTTGACGCGTCTTTGGGTTTTTGGTGCGGGTGACTTTGCGCGCGCGTCGAATGGGCGCGGCACCCGCAATTGTCCGCTTTGGACAATCTGGACAACCCTGTGGTCGCGGCAATCGTGGCCTGCAGGGTCTCCTAAAGCGAAAACCGGGCTGGAGGCCCGGCGTCGCAAAAAATTACTTCCGGAGCTTCAGCTTCTTGGTCAGCGCCTGGTAACGGGCCGAATCGGTGCGGTTCAGATAATCGAGCAAGCTGCGGCGTTTGCCCACCATGAGCAACATACCACGACGGCTGCTATGATCCTTCTTGTTCTTCTGAAGATGCTCCGTCAGGGAGTTAATCTTCTCAGTGAGAAGGGCAATCTGGACATCGGCAGAGCCGGTGTCTTTTGCGTGGATGCGGTGTTCGGCGATGGTTTTGTTTTTTTCGAGCATGATTCGGTGTCGGGAAGCTTGATGCCTCCCAGTAAGCGGTTCCGTTTATCCTGAATCGCCAAGCTAAGGGGCTGCGGTAAATGGGGCAAGCCCGGAGTTTTCTCACTCTAGGAGGGTCGTTTTTTGGGGATCAGCGGGTTGGGTTGCGGGTGGGGCTCTGCGGGATAGGTCCTGCGCTCGCAGGGAACGTTGGGACAGGGGGAGCTTTCGCGCGTTTGCGCGAGGGGGATCAGGGTGTCGACGTTCCTATGCTCGCTCCGGACCTATCCCGCTGCCGCCCAGGTGTGTTGTCTGGGGGCGGTGGGTCGATTTTGGGAGGGGATGAGGGAGGGGTTTTAAGAAGGGAGATGATGGATTGTGTCGTGGGTGG
>CAJAHH010000144.1 GCA_903939515.1 uncultured Verrucomicrobiota bacterium
CAAGTCGGCAAGTCGGCAAGTCGGCAAGTCGGCAAGTCGGCAAGTCGGCAAGTCGGCAAGTCGGCAAGTCGGCAAGTCGGCAAGTCGGCAAGTCGGCAAGTCGGCAAGTCGGCAAGTCGGCAAGTCGGCAAGTTTGCGACATCCCGCCCGTGAAAAGGCCAGCTCGATGATTGGGCTGGGATTACCTGGGCGGCGATGCCCGACTCGGGCCACCTCGGGCTACCAACACACCCCACGGTCTGCCGACCGAAACTTCGGCGCAGATTCATTAGGTGTGGGTGACTTTTCATTGCGTAGTATTACATTGATTAACTTATCACTAATTTAAGTCAATATTTTAATATTTTTTAGGTTTTTTGATGCCAATAAAACCTGATTCGAAGGACGCCGATTTTGGCCTTTTTAGTGCCATTTTACGTCATCGACCTCCTGTTTTGGCACACTCCACTGACGCGTTGATTATTTTCGATCCACCCACCGATGACCGGCGGCGTTCTTCCTAGATTTCACGTAGTGACATTCCAAAAAGTTTGTACCGGCGAAGGGGCTGTAGATTGTCGCGATGCTTGGGTCTGGTCGTGGATCCCCACAGCATCAGGCGGGGTCTTTTGCGGGATCGCAAGGGCCGACGATGGACTCAGATCGCCGCACAGGCGGAGTTTTTCTACCACCAGTTCCAGACCCTTCACCGGCAGCGCCCCGGAACGGGACAATGACAGGCGTCTCAGCAACGTTCCGGAATCCACGGAAAGTTGCCGGTTTGAAATTCGCGGTTTTGCCGGATCCTCGGATCCGTTTCCTTCCAGGATGAGCGCCTGCGTTTCTTCCTTCTTCCAAATGAGGCCGAATGCGTCCGGGGCCCACCAGACTTGATAAGAATTCCCTCGGGCAATCGACAAGCTGGGGGCCGGATCGATGATCCGTTGAGTTTCTAAGCTCAGCGGTTTTCAAACCGGCAGGTTTCATCGGTTTTCACCCCGTCGCTGACACAGGCCGGGACTGCTGGCTAAGACCGTTCCCGTCTGGGGCCATTTAGTTTTGAAGTCGCCAACATCGCCTCCGTACTCAACGACACTTATTCTTCCACGGGAAAATAATCATCGCCGCACACCTGATCATCACGATCCCTATCTGGGTTCACCGTCCGACGCGCCGCACACAAATTCTCCGAGAGCACCAGGCCTCCGGCAGCCAATCCACCGGCCACTAGGACTGCCCCAAGGCCCCAGGCCAACCGCGGCCGCCCAAGGCCTGCCCGTGCGAAAAATGCCCTGACCCGCCCACGGGCCGACAGGCGCAGCTGGCCTAACAGGGCGCAACCCGTGAGCACCACCGTCAGGGCCACCAGTGCCGCCATCGGCAAGGTCTCATGGACGAGTCCATAGGTGTACCAGAACGAATATACCCACAGCACCGCGGTTGACCTCAGTAGGAAAAAGGGTTGCGGGACGATTTTAGCATTCGTTGCAGCCACGTTTTCGCCGCTGCCAATCGCGGGTAGCTCGACAAGTCCTTATCAGGTTTGGAGGTCATGGCTGAGGCCAATCCCGGTCCCTACCGCGACCGTTTTCGAAGCCCCTCGGCAAGCGCTGGGAATGCCTTTGCTCCCGACTCTGATGATGTGTCCCCTCGGGCGATCGTCACCACCTCCTATCCGACTCCGTCGACCAACTGGGTCGCTGACCTGGCATGGCTCAAGAAAACGGGCACGCGACGCTGACAGCAAGAGTCCGGCAACTTTACGCACGGTCCAGCCAAGGGCTTTCAACACAGATTCAGGCGCTGATTAGGAAATCTCAGCAGAGGGATCAAATATCAGAAATCGTTCCCTGCCCCCCTTTTTCCTGACCCCTTTACGTTCCCCTGACCACCTTGTCGGCCTGGATCTCAACGATCATGCCGTCGAGTGGCAGTCGGGGCATTTTTGCGCCGGAGTCATACTCGACGAAGAGCTGGAGGTTTGAGTAGCCTCTGGTATGACAAAACACCCTCAACTCCTCTTTTTTGGAGTCGATGGATACCCTGACTTAGAGATCTGTCGCTGAGGCGGTTACGAACCATTTGTATTGTGAACAGGCTCGTCGAACACCGCCAAGTGCGCCCGGACAGCCTTGTTTCACAGCGTCCGGATGGGGTGATTTGTGAGGAGGTTGCCGGCTTAAGCACTCACCGCTTCGGTCGAAACCAATGTCGAGGGTTGGGTTCATCGCCTTCCAATTTCAACTAGCATGCCCTCTCAGAATCCTGCCCAAGAATTCTCGGCCGATGCCCCAAGTGCAGCCGGTGCTGCCCTCAGGGAGGACACCATCGAATACGGGTTCATCGGCAAGCTCCAGGGGCTCAAGTACACCTACCGACGCGACATTTCAGACCGCGCCTCGCTGGAGAACAACTTCCGCGAAAACAAAGCCACCATGGATGCGGTGCTGCCTGAGGAAAACTTGCGCGGCTTCAAAGGCCAGTACCTCGAGACAGCCAAGAAGCTCAAAGAACAGCAGGGCAAGACGGGCGGCAAAGACGACACCACCGACGACCCCGTGGACCAGATCGACTTCGAGTTTGTCCTCTTCGCCTCTGCCGTCATCGATTACGACTACATCATGAGCCTCATTGCCTGCTACTCGGCCAAGGGACCGGGCAAGTCGAAGAGGACACGCGAGGAGCTCATCGGCCTCATCAGCGCCGAAGCCAAGTTCATCCACGAGCGTGACGACATCGCCATGTGCCTCAGCAGCCTCGACTCCCTGATCACCGCCGAAACCCAACAGCTCGAGGCCCTCAAGACCCACAAACGCGGCCTGATACAGCAGTTTTTCCCTGCGCCAACGGAGCAACCGCATAACATCGAAGGGCACCACCCTGGATTCCCATCCCCGGAGGAAGCGGAGGCATGAGCGCCACACCCAAGATTCACCATTTCCCGTTGTCCCATAACCGTCGGGACCGTTTTCGTGGCAGCACGAAAATGGTCCGCCACAGAACCGCCGAGCGACTGCCATGAACGGCCTGATCCTTTACACCACCGAAGACGGTCGCAGCCAAATCAAGCTGCGGGCCAAGGACCAAACCGTCTGGTTGTCCCAGCGGGAGATGGCCCAACTCTTTGACGTGAGCACCGACAATGTGGGTCTGCACCTCAAGAACATTTTCGAGGACCGAGAGCTGGAGGCAAATTCAGTTACCGAGGAATCCTCGGTAACTGCCGCCGACGGCAAAAACTACCTCACCAAGCTCTACAACCTCGATGCCATTTTGGCCGTGGGTTACCGGGTGCGCTCGCCTCGTGGCGTGCAGTTCCGCCGCTGGGCTTCCACCCTCCTTAAGGAATACCTGACCAAGGGTTTCGTGATGGACGACGATCGCCTGAAGAACCCGGATGGCCGCCCGGATTACTTCGACGAGATGCTGGAACGCATCCGGAACATCCGGGCCTCCGAGAAGCGCTTCTACCAGAAGGTGCGCGACCTGTTCTCGCTGAGCAGCGACTACGACAAGACGGACACGGCGACGCAGGCGTTCTTCGCCACGGTGCAGAACCTTCTCATTTTTGCCGTGACGCGGAAGACCGCCGCAGAACTCATCACTACCCGCACCAATCCCGCCGATCCGCGGTTCGGCCTGCTCGCCTGGAAGGGCGACGCGGTGCGCAAGACGGACATCGTTGAGGCCAAGAATTACCTCACCGAGGATGAGATCAACACCCTAAACCGGTTGGTCGTCATCTTCCTTGAAACCGCCGAGCTGCGGGCCAAGAGCAAGCAGGAGACACACATGGCGTTCTGGAAGCAGAACGTGGATCAGATCATCACCTCCAATGGCTTCCCGCTGCTCACAAACGCCGGTTCTATCAGCCACGAGAAAATGGTGGAGCGCACGGGTGAGCTGTATCTCCAGTTCGACGCAAACCGCAAACAGCGCGAGGCCATAGAAGCTGACCAGCAGGACGAGGCCGACCTCAACTCCTTGGAAACCCAACTGAAAAGACGCCGTCAACAATGAACGACACCAACCAAAAGAAATCGGGCCCACTCTCTCGGGCATCGCTGATCCACTACACGACGTGATTGTTACCCCCCTTGATCCCAGTGCGGATTTTCGCGTAAAAATGTTTTTATGAGAACCACCCTGGATCTGCCCGATCCGCTGTTTCGCCGAAGATTCCCTCGCCGCCGAAAAGCGCTTTGAACTCTGGAGCCGCGTCCCGGGGTTTCCATCGAACCGCTGGACCGACGCCTGGATCGCCGCCCTCGCCTCGTCTGCAGGAGCCCGCGTCATCTCCTTCGACTCGGATTTCACCACTTTCCCTGACCTCGATTTCCTTCACCTGCGCCCATGACCGACACCAAACAACGCCAACTGGGCAATACCCTCTGGCAACAGGGTCAGGGAACGATTTTCGAATTTGCTTCAGCCGCATGTTCGCTGCTCATGGCTAATGCCTCGACCAGAACACCGGGTCGGGAGACCTGGCCCACAGATTCTCCGAGTCCTGGTGACAGCGTTCCCCAGGCCGTGCGAACGCACGCACACCGCAATTTGTTTTATCCGAACTCCCACTCGGAAGATTGTCTTGAGGAACACCCCTCCCTAGCCTGTTGGCATGAAATCCCGCTGGCTATCCCTGCTGGCCGGCACTGCTGCCGCCCTGATGGCAGTGGAGACTCTATTTTACCTCCCGGTTTTGGCTTCGACCGCGAGTCCCCTGAGCTTCAACAGGGACGTGCGACCCATCCTTTCGAACCACTGTTTTCCGTGCCATGGGCCCGATGTCCAGCAGCGGAAAGCTCAACGTCGGCTAGACACCTTCGATGGGTCTGTAGCCCTTCGTGACGGTATCCAAGGTATCGCGCCGGGAAAACCCGCTCAGAGCGAGTTGTGGCGACGCGTGACCTCATCGGATCCGGAGGAGGTCATGCCACCGCCCAAGTCAGCGAAGCGGTTGTCTGAGGCCGAAAAACGCACCCTTCGCGCTTGGATCGAAAACGGTGCTCGATATGAGGCTCATTGGTCCTTTGAACCTCCACAACTAGTTCCCGCTCCCCGCACCATCGATGGATCCTGGCCGCGGAATCCGATCGATGCCTTCGTGCTGGATCGCCTCGAAAAAGAGGGCCTAAAACCCGCACCCGCGGCAGCCCCTGAACTTCTCCTGCGCCGCGCATCGCTCGATTTGACCGGACTCCCGCCCTCCGAGGCTCTGCTCTGTCGATTTTCATCCAACCCAAACGATCAGGAGTATTTACGGGCGGTCGATGAACTCATGGCGTCTTACGCCTATGCGGAACGTCAAGCCCAAGACTGGCTCGATCTGGCACGGTACGCCGACTCCAACGGTTTTTCCGACGACCAGACGCGCACCATTTGGCCCTATCGGGACTGGGTGATCAAAGCCATCGCCCAGAACATGCCTTTCGACCAGTTCACCATTGAACAACTAGCCGGTGACTTGTTGCCCGGGGCTACTCCCGAACAAACGATTGCCTCGGCGTTCCACCGGAACGCGCCCCAGGCCAAGGGCAACACTTATCCAGTCGAAGAATACCGCATCAAAGGCGTCATCGACCGGGTCAACACAACGGGCACCGCCTGGCTGGGGCTGACCCTCGGATGCGCCGAATGCCACGACCACAAATTCGATCCGATCAGCCAGCGTGAATACTTTTCGCTGTTCGCAATTTTTAACAACGTGGTGCACAGCGGCGAAGCCTTTGCCCAAGACGGACCCTTCTTCGATACACCGCTTCCCGCCGACATGGCCGGAAAGTCTCCGGCAAATCGCACGGTGCGGAAAATTCCGGTAATGGCAGAACAGGCGACTCCGCGTGAGACCCGGGTGCATGTCCGCGGCAATTTTCTGCGGAAGGGAGAGATTGTCTTACCCGGAGTCCCAGCCGTGTTCGGGACGGCTTCAGGGACACACCCGACCAATCGGCTTCAACTGGCCCGCTGGCTGGTGGACGGAAAAAACCCCCTGACCGCACGTGTGGCAGTGAATCGTTTGTGGCAGTCCAGCTTCGGCCAAGGATTGGTTCGAACGCCTGCCGATTTCGGAAAACAGGGCGCATCGCCGTCCCACCCGGAACTGCTGGATTGGTTAGCCCGCGAACTCGTCTCCAGCGGCTGGAATCTCCGACTCATCCATCGATGGATCGTGACCTCGTCCACCTACCGGCAGGCCTCACACAACCCCGGCGATCCAGCACGGCTTCTGGACCCTCAGAATCTCCTATTGGCCCGGGCGCCGCGTCCACGACTGGGGGCTGAACAAATCCGGGATCAGGCTCTGGCTACTGCTGGACTGCTCACTTTGGCCTGCGGCGGTGAACCGGTCTTTCCCCACCAACCCGAACACTATTGGGAAGAACGAGCCTTACCCGGAAAATGGGCTCCCAGCCTCGGGGCCGACCGATACCGCCGCAGCCTGTACACTTATTGGCGGCGCATGGCGCTGCATCCCACTCTGGAACTGCTCGATGCACCTGCCCGAACCGTGTGCACGGCCAAACGAACTGTGTCCAATGTGCCCACGCAAGCGCTGGTGACCCTGAACGACCCCGTCTTCACTGAGGCGGCTGAGGCCTTCGCCCAAAGAATTTTGCACGAGGCCCCTGCCACCGATACGACCCGCCTCGAACGCGGCTTCCGACTGGCTTTAGCCCGCAAGCCTTCTCCGGAAGAACGCACGCGGTTCCTCGAATTCCTCGCCCTGCAGCACGCACGAGGTCTGGATGATGCAGCGGCCTGGACCCGCGCTGCGGCGGTCCTGCTTAATCTGGATGAATTCTTGTGCCGGCCATGAACCGCTCCCCCTTTCCCACCGAACGGCTGGCGACTTCCTCTCGCCGAGCCTTCTTGCAACACAGTGCAGCGGGCTTGGGCACCATCGCGCTGAGCACCTTGCTGAGGGCCGACCCGCGCGGAACCCATTTCGCCGCGAAGGCCAAGCGGGTCATTTTTCTCTTCATGGCGGGCGGACCGTCCCATGTGGATCTTTTTGATCCAAAGCCCCGGCTTCAGAAACTGGACGGAAAACCCATCCCAGCCGAATTGCTCAAGGACCATCAGCAATTCGCCCTCATCCGGGGCACTCCTGCCCTCAAAGGATCCTCCCGCCTCTTTGCACCCTGTGGGCGCTCCGGAACCATCGTGTCCGATTGGTTGCCCCATCTGGCCCGGGTGGTCGATGACATCGCGGTGATCCGTTCCATGAAAACGGACACCAATGTCCACGATCCGGCCGTCAACCTGATGAACTGCGGATCCATGATGTTCGATCGGCCCACGTTGGGGGCCTGGCTCTCCTACGGACTCGGATCCGACAATCACAACCTGCCGGCCTACATGGTCCTGACCTCCGGGTTCGATGACGGCCAGCCGCTGCTCCAAAGCTTCTGGGGCAACGGGTTCCTCGATTCACGTCATCAAGGCGTTCCCTTTCGCAATCAAGGAGATGCCGTCCTGCACTTGGCTAATCCGGCAACGGTCACGCGAGAACAACGCCGCGAGCAACTCGACCTACTCCGTTGGATGAACCAACGCCAGCATGACGCGCTGGGCGATCCTGAGATTTTGTCGCGCATCGCATCGTACGAGATGGCCTTCCGCATGCAGGCCAGCGTTCCCGCGTTGACCGACCTTCGAAACGAGTCGCCAGCGACCCTTCGACTGTACGGCGCGGAACCAGGAAAACCCTCCTTCGCCAACAATTGTTTGATGGCACGAAGACTCGTCGAAGACGGCGTCCGATTCGTTCAACTCTATGACCGAGGATGGGATTCTCACACGGACATCCAACGGGAGCATACTCGCCAATGCACCGCTACTGATCGACCCACCGCAGCGCTTTTGACCGACCTCAAGCAACGCGGGTTGCTCGACGACACGCTCGTCATCTGGGGAGGCGAGTTTGGTCGCACGCCTGTCGCCCAGGTTTCCGGCAAGACCTTTGGGCGAGATCACCATCCCCACGCCTTCACCATGTGGATGGCCGGAGGCGGCGTGAAGCGCGGGGTCACCTACGGCACCACCGACGAGTTCGGCTACCACACCGAGGAGAACCCGGTGCACGTTCACGATCTCCACGCAACCATCCTGCACCTCTTGGGCATCGATCACGAACGACTCGTCTTCCGAAACCAAGGCCGGGATTTCCGCCTCACCGATGTCTCAGGAACCGTGGTGAAGGCTCTGCTGGCTTGAACCCAGAGCCAGAATGACTCGGAAACAGGGCCAAAAACAAGGTCAGGGAACGGTTTCCGTTTTGGAATGGCACTGGGGGACGCCGGGTCGGGGGGCCAGGCCTGCAGGGGGATGTCGTGGGTTAGACCGCTTCGGACTGGCTAAACTGGCCCCTCACGCCTCGGGGGTGACGCCCAGAACGAGGTCAAAGTGGGCAGCCCATTCGCCGGCCTTCGCACCGCGCATGGGCTTGAATCCGACGGTCACGGCGTCGCGATCCTGCTTGGTCTTCAACTCGCGCCAGATCGGGTCCTTCTCATTGCCGGGATGCCCCTGAATGTAGAGCTGGGTGGTGATCAGTTCCTGGCCACCACGACGGATCTTGAAATGGATGTGCGGTGTCCGGGGCGAGTACGGAACGGGCTTGATGGTCCGGAACAAGTACTCCCCAGTGCTTCCAGTCGAGAACCGGCCGAACCCCTGAAATTGCTTGTCCTGACGCGACCGATTCGAGGTGTCGCCCGTGTGCAGGTAAACTCCGTGGGCATCGCACTGCCAAATTTCTACCAACGCGTTGCGCACCGGTTTGCCGCCCGCATCGAGCACCCGTCCGCTCACATAACCCACCTCACCCACCGCCGGGGTCAGGGCGTTGTTGATGACGATTAAATCATTGTCGGTGTCGAGCGGCAGGTGGTTCGGATAGTAGGGCCCTTCGGTGCCAGAGGGGGTTCGCGTCAGGGCCTCGGCGAAGGCGCCGGCCGATGTGAAGCAAGCGGCGACAGCACCGGTTGTTCGAAGGAAATCCCGACGCGTCTTGAGGGGCAGCAGTAGATTCATGGGAGCGCTTCCAGCAAACCCAAGGCTTCGGGCCCTGCCGAGAAGAATCGCTGGGATTTGAACGCTCCGAGCTGAGACTCGAGACGACACAACCCGAGGGCTTCGGGGGAAAATCTCCACACTGGTGAGCCGCGGGATTCACTGGGTTCACCGACCTGCGGCGGGAATCACGGCAGGGATTCTCAACCGCTCCACGGGGGACAGTTCCCGCAGCGTCGATTTTCCATTCTTCCACAGCACGAACTCGCGGATGGCCAGCACGGCGTTGGGAGGTTGGTTGATGGTCGAACGGATCCGCAGGGCCACCACCCGTCGGTCATCCAGCGCGGCATCGGCCACTCCATTTTTGAAGCGAGCAACCTCCTGCCATCGGCCATAGCCAGTGGAGACCTCCAGCACGCCCTGCCTGAGGCGGTGGTCGCCGTTGGGCATTCCCGTGATGGCTTGGATGCGATCGAAGGATGCTGGAGACGCCAGGACAATGGTGAAGGAGTCCACATCGCGGCGCGGGCCCCAGGTCATGTGGTAGGTGTCGAGGTCGCCGTCGAACGCATGCAGGGGGTAAAGCGCATCGTAACCCTGGCCGCGGTCGATGCCTGTCAGGGTCCACCGCCAGTCCTCGTCGTTCCGGTTGAAGCATGAGGGATAAATGAGCGGAGGCATCGCGTCCTGAGCCCTAGCAGGAAGGGCGGGCTGGATGGGATGGCCGAATCCCGGGCCCGTCACAATGCCCATCGCGGCGAGGCGATTCACATGGGTTTTCACCCGGCCCAGGAACTCCTCGAAGTCCGGTTTTTCGACGCCCCATCCGCGCTCAGCAAGGGCCAGCACTCGGGGGAAAGCCTGACTCTCGATGTGATCCTCGGGGATCATCTCTCCCCACAGGCAGGCCTCCACACCGAGCACGTGCGACCGGGCCTCCGGCGTGAGCCCTGCCGATGGCGGCAGAGGATCAAAGTCATAGGCCGTCTTCAGCGTGGTGCGCTCGATGTTGTAGTTGAAATAGTGATGGTTGCCGGTCGACATCACGACGTCCCACCCGGATTTGGCCGCGGCCCAACCGCTGTTGCCCTCATTGTCCCAGCACGTGTAAATGGCCCCCTTCGCAACACCGCCCCAACCCATGATGCGTTTCCCGCGTTTCGCGGCCAGTTCCGTCACCCGTTGCATGAACCAGGCGTGAAGATTTCCGACCTGCTTCTGCTTGGCCTGGCATTTAGGGCATTCACCCCAGTATCGCATCTCCGCTTCGTCTCCTCCGACATGCAAAATGGGTGAAGGAAAAAGCTCCGCCACCTCGGCAAACACGCAATCGAGGAACTCAAACACCCGTTCGTTGCCCGGACAGAATTCTGAACCGCACAGCGGATCGATGGGAAACGGGGCGATGCTCCGGCGGGTCCCGAAGCAGTTCAATTCGGGATAGGCAACCAACGCCGCCCCGGAATGGGACGGGGTCTCGATTTCCGGGATCACGGTGATGAAGCGCTGGGCGGCGTGAGCGACGATTTCGCGGATGTCTTGCCGGGTATAAAAGCCCCCGATCCGCACCCCTTCCCCGAGGTCGGCCCAGGCACCGACGCGCGTCAGCTTGGGATACTTCCGGATCTCCACCCGCCAGCCATCCACATCGGTAAGATGAAGATGGAGGCGGTTGAGCTTGTGATACGCCATCCAATCGAGGCACCGGAGAATACCCTGCTTACCAATGAACTGCCGCGCAGGATCGAGCAGCACACCGCGCCAGGGAAAGCGGGGCTTGTCCTCGATCCTCACCACGGGCACCGACCACGCCACGCCGGGCTGGAGGACTGAAGACTCCAAGGCCGGGGGAAACAACTGACGCAAAGTCATGCATCCGTAAAAAGCTCCCGTACCCGACGCGGCACGAATGAGGACTCGGTCGGGCAGCACCTCCAACTGGTAGCCCTCCTCCCCCAATGCGGCCGAGTCTCCCGACAACGTCACCTGAATGGAGTCCGCCCTCCCGGCTTCGCCAGCGGCCGGCGACCGTCTCACCGGAAGCGGGAGCCCCGTCGAACGTCTCAGCAGGCTGGCGAGCTGTTGTCCGGTGGCCTCCGTTCCTGGCACCACGGTGAGGAACGTGTTGCGTCCCAGCACAAAACGACCCTGCCCCATTTCCAACCGTGACGGTTTCGGGATGACGGAAACCTCTGGCACTGTGTCCCCCACAACCCGGGAGATGCCTATCGCAAGACACAGGAAGAACTGAACAAACCCAAAGGAGGCAACCCTGCGCAGAGGACGGAAGTTGGCGGCGGCAGCAAGTTCAGGTTTCATTCAACGGAGATGCATGATCATGGAGAGTGGGCGAAGTTCGGGTCTAGGATCAGTGTGGTCTATACACGCAAATTGAGGGGTTTTGAAGCCTAGGTGATCCACCTCACCCACCGCTAACGACCTCACTCAATCAACCTCACTGACACTTTTTTGATCGCACCGGCGCTGGACCCGAGCAACCCGTTGATTCCAACGCCCCCCCCGAGAGCGGCCACCGCAAATTGCTCTAGGCGCGCCTCCTCTAAAAAATCCACCCTCTTTCCAATGGCAGACCTGACGCACCTCTTCGCCCAAAATAAAACTTGGGCCGCCAAGATCACCCAAAGCGACCCGGAGTTTTTTCAAAAACTCTCCCGCCAACAAAACCCCGAGCACCTGTGGATCGGCTGCTCCGACAGCCGCGTACCCGCCAATGAAATCATTGGCCTGTTGCCCGGCGAAGTCTTCGTCCACCGCAACATCGCCAACGTCGTCGTCCACACCGATCTGAATTGTCTCTCTGTGATCCAATTCGCCGTCGATGTGTTGAAAATCAAACACATCATGGTCGTGGGACACTACGGCTGCGGCGGCGTGCGCACCGTGCTGCGCTGCGAACGCGTGGGCCTCGCCGACAACTGGCTGCGCCACGTCCAAGACGTCCGCGAAAAACACCAGTGTCGTATTGATGCCCTGCCCGGTGAACCCGCCCAGCACGATCGTCTCTGCGAACTCAACGTCATCGAACAAGTCGCCAACGTCTGCCAAACCACGATCGTCCAAGACGCCTGGGCACGCGGCCAAAACGTCACGGTGCATGGCTGGATCTACGGCCTCAAAGACGGCCTTTTGCGCAACCTCAACACCAGCGTCGCAAACCCCGCCGATCTACCCACCGCACAAGCCGCCGCCCTCGCGGCGCTCTGAGGGATTGTATTTGTCCGCAAATCAGTTGGGCTGAACCGATGCAAGAACACCTGCCCACAACGCACTCCGGGGCAAATCGGTGGTGGCCCATTTGCGTGGCAGCTGCCCTCGCGTTGCTGGGAACGTGGACCGACGGTGGACTCCGTGCCGATGACTGGCCGCAATGGCTAGGACCCCAGCGGGATGCAAACTGGAGGGAGAGTGGAATCCTGAAGGCATTTCCCGCCGGCGGCCCCCGACGGGTGTGGCGCACCGCCATCGGATCCGGATACACGGGACCGGCCGTGGTCGGAAATCGGGTGTACCTGATGGATCGCCAGGTCGCAACCAATGCGGCGAAAGCAAAAAATGCGTTCGACACATCGTCGATTGCCGGTACCGAACGGGTCCTTTGCCTCGATGCCGCCGATGGAAAGGTGGTCTGGCAACGATCCTACAATTCCAGTTACACGGTCAGTTACGCAGCGGGTCCGCGAACGACACCGGTCGTTGCCGACGGTCGCGTGTACACACTGGGAGCCATGGGCCAGCTTGCCTGCCAGAACACCCGGGACGGATCTGTGGTCTGGAGCCGGGACTTCGTGGCCGATTACGGGCTCAAGGTTCCGATTTGGGGCGTTTCGGCGCATCCGCTGCTCGATGGAAATAAGCTCATTTGCATGGTCGGTGGCGAAGGGAGCGTGGCCGTTGCTTTCGACAAAAACACCGGGCGCGAACTCTGGCGAGCCCTGTCCGCCAAAGAGCCCGGTTACTGTCCCCCCGTCATTTATAAACTCGGCGGCCGACGCCAATTAATCCTCTGGCATGCCGAGGCGGTGAACGGACTGGATCCGGAGACCGGCCGAGTGCTCTGGAGTGAACCTTGGAAACTCAACTACGGGTTGGCCATCCCCACTCCCCGTCTGCTGGACGACGGACTCTTCCTCACCTGCTTCTACAATGGATCCATGCGTCTGCGATTTGAACCCGGACACGAGGTGCCAGTGGTGGCCTGGAAGACCGCGAAGCAAAGCGAGCGCGACACCGTGAATCTCAACTCCATCATGGCCACACCGTGGGTGGAGGACGGCTATGTGTACGGCCCTTGCAGTTACGGACAGTTCCGCTGCCTGCGTCTGGATACCGGTGAGCGCCTCTGGGAGACCTTCCAGCCCACCGTGGGCAAGGCCGAGCGTTGGGGAAACTGCTTCGTGGTGAAAAACGGGGCGCAATGGTTCCTGCTCAGCGAACAGGGCGACCTGATCATCGCCCGCCTGTCACCGAAGGGGTACGAGGAACTCAGCCGGGCGCACGTCATCGAACCGGACAACCGCGACCCCGGTCGTCCGGTCGTCTGGAGTCATCCGGCTTTTGCCCACCGGCGAATCTACCTTCGAAACGACAGCGAGATCCTCTGCTACGATCTGGCTGCCAAGTAACCCAGCCTAAGAATTACTCCGTACGATCCCCACCACCCCCCGATCGGCGGCCACACCGATGGCCCAGGTGGACAAGAACGAAGCCCCCATGACTGCAACCCCAGAGTCTCTCCGAATGCTCCGCGGAATCACCGTGTGGCTCATACTGCTGTGGACGCCTCGGGTTCTGGCCACTCCGCCGGACTGGGCGGCTGACGCCATTTGGTACCAGATCTTTCCCGAACGGTTCCGCAACGGGGACGCGAAGAACGACCCGGTCCCTGCCAGTCTCGAAGGCACCTGGCCTTATGAAGTACCCGCGGGTTGGAAGGTCTCACCCTGGACTTCCGACTGGTACGCACTCCAACCGTGGGAGCAGGCCAGCGGAAAAGACTTCTACCACAACGCCCAACTCCGCCGCTACGGAGGCGATCTCCAAGGCATTCTCGACCGACTCGATTACCTGAAAGATCTGGGCATCAATGCCCTGTATCTCAATCCGGTCTTCGACTCCCCGTCGCTCCACAAATATGGCGCGGCGCGATACCATCATATCGACCGTCATTTCGGTCCGGATCCCGCCGGCGATGCCGCTCTGTTCGCCGCCGAAGATCCCGCCGATCCGGCCACTTGGCGCTGGAGTGCAGCCGACCGGCTGTTCCTGAAACTCATCCGCGAAGCCCACCACCGGAAGATGCGCATCATCATCGATGGGGTTTTCAACCATACCGGAACCACCTTCTGGGCCCTCCAACAGGCCCGACGGGAAGGCCCCAGCAGCCGCTTCGCCCGCTGGTTCCACATCACCCGCTGGGATGATCCGGCCACCCCGGCCGATGAGTTCGACTACCAGGGATGGTCCGGCATCAAAGACCTACCGGAAATCCAACGGGATGCGGAGAATTTGCACCCCGAAGTACGCCAGCATTTCCATTCGATCGTGCGCCGATGGATGGACCCCAATGGCGACGGCAACCCCGAGGAGGGCATCGACGGGTGGCGCGTGGACGTTGCTGCTGAAGTGCCCATGGGATTCTGGAAGGAGTTCCGGGGATGGGTGCACACCCTCAACCCACAGGCCTACATCACCGGTGAGATCTGGTGGGAGGACTATTCAGCCAACACCTTCCGCAATGCCCGCCCTTGGCTCGATCAGTCCTTTGATGGGGTGATGAACTACCGATTCGGAGACGCCGTCTTCCAATTCCTCAATCAACCCCGATCCATCACACCGGCCCAGTTCGCGGAAGCTCTGGAACTCCAGCACCGGCACTACGGCTACGACCGATGCCTGGCCCTCCAGAATCTCCTGGGCTCCCACGACACCGCGCGGGTCGGATCGGCGGTGGTCAACCCGTCGGCACGCCAAGACCACGGAGCCTCACTCAAGGAGGACCGGGGCTACGATCCGCGGGCCCCCAACGCAGCCGAGAAAGCCCGATGGCGGCAAATGATCGCCCTGCAGTTCCTCTCGCCCGGAGCCCCGTACCTGTATTACGGGGACGAAGTCGGGATGTGGGGAGCCGATGATCCCGATTGCCGCAAACCCATGGTCTGGGCCGATCTCCACTACACGCCAGAGAAGCGACTGCCCTCCGGCCACGAGCGCCCAGCCGACGCGGTGACCGTGGACACGGCTCAAGCGAAGTACTATCGCGATTGGATCCAACGCCGGCACGCGCACCCCGCCCTCCGCCGCGGAGATTATCACACGCTGCCCCTTGAGCAGCGGTTCGGCCTCCTCGCCTTCGAACGCCGCTGGCAGGAAGATCGGATCATCGCCCTTTTCAACCCCCGGGACACGCCCGTGCGGATATCGCCCCAAGATCTCGGCCTCCAAGACCTGCGCCTCTGGAAACAGGAACCTCCCCACCCCGCAGACTCCACAGCCATCGAAGTCCCCGCCCATCAATACCGCATCCTCACTCATCGGTGATCCGGCACCGACAAGCGAGTTGGCTATTGAACTTTAGGACCTTGGCTCACGATGCCTTTCCTACCATAACTCGTCCGAAAGCATGGCAATCACGGTTTCACAGATCGACGCCTGGCGAGCGGCCCGTTCCGAACACCAGAATCTGGAGTTCAAGGAGGCGAAGGCTCAGTTCGACAACCGCAAGCTCTACCGATACTGCGTGGCCCTGGCGAATGAGGGCGGTGGGCATCTGCTGCTGGGCATCGAAGACCATCCGCCCCGCCGGGTGGTGGGCACGGCCGCCTTCAATGATCCGATCGACATGGCGGCCAAGCTTTTCCAGGCGCTGGGTTTCCGCGTGGATATCGAGGAGGTCGCACATCCCGATGGCCGGGTGCTGGTGTTCGCCATTCCCAGCAGGCCTCGCGGAACGGCCTTCAATTTCGAGGGATCCTACCTGATGCGCGCCGGTGAAGAGCTGGTGCCAATGAGCGAGGACCGGTTGCGGGCGATCTTTGCCGAGGGCCAGCCGGACTGGCTTTCCCAACCGGCCATGACGGATTGCGACGATGACAAGGTGGTTCAGGTGCTGGACACCCAAAGCTACTTCGACCTGCTGCATCTGCCGTATCCGGCGAACCGGACGGGCGTCCTGGAGCGTATTCAACATGAGAAGCTGATCGTGCGACAAGGGCAAGGTTGGACGATTACGAACCTGGGCGGGTTGCTGTTTGCCAAGCGGCTGGATGCCTTTGACCGGCTGGCGCGCAAGGCGGCGCGAGTGATCGTCTATGAGGGCAGGAACAAGCTGAAAACGAAGACCGACAAGCCGGGGACAAAAGGCTATGCCGTCGGCTTCCAGGGACTGGTGGAGTTCATCAACGGACTGGTCCCGTCCAATGAAGTGATCGAGCAGGCCTTGCGCCGGGAAGTGAAGATGTTCCCGGAGATCGCCGTCCGCGAGCTGGTGGCCAACGCGTTGATCCACCAGGATTTCAATGAATCAGGCTCTTCGGTGATGATCGAGATCTACGAGGACCGGATGGAAATCTCCAATCCCGGAAAGCCCTTCATCCCAACCGACCGCTTCATCGACGAATACCAGTCGCGCAATGAGCGGCTAGCGGATGTGATGCGTCGGCTGGGAATCTGCGAAGAAAAGGGCAGCGGCGTGGACAAGGTGATCCAGGCGGCGGAGGTATTTCAGCTGCCCGCCCCCGATTTCCGTGTGGGGGACCGGCGCACGTCCGCGGTGCTGTTCGCACACCAAACCCTGGATGGCATGGATCGGAACGACCGCATCCGGGCCTGCTACCAACATTGCTGCCTGCGTTATGTGATGAACGAGAAAATGACCAACCAAAGCCTGCGGGAGCGATTCCAATTGCCGGAAGGAAAGGTGGCGTCCGTCTCGCAGATCATCGCCACCACGGTGGATGCCGGCAAAATCAAGCTGGCCGACCCCACCCAAACCTCCACCCGTTACCGGAGTTATGTGCCGTTTTGGACCTGAGACTTCCTTAAAGGCAAAACCAAGAAACGGCGGCAAAAGTTCACAAATCCCTGATTTTCAAGGGTTTCCTCTTTAAAGGCAAAACCGATGAATGAATCCGAGATACGCGCCGAACACATCGACCCCGCCCTGAAGGCGGCAGGCTGGGGCGGCGTGGAGGGCAGTCGGATCCGTCGAGAGTATTCCATCGCCCCGGGCCGCATCGAGGGACGCATTCAGCCAACACGTTCCGCAATGCCCGCCCTTGGCTCGATCAGGCCTTTGATGGGGTGATGAACTACCGATTCGGAGACGCCGTTTTCCAATTCCTCAATCAACCCCGATCCATCACACCGTGAAGGGGTCAGTTCTTGATATTGATACATAAAGCTGACAAAGCCACTCCCCCGGCCTAACCCGCAAATTGAGAGTCGAGTATGCTGGTGCGATTTATCACGTCATGAATCGCGGTGACCGGCGCGAACTGATCTTCATGGATGATGCGGATCCCCAACGCTTCGTCGACACGCTGGGCGAGGCTTGCGCCAAGACGGGCTGGCAGGTTCACCTATGTCCTCATGCCGAACCATTTTCATGTGGTGGTCGAGACGCCGCAGCCCAATCTGGTTGCCGGGATGAAGTGGTTGCTGGGCACTTACACGAGTCGCTTCAACCGGCGGCACAAGCTCTTCGGCCACTTGTTCTCTGGGCGCTACAAGTCGCTGATCGTGGACGGATCGGGTAACGGTTATCTCAAGAGCGTGGGCGATTACGTCCACTTGAATCCGGCGCGGGCGAAACTGGTGGTGGCGGATGTGCCCTTGGAGAGTTTTGCCTGGAGCAGTTGGCCGGCGTACTTGCTCGTGCGCTCGAAACGTCCGAGGTGGTTGCGGGCGGATCGGTTGCTGGGCGAGTGGGGCATCCCCAAAGACAGCCCGGCCGGGCGGCAACGGCTTGAGAGGGCGTTGGAGGAACGGCGCGGGGCGGAGCATTACGGCGAGGAGCGCGCGGAGACGGCGGAGACGTAGGCGGAACTCATCATCGCGGAGAAGTTGAAGCGGGGCAGTGGCAGGAAGCGGATCTCAAAACTCGGCCCAAGGGGGACTCAGTGAAGGTGGCTTTGGCGGCGCGCTTGCGGGCGGAGACGACGATGACGGTGGGGTGGATCGCCGAGCGTCTGGCGATGGGCACGCGCGGTTATCTGAACCATCTCTTGTATCGCCGGAGGAAGCAGGGTGGGGAGTAGACAATATCAAGAACTGCCCCCTTTTCCTGACCCCTTTTCCGGGTGTCCATGGGGATGCTTGATGAATCTACGGTTGATGTTGAGGAACGGGAGAATCGGAGCTGCCGACCACACGGTCGGGAGGCCGGTCGGTCGGGCCGACCAAAGAGGTGCGCCTCCACGAGAGGCGCAGACCGAAGAGGGTGGTGGCCAGCCCGCCCAGCAACAGCGTGATGACGACGATGTCCCACAGCGGGCGGCGGGCGGCGAGCCACGGCCAGTCGAAGCTGTGCAGGCCGTTGAAGAGCCAGCGGTAGGCGCGGGCACCGCGTGTCAGGCGCTCGGTCAATTGGCCGGTCCGCGGGTCGAGATGGAACCAGGTCGCGTCGGCATCATCGAAACGGATGCGCCACGCGGGCAGCGGACGCGGGTCCTCTCCGGGGCGGCGTGAATAGTAGTGCGCGTCGTAGGCGGTCAATTCTTCGAAGGCGACCAACCGGTGGCCGGGCAGCAGGGCCGCGGCGCGTTCGCGGAGAAGTCCGGGAGCGAACGTGTCGAGGACGGGGCCGGAGCCACCGGCGGGCAAGAGACGGGTTTGGTCCGGCGCGGCGCGGACGAGATAGAAGGGTTGGCCGGCGACCTGCACGAGTCGGCCTTCCTTGAGGCGAAGGTCCGCGATCGCGGCGAACGCGTCGCCGGGGGCGCGGGTGAAGGCGGCGAGGTCCAACGCGCCGCCGGCGAGGGCTTCGGTCTGGGCGCGGGTCGGTTCGCCGTCGTCGAAGATGCCCGTGAAGCGCAACGAGAGAAAACCGCTGAACAGCCACGTCACGGCGAAGACCCCGAAGGCCGCACCGGTCAGCACATGCCAGCGGCGCGCGCCTCGAAACGTTCGCCAAGCGACCCGCGCGCGGCGCAGGCCCAGCACCAGGCCGGTGAGCGGGAGCATCATCGCGGCGCCCGCGAGGATACGCAGCGTGACGCGCCAGGTGACGTTGTGACGGCGCAGCCAGGTCGGATAGACCCAGTGCGTGACGGCTCCGGCGTAGTTGAGCATCCGTTCGCGGTGTCGCGTGTCGCGCAGCACCTCGCCGGTGCGGGCGGAGACATAGAATTCGGTGCCGTCCGCGTCGCCGAGCGCGACGCGGTGCAGCGGGCGGAAGGGGTCCAGCGAGCTTGAAACCGTCCACTGGTCGTGGTCGCGGAGGCCGTCGTGTCTCGCCGTGGCGTAGGTGCCGGCGGCGAAGCGCCGGGCGATCGCCACGGCCGTCTCCGGCGCGACAGTGGGAAGCGGCTGCCCGTCGTCCGCTCGGACGGTGACCCACGGGCCGCCGTCCGCCGGACGCAAGTGATAGACGGGACGGCCGAGCACTTCGCCCAGGCGCGCGCTGGACGGCGGCTGGCTGGATCCGACCGCGGCGGACGCTTGCGCCGCCGACACGCGCCACGAGGAACTGGGGAGCGCGGCCAGCCCGGCGCAGCGCTCCACCGCGGTCAGAGAAGGGAAGCCCACGTACATCATCACGAACGCGCTCGCGAACCAGAGCGTGACGAGCACGCCCAGGGTCAGGCCGAGCCAGCGATGCGTGAGGAAGAGCAGGCGTTTCATGGGAGCCGCCGGTTCAGAAACGAGCGCGGAGCTCGACCTCGACGCTCGCGGGTGCGCCGACGAGCGCCTGGTTGCCGTAGTCGTCTTCTGCCCAGGCGAGGTAGGTCTTGTCGGCCAAGTTGCGGCCGCGCACCGTGAGGGTGAACTGCTTCCAGGCATACGCGGCGTAAGCGCCCACGACCGTGTAGTCGTCCATCGTGAAGCGCGCCCCGCCGGGGTCGTTGCCGAGGCGGTTGCCCACGCAGCGGACGTCCGCTCCGAGCTCGAGGCCGAAGGGGAAACGGTAGCTGGTGAACACACCGGCCTGCTGGAGCGGCACGTTCGAGGGCCGTGCACCGTCGTCCGCGAAGCCCGGGTGGTCGATGTCCGCGCTCAGCGCGGTGAAGTTCGCGCCGAGCGTCCAGCCGGCGACCGGCCGCAGCACGCCTTCCAGTTCGATGCCGTGCGACCGCTGCTGGCCGGCAGGCGCGCCGACGCGTTCGTTGCCGACCCGGAAGGTGCGGATCCGGTCCTTCTCGATGTCGAAGTAGGCGAGCGTGGCCTCCGCTCGGCCGTCCCATCCGGTGTGTTTCGCGCCGAACTCGAACTGCCGGGATTTCTCGAGGCTGAAGCTGTAGCCGCCGAACGCCGCGCCGCCGATGTTCACGAACGACCGGGGCGAATTCGCGGCCGTGGTGTATTGGCCGTAGAGCGTCGTGTTGGTGACGACTTCCCATACCACACCGCCGCGATAGGTGAACGGGTTGAAGTCGCGACCGTAGCTCGTGCCGCTGTCGCGGTTGAAGACATCGTTCTGGATGTGGTCGTAGCGCGCTCCGGCCACGAGCTTGAGGCTGGGCAGCAGCGCGAACTGGTCCTCCACGAACGGTCCCGCCTGCGTGATGGTGTAGTCGGCCCCCCTCTGGCTAGGCCCGGCCGCGCCGCTCGCGAGCGCATAGGTCGGACGGACGGGGTTGAAGGCGTCGGTCGTGAAGCTCCCGCTCGGGAAGTCCGCGAGGCGGAAAAACTCGGTGCGCTTGAAGTCGCCGCCGAGGGCCAGCCGGTTCTCGCGGCCGGCCAGCTCGTGCGTGAAGAGCGTTTCGAGCCGGTCGCCGAAGAGGCTTTGCTCGTGCTCCACGATGCCGAGGTCACGGTAGGTCAGGCGACCCGCGACGGGGTCGTAGTCGTAGCCTTCGGCGTTCTTCCAGTCGCGGTTGGCGACGGCCCCGTAGGCGAGGTTGTTCACGCGCACGGCGTCCGAAGGCGTCCACTCCGCCTTGAGCCGGAACCAGTAGGTCTCGGACTTCATCACGTTGTCGGCGACGTTGTAGTTCGCGCGCTGCAGCCGTTCGTCCAGGCGACCGTTGACTAAGGGCACGCCCCAGTAGGCGTTCAGGTCGTCCTGCAACGCCTCGGTATAGAGGGTGAACGCGAACTGTTCGCTCACGTCGTAGCGCAACGCGGCGGAAAAATTGTGATACTCGTAGCCGCCGTCGCGCTGGAAAGTGTCACTGGCCTGCCGGCTGAAGTCGGCCCGATAACTGAGCCCCGTGTCAGCCACGGGTCCGCCCGCGCCCGCGCCCAATCGGACGGTGTTCCAGGTGCCGTAGCTGGCGAGCGCTTCCGCCGTGAAGCGGTCGCGGCTCGGCTCCTTGGGCAGGAAGTTGATGGCCGCGCCGACCGCGCCCTCGCCGTGCAGCACGCTGGCGGGGCCTTTGATGACTTCGACGGCGGCCAGGTTGAAGGTATCGAGCGGACGCGCGCTCATCGCCGGGTTGAGCAGGCGCACGCCGTCCCAGAGCTGGGCCACGTTGTCGCCGACGAACCCGCGCGTGGAATACGTCGCGCCGTTCCCGGCGGAGTTGGCCCCCGTGAAGCCGACCACGCTCTCGACGGCTTCCTGGGCCGTTCGGAGACCGCGCGCCTGGAACGCGGCCTGGTCCAGCGTGAAGACGCTGGCCGGGATGTCGCGGACGGGCACGCCGAGGCGCGAGGCGGTGGCGGCGGGCGCTTCGAGCCGCAGTCCGTCGGTGTCGGTGGTGCCGTGGATGACCACCTTCTCCATGATGACCGCGGAGGTGGTGGCTTCTTGCGCGCGCAGTGCCGGGAAGGCGGCGAGCAACGCGACGGCGAGGGGGATGGTTCTTCTTTTTTGCATGGTTGGTTGTGTGTGTTCCACGGGTGAAGAGAGTCAGTGCAAGGGCGCCAGCGACGGCGGATGGAACGCCCGGCGGTCGCGCCAGCGGCTCCAGGCAAAGGCCACGAGGAAGCAGCCGAAGGCGCACAGCACGATGGCTGGGCCGGGCGGGATGTTCGCGGCGTTGGAGGCGGCCATGCCGGAAAGCGCGCTGACCAGCGCCGCCGCCAGCGAAGCCAGCACGATGCGCGACAACCGCCGGGCACCCAAGCAGCCTGCCGCGCCCGGCAACACGAGCAGCGCCGCCACCAGCAGCACCCCGACGACGCGCGTCGCCACGATGACCGTGGCCGCGACCAGCAGCATGAGCGCGTAGCGGAGCGCGACGACCGGCACGCCTTCGGCACGGGCCAGCTCCTCGTCGAACGTCCACGCGCCGAGCCAGCGCCAGCATCCAACGCAGGCGGCGAGCGTGAGCAGGGTGAGGCCGGCGAGCAGGGTGAGCTCGAGCGGCTGCACCGCGAGTATGCTCCCGAAGAAGATGTGTTCCAGACGACCGAGCCCCCGCTGCCGGAGCGACAGGAGCGTGACGCCGAGCGCGAAGGCGGCGACGTAGCACGCGCCGACCGCCGTGTCCGACTGCACGCGTCGCGCGAAATAGGCGATGGCCAGGGCGACGCCGCAGGTGAACACGAAGCTGATGGCGTAGTTCGCGGCCGTGGGCAGGGGGCCGGAACGCAGCAGGACCAGGCCGACCGCGAGTCCGCCCAAGCTGGCGTGGGCCAGCCCGTCGGCCGCGAAGGCCATCCGCCGCAGCACGATGAACGGCGAGAGCACGCCGCAGAGCACCGCGAGCAGTCCGCCTGCGAGGAGCGCCCGCACCAGGAAGCCGTAGTCGAGAAAGCTGTTCATGCGGGCGGGGCGGGAGCGGGTTGGCGCAATTGGTAGCGCTGGCGATGCGCAGCGGCATCGGCCGACAACCAGAGCATCAACGTCATCAGGCCAACCAGCAGCCCACTGAAACAGCGCCGGTATCCCTCCAATTGGTTGCCACGCCTTCTCATCGCCAACATCGATGAAGAGGCTCCAATGTGACACCCCAACAGTAAATGCAAATCGTTTGCATTACCTACTTCCGCAACTCGATTAGACCCGGAGCACGCGGCTGTGTGGGGACGAATGGCGATGCGGCGGTCGTTCGGACAATTGCCGCGAATCTGGAAAGACTATGCAGAAGCGTAGTCGCCAGCAGAGGATCCGAGGTCCGGTCCCGATGAACGATTGATTGAGGCGAGATCCATGGATCAGCGCCCGTCTCGTTGTCAGTGCCTGGGTGGATATTTGCCCAACTTGCGCCGCAGGGTGCGCCGATCCAATCCCAGCAGTCGCGCGGTCTGGGTGATGTTGCCCCCGCAGTCTGCGAGCACGCGTCCGATGTGCTCCCACTCCACACGGTCGAGAGTCGGGGAGCGCCCTTTTTCATCTTCGGGGTTTCCATTTTCTGAAAACCCAATCAATCTCCGAACGCTGACCCGGCAACCGACAGGTGAACTGTCGTTCAACCCCTCCCAACTCAGGCTCCGCCGCCGCTCCGCTCCAACCGCCTCCGGCGGCGCTTTGAGCTCACCGAACTGAACTGAGGGCGGGGCGGAAGCCCAGGTTGTAGTTAGAGTTATCCGGGCCGGACCTGTCCCGGGAGGCCGAGCGCGCGTTCCCGGTATTCCAACTACCCCCGCGGAGCACGCGGTAGGTGTAGGAGCCCGAACTCGGACCTGTCGGATCCGTCACACTGCCAGTCGGGTAGTGCCCATACCAGTCACCACACCACTCACCCACATTCCCCATCATGTCATAAAGCTTCCACGCATTGGCTGCCTTTTGCTTCACAGCATGCGTCTGGAGTCCAGAGTTCCCTGCATGCCACGCGATCGCATTCGGCTCTCCATATCGCGCACCTCCCTTTCCAGCACGCGCCGCGTATTCCCACTCCGCTTCCGTCGGTAACCGTTACACCTGCTGGGAAGTGATCCGTCCCCACGCTCGTTCCCGATCCGTCAACTTCTGGCAGTAGGCCACCGCATCGTTCCAACTCACCGACTCCACCGGACGGTTCAGGTCTCCTTTGAAATACGACGGATTGCTCCCCATTACCGCCTCGTACTCTGCTTGCGTCACTTCGTGGTCTGACAGCCAGAACCCCTGCGTCAACGTCACAGTATGTTGGATCTCAAGAGGATCGCGTCCCTCCTCGCACGGCAGGCTCCCCATCGCGAAGGTCCCGGGAACGATCCAAACAAAACCGGCGGTGCCAGGCGGCTTTTCAGCAACCCCACGATAAAATCGAGCCGCTGATCCCGGTGACAAATCTACCAGAACCGTGCCCTCGGCTCCCACCATCACGTTCGTCCACATCGTCCATGGACCACTCAGGCTGGCCGCAGACTCCACCCGAGCATAGCTACCTACAGGACCCTCTACAGTCAGCTTGGGCACCATCTCCAACTTGACGCTCAAAGGCTTCGGCGGTGCGTCAACCACCACCGTGGGTGCCGTTGAATAACCGGTTCCAGCCGTCAGCACCACCACCGCCGCCACCTTGTCCTCGCTCAGGATCGCCTTAGCCGTTGCCCCACTGCCACCGCCACCGCTCAGGGTGACCGCTGGCTCACTGGTGTACCCTGATCCTCCAGAGGTCACCGTGATGTCGCTCACGAAGCCTGCAGTGATCGTGGCAACCGCCGTCGCCGTTTCACCGGCCAAGGCTCGACCGATCGAAAGCGACATCAACATCGCAACGGTCATCAGCCATCCGGGAACGTGCATAACCGGAAAGCTACCGGCCTTTCTCGGTTACCGCATCCCATTTGGAGACTGTAACGAGGCGGAATCGGAAAATTATGAAGGGATGCACGACTGCACTTGTCGGGCGGTTGGACGGAAATTCAAAACGTGGGTCCCTCGCGCTCATGCCGCCGGGATTCGGACCCTACCTATCCCTACCCCGTGGGGACGGTCTGGTCGCAGAAAAGGGATTCCTTTTGAGGGGCTGGGCGCAGGGCAGAGATGGACCTGAATCACCATCTCGAGGGGCACCACAGGCCTGACTCATTGAGTTACCCTTCGTTATTGGCGTCTTCAGGCCTGGGCCTCTGAGTCCGTCCTCGGAATGAGCAGATTTGCCGGCGGATGAAGAGACTCCGAAGGTCCGCAAAGATCCCCACGAAACCTATCTCTGGAAGGACAGGACTTTGGTCCGCCAAACTACTCAAGACGCCTGATTTCAAAGGTTTTGTTGTAACTGGGAGGTGTTCGAACGGCAACTCTCGGCAACTCTCGATAAACGCCGACAACCGCGATTCCTAGCCTCCCATTGCGGGAGGCCGGTACATTGAAAAATGGTCGGGGCGGTGAGATTTGAACTCACGACCTTCTGAACCCCATTCAGACGCGCTACCAAGCTACGCTACGCCCCGACCAGGTTGCTCTTGCGAGCGGACGGATCATCCAGAAAGCACCCCTGTGGAGCAATAGATTCTTCCAACGATTCTTCGCTCCGCCCCCAAACGGCAACCCCGAGAACCTCAAACCGGCTCGGCGATGAGGTCGTAGTCGGTGTGGCCGATGATGCGAACCTTGCAGAACTTCCCAATCGGCACCTTGCCCTGGATATACACGCGGCCATCGATGTCGGGCGCGTCGGCTTCACCGCGGGCGATCGTGTAGTGTCCCTTGAGGGCCATCACTCCCGTGTCTTCGCCTCGAATGAGTCCATGCTCCCAAGAGCTGATGTTGGCCTTAGACAGTTCCTTCGCCGACGCCTCGCCCTCGGTGATCACCTTCAGCGTCCGACCAACAAACCCCTCGGCGATGCCCACGGCGACACGATGCTGTGCGGCCATAGAAAGTTCCCGACGCTTCTGGCGGGTCTTGGGGGTCAGTTGCTTCTCCATCTTGCCGGCCACCGTGCCGTCCTCGCGGGAGTAAGCGAAAATGCCCAGACGCTCAAAGCGGGTCTCTTCGATGAACTCAATCAAGGTCTTGAAATGCGCGGCCGTCTCGCCCGGGAAACCCACGATGAAGGTCGTTCGCAATGTGATGCCAGGGATGCCGGCCCGGATCCGGGTGATGAGGTCGCGAATGTACTGGCCCGAAGTTTCACGGCGCATCCGTGCGAGCATGTCGTCGTGAATGTGCTGCAAGGGCATGTCCACATACCGGGCCACCTTGGGGCACTCAGCGATGGTCCGGATCAACTCGTCGGTCCAGTGGGCCGGGTGGGTGTACAGAAGCCGGATCCAGAAATCGCCCTTCAGCGCATTCAACTCGCGCAGCAGCGTGCACAGCGTGGTGGCATCGACCGGCAGGGCCTGGGTGGCTGCTTTGAAGCGTTCTGGCGAAGAAATGGCCCGGCTGTGATTGGGACGCAGATCGAGCCCGTAATAAGTGGAATCCTGGGAGATGAGGTTGAGCTCGCGCACCCCGTCGGCGATCAAGGCCTTGGCCTCGGCCACGATGTCGGCCTGCGCCCGGCTGCGGTGGGATCCGCGCATCCGAGGAATGATGCAGAAGCTGCACGGATGGTTGCAGCCTTCAGCGATCTTCACATACGCAAAGTGCTTCGGAGTGAGACGGAAGCGCGGGGTGTCAAAATGCGGGATGTAGCTGGGTCGAACCGTGACATCCACCGAGGGAACCTCCGGTTGCTGGGCCGCAGTCAGGGCGATGCGACTCTTGCCGAAACGATCGGTGCCACGGAGAGCCGTCTCGTCGGCATGGTCATGGGCCGGGGCTTGTTTTTCCAACTCCTTGAGGCGCCCTTTCACGCGAGCTCCCTGCGGTGCCTGCGGAGTCACTGCCTCGGCACCCACTCGGGAGGCCCTCTTGGCGATGGCCTCATTAACCAGCGCCCCCACCTGCTCCACCTGGTCAATGCCCATGAACACATCCACCTCGGGCATCAACTTGGGCAACTCGTCACGATAACGCTGCGGCATGCACCCGGACACGATGAGAGCCTGACCCCGACGCGAGGCTTCGCGCAGGGCGCTGTACTCCAAAATGGTATCCACCGACTCCTCTTGTGCGGCGTCGATGAAGGAACAGGTGTTGACGATCACCGCGTCGGCTTGGGACGCATCGTTGACGATCTCAATGCCTTCTCTGAGGAGAGATCCGAGCATGATCTCGGCGTCTACCAGGTTTTTGGCGCATCCGAGGGAAATGAGTCCCACACGGCGGGGACGGGAGATCGGTTTTTTCGGCGCAGTCGGCGTCTTGCTCACAGGACGCGTAGCCTAGCGGTTCAGCTCAAAGACCAGCAATCCCACAGAATTTTCTGTAGATCAATTCCGTGGGCCAGATCACTGGCGCTCGTACTCCCCCTTATTGACCCGTTTGAAGACCGAGAATCCTGCTTTCTTGGCATCGGTGGTCGACAGGGGCTTCAGGTGATGGGGCGTGCTGAAACCGGAGATCACCTTGCGGACGGGTTTGCGACAGGCCGGGCAAGCGGTCAGTTCGGGCGCGGTGATGGGTCGCCGGAGGGTGAACTGGCCACCGCAGGCGGCGCAGTTGCCGTCACAAAGTTCGTATTCGTAAATGGGCATGACGCTCTCGAAGGGACTTGAGGAGGACCGCTGACAGGGCCAAGGATGAGCAACCCAACGTGCTCTCCAGCGGTCTCGACTGCGCCAACCTGACGGGTTTTCCGGCGAGGGCAATCGTGGAAACGGCATGACATCCCGCCCAAGGAGATCCCAGTCTCCACGCCGCATCATGACCGAGCTTGTCATCCAGTCCACGACGCTGCCCGAGGCTGCCATCACCGCCTTCGGCAACGAGTTAGGCCGCTCGCCCGACGCCACCCGTGGGCATTCAGCCCGCTGGCGGAAGGTTGCGGCCACTCCGGAGCTCAAGGCCTTGGCTGAATCCCATCAGGTGGATATCGCCTTCGTGCCTGAGAACCGACGCCGTGCGGATTTCAGCCTGCTGGTCATGGACATGGACTCGACCCTCATCACCATCGAGTGCATCGACGAAATCGCCGACCGCATTGGTGTAAAACCCCAGGTCTCGGCCATCACCGAAGCGGCCATGCGCGGCGAACTCGACTTTGCCGGTGCCTTGCGAAAGCGGGTGGCCTTGCTCGAAGGCCTAGAGGAATCCGCTCTAGAGGCGGTGTACGAAGAACGACTGCGACTCTCACCGGGAGCAGAGGAACTCATTCGATTTGCCCAAGAGTCTGGCTGGAAAACCCTGCTGATCTCCGGAGGGTTCACTTACTTCACCCATCGACTTCAGGCGCGCCTCGGGCTCGACCACGCAATGGCCAACACTCTTGAAACCCAGGCGGGACGTCTGACAGGTCGCGTGTTGGGCGACATTGTGGACGCGGACCGCAAGGCCACGGAGCTCCGCGCTTTGGCCGCGCGCCTCGGGGTCGAACCTTCCCGCGCCATCGCCATCGGAGACGGCGCCAACGACCTCAAGATGATGGGCGCTTCGGGCATGGGCATCGCCTACCGAGCCAAGCCGGTCGTGCGTCAACAAGCCATGCATGCGCTCAATTTCAGCGGGCTCGACGGAGTTCTGAATCTCTTCGCGCAAGACTAACTCGCTGCGGTAGGTGCGGCTCTGAGGCCTGCCGGGATCCCGAACTTAGGGAATCTTCTCTGGGACGATGGGTTGGGCCAAATCAGGATTTGCGACCCCCTCGTGGGCTAAGCCCGATTGCAAGGCGTCGAGGTCCCAAAGGTACGAGGCATGCACCACACTGGCAGCGAGCAGTCGCCGACCACGAGAATCCCAACTCAGTGAGGTGAGGCGCAGCTTTTCGGGCAACCGCAGTTGGGAAATCACAGATCCGTCCTGCGCTTGCAGCAAGTGGAGTGAGCGGGTTCCCAGTGCTACAGCCAATCGCTGACCATCGGGAGTCACGGCCACGCGACCATAGACCCCCACTGGATCCAGCAACCGCTGCCACAGGATCTTTCCCGAATCCACATCCCATGCCACGAGCCCATGAGTCATGGTGCCAAAGAGCCTTCGGGACACCGGACAAAAGACCAGTTCACCGGCCTCGCCCAAGGCGGACAACTCTGGGGGGTATTCCAGCAACCGCACCCGGAACCCATCCTCGCAAACAACCACGGCCGGAGCGGCATCGATCCCCCAGCTGGCCAATAACTTTCCGCTCGTATGAATCGATCCGATGACACTGCGCGACGGCAGCGAGACCGGCTGCCAACGACCTTGGGCATCGCACCAAAACGAGCCATTGGTCGACACAATCCAGGCTTCACCGGAGGGGGCGATATCTCCGCGCCCGGAATTGGGAAGCGGTTGACGCTCGATCAAACGCAATCGGGGCCGCGACGCATCGCCCTCCACGGCCAGTGTGATCCGGTTGCTCAGGCTCAGGGCCCACAGCCGGGTTCCATCCGCCGAGAAGGACAGGTGCCGGATCATGCCGTCGTCGCATGGCCAATGCGCTGCTTCCTTGCGACCTGACTTGGGGTACAACCGAACGCCGTCGTAGGAACCACTGGCCCATCGGTCTCCCGCCGGATGAAAGCGGACCACCGCGGGGCCCGCGTTGGCCTCGGAAGGGACGTCGGGTGGCACCTCCGGAATTACGGACCATCCCGTGGGCGGGTCAAACCGCAGTAACTCCCATTGAAACTCATCCTTCCAGGCGATCCACCGCCCATCCGGCGACCACTGGATAGCAGCGCCGGCCCCGGCGTACTCGGCCAACGGCGTCTCGCTCGACCAGTCCCAAATGCGGGATCGGCCATTGTACCCGCTCGAGAGAATCCAGGACGAATCCGGCGAGAAGGCCAGTCCGAGAATGCCGTGATCTTCCTTGACCAACCGCTTCACCGGCGTTCGGTACCGATCAAAGCGACCGATAAATATCTGCATTTCTGAACACACCTGCAGAAGATCGCCATCGGGGTTCCACGCCAGCACCTGAACGGATTCGCCGGCGGGAAGCTCCATCCATCGTTCCACGCGGGCCGAATCAAGATTAGCGAAGCGCACGATGGGATTGGTGGCGTTGATGGCCGCGGCCCAGTGCCCGTCGGGGCTGACCACCAGATCATGCGGAGGCACTCCGACCGGGACATGACGAACCACCCCCGGGTGATCGATGGGCAACAGGTCGAACGAATCATCGGCCCGCCCCGCCAGCAGCCACCGACCATCCGGAGTGAACTCACGACCGAGGTATTTGGGATCTAGGCGCACCTGGAGCACCGATTGCCCCTGGGTCCGGGAGACGACGTGGAACCGTTCGGTAGAATCTCGAACGAGCAGCCAGCGACCGTCGAGGCTGACCGAACTAATAAACTCCAGGTTCAGGCCGGGCACCGGCGGCGGGAGGGAGGGTTTGCCGGCACCTCCTCGTACCGGAATCCCATCGATCCACCCATCGGTTCCCACTCTAAACAAGTGGCGTAGTTCCGGATCGAAGAGTCCTGCCGTGTGGGAAATCGAGCCCACAGGCCATCGCCGAGGTTCGGGCCCATCGAGTCGTGAGGGCGGACGCCAGGGTGTTTTTTCGGACACCAATTCGGGCACCAGCAACGCACTAGCGACCAACTCCCGGAGTTCGGGTTGCCCGGCACGCAAGGCAGTGGCTGCTCGCAAAGTAGCCAGTGCCCGAGACCGCTTGGCCGGGGAATCATCGTTGAGAATGTCCCGAGCCCGACTGAGAAGAAGAGCCACCTGTTGAGATTCGGAGTCCCGCCGGCGGTCCTGGACCTCACGAGAACGGAATCGCAGGGCGGCCGTCACACCAAGGCCCAAGATCCCCATCACCAAAACAGCGCCCGTGGCGCGAAGGAGAACTCGTTTCCGAACTTCCCGAGCCCGGAGTTGTCGGACCGATCGGCCTCCGCGCAGGAGTAATAGCTCGTCGCGCAATTCAGCGGCATCGCGATGACGTCGGGCCGGGTCGCGGGCTCCGAGGCGAAGAATGATCTCCTGGAACTCCCACTCGACGGTGTGTGCGGGCTGGATCCACTCGGCCGGGGTCGAAGGGTAGTCGGCCAGACGTCGGCCGGTGGCGATCTCATACAAGACCATTCCTAGGCTGTAGAGATCAGCCGGTGGGAGTCCGGGGCCCTCCGGTGCGATGTACCCGGCGGTGCCCACGCAGCTGGATCCCTCGCGCGCCTCGCTCACAAGCCCCACATCGGCCAGACAGGCCCGGCCGTGGAGGTAGATGATGTTCGAGGGCTTAATATCCCGATGAACCAGACCTGCTGTGTGGAGCACCTCCAGAGCATCGGCCATAGCCAGGCCCACTTCGACACACTCAGCAATTTGCAGGCGGCCCCGGGTGATGAGGTCGACACGCAACGTTCGCGCCTGATAGGCATGCGTCCCTGCAATAGAGGGTTGAGCCGAATTATTAGTCGCGACCACCGCAGGCGCGGCAACCGAATCGGCCAACTCCATCACCGAATAGAAGAAGCCAGATTTTGCATCACAGCCCACCTGAAGAATAGGGACCAAGCTCGAACAGGCCCTTGAAATGGGCTCGTAGCGTCTCAATCCCTCGAACTCCCGATTGAAAGGCTGATCGCTCTCGAAGGACGAACGCCGGATCACCTTAATGGCGCGCGCTGTCCCCAGAACCGTTCGCCCAAGCCAAACATCCCCGTAGGCACCAGAGCCTATCACCTCGATCAACTCATGATCTGGTATTACTGGAATCCCGCTCTGCGGATCGCTCGAAGCCATAGAAAATTCTATTCCGGATCTTCTTCATGTCTCAGCTTCCCCAATTCGACCCGAAGCAGCTTTCCCACCCGATGCTTGGCCACATACACAGCCATGGTCGAAGTCTGAAGGTTGGCTACCACCGTCGAAATCGGAACTTCTCTCAAGACGTGCATCTCATAGATCAAGTACTGCTTCTCGGACACTTGCTCCCGAACCTGTTGCAGCGCCTTATTAATAAGATATCCCTCCCATTCTGAGGCCCATAGCACATCCAACTCGGGACGTTTTGGATCTGGATGATCCGTCGCCACGGTTTCGCTCGAGTTCTCAAAGGGCGGCACCTGCGAAATAATCCGGTTCCAGCGATTCTGTTTACGGAGTCGGTCCACCATCCTGCGCCGAACCAGCGTCATCAACCATGCCTTGAAACCGCCCTTCGAACCGTCATACCGAAACTGGGGCATTTGTTTGGCCACAGAAATCATGGTTTCTTGAACAACCTCTTCGGCCTCAATCTCAGAAAGCCCCGCCTTGAGACAAAACGAGTAAATCAAGCGCCAGTAGGTATCGAAGAACTCCTGCCATCCCTCCTGATCCTCTTGGTCCTTCAGGCGCAACAGAAGACTCTGTCGTGTCGCAAAAAGAGATTGATCATTAAAAAATCGAGACATGGTCTAAAAGATTTTTAATATTTACTTTAGTTTTTAGGTATTTAAAACATTTTTGTTCCACTTCATTCGATGAAAGCAGTCACGCACTTCAAGTTCCGCCTTCCGCCTTGATTCGAGGGCCTGTAACCTCCGACATGCTATTTTCTGAACTGGGGCTGCAGGCGGCGATGCTCGATGCCGTTGCAGAGCTCGGTTACAAAGAGCCGACGCCCATTCAGGCTAGCGCCATCCCGCAGATACTCGAAGGGCGTGATGTCATCGGATCCGCACAAACTGGAACTGGCAAAACCGCCGCTTTCGCACTGCCCATCCTCAGCACATTGGGCTCCCATGCTCCAGGACCGCGGTGTTTGGTGCTAGAGCCCACGCGTGAGCTGGCCGTGCAGACCTTTGAGAACTTTGAAAAGTTTGCTAAATTCACTAACTTACGGATCGGACTGATTTACGGCGGCGTCGGCTATGGTAAACAACGCGACGACCTCCAGCGCGGCATGGATGTCATCGTAGCCACGCCTGGGCGACTGCTCGACCACCTTGGCGAAGGCGCGGTGCGTTTGGATGGGGTGAAATTTCTGGTCCTCGACGAGGCTGATCGGATGCTCGACATGGGCTTCCTCCCGGATGTGCGGCGCATCGTTCTCAAGTGCGGCAAAGATCGTCAGAGTTCCCTATTCTCGGCCACCATTCCCCCGGCGATCGAAACGCTGATTACTTGGGCGATGCGGGACCCTATCACCATTGAAATTGGTGCACGGCGTTCCGTGGCAGACACCGTGAAGCATGTCCTTTACCCGGTGGCGGAGCTTCAGAAACCGACTCTGCTGGTCTCACTGCTGGAGAAAGTTGAATGGGAAAGCGCCATCGTTTTCTGTCGGACTCGTCGCGATGCCGACACGGTTGACGCCCTACTTAGGCGCAACAACCACAAGGCGTCCGTCATTCATTCGGACCGTTCTCAGAAAGATCGGGAGCAGGCCTTGGAAGGTTTCAAAAGCGGAAAATACGAGGTTCTTGTGGCCACCGATATTGCGGCGCGCGGCCTCGACATCGCGGACGTCTCGCATGTCATCAACTACAACGTACCGGAGCATCCGGAGGACTACGTTCATCGGATAGGCCGAACCGGTCGCGCGATGAGTTCGGGCGACGCATTGACCCTATTCTGTGCGGGTGAGGCAGCCCAAGTGGCTTCAATTGAGCGCTACATTGGCAAGAAGGTACAACGCGTGAAACTCCCTGAGTTTCCCTATACCTACACCGCCTTGTTCGATGAGGACAAACTAGGGCCTGCAACCGGTCGCAAGACCCAGGGGGCGCGGGTTGGAAAAGGTTATTTCTTCGGTCCCGCGCGACGGCGGTGATTTCGACGGTCCGACCGGCTGCTTTGCTTCGTCAACGTCACAGAGAAAAAGCATCAGCACTGCCGCTGGAGGAGACAGCTTTTGTCTGACCCCCTCGTTCATCTTGGGCAGATGAATCGATGGAAACTATGGACTGAGCGCGCATCACCAGAGCGTCTCATCGCCCGTTTTGGCACAGCACATCTCGTCCATTGCAATGGAGCGCGTTATGAACTCCGTGGTGGCAATGATTGGGACTTTGCTGCCGCTCAGGAATGGGTTGCCCATTTTCTTCACGAAGCAGTCATTGATCGGCCGCTCACCCCGCGTGGCTATGTTCATCGGTAGCCCCCCTAAGTGCACGGGACTAAAACCCTTTGCCTGTGGGAGATTACGGAGCACTGCATGCGTCCACGGTTTTCAAACTGGCAGGTTTCCCCGGTTTTCATGCCGTCGCAGACATCTGTCTGGATGAGGCAGCACTTTACCAAGAGCACGGAACAAAACCCTTTGCCTGTGGGACATGCGTATTCCGACGCAAATCGGACACCAATCCGATTTGAAGTCGGACAGCGTTCCGATTCAAAGCGGACAGTGTTCCGATTGAAGTCGGACAGTCGTCCGGGCTGATGTCGGACAGTATTCCGATGGGA
>CAJAHH010000145.1 GCA_903939515.1 uncultured Verrucomicrobiota bacterium
AGTGATTGGCCATCATGCAGTAGGTAATTACCTCCAACCCGCAGAACGCCGACAGCGACATCAGAATCTCAGACATCTTCTCCCGACACGCCTCATTCAAGAGCTTCTCCCCACCCACAGTCCTCGAAATGCAGTGGTATACAGCACTCCTCCCCTCCTGCCCCTTAATCCGCGCCAACCTCATCCCCTAAAACTAACCACATCCTCTTCCACGTCAATAACTTTGAACCTGTCACTTTATACTTTATACTTTATTTAGATTTTTGGTTCTTTGTTTTGATGAGTTGGGGGTTGCCGGGGACGGGGCTACGGGGTAAGTGATACGTCTACGTATGAAAAATGGATCAGGTGGTGCGGGCGACTGGAATCTTACAACGATTCTGGTGCTAGTGGTCGCGGCTATCGGATTTTTGTTCGATACTTATGAGCTCCTCCTTTTGCCGCTGATCGCTGCTCCAGCCATCTCGGAAATTCTTCAACTTCCAACCAATCACCCCGATGTGACGACTTGGGTGGGACGTTTGCTCTGGATTGCAGCGTTATGCGGTGGAGTCTTCGGATTGCTTGGCGGATGGCTGACCGACCGTTGGGGGCGCAAGACGGTTCTTGCCTTGAGTATCGCTGTGTATTCGCTGTCCCCCGTTGCTGCTGCTTTCAGTACGACGCTGGGATGGTTCATTTTCTTTCGGTGCGCGACTTTCGTGGGTGTGTGTGTGGAGTTTGTGGCGGCCATCACTTGGTTGGCAGAACTCTTTCCAGATAAAGGACGCAAGGAGAAGGTGCTGGGATGGACTCAAGCGTTTGCTTCAGTCGGCGGTCTGTTCGTGACTTTGGTGAATGGCTGGATTCTCAAAAACGCAGCGTTTTTTCCCGCGCTCCCGGTGGCGGAGCCATTTAATTCCCACGCGGATTGGCGTTATACGCTGATCACGGGTCTGATGCCGGCCATTCCCATCGCGCTGCTCCTCCCTTTTGTTCCGGAGTCAAAGGTCTGGCGCGAGCGTAAGGCTGCGGGAACGTTGAAACGTGCTAGCTTTTCAGAACTCTTCTCGCCGTCTCTCCGCCGAGTTACATTGGTCACTGCCGCGCTTTCAGCCTGTGCCTATGGCGTGGCATTCGGAGCGCTGCAACTGACTCCGACCCGTATCGTTCCGGGGCTTCCCAGCTTGGCTCCTCAACAACAAGTTCTTCGTCCGCTTCAGACGGAGGCTTCAGAGCTGAATCTACAACTCGACGCGGTCCGTCCAGCGTTTGAGCAGGCCGCTACCAATGTGCCTGGTCTGCGGGAGTTGGCGGGGCAGCGGGCGAAACTTCGAGTGGCCATGCGCGCCACGGCCAAACCCCTCAGCGATACGAATACGGCTCTAACCACCCGGACGGCGATTGTCGCCAAGTTGTCTACCTTGACCAATCAGTTCGCGGAACTGGACGCAAAATTGGCAGCTCTCACCAGCGACATGCCCACTGCTAGGAAGGCGGTGATCGATCGAGAAAAGGTCCTGGCACAACTCGGTGCTAATCGATCGAAACAGGAGGTGGCTGACACCGTGGTGAAGACTCGGGGCAAGGATATCCAGTTCTGGCAAGAACTCGGTGGGCTGGGAGGTCGTATCGCTCTGGCTCTGATGTTGGCCGTCGCTATTAGCCGAGGGGCGCTCCTCCGGCTTTTCCAAATGCCCGGACTTATCGTTCTGCCGCTGACTTACCTGTGGCTCTTCGACCAAAAGCCTGAGCTCTTTCAATGGGGCATCTTCTTGGCCGGATTTTTGACGGTGGCACAGTTTAGCTACATGGGCGAATACCTGCCGAAGGTGTTCCCGGTCCACCTGCGCGCCACGGGCGGGAGCTTCGCGACAAATGTAGGCGGTCGGATGATCGGTACTTCCATGGCTTTCCTAACAACCAATCTGCTGGCCCCAGCTCTCGGTGGAACCGGCCCTATGTTCATTGCCAAGGCCGCGGCTATCGTCGGTGGAGTCATGTTCGCTCTCGGTTTGGGACTGAGTTTTCTACTGCCGGAACCTCCGTCTGAGGACGTCCAACATTAGCCCAGCGAATTAACCCATTGATCGTCTTCCTCGACTCTTATTTCCTCAACTGTATGCGATTCCCCATCTTCCCGGCAGCCCTAGCGGCTCTCCTGACCGCACTCCACGTTTACGCATCGCCCGAAACGGAGATGACGGATGCGGCGAAAAACTTCCTTTCTGCTCTGAATGATGAGCAGAAGACCGTCGCGACCTTCGAGTTCAAATCCGACGAGCGGGAGAATTGGCACTTCATCCCCAAGGATCGCAAGGGCATCACCCTCGGAACACTCAAGCCCGCCCAACGACATCTGGCCTTGGCGCTGCTCCAGAGCGGACTGAGCAATCGAGGCCTTTCCAAGGCCATCACCATTATGAGCCTTGAGCAAATTCTTCAGGAACTCGAGGGGCCTAGCCGACGTTTTCCCCGTGATCCAGAACTCTACCACGTCAGCATCTTCGGATCGCCCGACGCCCAAGGCACCTGGGGCTGGCGCTTCGAAGGCCATCACCTTTCACTCAACTTCACTCTCGCGAAGGGCAAGTTTGCCAGCGGAACCCCCTCATTCATGGGCACCAACCCCGCTGAAGTCCGCAAGGGTCCGCGGACGGGACTCCGGGTCTTGGCTGCTGAGGAAGACTTGGCTCGCGAACTGATGACCTCCCTGAACGCCGGCCAGCAAAAGCATGCGCTCATTCAAACCAACGCTCCCGATGACATCCTGACCGTGGCCAATCGAACGGCCGATGTGGGCAAGGCCCAAGGTCTGGCTTTCACCGAGATGAACGCCGCTCAAAAGAAACTCCTAGGGCGCATTATCGAAGAATATGTCGGCCGACTTCGCGGTGACCTCGCAGTCGCCGACCTCTCCAAAATAGACGCCGCGGGTCGCAGTAAGATCCGCTTTGCTTGGGCAGGCTCCACTCAACGCGGTCAACGCCATTACTACAGGGTCCATGGACCGACGTTCTTGCTCGAGTATGACAACACGCAGAACGATGCAAACCATGTCCACGCCGTCTGGCGAGACTTCGACAACGACTTTGGACGTGACCTGCTGAAGGAGCATTTGGAGCACTCCCACAAGTCCAAGTGATCGTTCACCACAGCTAGATCTTCGCATGACTCCGTTCGTCTCACCCGCCGCGGCCGCACTTTGGGAGCGGATTCCTGCGGATTCGAACTGGGTCTTTGGCCCGTTGGCGCTATCCAAGCATCTCGCCGGCATCGATCTCCGTCACAGGGACGATGCTGGCTTGGATGCTTCACGCCTGCGACGCATCGCTCTGACCGATTTGCATGCCCTGAGTCAGGTCGATGCTTTGGGACGATTCCGACCCAACAAGGCCTCGCCCAATCTGGTCCGCAGTTGGTTTCACCTCACACCAGACGCCCCGGCTCTGGAGGCTGCACTCGATGCGCTGCTTCCTGGCGGCTTGGCCGATTGGTACGCGGTCCATTCCGCTTCAACCGCACCCATCTCGTGGCAGCACTATGCCGACCGACAAACCGGGATGTACCGGAATGTCGCCGCGCTCAACGAACCCGAAGCTGAGGATGTTGCACGAGCCGGATGCCATCCCCACTGCTGTACTCGGCAACGCCTCTGGACGGTGGGCGAGCGCACCCCGGAAACCTCAATTGAAAAGTCTGTAGTTCCATGTCTGGAGCCCTGTGCCCTGCTGCTCGAATTGGCTCGGCGTGAACAGAAAAGCCAAGCAACTGAGGATCGGAGCACTCTCATTCTGACCCAGAGCGAACTGTCCACTCTGGACAATCTTTTCAAGTGCGCTCTCGAACATCCAGAGGCGTCCTTGCGCGAAGGGGACCTCTCCTCACCGGGCAATCCACGCCGCATCCTGCTCTTACGCGAGAAATTGCTCCCTTGGCTTCCAGCCAAGGCCTTGGGTCGTGCCCACTGAGGGTCTCCGCCTCCGGCCCTTCCCCAAGTAGACAGTTTTCGCGTGGCCACTGGCGCACTCCCGCGCTTCAATGAGCCCCGTGAGTTCGCCGATCATCGTTGCCCTCGACCTGCCCTCCGCCGCAGCCGCCCTAGACCTCGCTCGCCGCGTCGCCCCCTACGTCGGTGCCTTCAAGGTCGGTAAAGAACTCTTCGTGTCTGAAGGACCAGATCTGGTTCGGCAACTCCGTCAGACCGGGGCCTCCGTATTCTTGGATCTGAAATTTCACGACATCCCCAACACCGTAGCCAAAGCCGTCGCTGCCGCGGTTCGTTTGGATGTCCAGATGCTGACGGTGCATTGCTCTGGCGGATCGGCCATGATGAAAGCGGCCGAGACCGCAGCCCAAGAAACCGCCGCCAGCCTCGGACGCACCGCGCCGCTGGTGCTCGGTGTCACCGTTTTAACAAGCATGGACCTCACGGCATTGGCTGAACTCGGTGGCGAAACCGACATCACCCGCCAAGTCGAACGCTTAGCCCGACTCGCGGCCGCGAGCGGCTTGAGAGGCTTAGTTTGCTCTCCCTTAGAACTCACCCCGCTCCGCGCAATTCTCCCTGCTTCCATGCAATTGGTGACACCGGGAATCCGCACTGGCGCTGAAAAATCCGACGATCAGAAGCGCACTCTCGGTCCGGCGGAGGCCATTTTTGCAGGTGCGAACTGGCTGGTCGTAGGTCGGCCCATTTATGCGGCCGCCGATCCGGTGGAGGCTGCTCGCAAGATCCACGAAGCCACCTGCATCCACCGTTAAGCATTGACCCTCCGAAAGCCTATCCGGGATCGTCAATGGGATATCAGAACCGATTCCTGCGGTCGAGGTGCTCACTCGGGATCCTTCGGCAAATCCCAAACTTTTCTTTCGCGTCGGCCGGCAACGGCCTAACTTGTTTTCCTTTCGTATGTTTGAGCTCACCAATGAGGAGATTCGCCGATACTCCCGCCATTTGATTCTTCCGGAAGTCGGCCTGGCCGGTCAGCGCAAGATTCGCAACACCTCCGTGCTGTGCATCGGTGCGGGTGGTCTGGGTTCGCCCATCGCCATGTATCTGGCCGCCGCAGGCATCGGCCGACTTGGCATCGTGGACTTCGACACGGTCGATTATTCCAACCTCCAACGGCAAATCCTCCATTCCGATGCCGACGTGGGGCATTCCAAGGCCGACTCGGCCAAGGTCGCCATTCAGGCGCTGAATCCCAATGTTCAGGTGGACCTCCACAAGGTCCGGATTACCGCCGACAATGCGTTCGATCTTATTCGCCCCTACGACATCGTTGTCGATGGCACTGACAATTTCCCGACCCGCTACCTAACCAACGACGCCTGCGTGCTGCTGAAGAAGCCGAACGTCTATGGTTCGATCTTCCGCTTCGAGGGTCAGGCCAGCGTTTTCGCCCCGCATCTCGGTGGGCCCTGCTACCGATGCCTTTATCCTGAGCCGCCGCCGCCCGGCATGGTTCCCAGCTGTGCCGAAGGTGGCGTTCTCGGCGTCCTGCCGGGCATTATCGGCTGCATCCAGGCTACCGAGATTCTCAAGCTCGCTCTGGGCAAGGGGACTTCCCTCATCGGGCGCCTAATGCTCTTCAATGCTCTGGATATGAAGTTCCGGGAACTCAAGCTCCGGAAAGATCCCAAGTGCCCGCTTTGCGGACCGAATCCCTCGGTTACCGAACTCATCGACTATGAGATGTTCTGCGGCATCCAACCCGAGCCGGTGAACCCGGGTTCAAACCCCGACGAGGTGAGCCTACAGGAAATGAAAAAGGCTCTAGATACCCCGTCGCTGGGAATCAAAGTCATCGACGTTCGGGAGGCCGATGAACAGCAAATCGCTCGAATCGCTGGAGTGCCGCTGGTGCCCTTGAGCACGCTGCCCCAACGGTTCATGGATCTGGATCCAAACGTTCAGTACTACATCCACTGCAAGAGCGGGGTCCGCTCCATGAAGGCTCTGAGATTCCTCCGAGAGCAGGGCTTCAAGTACGTCAAGAGCGTGAAGGGTGGGATCAATGGATGGGCCGACGAAATCGACCCGTCGGTTCCCAAGTACTAAAGCACACATCCACCAAAGCGGACCCGCCCCATCGGGCGCGCTGCAATGGGTCTCCCTAGCCTCAGTTCGACGCAAGCGGCACCTGAAGAATAAACCGGGTGCCGCGGCCTGATTCGGATTGGATCTCAATGGATCCTCCGATTTTCTGGAGATTGCTCCGGACCACATCCAACCCCACACCCCGACCAGAAAGGGCAGTAATCGAGTCGGCCGTGGAAAAACCGGGCCTGAAGAGGAGTTCGTGAATGGCTGCTTCAGCGAGCAACGTATCCTGGGCAACCAGTCCGCGCTGAACTGCCCTCTGCAAAACCTTCGTAGTTGATATCCCTACGCCATCATCTTGGACTTCGAAGCAAAGGAGTTTTTCGTGGGTCACCGCTTTCAGAACCACCTCACCAGTGATGGGTTTGCCTAGATTACAGCGGGTTGTCGGAGACTCTATTCCATGGTCGATCGCGTTTCGGATGAGGTGCATCAGGCATTCACCGAGCACCTTCTCACAACGTCGATCCAGCAGGGTCTCGCCACCCACGGTCATCAGGCGGACCGGCTTGCCGGCTTTCATCGCAGCGTCCCGCACCACGCGATGCATCCGCTGAAACAGTTGCTCTGCAGGCACCCAAAGCAACGTGCTCAGGAGTCCGTCGAGTTCCTCCAATTGCACCGACAGTGAACTGAGCAGCGCATCTTTATCGGTAGGAACCGCAGCCAGGGTTTCCCGAATTCTGGAAATTGTCCCGAGTGCCTCGTCCAAGCGGGAGGCTGAAACCGGGATGCTATCGTGCAGGCGACTGCCAAGGGCGGAATTTGAAAAGGGTGTCGCCGTATCCGCCCTGTCAATTGCTGGGTCTGGAACCGCCTCGGAGTCCTGCGTGCCGGCAATGAGTTCAAGCATCGCCTCGTGCAGTGAACGGCCCGCGACGGTGATGGGGAGCCCAATGCCTATCCCGTTCAGCTGGGATTCTACTTGGGCCAGAAACGCGACCAACACATCGACGCAGGCAAGGATGAGATCGATGAGGGATGGATCGACCGAGCGCCGACCTGTTCGGAGAACTTCCAACACCGACTCGAGGTCATGAGTCAGGCAGTGGATAGGGTCGAGCTTCAGGAAACCCGCTCCGCCCTTGAACGTATGGAAGGCCCGGAACAACACCTCGACCGGGGCTATGTTTTTTGGGTCCTGCTCCAGCGCCAGCACCGCGGCCTCAACCTCTTCGAGCAGCCCGCGGGATTCGCGGCAGAATTCGGCGAGAAGGTCTGCATCATCGATGAGATTCAGCAAGATCGGAACATCCAGCCAATGCAATGAGTCAACGGCCTCTGCCTGTGTGAACTCGGCGGGCAAGGTAAGAGAATCGCTCAAAACGGCATCAAAGGCTTTAGGGGCGGATATACTCGACTGCGGTCTATCGGCAGAACGACGCGTGGACTGAACCACAAAGCATCGCCCACACACCGACCCCAAGAATTTCGCCCACCGAATACCGGAACCTAGGCCCGACCATCCGCCCGGCGAATCAGGTAAACACCCGCCCCCTGGAACAAGAGGTTCGGAATCCACAACAAGTACTGCGGATACCAGTTGGGCTTCGTGTCCAGAGACTGCGCGACAATGATGAACGAATAGTACAGCAGCAGGAGCAACAGGGCCATCGCGACGCCGATGTTGGTCTCTCGACGATGGGCCCGGATTCCCAAAGGAATTCCCACCAAGGTGAATCCCAAGCAGGCGAACGAAAAGGCCGCCTGACGGTGAATTTGCACCTCAATCGGGGTCACATCCTTCACGCCTTCAGCCCGACGCTTGGTTCGTTCGTCCAGCAACTGCCGCATGGACATCTCGCTGAGCTTGGGTGGATCCAACTTGGCCGAGCGAAAATTGGCGATTGGCTCAATTCGTTCTTCGGCGGAGATGCCCTGCCATCCACCGGACATTTGAACCAATCCTTGGAAGTTGCGCAGCGACAACGCCGTAGGAAATCGATTGCTGTCCCGGCGCAATTCGGCCTCGGGAGCAAAGAGGTCCAGATAGCAGACGCCGTTGGTGAACGCGAAGATGCGAACATCGCGCAACAAGTCCCCGTCCACCTTGCGGGCATACAACGTCACCGAACCCAATTCCAGATAACGCCCCTCTCCGAGCGAAAGGGTCGCCTGACTCCGGAGCACCGAATCGCGCAATTCCTTAAAGGCCACCCGGGAGCGCGGACCGACGTCTCCGATGAACCAAAAACACACACCACACAACACCAGCGAGAGAGCCACCACAGGCACGATGGCCGAGGCCAGGCTAATGCCTCCAGCTCGGATGGCCGTTAATTCTTGGTCGGCACTCAACCGGCCAAACGTCAGAAGCGACGCCGTTAGCATTCCAATCGGCAGTGCGAAGGACAGAACGAAGGGAATTAGCAGTCCCAACGCCTGAAATAATAGGCCAGCGGTCGTTTGCGGACTGGCCAGAAGATCGAGAACGTCTTTGAGGACATTGCCCAGCAGCAGGACAAATGCGAACACACTGACGGTGACCACCAACGTGGCCATCACCTGTCTGAGCAGATAGAGGTGCAATGTCTTCATCGACTCCCGAACCCAGCGCCGCTTCGCGTGCCGCACTTGAAGGCGGACCCTGACCTGATCTACCCCTCGGGTGCAATGCGGACCTGGGCTTCGGTGGCCGCTCCTTCGGCAATTCTTTCGTTCTCTCCCTCAACGCCCAGACTGGTCGAACCCCATCGCCGAAGGCAGGATTTCTCAATGCCTGCAGTCCTGGCCGTCTTTGCCCATCCTGACGATATCGAATTCAGAGCCGCTGGAACCCTGTTGCTGCTGCGTGATCGAGGGTGGGATGTCCACTACTGCAACCTCTCCAACGGAGACCTCGGAAGCGCGACCCTCTCCCGGACGGTCACCGCCAAAACCCGTGCCCTCGAGGCCCAGGCGTCCTGCCGGAGCATGGGATTCCAGTGGCACCCGCCCATTGCGTCGGATCTCTGCATCTTCTACACCGAAGCCAACATCCGGCGCGTGGCAGCCTTGGTGCGGTCGGTCCAACCCACCGTCGTCCTGACCCACCCGCCACTAGATTACATGGAGGACCACACCGAAACCTGCCGCATCGTTGTTACGGCGGCGTTCTCGCGCGGCATGCCGAATTACCGAAGTATCCCTGCCCGAAAGACCACGCTCCAGCCACTGACCCTCTATCATTCGTTACCGCACGGTCTCCAGGGCCCCCTGCGGCAACCGGTCCGACCGGAGTTGTTTGTGAACACCGCGTCGGTGCATTCCCGCAAGCGGACCGCACTGGCCGCACACGCCAGCCAGAAAGAATGGCTCGACGTATCACAAGGCATGGAAAGCTACCTCATTGCGCTCGATGAGGGAGATGTCCAGGTGGGTCAATGGTCAGGCCATTTTGCTCAGGCTGAGGGTTGGACCCGGCATCTCCATCTGGGTTTTGGAGCTGAGTCGGACAATCCGCTGCAGGAGGTTCTGGGAACTTCACTCTGCCGCCCTGCCCCGCGCCCGAAAGCGACTCAACGCCGTCGAGCTTTAGGTTGAGCCCCAGACACCGTCGGGAGCGACACTGCGTTTACAACGAGAGTTTCCGGCGGCTCTCCATCAAGGCCTCCGGATTTCCTGCAAACTCGCGCAACCGTAACAGCCGTTCTCCGGCCGCACGCAACGTCTCCTCCTTCTTGGCGAAGTGGAACCGGATGAACCGATGCTCGGGATCGCGGAAGAAACTCGACCCAGGGACTCCGGCTACTCCGATTTCACGGATCATCCATTCGGCCGCAGCAGAGTCGGTGGCAAAGCCCAGTCCTTCGATGTTCACCAACACGTAATACGCCCCTTGAGGCTCAGTGAACTCCAAACCTGTTTGCCGCAGGTAACCCAAGAACACATCCCGCTTGGCCGTGTAGGAGGCCAGTAGGTCGTCGTAATAACTCTCCGGCAATTCTAGGCCAGCGACGGCCGCCTCCTGCAATGGAGCCGCTGCACCGACCGTGAGAAAATCATGCACCTTGCGCGCCTGTGCGATCACCTCGGGCGCCGCATGCACATAGCCCAGCCGCCAGCCCGTGATGGAGTACGTCTTGGAGAGCGAGTTGCACGTGATGGTGCGCGCCATCGCGCCCGGCAAGGCCGCCGCGTAGACATGTTCGTGGGGCGGATAGACGATGTGCTCGTACGGCTCGTCCATGATGACGAACGCGTCGTGCTGTTCCGCCAGCGCCAGAATTTCCGTCAACTCGACCCGGGTAAACACCTTGCCCGTGGGGTTCGACGGATTGCACACGATAATGGCCTTGGGCTTCTGGGCAAAAGCCCGGGCCAGTTCCGCCGGATCGTACCGAAAGTCGGGTGCCCGCAGCGGCACATAAATTGGCTCGGCCCCAGATAGGATCGCGTCAGCCGCGTAGTTCTCGTAGAACGGCGAGAACACGATGACCCGATCGCCCGGATTGCAGGCCGTCATCATGGCCACCATCATGGCTTCGGTACTGCCGCAGGTGACGACGAGATGGCGTTCGGGATCCACCTCCAAACCGGTTCGGCGAGAAATCTTCCGGGCCAATGCCTCCCGGAAACGCGGGGCTCCCCACGTGACGGCATACTGATGGAAGGGACCTCGAGTCGCCCGTTCCAGGGCGGCCAATAGCGGTTCCGGCGGATCAAAATCCGGAAATCCTTGGGCCAAATTGATAGCTCCGTGACGGGTGGCCAGGCGACTCATTCCCCGGATCACGGACTCGGTGAACACCTGAAGGCGGGAGGCTGTGGCAGGCATGCGGTGCCCTAAGAGTGTCCAAAGCACCCTCCACCCGGCGAGGGGATTTAAAAGCCGACGTGATTTGTCTCCACGATCGGACCGATTTTGACCGTCACTTCGTTGCGCCCAAGCGACCTTCTTGCCGGGCTTTTCGGCCGTAAACCCATTCGAAGAGCGGAGACGTCATCAAGGTGGTCACAATGGCCATGAGCACCATGACCGAGAACAAGCCCGATTCGATGAACCCGTTCTGGAGGCCGATATTGAGAATGATCAACTCCATCAGGCCGCGCGAGTTCATCAACGTTCCTACCGCCAATGCCGTGGGTTGATCTTCACCATTGAGTCGGGCCGCAGCCCAACAGGCGACGCCTTTGCCCAAAACTGAGGCGGCCAAAACCACGAGGGCCACTCCTAACATTTCCCAGGAGTTGACGGTATCAAGTCGGGTGCGCAGGCCAGAGAATGTGAAGAACATCGGCAACAAAAACACCACGGCGAACGGCTCCACCTGCCGCTGCAATTCCCGAGTCAAGGTTCCCCGGGGTAGCGCGGCCCCAAGAAGAAACCCTCCAAAGACAGCGTGAATGCCGATCGCATCCATGGCCCAGGCGGCGAGCGCAAACAACATCAACAAAATCGCCAAATGGGTCGGTGTGAGGGTACCCGATTTTTCCACCGATCGCCCTAAAGGAGCGAGTAATCGGCGACCTAAGAACAACATGAACAACGCGTAGGTAATCCCTCCACCGATGGCCCAGTAGGCCAGATGAGCCCCCTTGCCGAAGCTCGCTAACACCACAGCCAAAACACACCACGCTGCCGCGTCATCAATGGCCCCAGCCGCCAACGCAAGCGTTCCCAACGGGGTGCCACTCAGCCCTCGCTCATAAATAATTCGGGCCAGCATCGGAAACGCGGTGATGGCCATGGCCGCACCCAAAAACAAGGTAGCCTCCCACTGGGTGGCCTTGGGTGAAAAGAGGCCCGGCATCTGCATCAGCCAGGGTGTCAGGGCCGCACCCAAGAGAAATGGCACTGCCATTCCGGCGATCGAAACGGAGGCAGCACTGCGCAATCGCCCTTGAAATAAATCCACCCGAAACTCCGCTCCCACCAAGAACATGTAGAGGCCCACACCCATCTGCGCCCCCACGTAGAGGACTCGGAGCGACTCCGGGGGAAACAGTTGCGCTTGGAGACCCGGAGCCAACCACCCCAGGAGCGACGGACCCAGAAAAACACCAGCCACCATTTCACACACCACCTGCGGCTGCCCGAACCGCCGCCCGATCCAACCGGCGACGCGGCACAGAAACAAAATGATCGCCATCTGGAGGAAGAACGCGGCGGCTAGTTTCTCGAGTAGCATTTTGTACGCGTACGTACTACTTGCGATCAACACTCCCGTCAACTGGCCACCCCAACCCATCCCTCTTTGCGCATACGGCGTCACTCAACGCCGTTTGCGGTATTGAACCACCGCTTGCGGTGAGAGAGCACCCGGCCGACCCTCGCCGTGTGATGTCATTGGTTCATCTTCACCTCTCCCGTCTCGGCACCCTGCTCCTCCTGGGGAATGCCCTCGTTGTTTCGGCCGCCACCAACGCCGTGACTGAAGCCACCCAAAAGAGCCGTCTGCCCTGCGATCCTCAAATCGCCAAAACCGTCGTTGCTCGCAAAACCCGAGTGGCACCGACCATTGATGGGAAACTCGAAGAATCGGTTTGGTCCCACGCGACGGTTTCCCAGCGGTTCGTGGATCTCATTTCGGGTGACGGTTCGTATTTGGACACGCGGGTCCGCCTTCTCTGGGATGACACCAATCTCTATGCGGCTTACACCATCGAGGAACCCAAGGTTCGCGCCCAACTAACGCAGCACAACGACGCGATCTACACCGAGAACGATGTGGAACTCTTCATCGCCGGCGACAACGCCTACTACGAGTTCGAGATCAATGCCCGCAACACGGTCTACGAAGTCTTCTTCATTTGGGAATCGGCTTATCAGAGTTCCGGATTCGCGACCCAACCGGAGTTTGCCCGCAAGAATCTCCAACCGTTCAACGGTGTGGGCTACACCACCCATCCCCGGGGACCCCGCCTCGGGCATTTCAATTGGCGCTTTCCAGGAATGCGTACGGCCGTGCATGTGAATGGCACCTTGAACGACGACAGCGATACGGACCGAGGATGGTCCGTCGAGATCGCTCTGCCCTGGTCTGGCATTCGAGCCCTATTCCCTGAAGGCAAGCGCACCATCCCTCCGAAAAACGGCGACCTCTGGGCCATGGATTTCTCGCGTTTCAACACGGCCAAGGCCCCTGCCCCCGCCAAAGATTCGGGCGGTTGGGCCCTCAACCATCACGGCATCTGGGATTCACACGTGCCCGAGTGCTTTGCCCGCGTGGTTTTTGAAGGCAGCCAAGACAAGAAATAGCGCATCCACAACGCCGTCTTGGCTGACCTCGCAAGACACGGGGGCTTCAACGAGCAATGTCCCGCTTCATCCAGCCTGCATGGGAATCGAGATACAGTTGATTGCGTCCGCCTCGATGAGCTGACCATCCCAAGGCCGGAGGCTCACTCCCAGGAACACTCCAAGCCTCTTTGAAATTGGGCAACCAGGACCGCTCGAAGAACGGGCTCATCAACCATTCCTCGTCAGAAACACTGGAGCCCCGCAACTGCGCGATGCTTTCTGGGGTGCGGCCGCGTGCGTAGCGAGCCGCATTGACGTCCAATTCGGCCAGTTTGTCTGAAATGTAATTGGCACTCCCTCGGGAGGGATCATTGGTGCCTGAGCGCCGCCACGAACTCACGAAATGCCGCCGCCAATCATTGGTAGCCGCTCGCGGGACGGGTGGACTCCACCAAAGGGTCGCATTGGGTTGATACGGTTCCAAGACCGGCATGAACGAGCCCATGGATACGTAGCGTTTGCCCTTCGAATCCACCGGTGGAGTCAATTGCAACTCCTCATCCGGGACGAAGGGCAACCGATCTTGATAATCGCCGCCATACAGCGCAGCGGCCAAACCCAACTGATGGAGGTTGGACAAGCAGGCGGTCTGAGCGGCGCGTGCCTTGGCTTTGGACAACGCCGGCAGAAGCATGCCTGCCAAGATGGCAATGATGGCGATCACCACCAGCAGTTCAATGAGCGTGAAACCTTTGACTCGCATCGAGGAGGCATCATTAACCGCTCCGCCCGCTTCAAGGCAACCACCGACCGTGTAACGTTCATCTGACAGGCCGTCTCTGTGGCGACGCAACTCCTCCCCCAGAAGGGATCGAGCCAAGGCTTGCGGCGAAAGGTTCGCCTCGTACCTTTCGGTGCCGAATAACTGGAAATAGTCGGCTGCGTTTTGTCTCCACCGAAGGCGAAACCCGAGACAAGATCCCCTCCGAATTTGAACATGTCCTCTGAAACCGTCCGTCCCGCTCGTCGCTGGCCATTCATTGCCGGCGGTGCCGCCGCCTCATTGGTGGTCCTTTATTTCTTCCTCACCAGTTCGATGTTCTTGAAGAGCTTCGTGCTGCCGAAGGTCTCCGACGCGATCGGTGCCACCATCGCTGTCGACGAGTTGTCCCTTCAGCCCTTCTCGGGTTTGGAACTAACCAAACTCCGAGTCACCCCCACCGGAGCCGCTTCGCTGGCCACGATAGATCGCGTTCGTGTGCAATACAGCCTGACGGCCATCGTGGGCGGCACCATCGATGTGTCCGAGGTGCTTCTCGAAAACCCTGTCATCACCCTGGAACAACGAGCCGATGGCTCCATGAATCTCCCGAAGCCCTCGGGCCAACCCACGGCTGCCGCGGCTCCTTCCACGACCCCTTCCAAACCGATCCTGCTGAAGGTACGTAATGTCGCCATCAAGGACGGGTCGTTTCGATTGACGACAATCGTACCGCAAGGAGGAAAGCAAACGATTGAAGTCACGGGTATCAACGTTTCCGCCGATCAGTTGGCCAATGGTTCCACCACCCAACTCGGCTTGGGCGCATCGCTGGCTGTTTTGTTGCCGGACGGAGCCTCGCTGAAGGGAAAAATCGGCGGCAAATACGACATCGCGCTCAACCCTGAGTTGTTGCCCCAAACGGTGGCCGGTTCTCTCCGCGCCGACATCCTCTCTGCCTCCGGCTCACTCAAGGACGCCAGCGGATTTTCTGCCGCACTCACCGTGGACAGCTCTGCGAGCGAGCTGCGCCAACTCAAATTGGCGTTTGAGCAAGGCGGGCAATCCTTCGGTTCTGTGTCGCTGAGCGGTCCATTTGATCTGGCCAAACAAGAAGCCCAGATTCGCTACCAAATCGCCGGCATCGATCGCCGCGTCCTCAAGGTGGCCGCCCCGATGCTACCTTACGATCTCGGACGCACGGCCATCAGCGCTGACGGCCGTGTAGACTTGCTCCAGCACGGCAAGGTGGTGGCGTCCCAGGGCCGCATCACCATCGCCGACCTCAGCCTGATGACACCCGCTGGCGACAAGACGCCGGAGCTCCAAATCGTCACCGAGTACCGCACCACCGTGAATCAGGCCGAACAGTCGGCCAAACTGGAAACGCTGGGGTTGACGGTCACCCAATCGGGGCGCGCCCTCATCAACGGCGGACTCGATCAACCGATGTCCCTGTCGTGGGCCAAGGCGGGTCAAGGAGTCCCGGATTCCACCTTCAAGCTATCGATCAACCGGTTGGAAACCACCGACTGGAAGGCGCTGGCTGGCACCAACCTCCCCTCGGCCACCGTGTCCGCGCAACTCACGGTTCGAGCCACTCGCGATGGCAAGGATCTCCAAGCCACACTGCAAACCGCACTCGATAATGTCGTTTTGGTCGTTGGCGCTAAAACCATCCGCGGGCTGCAACTGAAGCTGGCCACCGATGCCACGCTGGCTGAATTCAAGGACCTCAACGTCAAGGCACTGGATTTGAACCTCCAGCACTCGGGCCGCGATCTCGTGACCCTCAAAGCATCGGCCGGCCACAATACGGATCAGAAGAATTCCCGCGCTGAGTTCAACGGCGAATTCCAAATCCCCGCGCTGCTGGAAACATTCCCTATCGATACCGCTTCATTCTCTGCAGGCACCCTGCGAATCAACGGCAAGATCGATGCAAAGCCCGGCGTCACCAATCTGGCCACTGATCTCGTTCTGGCTGGCTTGACCGGCCACTTCGGCGAATTGCAGCTTCAAGACTATCAGTCGGCCATCAGCCTGTTGGCCGACCTTTCTGGCAACACCCTCAACCTCCAAAAACTCCAACTCACCGCACAGAGCGGCCCGGGCCTGGGAGGGATGCTTGAAGCCAGCGGCCGATACGACCTCGCTCAGAAGATCGGAGACTTCGCCTTCAAGACCATCGACTTCAACGAACGCGCGATCGGTCCCTTTGTCGCGGCCGCACTGGCGCCGAAGAATCTCGTCTCGGTCTCGCTCGATGTGAACGGTAAGGTCAGCCTGCTCAAGGGCGGGGATATCTCCCTTCAAACCGACTTGGGAGTGAGCCGACTCGTGGTCAACGACCCCACCGGATCGGTTCCCAATACGCCCTTTGCAATTGGGGTCACTCTCGATGTGGCTCAACGAGGCTCGGCGATCGACCTCAAGAACCTTCGCCTCGACTTGGGTAAAACAGCTCTGGCTCCGAACCAACTGGTCCTCAAGGGAACTGTGGATCTCGCCACCAATGCTGCGCCCAGCTCCCTCTCTATCCAGAGCGACGGCCTAGACCTGACGTCGCTTTACAACCTGCTGGCCGGCCCCGACAAAACCAATGCGACTCCGGCCCCGGCCGCCGCGGTTTCCAAACCGGCCGCCGCATCGGCGGAACCCGGTGAACCGGCCCCGATCACGCTGCCTCTGCGTCAACTGGCGGTGGACGTGAACATCGCGAAAGTCCTCCTCCGGGAAATCGAGATCACCGATTGGAAAACCCGCCTCAGCCTCAAGGACTCGGTCATCGCCATCGACCCACTCTCCCTGAAGCTCAACGGAGCTCCGATCACAGCCAAGGTCACCGCCAATGTCGGCGTGCCGGGCTATCGCTACGACACCCAACTGCGGATCGACCGACTTTCGCTCGAGCCGTTCATCAACAGCTTCACTCCGGAACGGAAGGGACAAATCCATGGCACCCTCTTGGTCAACGCCAACATCCGTGGTGCCGGTGTGACTGGAGCTTCCTTATCTTCGAACCTCAATGGCGGCTTCGCCGTCACGGCCACCAATCTAAATCTCAAATTGGGTGACGCCAAGACACCCCTCATCCGGACCATCATCAATGTTGTGACGGCGCTGCCGAAACTCATCCAGAACCCGACCGCACAAGTCGGCGCCTGGCTTGGACAATTGACCGGAGGCACTCAGGCGAAGACCGGTTCATGGGTGGATGACCTAGAAGCCGAACCCCTCGATGTCATTGATCTCTCTACGGACATTGGCAACGGCGCCGTCTCCCTCAAAACGGCACGCATTCAAAGCGCCGCCCTCCGCATCGACGCCCGCGGAGGCCTGCGCTTCGCCCCGGTACTGACCAACTCGCCGATAAACATTCCCGTCACGATCGCTCTGTCCCGGAAGATTTCTGAAAAGGCCATGCTGGTCGATGCCTCGACGCCGACCAATGCGGCTTACGCTCCGCTGCCGGAGTTCCTCATCGTGAAGGGCACTGTGGGCAACCCGTCTCCCTCTATCGACAAGCTGGCTCTGGCATCCATGGGGGCCAAGACCCTCGGACGTGCCGCGGCCGGATTGGGCGGCAACCTGGGTGGGAAAGTGGCTGGAGCCGCCGGAGTGCTGGGCAGTTTGCTCGGCACCCCTCCTGCGGCCTCTCCTGCGACCGCCACTGCGACTGCGACCAATGCGCCTGCTCCTGCTACGAAGAGTAGCCAATCACCCGCGACTGCAACCAATGCGCCTGTGCTGAAGGTTAACCCGCCACCAGTGGCTACAGCCAACGTGCCCGCGCCGAAGGTCAACCCTCTCCTGAACACCAACACCATCAACGCGTTGATCCCGACCAATTCTGCGGCCAAGGCCATCGAGGGTCTGCTCCGGGGATTCGGAAAACCCAAGAATTGATTTAGCCACCGGCCTTTTCCCCTATAAGGACTATCGACGGATCAACGAATTTCGCACCGAACATGAAGCCTGTTTTCCAGTACCTCGAGGAACACCAGACCCAGTTCATCGACTCCCTCTGCGACTATGTGCGCTTTCCAAGTGTTAGCGCCCAACCCAAGCACGCGCCGGATCTCCGCGCCGCGGCGCAGTGGATTGCCGACCGCGCCCGAAGCCTCACGCTGGAGACCACGGTCCATGAAACCGACGGCAACCCCATCGTCGTAGCCCGCACTCCCAAGTCGGATCCCAAGAAACCGACGTTTCTGGTGTACGGCCACTACGATGTCCAACCGCCCGAGCCGTTCGATTTGTGGAAGACCCCGCCGTTCGAACCCCGCATCGAAGGCCGGAATCTTTTTGCCCGTGGATCAGCCGACAACAAGGGGCAACATTTGGCCCACCTGAATGCCGTCGAGGCCTACGTCCGCAGTGGCACACCGTTGCCGTGCAACCTGATCTTTCTCATCGAGGGCGAAGAAGAAGTGGGTTCCACCGAGCTTTATAGCTTTTTACCTAAGCACCGGAAGGAACTGGCCTGCGACGCGGTTGTGATTTCGGACAATGGCATTCCCTCGTTAGAATACCCTGCATTGACCTATGGCTTGCGGGGTATCGCCGCACTCGAAGTCCGCATCGACGGGCCATCGCGAGACCTTCATTCCGGCCTCTTCGGAGGCAGCCTAGAGAACCCAGCCTTTGCTCTGTGCCAGTTGCTGGCTCAACTGCGAGACAAGCGCGGTCGAATTACCGTGCCCGGATTCTACGACGAGGTGACTCCGCTCAGCGCCTACGAACGAAAGCAAATGGCTCGGATTCCGCAGGACGACAAGCGGTACGCCAAGTTCCTCGGAGTGCCTGAGTTGACCGGCGAAAAAGGGTTCACGGCCAATGAACGCCGCACCTGCCGCCCCACCTTCGAAATCAATGGCCTGACGAGCGGCTACCAAGGCGAGGGCAGCAAGACCATCGTGCCTGCCTGGGCCAGCGCCAAGATTACCCTCCGACTGGTTCCCGACCAGACGCCCGCTAAGATTTTGGCGGCGGTCAAAAAGCACCTCCAATCGCTGTGCCCGCCGACCGTGCGCCTCACAGTGAAGCACGGTCACGGTGGCGAACCGTACCTTGTTTCACCGAAGGGTCCCCTCGCCCAGGCCGCCTTGCGCGCCATGTCTGCTGGCTTCAATCGCGAGGCGCTGCTCATGCGCGAAGGCGGCAGCATTCCCATCGTGGCCGCCTTCAAGAAGCACTTGCGAGCCGACACTCTTCTCCTCGGCATGTCCCTGCCCGACGACAATCCCCATTCGCCCAACGAGAAGTTTAGCCTCGATGCCTATGCCGCCGGCATGCGGATGGCCGTGCAGCTGTGGCCCGAATTGGCCGCTGCCTGCGCATGAATCCCGGCAACGCCACGGAACAACCCCCGGCCGCAAAACACCGTTTGCCGGTAATTCTGGTCACCGGTTTTCTGGGATCGGGCAAGACCACGCTGCTGCTGCGATGGCTGCGGGAATCGCCGGCCACGGGCTTGCGCATGGGCGTGGTGATGAACGAGTTCGGGGCCGAGAGCGTCGATAGCCAGATTCTTGACCGCCCTGGTTTGCCGGTGGCCCAAGTGAGTGGCGGTTGTGTGTGCTGCGCGCCAGAGAACGAGCTGGACCGAGCCGTGACTCAATTGGCCAAGTCCGGTGACTGCGATTACATTATCGTGGAAACTAGCGGATTGGCAGACCCAGACAATGTCATCGATGTCCTCACGGATACCGACTTGTTAGAACACGCCCAATTGCACGCCGTGGTCAGCGTCGTGGACGCCCCATGGTATGCCCAACCCGAGGGCGACATCGGAGAGCGGGTCTTGGCCCGCAAGCAAATCGAGTTCGCCAACGTCCTGTGCCTCTCCAAATGCGATCGCCTCGACCCAGTCCAATTGGATTCGCTGGAAACCATCATCGCCGAACAAAACCCCCGCGCTCAGCGCATCCGGCTCCCCTTCGGTCTGCCAGACATCGGCGACCTCCTTCGCAGGCCCCCCGCCGAGGTTAGCATCGATGCGGCGAGTGGTGCGGTGAACGATGAGGAGCCTCTGGCCACCCCTCATTTGCACACCGGCTATCGCAGCGTGACGTGGCGATTTCCGGTGCCTGTGGAGCGGAAGGCCTTTGAGACCTTTCTCAGCCGGCTCAATCCGCGCGAGGTCGTTCGGGCCAAGGGGTTTGTGCGCTTTACCCACGCTCCGGAGAAACTCTTTCTGTTCCAACAAGTTTGGGGCCATCACTTCATTGAAGAGTTTCCGGCACTCCCGCACCCCGCAGCCATCGCCGTGCTCATTGGACCCAATCTAGACCCAGTCCCCCATCAGGCCGCCTTGCGTTCCTTGTGCTTTGGCACCTCACGTCCTTCAGGATTATCTCTCAGCGCCGAGTGACCCAGCCGGACGCCAAAACCATTGTCGGACGACGTCATCGATCTCCACGTTGAACTCCGTCGGAATGATTGAGTTGGGAGAAAGGTGAGGACCAGTATCGAAAGACTCGACGTCGGTTGCAGGCGAGGCTTTGACAGTTCACCGCAAACTGCCCTAGATCTTGGGACCTATGACATTTCCATTCCGTTCCCCACGCGAACTGGTGGGAGGTATCGCCGTCTTCGGACGCATACTCGACAAGATCCGTCACCAACACGAAAAGGGGCATCTACCTGACGGCTATCACCTGGGACCCATCGAAGGAGGTCGAACCTTTGACGACCGAATCTGCCGTTTCCTAGATGTGAGCTTTGATGCCCTGACCCAACGTACCCTCGAAGGAGGTTCCGATGAGGAAGTGCTGGAATGGTGTTTCCTGAACGGGCACCGCCCGAATCCCGAACAAATTGAAATCTGGAACACCTTCATGGCGAAGCGCGGTTGGAGGGACTCGGCATCCTCGGGCCTAGAAAATCAAAAAGCAGACGCCGGATTGGCTCACCGGGACGACATCCAAGTGTTCTTCGATCTCATGGATGTCGAAGAAGGCCGGGCTCCCTGAGTGAGGCAGCACGGATGGGCGGCAGATCCACTCCTCCTATCCGTGATCAACGCCGAGCGAGGACAAGCCTTCCACACCGGGCGATGACCCATGGTGGCTACTGATGCCGACAATGGGTTCAGGACATCGAGTAAGACCACGGGGCCCGCGGCTTGCGTGACACCAGTCGATTGGCTTCGGGGTCTTTGCGGAACTGCTCCTTCACCGGATCCCAATGCAGTGGGCGGCGCAACTGGTAGCCGATGTTCGCCAAGTGGCAGACGGAGGCTGTTCGATGGCCCACTTCGGCCGGACAAATGGCCTGACGCCGGTCTCGCACGCAGTCCAACCAGTTCCTCATGTGTTGGTTAGAGGGGTAGACGCGTTGGTCGGTGGCTGACAAGGGAGCGCTCAGGATCTCCGGCCGACTGCTCTCCAGGACACCGCGGTCCACATAAAGGGTTCCATCGGTTCCCTCGAAGGTGCATCCGCTCTTCCCACCGTGGAAGAGTTCTACGCCGTTGGCATAGGTGAACTTGAGTCCGCTGACAGCGTCTCCCGCGGGCGGCGTAATTAACGTGGGGCCGCTGGCGTCCATGCCCATGGCCCATTGCGCGATGTCAAAGTGGTGCGCCCCCATATCGGCCAAGGAGCCTCCAGCAAACTCACGATAATTGCGGAAGAGCGGGTAGTGCCGGTGCATCCCCTTGGGACACAGGATCTCGTTGTAGCCACGCGACGGGGCCGGGCCCAGCCACAGTTCCCAATTCACATCGGCGGGTGTGGGTTGATCGGGTAAATCGCACGCCACCGGCGGAGCGCCCACGCCCACGTGAATCGTCTTGAGGCGACCAATTCGGCCATTCCAGATAAACTCCACGGCCTTCCGGAACCGGTCGTTGAACTCGCTGCGCTGCTGGCTGCCGGTCTGGAAGATGATGTGGTGTTTCTTCACTGCATCCACCAACAGGCGTCCCTCGTGGATGTTTTGAGTCAGGGGCTTCTCGCAATAAATGTCCTTCCCCGCCCGGGCCGCCGCCAAGGCGATGACCACATGCATGTGATCGGGTGTGGCCACAACAACCGCATCGATGTCCTTACGGGCAATCAAATCGCGAAAATCGATATAAGCATCGCAACCTTTGAACACCCCGTCTTTTTGGCGCGCCGCGTAGCGCTTCTCTACTTGAGCTTGCGCCGTTTCCCGACGGGTCTTCTCCACATCGCAAACGGCCACCACTTGAACATCCTCAAATCCTAACAACCGATCGAGATGGGGACGTCCCATGGCACCAATGCCAATCATTCCGACGGTGATGCGCTCCGAGGCCGATCGCGAGCGGGCTGCCGGCATCGATAGTGGCATCAAGAGCATTCCGGCTCCGGCCACGGCAGTCCCGCGGAGGAATTGACGTCGGGATTGGGTGAATTGCGTTTTCATGGAGGGATTGGGTGTATTCAAAACACGCAATCCATCCGCGGTCCACTGTGGATCAGTGGCTTCTGCTATCACGCCCCCACTTCCAGATCGGTTAGGACCTCGTGAGGTCGTTGACCGTGCCATGCAGCACCCGCTCCACCGTAGTCCCACCCGGAACAGCCAAACGCAGCTTCAACTCATAGCAATGGGTCGGAGCCAGGTCCGGGATGTCCAAAATCAGCGTTCGACGATCTCCCTCCAGGCGTACCCCTCGAATCGACAGCGCCCGTTCGTTGTGGTGATCCGAACCATAACCCGCCGTTCTTTTGAGTGACCAGACCTTGAAGGCAAACGCCTCAGGCCGGATCGCTTCGGGATCCACGGGATCGCTCAGGCGCACCGCCAAGGTCCCTTTGCTCGGCTCGATAGCCACCGGCAGATAAGCCGGCGTGTTCGCACGACGAATGCGGTGAAAACCTCCAGGGCCCGTTGCATTGCCTGCCCACGCGAACATCCCGCACGTGTATAACGCCCCGTCCGATCCAAATCGGCCGCGCATAATCCCCGTGGCAAAGGCCGGCATGGGTAACTCGCACACTGCTCCCTGTGACGGAGCGTTTCGCTGGGAATGCGGCACGATGAACACGCGGCCGGTGCCATAGCTGAGATTCAAGAGCGAACCGCCCAAAGAGCCCCAGGCTCCCTTCGGTACCCACACCAATTCCGCCGGACTGCGATCCTTCTGGTTGGTGATCCAAACCATGGGCGGTTCCATGGCCGAGTCGGCCGTGTTGGTCACACTCGTGTAGCCGAACATGTTTCCGTAAAAGCCCCCGACGTGCACCCGGTTGATCCGGTTCTTTGGAGTCCAAAAACCCTCCTGATCCGTCACGAAGAAAGTGCCATCAGGATTGAGACACACTCCATTGGCTGCCCGGAAGCCGGTGGCCAAGATGTCCGTCTGAAGACCATCAGCCCGCACCCGCAACAAGGTGCCATGGTGAGGCACCACTGAGTCCAAGGCATGACGGCCGGACTTGGCATAATACAAGTTGCCCGACTCATCGGTTTGCAAACCCATGGCGAATTCGTGGAAGTGCTCGGTGACCTGGTGGTCGTTGTTGAAATTGCCGATGAAATCCACCTCTCCGTCGCCGTTGAGATCCTGGAGCCGCGCGATTTGATCGCGGCACGTGATGAAAAGATCCTGGCCTCGATATTTGACCCCCAATGGTTGGAACAGACCGCTCACGATCCGTTTCCACCGCAGGGTCGCCGGGGCCGGATCCGTCAGGCCTTCCACCCGCCAGACATCGCCATTCCAAGTGCCCACCATGGCGGCACGACCGTCGGGCGTAAAATCAAACCCGCCCGGGCGCATCCAACTTTGCCACGGGTTCTCCACCGGCAGCGGAAAGTCGTCGGCAATAAATGGGCCATCGGTTTTTCCAGGCTGCGACCGAGTCTCGATTTCTTCATCCCAACGCTTCGGGCCACCATGGGTGAGCGGCTCCAAATCCATCGAACCACGAATGGTCGGCATCAGCGCGGCGAGCGACGCGGGATCGGCCCGCGAAATGTAAATTCGGGTCTTGGCCGAAGGCGGCAATTCAGCGACCCAAAAGCCGGACTGTTTTCTGAGAGACCCATCTCCCGACAGCGCCACCGAGACGGTCTCTGGGGCTACCCTCAGTTGGATGGGCTTGCCCAACTTCCCGAGATTTAGGGTGCGGGTAAAAACCGGTGTGGTGCCGTAATCAAGCCAACCCGGCGACTCGAGCACCCGCGTGCCGCCGACGGTGGCCGCGATCACCACCATTTTGCCGTAAAGATAGAGCCCGTCATACCGTGCCCATTCCCGAGGCAAGGGGCCGTAGCGACGCCCGTCCTTCCCGAGCAGACGGTGGTCAGTCCAATCACCCTCAGGAGAAGCGACTCCCGGGGCGACCGGATTCACGAAATGCCGTTGGCCAATCAAGCCCGTGTGGGTTCCGTGGCTGCCATCAAAGGCAATGCCCTTCCAATCCACGAACTCGCCGGTCGTCGCCGCGGCCACCCGCAGCGTGTCCTCATCGTAGACCATCCAAGCACGTCCCTTGCTGACGCCGCCGGGCCCTTCGTCGAGACGAATGGCGATGCCCTTCTGGGCGATATTTCCCGGTGCCACTTGGAAGGTCCAAAAGAGCGCCGGGCCGAAATCCATCCGCAGATACGGCGCAGGCGTCCGATCTTCCACTTCGACCGGAGCCCGCGTGAGCCCCTTAGGCAGTGCGTTCAACAGAGCGGGCGTCACGGCGACAAACTGACTGGGATTGTGCGGCCTTAGGAACGTCTCCCGGATGTACTGGATCACACTGTACTTCTGGGCGGTCGTGTACTGGTTCTGTGGCACCATCTGCCCATAACCATGGGTCAAGGTGTGGAACATCGAGTCTGGGTCTGAACCATTCTTGAACACGCCCTCCGCAAAGCGCAGCGCGGTCGGAAGCGATCCCGGTGTTTCTCGGGTTCCGTGACAGGCCACGCACAGCGCGTCGTAGATGGTCTTTCCTTCGGCCAAGGTGCGATCATTCCAACCCGCCACCAACGCAGCATGGTCCGCTGTTTCCAATGGCTGCACCCAAGCGTGACGCACAGCCACTCCGTTGGCGGGTTCGATGACAGGACGATCGGAGGCATCGCCCGGTTGGTGAACAAAGTCGGCAGTCCCAACGGTCGGTCCGGCCGGATCCAGCAACGCACCGATTTCGGATTCCGAGAATCCCCGCCGCCACAGTCTCACGCTTTCCACCCGACCGCGGCTCAAGTTCCCAGCGAAGTCGGGAGTGGCCCTGCCCACCTTGAGAATTTGCCCGGCGGGATCTGGCTTCGAAAAATCCGCCCGGTCCGCAATCTTGCGGCCATCGAGCCAAATCCGTGTTCTCCCAGAGATCACGCTGAGAATAGCCACATGGGATTTCCCGTCATCCACCCGAGGGCCGCCGCTCAAGGCTCCCAACCAACCGATGTCATAAACCAAATGACCATCCCGTATGAACAGCGCCTTGGAACCGGGCTCCCAGTTTCCATGGGGAGAACACACGGCCAAGAGAGTGCCTGGCCCCTGGGCCTGAAACTGCACCCGAGCACTCACATCCTTACCGAAGGCAATGCCCGCCGATGGAAACTCGAAACCACTGCCGGTGCTCAGTGCCGGAACCTCTTCGGGACCTCGGACCCGCGCGCCATCGCTCCAAACACGGAGAATCGGCGGCCCCTCTGCGGGGTACTCCACCGCGATGTCCTGAGCCACCGATCCACTGAGTGGAAGACTCCAGTCCTTACCCCATCGGACCACCCCACCGGCTTTGTCGGTGAACTCAACATGCAAGCGGTAGCTGCGAGGCCACTCCGGAGTGTCCAGAGAGAGGGCATGCCGCGGCGGAGCGGAGGCCAGAGCTTGGATCAACGAAAGCCCGGCCAATGCGGCCAATGCGGCCAATGCCGGCATCCAAACCCGCAGGGCAACTCCGTCCAGAAAACGTCTCTTCGCAGTCATGGTCTTGTGGGGAACTTCTGGACGAGAGTTCCTGTAATCGAAGAGCCGGTAAAGCGGTGCCTGATCAAAACCGCCTGAGAGCCACTCACTTCGCCTGGGTCGCTGGCTTGGACAGTGAACCTGGCGAATCTAGAATCGGTCGATCACCCATGAGTTTGGCCAACGTGGGCTCGATGGCCTGAACCCAGGCTTCGGCACCGGCAGGACTGGGGTGGAGCAAGTCCCACATCAACTCGGTGTTAATCGTGCCGTTGGAGCGCAAGAAGACATGATTTACATCGAGCCAGAACACGTGCTTTCCATCCGCCAGGCTGGCGGTGAGTTCCCCTGCACGACGGCATGTTTCGATGCACTTGGCGGAAGAATTAAACGTCGGAGGGCTGATACCTTTCTCGCTATCGCCACCCCGCGGAAACACTCGCAGCACCAATATCTTGGTACTGGGATGCCGCTGGCGAATGAGATCAACAATCGCCCGGGTGCCCGCAAAAATCTCTTCCGGTGAATGGGTGCGGGCGAAATGACGATCATCGGCATTATTCGTCCCGATCAAGAGCATCGCCACCTTGGGCGACTGTGTGAACTCCAGTTGGCCATTCTGGAGGTTCCACAAAATCTCCTCAGTACGCTGCCCATTCATCCCAAGATTGATGGCTCGGCGCGGCTCAAAGTGCCGCTGCCACACCGCTTGGTTGGGAGCGTATTTACCATCATTCATGTCTCCGACGGTGTGCGTGATGGAATCGCCGATGAGTGCGAGATCGTAGTGGCCGGCCTTAACGGCCTTTACCTTTTCCACATGACGCGCATTGGCGTTCTTGGTCGGGTAATCAGAGTCCCCGGGCTTAGACTCAGCGAGGCTGAGTGACACCCAGGTCATCCCGACTAGAATGATGGTTTTGAAGTTCATTTCAGTGCGTGGCAGCCGATCGCTTCGAAGGCTCATTCCTCAGGATGGGCCTTAAAGAAAGGTCGTCATTTCTCGAATTTGTTTTGTCGCAATCCCAACAGGTCGATCCAGTGGAATACCCACACACGCGAGCAGCGTGGTCAGAAGGTCTCCTTGGTTGCCCTTGACGCCTGTTAGGAAGCGGCCGGTGTTGAGGGATCCCCCGCCCTTTCCAGCGAGGATGAACGGCAGGTTTTCCCGGGCGTGCACGTTGCCGTCTTCCAGCCCGGAGCCCCACATCATGATGCAGTTGTCGAGCAGCGTGCCGTCCCCTTCCTTCAGTTGATGCATCTTCTGCACCATCCGGGCGAACTGGGCGATGTTGAAGGCGGTGATCGCCGCCACCTTGCCGAGTTTATCGGCCTCGTTGTTGTGGTGCGTCTGCGAATGGTGTTCGTCGTTGAACCCCAGTTCTGGATACGAAACCCCATTCGGAGTGGAACCGATGTAAGTGCTCACGCGAGTCGTGTCGGTCTGGAACGCCAGCACGTTCAGATCACACATCACCTCCATGTATTCGCTGCGCTTTTCGCCCTCGGGAATTTTGATGTCGATGGGCGGCGAATCCGATGCCAACCGTTTGCTCACACTTACACCCGCTGCTTCCAAGGCGGCTTCCTTCTGGCGGTACTCGATGGCAGCAATGCGACGTTCTACACTGCGAACGCTGTCGAGGTATTCATCGAGCTTGTGCTGATCATCCCGAGGCAACTTGCGGCGCAAGTCTTTGGCACCGCCAAGGACGAGATCGAGCATCTGACGATCCAAAGGATCGGCCTTGCCGGAGCTCCCAGTTTTCTTGGACTTCCCAAAGAGCCGATTGAGAACGTTCCGCGGATTGATTTCGGCTGGTACGGCCTGAGTGGCCGAACGAAAACTGCAGTGGGAATAGTACCCCTCGTTGAGGCCGTCTTGGTTCTCCTTGTGCGTCTGGGGCATCGTGGCCAACTCCAGAGACGGCAGCGCCGTGAAGCCTCCGATAAAATTCGCAGCGATCTGGTCAGCAGAAATTGCGATTTTAATCACATCCCGCTGATTTGCATCGGGCAGTGCCGCGGTGAGCCAGGTGGACAACTCGAGCGCATGGGGAGCCCCATTGAACGGGGCGATTGGAACCCCCGAAATCCCCTTCATCATGAGGCACTGGTTCAGCACAGGCCGCAGCGAAGCCAAGGCAGGCGGTGGAGAGGTTAGAAAACTCTCCGGACTCTTCGGCCAAAACTGCTCCATGATGACCCCATGGGGCATGTACATGAACCCGAGTCGGACCGGCGGTTTGCCAGCCTTGCCCTTGCCGGCTTCGGCCCAAGCCATGGTGTCCAAAAATGGGAGGGCCAGCGATGCACCGATCCCTTTCAGGCACGTGCGACGATCCATCCGATGGTTACTTTTCATGGAGAGTAGAAGCGATTGAGTCTTGGACCCGTCGGTGCGTAAACGGATAACTAGTGGCGATTTCCGTGATGAGTGTCTGCAGGCGATAGCCGTCTTTAGCGAGGGTTTCCACCAAGTGATCCACAACGACCTCGTCGTAGCCCTCTAACTGCCGGCAAAGGGCGTAGGCCAGGAACTTTTCCGTCAAATTCCGAGCCAAATCACCCGGACGAGCGGCGATGAGTGTTTTGAGATCTTTGGGCGCGCTGAAGCGTTTCCCTCCGGGGAGTTCCCCGGCCGCTTCAATGGCCCCGCCGGTGTCATCGCGATCGCGCCAACGGCCAATGGCATCGAAGTTCTCCAGACCAAAGCCGATGGGATCCAGAATCTTGTGGCAGTTGGCACACACGGCGTCGGTTCGGTGAAGCTCGGTCCGCTGCCGCAAGGTCAGTTGGGCGACGGTTTTTTGATCCTGCTTTTCCAATGCCGGAACATTCGGCGGTGGCGGCGGCACCTTCTCACCCAGCACCTGTTCCAACACCCACACGCCGCGTTTGACCGGACTGGTGCGGTTCGGAAACGAAGTCGTCGCCAGAACACCCGGCATTCCGAGGACACCGCCCCGATTGGGATCCGTCAGCTTAACCCGGCGCATTCGCGACCCGGTGACGGTGTTTTCCAGCCCATAAATCGGCGCGAGGGTTCCATTGAGGAACGTGTAATCCGAATCCACAAACCGCACGACACTCCGGTTTTCGCGCACGATGCTCTCAAAGAACAGGCGGGCCTCCTCGTACATCGCCCAGCGCATCCCGGCGTTCATTTGCGGAAACTTCGCGGCGTCGAACGTCTTACTTTCCAAACTCGCCAGTCCCAGCCACTGCGCGCCAAACCCGTCAAACAACGCCCGAGACCGCGGGTCTTTGAGCAAGCGCTTCACCTGAGACCTGAGGACTGCTGGATCATGGAGTTTTCCGCGATCCGCCAGAGCCGCCAATTCCGCGTCGGGCTGGGTGGCCCACAGCAAATAAGACAATCGGGAGGCGAGTTGATGATCATCCAAGCGGACAATCCCACCGACGGGCTGCCCCTCACCCTGGGGGGTAATGAAAAGGAACTGTGGTGATACCAGCACTGCCTTGGCCATCAAACGCAGCGCCTCGTAGTAGGGCAGACCGTTCGTGCGCCCTAGGTCGAATACACCCAAGAGCACGTCCAGTTCTGCTTCGGCGGGAGGACGTCGATAAGCCTTCCGAGCCAGAGACCCCGCCACCGTTCTTGCTGCGACACGCAGGTCAGCACCGCTTCGAGGCACCGACCCCAACCAACGCCGTTGCGCGGAACTCGGAGTCGCTCCACCCCGGGGCAGGATTCGATCCAGCACCTCGTTGGCGATGCTCAGATACTGCTCCGATTGAAGGGGCGACAACGTGTTTAAGTATCCCTCCCCAATCACCTCGTCCGGTAACTCACGGGCGATCGCCGGATCCACGCCGAAGAGATCGTGCAGCGTATTGCCATACTCGACCTTGGTGAGGCGACGAATCACGAACAGCCCGGGATCCTTCTGGCTCAGGAACTTGATCTGGGCGATCCCGTTTAGAAATGCCTGCCGCTCCGAATCCGTTGGCTGCTTTTTGGCATTGGCTGGCGGCATGTCGTGAGTCTTGACGTTGGCGGCGGCCTGCTTCCACCGCTTAGCGATCGTCGCATCGCCCGCATTGCTCAGCGCCGGCTGAAAATTAATACCCCCCTTCTGCCGATCTTGGCCGTGGCAGCCGATACAGTAGGTCTTAACGAAGGGAGTGACGCCGTCTTGAAAAGACTTCTGGGCGTCGGCCTTCAGCGCGGCGAAATCCCGATTAACCCGAGACTCCGCCAGACCAGTCCAAGTGAGGATCAACATGAATCCGCAGAGGGCCTTGGCCCGCTGAAGACCGCTCGGTAATTCGGAGATTCGCATGGAGAGCGGCTCCAAGCATGAGCAGAACGTGCCGAATGACAACGGATAGGAATTGGCCCCGACCGCTCTGCCATTCCAACGCCGTGTTCAATCCGGAGTCCAAAGACCCTTCGTCCGTGGATTCCCGGAGTAGAGTCTGAGGTGCAGGGTTCAACCGCGTTGACCCAGCCAATCCACAACGGACCGAGCCGCGTGGGACCCCATCGCAAAACAACCCTGCATGAGGTATCCGCCGGTCGGCGCTTCCCAGTCCACCATCTCGCCCGCGACGAACAGGCCGGGAAACCGTCGAACCATGAGTCGATCATCGATCTCCGACCAACTCACTCCGCCCGCCGAAGAAATGGCTTCAGCCAAAGGACGCGGCCTCTTGAGCGGGATGACGCACTGCTTCACGGCGCGCGCCAAAGAAATGGCGTCGGTCCAGGGCCGGTCCGACAACAAGGCGTGCGCCGCATCACCGATGCGCCACCGAGGGAGGGCCTCGTTAAGAAAATTACGTCGCGCCGACTCCATCTTAGAAACCAACTGCTCGACACTGAAGGTTGGCTTGAAGTCGATGGCGATGGCGGGTTCGTCCATGGCACGCAGTGCGGCCCCGAGTTGGTAAATCGCGCCGCCCTCGAGCCCATAGCGCGTGACAAGCAGCTCCCCGATGGCCAGCGCATCACCAGCGCGAACATGGATGTTCTTCAACGGCTTACCTTCGACACGCGCCAGAACCTTCGCAGGCCAATCGCATTCCCAACCACAGTTGGCCGGAGCCAGCGGATGAACCGTGAGACCGAGCGACGCTAACAACCCGGCCCAAGCGCCGTCGGATCCCGTCTCGGGCCATGACCCACCACCCAAAGCAAGGATGAGTGCATCGGCCGTGGCTGTTGCTCCATTGGCAAAACCCAATTGGAAACCCCTCGCACTGGAATCCGATCCCTCGACGGTCTCGGGTTCGCCCCTTTGAACCGAGGTCCCCGCCAACGACTTCAAGGACACGAGGCGGTGATTCACCTCAAAGGTCACACCCAGTCCGCGCAGGCGAGCCACCCAGCGGCGCAAAAGCGGTGCGGCCTTCATCTCGACGGGATAAACCCGACCCGTGGTGGCTTGGAAGGTTTCCACGCCCAGTCCGGCGGCCCAATTCCGCAGTGCCCCAGGATCAAACTCGCTGAGCAATTTCGGCCAAAACTCAGTCGGTTGACCCGGTCCGGAGTACCGCGTCAAAAAGCGATCTAGAGCTTCTCCGTGGGTCATGTTGAGACCGCCCTTTCCAGCGACCAGGAACTTCCGGCCAACGGAGGCTTTGGCTTCGTACAGGGTGACTTGCAAACCTGCCGAGGCCGCGACTTCCGCAGCACGCAAACCCGCCGGTCCGCCGCCGATGACGGCAACGGAAGAAATTGTAGGGGAAACGAAGGGATTCATCAAAACCATGGCCTGCAACTGGGGAGACCAAGAGCCAACAGCGTGCGCAGCGCCCTCAAATTCACCACCACAATCGAAGCGCCAGTTCTCCTGATGGTCGTACAGATTCCACGGTCAAGGGGAAGATCTTCTGGTCCCGTCGTTCGATTCCAGAGCTGGCAACCCAAGGAAACGGGGCCGATCGGGGCGAGGCCGTAGGACACTCGTAGGACAGTGGCCTGAAAAACTGAGAAACCAGCGCCGCGTTTGCCCCTCTGGCGTCACCGGGTCGACGACTGGATGAGCTGCCAGCTTGCAGCGATGGCGAGAGAGGGGGCTCGCTCGAAGTGACGTCATTTATCAAGCAACTGGAATGGGTTTACCTACCTGGATTGATCCGTGCTTAGAAAAGTAATTGCGATGTCTATGTGTCGTGATGTATATGTAGCTCATGAAGAAGCCGCTGAAGTATTCGAGCGCGTCAAAACCGCCGGATGTCTTGCGCGATCTCCCCGCGCTGTCCAGAGGACTCAACGAGTCCGTGGGTATGGTTCGCACCCAAATTTATCTGACGCGCACCGAGCACGGTTTCATTGAGGCTGAGGCGGCGCGCCGGGGTGAAACAATGGCGGCAGTGATCCGTGGCTGCATTGACGACAAGATGCGGGTGCCCGACACCGCGTGGGCAGCCAACCCCATGCTGGAGCCCACGCCGTCGGATGCCGGTCTCGAATTGCCGGAGGATGCTGCCATCAACCACGACCACTACCTCTACGGAACGGCCAAAAAACATCTAAAGAAACGGGGTAAATGGGTGCTGGCCGAATCGGAGGCGAGACACTGATGCACAGCCACCGAGTCTTCCTCGATTCGTCGTTCTGGATCGCCTTCCGAGATGCGCGCCAGACCCATCATGCCCGGGCGCGCGAGTGTCTGGCCGCACTGTTTCAAGAGCGGACCCACTTCGTGAGCACGCCCTTAGTGTTCGCGGAAACCCATGCAACCTTCGCTCGTTCACTGGCGGTGCGCGAAAAGATCATCGCCGACTTCTGGGAAAATCCGCTGCTTCATTTCGCGGAGGTCACCGACGCCGACCACCGCGCGGCCATCCAGTTTCTGAGGCAGCACGCGGACAAGTCGTATCCCTTCTGCGATGCGATTTCGTTCGTCGTGATGCGGCGACTGGGAGTGAAACGGGTCGCCGCCTTTAATGACCACTTTCGGCAAGTCGGTGGGTTTGAGGTAATTGGGTGACCCGGAGAAACGGGGTGGAACGGGGTCAGGGAACGATTTCCGAATTTGACTCACTCGGGTGTCAGCTACGGCCGCTCAATTCCTAGGCAATAGCCCGTTCAGGTTGCAGTGCCCTTGACCGAGTTCTGGGCAAAGTGAACTGGCGCATCCAAAATCGGAAACCGTTTCTTCACCCCGTTTCAGAATAGCTGAGGGACCCCGATCCCTCACCTCGCCCCCTAACCCGAGGCGATGACCTCGCGGACCACGTTGCCGAAGACGTCGGTCAGCCTGAAATCGCGGCCAGCATGACGGAAGGTGAGGCGTTCATGGTCGAAGCCCAAGAGCTTCAGCATGGTCGCATGCAAGTCGTGAACTGAGACCGGATTCTCGACGGCCCGAAAGCCGAAGTCGTCGGTCGCTCCATGAATGGTTCCACCCTTGATGCCGCCTCCTGCCATCCAGAGGGAAAACCCCCAATGATTGTGGTCCCTGCCCTGTGCGGCTCCCGATCCGTTTTGACCCATCTCCACCGACGGCGTTCTCCCGAACTCTCCGCTGCACAAGATGAGGGTGCTCTCCAACATACCCCGTTGCTTCAAATCCATGATTAATGCCCCGAGGCCTTGATCGCACTCGTTGGCCACCTTGCGATGTTCTTCACGAATGTTCGAATGACTGTCCCAGGGCTGCATGTTTCCGTGCCACGTCTGCACGAATCGCACCCCGCGTTCGACGAGGCGGCGGGCGATGAGTAACTGCCGATTCTGCGGTCCTTCGCCGTAAGCCTTCCGGATGTGCGCGGGTTCCTGATCCACATCAAAGGCATCGGTCGCCTCCATTTGCATACGGTAGGCCAGCTCGAAGGATCGAATCCGCGACTCAAGGGCCGCCTCACCGGGCCGAGATGCCAAGTGATCGGCATTGAGTTCTCGCAACAAGTCGAACTGCCGCTGTTGATCTTGAGGTCCGAGGCGCGCGTTGCGGATGTGGTCGATCAACTTCCGCGGATCGGCTTGCGAGGTGTCGACGTGCGTTCCCTGATAGGAACCCGGCAAGAACGCCGAGCGCCAATTGGCGGCTCCTCCCACCGGCATCCCGCCGGGGCATAAAGCGACAAAGGCCGGTAAATTCTGGTTCTCGGATCCCATGCCCCACGTCAACCACGAGCCAAAACTCGGACGCACCAGCCGCTGATCTCCGGTATTCATCAGCATGAGCGACAGCTCGTGGCTGGGCAGCTCGACATTCATCGACCGGATGACCGCCAATTCGTCTGCACATTGAGAAAGGTGAGGAAAGAGATCGCTGATTGGGATCCCGCTCTGACCGTGTTGCCGGAAGGTGAAGGGTGATGGAAGGGCAACTCCCGTCTTGCGCTCCGTCTGGAGGTTTTCATAGGGCAGCATCTGGCCCGCCCGACGCGTGAGCTCCGGCTTGGGATCAAATGTGTCCACCTGCGACATGCCGCCATTGAGAAAGACATGAATGACCCGTTTCGCGGTGGGAGCAAAGTGCGGGACCAGGGGCATGTCTCCGGCCAAGGCTGGCTGGCAGACCAAATCTGCGAGGGCCAGAGAGCCGAAGCCCATGCCGCAACGCTTCAGGAAGTTGCGCCGTGATTGAGGAAGCAAGGGGTTCATGGGGTTCAGTTCAGTCCACGAATGAAAACTCATTGGAGGCGAGCAACGAATGCGCCGCCTGCTGCCACGCCGCGGCCTGAGCCGTTTCGTCGCCAGTCCGCACAAAACGCACGATACGATCGAGCTCTGCAGGTCGGGGTTCGCGAGCAAACACGCGGCGGTAAAGCTCCCGGGCGTGCAGGACGGTGTCCTTGCCCGCAACCTTACCGGTCAGCGCAGCCAGCGCCTTGGCTCGATCTTGGACAAACTCCGAATTCAGTGCGAACAAGGCCTGCTGGGGAACCGTGGTGTCCGGTCGACGGGCCGTGCATGCGCTGGGGTTGGCCGCGTCGAAGGTGCTCGACAAGTTCGACAAAATGTCTCGGTTCACAAAGGCGTAAACACTGCGACGCAGCACTCCGGCTTGAGCCTGCCGATCGAAGGGCTTCCCGCCCATGGTCAGGTCAAGTTCACCCGATGCCCACAGCATGGAGTCCAGCATCGCCTCCATCTCCAGTCGGTGAGTCGGCATGCGCCACCAGAGCTGGTTGTCCGGATCGATATTCCTGGCCTTCTCGTTCTCCAGAGATCCTTGCGCATACACGGCCGAGAGCATGATGCGGCGGTGCAATCGCTTGATGGATCCCCCATCTGAGGCGAAGGCCGATGCCAGATGATCGAGCAATTCCGGATGCGTCGGACGGTTGCCCCGCGTGCCCCAGTCGTCGGGCGTTCGGACCAAACCTTGGCCGAAATGATGCTGCCAAACCCAGTTCACCAAGACCCGGCGTGTGAGGGGGTTTTCCGGAGAAACAACCGCGCGGGCCATACCGAGCCGGCGGGAACCCTCAGGAAAGGGTTCCGCACCCGATCGGCTCAGCACGGACAAAAATTGCGGCTTAACCACGTCGCCTCGGGTCAATGGGTTGCCCCGCTTCAGCACATGGAATGCGGCGGGGGCCGGAGACTCGCTCAGAACCATGGCGCGGGCCGGAGATCCTGCCGCGGTCAGGTGCAACTCGTGAATGCTCCCTCGACGTCCTCCCAAAGTGTCATTGACGGTGCGATTGAGAAGTTTCAATGCGACCGCCTCCGTCACCGCGGTCGGAGTGCTTCCACCGTAAAGATGACGACGCAATTGCCGCTGGACCGGGCTGTTGATTTCGAGTTGCCGAGGGTCTTCGTCCGGAATGAGTTCTGCCCCGCTTGCTGCTTCGGCAGACGCCGTCATGAGCGCCTTCAACCACGCTTGATGCACGCCAGCGAAAACCTCCCCGTAAGCATCCGCGACCTCGGCGAGGGACTTGCGAGGCTTCCGCCCCATCGCTTCCAGAACCCGAGGGTTCCATCGCGGGCCTTCAGCGGGGAGTTTGTGCAAGTCCTTGATGGCGGCGGGGTCCCCGTTCTCCTTGTGGAGCGTGTTCACCAAATTCGTGCACGCCGCCTCAAATCCGTCCGCCGGCAATCGTGCCAGACGCACCCAGGGCCCGAACACAGGATCGGTGTCGGGCATCCCAGCGAGGTAATCGCGCCAACGATTGAAGATCAACGGACGGATGTCATCGGTGCGATAGGACAGGAACTCCGTGGAGACATCCTGCTCCGGAACCCCCTTGGCGATCTCGCGCAAGTAGAGGCCCACCTGCATTCGCAGGCGGCCGCGCATCACCTCATTGTGCTCCGCGGCCATGTCATCGTGACGGGTCTGGAGGCGAACCAACTCCAGCTGATAGTCACGGTGCGCGTCGTTGGTTTTGCCAGACTCAATCACCGGCAGAGAATCGGGCACGCCGCTGGCAGCCAATGTCGCGTAGAGGGAATAGTAGTCTCGGGTGGAAATGGCATCGAACTTGTGATCATGGCATCGGGCACAGGCCACGGTGAGGCCCATCAAGCCCCGTGAAACGACATCAATCTGATCATCGATCACGTCGTGCCGGTTGCGGTATTGCATGCCGACCGTAAGAAACCCCAATCCCGCGAGGGCCGGATCATTCTCCTTCAGACCCAGTTGATCGGCGGCGATTTGCTCGGTCACAAACCGCTCGTAAGGCACGTCGGCGTTGAAGGATCGGATGACGTAATCCCGGTAGGTATAGGAGAACGGAAACCGCGTGAAACCAATGGCGCTCCCACCGTGAGTGTCGGCGTAGCGGGCGAGATCGAGCCAGTGGCGGCCCCATCGCTCACCGTAGCGTGGTGAATTGAGCAGCCGGTCCAACACCTTCTCGCGGGCATCGGGCGACGCATCCGACAAGAAACCCTGAACCTCATCCCAAGACGGAGGCAGCCCAGTGAGGTCAACGGTGGCGCGCCGAATCCAGTCCAACCGAGAGGCCGGTGGCGATAGGGACAAACTGCGAGACTGAAGTGCAGAAACGATAAACCGATCGATTTCGGTGTGAGAGGGATCCACACGCGGGGGAGGCACTGGGTTCCCCACCGGCTGATAAGCCCAGTGGTTTGTGCCGCTCCCAGCGAGCGGTGCAGCTCCCCGCAGCCCGAAGGCAAAGCACCCAACCACTATCCAAGCGGCAAGGAGTTGCTGGAAACCCATCCGCATACCCAGGCCATGCCATCGACAACGATCCATGGGAGGGTGACTGCTGCAGGGGCTCATAAGTGAAAACGTGTGCGGAAACACCGCGCTCATCAAGCCTCACCATGGAAGCGCTATAGACGGTCTAAATTCTAACTCCCACTCGTCGCAGCATAAATGCGGACCCCGAATCATCGCAGTTCGGTTCCGGTGGGACCTCCGGAGCCATCCAGAACGCAAATCTGATTCACTGTTTTGAACCGCGCGTGATCGGTAAATTCCCAGACGACCTGTTTCTCTCTCGTGACTTCAAAGGCTTGGGGTTGTTTGCCCAGAAATGGACCCGGCAAATAATTGCTGATGATGGTGTTCCCATTGCTCAGCCGCTGGCAGCCGGCGGGCAGTCGCAACGGATTTCCCGGCAGGTCGTTTTTGTCGATTTGCCAAACCACGTTCAGTTTCTTGCCCAGTTCCACGACTTTCATCGTGGGTCCGAGAGTGACTAAGAGGTGTTGGTTGGGAAGTCGTAGGGCCGCATGCGGATAACCCTCCGTGGGGATCTCGCGGAGCAG
>CAJAHH010000146.1 GCA_903939515.1 uncultured Verrucomicrobiota bacterium
CGGCGGGTAGATGACGCGGCCGGAGGTCACCAGGTAGTGGCCGGGATAGCGGTGGTGGTCCTGCACGTATTGGACCAGCGCCAGGCCGATTTGGCGCAGATTGTTCATGCAGCGAGTCTGATTGGCCCGCGATTTGGCCTTAGCCAAGGCCGGCAGCAGCATGCCGGCGAGGATGGCGATGATGGCGATGACCACCAGCAACTCGATCAAGGTGAAGGCTGCCCGGGAACGCAGGAGTGGCTTCATGGAGCAATAGGGGAAATAACCTTTACAAAACAACCCATCGGCTTCGCAGAGTCAATCCCGGCCATCTGGCTATTCGGGGTTTCTTTAGGGTCGAAGAACGGGGACGAAGGATAATTTCTGCCGCGATGGCTTCGGGAACCGAGCACAGCCCGGAGACGCTGCGGTAGGCTTCCCTGAACGAACCGCTGACGGCTTGGAGCGCGGGCCAATACAGCCGCACCCGCTTCAACCGGGGTTGGCGGTATCCAGAACCACAAAGCCGCGCAGGGAGCCCCCAACGACGGCGACCTTTTTCACTTCTCCGCCGTTCGGGCCATCTCTTGCAACACAGCGAGGTCTGCAGGCGTGCCAGCCGGATCGAAACCGAAGGCGTTCTCTCGGGCGATGAGCGCCTGCCGCAGCGTTTCGATTCGGGCGCGTTCTCCCGTTTTTGCAGCGACGACATAAATCGCCACGCGACTGACGCGGTCGCGGATTTCCACGAATCCGCCACTCACTTGATGCTGAACTTGCGTGACCCCGCCGGCATCCACGCGGAAAATTTCGGCCGGCGCACGAAGGTACGCGGGCAGCGGAAAGAGAAAGGTGGTCTCCCGCGGCGGGCCGAACTTGAAGACGCGTTCCTCGGGGTCCGGAGTGTAGGCCAGGTCGAGCGCAAACAGCAGCGCCCCGCGAGGTCCGGCCACCACATCCAAGTCCCAGTCCGACTTGCCATCCCGCAACACGCGTTCGTGGCTCGTGGCGTCGCCTTCGAGGCAGTAATTCTCCAGCATCCGAATTTCGCGGCCGACGCGAGTCATCGGTTCGATCAAATCGGGGAAGGCCACCAGCGAGCGCAGGCTCAAGTTGAACCAGTAGAGCGAAGTGATGCGACTGGCGAGGGCGTGGTAGGCTTGGAGACGCAGTTCATCGGGGGTCGGGGAACCGCGCTTGCGTCCGCCGTAGCCTCTCCAGTCGTGGTGGGCTCCTTGAGACCAATAGGCAACCGGACGGGGCCGGCTGAGTTCGCGCAACGACCGCGACATTTCGCCAATGGTTTCGAGCGGAGCACCCCAGCGGATCCGTTGGCCACCCCAGCGGTCGTACTGACCCCAGGCATCGGGCGATGGCGCGGTCACGCGATAGGCGTCGTAGTGCGGGTAGTCGGAGACACCGGCGTAGAAACGCCACACCCGTTCCTCGCTAAGCGTCACCGAAGTCGGAAGCCGAGTCGGCGCATAGGGCGCGAACGCCTTCCAGCAATCCTGCGGTGACACGGGCTTGCCGCCGCCGTACTGCGGCTCACCCAGAAACTCCACGGCATGAATGCGCGGGAGCATCGAGTCGCTGTCGTACCGCGCAACGGGTTGCAGCCGGTTCATGTATTTGAGGGGATACTTTTCGAAGAGCGGCGAGTCCGAATATCCGGGCACATGCTCGTGCATGCCGGCGTTGATGTGCATTCGGCTGAGCGTTTGCAAATACGGCTCCGCGTGCAGGGTGTTGCTGGAGCCCAGTTTCGAGGCCACCCAACCGCCGCTGATATCGAACACCTCGCGTTTGATGCGTTGATGGGTCCAGACGGTGACCGGCTTTCCGCCAGCGTCGGACAACCGCACTTCCAGCGCCGCGTAGGTGAGCGGCAACGGCCCCGTGTCAACGCGCGCTCCGCCGCGCTGGTTCGCTGGGATGAAACCGTCGGCCGGGAAGCGATCGAGTCGGTTGCTGAGCCACGGTTGGGCCTTGAGCGCGCGCCACGTGTCGTTTTTCTCCGGCAGCCAAAGGCGGCAAGCTTCGAGTCGCAGCGGACCAGAAGTGCGATTGGCCACATGGAAGAGCAAGGAGTCGGGCTGAGCGTGGGTTCCCGTGCCGAGAAACGTCACCGCCGACAGCCATACGTCGGGGCTATCGATCCGCACCTGCATCCGATCGGCCTCGCCCATTCCGGGAAGACGGACCGTCAACTCTGTCTGTGTGTTCGTACCCCACTCCGCGCGCTTGCCGTTCCAACTCCAAACAGTCATGGCACCCGGTGGCAGCCGGAGCGGCTCACCGCCCCATGCAGACGGCAGGTCATGCCACGCCCACTCGTCGGTCTGCAGCAATTCTTCGGGAGTGCGACCGCGCAACCGAATGTCGGCTGAAGCTGGGATGACCACCACTTCTGTGGACGTATTACGCAGGTAAACCTCCACCCGCGCACCGAGGCTGAAATCGGGCTTCTTGCGATACTGCATCTCGGGGGATTGGAGGTGCGGCACCACATGAACACCGTCCAACGACAGCGAGGCTGCCCAGACACCCATGGGTAGAAGGGCCAGAAAGCCCAGGCATCCCAGCACAAGCCTCAGCGCAACTGTCGCCCTGGTGAAAATCGGGGGATTGGATCTTGGCGTCATAAGAAATTTAATTTTGGAGCCACTGGGTGGACTGCCAACCCTTAGCGTCATCCCATGAAAGAAGGAAGATCGCGGCTCGTTCGAATAAGTGAAGCGTCGGCAATGATCTGCGGCCTTGGGACTTGTCTGGCTTTGGGTATCTGCCTGCTTCAGCCAATCATGGACTGGCAAAAAGGCGTGCTGAGAACTTTTGCCCACTACGCCGGAATGTCTGTTGCAATGACTGTTCCTTTCCTCGTCGGCTTCTTGATCTCGGCGTATTGCGTCCGGAAGTTCAGCCGCTGACTCCATTCGCCCCGTACACACCTTTACAGCCCGGGGCGAAGCAGGTTGACAGACAGAACCACCGGTTGTCCGCTGACAACACATTCTCCAAACCTCGAAAGCCAAGCCCAGGGCCTCCACATCATCACGCATCAACGGCCACAAACTGATGAATCCCCTCTTAATCAACGTCATCAAGGCTATTGCCGCACTCGCAGAAACGCCCTGGAAAAACAGAAAAAGCCAGGCTCTCAGACGGGTGATAGACCAACTTGTGGAGATATCCGATTGCCTGGCCCCCCTTCCCCACGCCCCCGAAGACCTCGACGACTTCCAGCAAAACCTTCAAGCCCTTGCTTCTACCGTTGAGGAGTTGGACAACACATTCGACGAGCTCCAAACAGCCGACTCACCTCAAGAAACCACCTCGGCGGTCGAAATGCTCGATGAGCAGCTTTCCACCGCCTTGGAACTACTTTCTAAGCTCAGCAATATTGGGCAAATCATTGAGGCAACCGAGGAAGAGCTGACCGAGACATGGCTGCCCAGAATCAGGCAAATCACCACGATGCCCATGGACCAAAGGCCAGCTGCACTCCAAGCCCTCCTCCTCCAACCCACAACCAACCGAGAAGCCGTAGTCATACGAAGGCTCATTCGGGAAGTGTTCGAAGAGAAAATGCAGAGCCCAAGAGCCGGATGATGAAGACACTTCACCGCTAAAGGAACGCCAGTATTTCTGCCCGTGCAGCGATGGCTCTTGATAAATCTACGTTGGTATTCCAAGGCCCCCAACGACTGTCACCGGCCGACTAGAAACCGCCTCCCTTCCCCCTCTTCCACGCCTCCATTACCTCGAACGCGCACGGGTTTAAATCCACAGATTTACGCTTTTGTACTTTTCTGTGTTTAGTGCACTTAAACAGCGCCTTCAAAAGCCCGGCAATCTCCAGGGGTTAGGCGCTCCCTCTTCCCCCTCTTTGCTTAGCGTTTCAAAAGCCCGGTAGACTTTCCCTCGGTGGTCTTCTCCGGACTCTCTCAGTTTCCAGAGGTTTTCCCTGAAATTTGAGCCCCTATTCTAGGTGGCTTTTTTTTAGGAAACCCCCAACCCGAACCAGCCGTCACGTGCCGGGTTTGGGGGAAAAAATTGCACACCCAGTTTTACTGGGAAGGCGGCAAAGAAAGAGAGACTCAGTTGAATACCACCAATTTCAAGGCCCACGCCTTGAGCCCTGCAACACTGATGCAATCAGCCCCGAGTATTTTTGCTCAGGGCCCTGCACCAGGGTTGAGTCGACGGTACACCTTCGTTCCCACCTCGGAAATCGTGGAGGGCTTACAAGGTGCCAATTGGATGCCGGTGCAGGTGGAAGAACAGCGCGCCCGACAAATCGAGCGCGTCGGATTCCAAAAGCACGTCATCCGGTTCCGGAGGTTGGAGCAGATGGCCACCCTCGATGAGTGGAATGTGGAGCTAGTGCTCCTCAACTCTCACGATGCTGGATGTGCCTATCAAATCCACGCCGGAATCTATCGTCGAATCTGTAGCAACGGGCTGGTGGTGTCTGAGGGAGGATTTGAAACCCTCCGCTTCAGGCACTCCGGCCTCAAAACAGAGGAGGTTGTACGAGCAAGCCTTAGCGTAATCGAGTCGGTGCCCCTTATCAGCCAGCGCATCAACGATTTTCGGATGCGAGTGATGACGTGGGGAGAACAGCTCAATTTTGCCAAGGCCGCGCTTCAAGTTCGATACGAGGATTCAGCGCCGGTTAACCCCGACGCCATCCTTCGGCCCAGACGAGTGGAGGACGACTCCGCAGACCTCTGGACCATCCTCAACCGCGTTCAGGAAAACCTGATTCGTGGAGGAGTTTGCGACGGACATCGAGGACGCAATGGGCGACTTCGAACCGTCAGAGCCCTTCGGGGTATTGATTCGAAAGTGACCATGAACAAGGCCCTCTGGGACCTCGCTCAACAGGTCATTCAAGGTTATGAGCCGACGCCTCAAGTTTCTCTAACTGCCTAACCGCACAGAGAAATTCGGTGTCAGCTCAAAAGGTTTACACGGCTTTCGAAGGATTTGGCCTTAAACAAAATCCTTCACCTAATTTTCAGAGGCCTATGAGGAACTACGTGCACCCACCACTGATTCATTCCGACACAAGGGCCCCACCATCCAGCGAGCATCCCATTGCGGGGGGCTCCATTCACGTCGTTTGGGAAAGACCCCTCGCGCCCAATCCCCCACTTCTCAAATCCCTCAATTCACACGCCACCTTTCACCGCGGCTTTTCATCAGCCTGCTTCATTGGCTTTTTGGTCTCGTTTCCTTCTCCGCCTTTACCCCTCCTCCCGCTCGTTCTCCGCGCAGTCCTCGCGCCAGGCAAAGCCTGTCACTCCGGCTGCCGGTGCTACGAACTCCCGTCCGTCGGGTCGGCGGACCGTGTCTCTTGGAGGAGCAGTCGTGCTCTCCCCGTGGAGGCGAAGAGAGCACTCCCGCTCCTTCAAACCAAGAGACACATGAACGAAACGACTCCCTCCACGCCCATCATGCAAGCCATCGACGAAGCCGCTACCACCGGCTCGCGCAGGTTCCGACGCAAAACTCAGCCTCAAGAATGGGGGCTCATTTCCTTGCGAGAATGCCCTCTCCCCACCGCCATGCACGAATGCACAAGCCCAGCGCAAGCGGCCACCTACTGGAATATGCACGTCCGCTCCAATCCCTACTTCAACCCAGAGGTCGAATGCTTCGTCGTCTTACTCCTCAACACCCGCAAAAAGATTAAGGGTCACGTTCTTGTCTCCACCGGTCTCATGGACCAAGTCCTCATCCACCCACGCGAAACCTTCCGCGCAGCCGTCATCGCTTCAGCTCACAGCGTCATCCTCATGCACAACCATCCCTCCGGGGACGTTAGTCCTTCAGAGGCTGACATCCGCGTCACCCGCGAACTCATCCGCGCAGGCCAGGTGCTCCGGATTGAAGTACTCGACCACGTCATTGTCGGTGGCAATGAACACCGCTCCCTCCGGGAGCTCGGTTATCTCAGTTAGGGCTTCGGCCCCGCAGACGGGGCCTTTTCTATAGACGCACACACACCAATAGTTACGGCAACCTTGACCTTTAAAATCCAACCGCTGACAAAAGCAATGCCGAGCGGACCGTTTTATGATTCTGCTAAACGAGGACAGTATTTTCGGAAAACCCTCATCCCCAGGGCTCTTTGTCACGGTGACCTTAAAACACACCGACAACCGGGTTTGGCGAAGCTTGTTGGTGCCCAGCAACGCTCATCTCGGTTGGTTTCACGCCGTCCTGCAAATTGCCATGGGCTGGACCAACAGCCACCTCCACCAATTCACCTTCAAGGACAAGACGTTCGCTGACCCCCGCTTCGACCTCTACGACCCCTTGACCATCGACGAACGCAAATGCTCGCTCGATAAACTGCTGACCAATTCCAAGGACCCGCTCCACTATCAGTACGACTTCGCAGACTCGTGGGAACACGCTATTTTCCTGACCAAGACCGGCACCACCCATTACCCGCTGGCTGCTACCTGCCTAGAGGGTGGCGGAGCCTGCCCGCCTGAGGACTGTGGTGGAATTCCCGGATACCTCTCCCTGCTCAAGGCACTCAAGAAACCCAACAGCAAGACAGCCAAGGAATCCTTCGACCAGCTTGGCTACCGCTACGACCCAGACGCTTTCAGTTTAGAGAACGTCAACACGGCCCTGCAAAAGCTCCCGTGGCCAACGGTCTCAGAATCGGCTCTAAGAAAAATCATCCGCAGCCAGAGGAAGCGGAAGAATTAAAGCCCTCCTGCAGCCAATTTCCTCAAGGCCGAGGCTCTGAGGTTTTCGCCGCCGGTCCCGTGTAGGGTTCAGAATGCTGGCGGTGCTCCCTCCAGTTGGCCGTGTACTTGGAGGCCAATTCCTTGTCCCTCAGAACCAGAAGATTCTCAGCATTCCTTTCTTCGGCCGCTCTCGTGAAATTGAAAGACCCAGTCAGGACAGTTTGCCCGTCGATGACCATGACCTTGTTGTGAGCAATCGCATGCCGCGCATCAATGAAGGTCGCGATGCCGGCATGAATCAGGAACGTCGCCGATGAATACCGCTCCGTCCTTTGGCTCTTATCGAGCAAAACCTCGACTCTCACCCCTCGCTGATGCGCTTCAACCAGTGCCTTTGCAATCGGTGCACTCGTGAAAGAGTAGGCCTGAACAAGGACGGTCTCACGCGCCTTACCCAACTCCTCCGTGACAGCCTCTGTGCAGCCCCCCTTTGGTGAAAAAAAGACAGCGACCCGTGAGTTGGTCTCCCCTGCCAACGGGGACAAAGCCTGGGTAAAAACAACCGCGACAAAGACCAGAGACCGTAAACGATTCATTCCATCCAAAGTCTACAGCCAGCCCCCTTTTTCTACGACCTGTCTCTCTTTCAGACCGCCGCTGCGCTCTGGACTTAAGCCAAGCCTGGAATGATAGCCTTGTGTCAGCGACGTTGTGGATGTGGGTGATTCTTGCCGTTCTGGAAACCACGGTTTGGCTCGCCCCGAAAAATTTCGTGAAAGATTTGGAGTGGAACCAACGTATTTCTAAGGGATGGATGAGGACCTAAACCAGACGCGCAGCGCTAACGAAAGCCGGGGCGAAAGACGTGGCTAAGGAATCCCTACTCGCGGTGGCGCGAACCACTCGCGGTCTTTAATAAAACAAAAATCAAACTAGCTTTAGAGGCTAATTGCTCAACACCAAGGCGTACGGAGACAGAATGAAACTGTTCTGGTTTTTTATTTTCAACGACCCCCATCAACGACTCCAGAAATATACAATCATCTCGTCTTCCAGAGAATCGGATGTTCAAGAACGACTCTACCGTCGATTCAATAACGCCATGAACAATCCGTTTCACCGCCCCCCGAGAAACCGCCAAAACCTTGGTTTCCAGACCCGCAACACTCCGTGGGTTTCTGAACGGTGCTGACACCCGTCAGAATTTTGTCGGCTTCAGAAGCTCAGACGGCTCCACCTCCAGAGCTTCAGCGAACCGAACCAACTCCCGGTCGGTGACGCACCGGAACTGTGATTCCACCTTTGCCAGGGTCTCACGGCTAATGTCCCAGCCTGCGAGTTGCAGCCGACCAGCGAACTCCGCTTGCGTCAGTCCCTCAGCCTCCCGGAGGGACCGCAGCGTTGGTCCTATCATGTTTTGCTCGGTCGCCATTTGTTCCGAAATCAGAACTTGACCATGACTGACACCCGGGATGTTGTGGTTCCGATTTCAGAACAACTTTACCATGCAACTTCTTGACCGGCTTCTTGCGGCTTTCATCTCGAAATGTCGCCAACTGAACTGGACCCAGACCCTCGGACTCGTTGCAGCCAGCTCCTTGGTTTTGCCAACAACGGCTCAGAACATCAGCGGTACGTTTCAGTGCCAATCCATCGTCATCAACTTTGCCACGGGGCCGAACAACTTGGCCGTAGGGTTTACCACCCCTTCTTCTACCGGCGGTGGAAACCCACAACTGCCGCTGAATGGGGAATTCGAGTATTACCCGGGCAACATCAACCTCTACCAGTCCTACTGGGTAATGTATCAGGGCAACCAGTTGGCTGACCTCGGCCTTGTGGGAATCGGCGGCTCCAGCCTCCTGCCGGATTCCGATGCGAACGGGATCCCTAACTTTGCCGAGAGAGGCCTCGCAGCGAATGTCTCTGCCAGTTTGGTCACCGTCTCGTCAGTCACTGGCGGTTCGGCCGGCGGAACCATCACCCTGAACCGAGGAGCAGGCCAAGTAAGTGGGAGCTCGGTGACCCGATTCACCACTGGAGCCATCTTTACCGGATCTTGGGTCCTACCGCTCATGGATGTGGCAGGAACGTACAACGCTAATCAGCGCACCATCCAACTCCGGGCGAGTTCATCGGTTTTCACACCGGGAAACTTCACCGGCACCTATCAGGTGAACTCAGATGACAGTGTGACGATGTCCAACATCCTCCTGCAGTTGGATTCGGGAAATCGACTGACCGCTACACCGGTCACTTTTGCGAGGGTCGGCAAGACCTACCGAAGCATCATCGAGTTCGTCGATGGCAACCTGAGCACGGGCTACCCCGACTTCCGGAGATGGACCCTCCAGTTGACGGACCCTGCAGACAACGACGGCGACGGCATCCCGAACCTATCGGATTCAACCCCCTCTGGCTCACCACCTGTAATAGTGACCCGACCCGATGGAGCGACTCGAACCGTTGGCCAGTCGGTGGCCTTCTCCATTACTGCATCGGGCCCCGGACCCTTGAGCTACCAGTGGTACTTTAATGGCATTCCTATCGCCGGAGCCAATACCACCACCTACACGCTTCCCGCCGTAGCGCTGGCCAATGCCGGCACCTACACGGCCGGAGTCCGGAACAACGCCGGCGAAGTTATCAGTTTCCCAGCCGTCCTTACGGTCAATCCGGTAACCGTTCCAAAACTCAATCTGAAGCTGGAAACCAACGGACGCCTGACCTTCACCTGGACAGGTACAGCCCGCTTAACGTGGTCACCAACTGTGAGCGGGCCCTTCAATGTGGTTCCCGCCGCTGTAAGTGGCTACCAGGCGCTGCCAGGAGTGGGGAATGGATTCTACCGGTTGGTGCTTTAAAGGGTAATGACCGCGGAGGAGAGTTGCGGGCAAATTGGGGCAACCTCATGTCTGAGCATTTGCCCGCCGATATCCGCTTCTGCCCATCGGTAGACCTACCCAAGAAGAGCCCTGAGGAGCGCACTGCAGAGGGGCAGCTTGGGCTCGAACTGGCTCCCGGCGGGCTCTGGTCCCGTCCGGTTGAGGCAGCCGCCTACTGGACGTGGCTCCGGGACCGCCAGCTTGGTCCGGCACCCAACCTTGATGAGCTTCTGGCCTGGCTAAAGACCTTCCTCGGGCTCACTGAGCGGCCTACGGAAGCACCCCGCTACTTCGCCCTGGGATTTGCTCAGGGAGCCGAAATGGCTCTGCAAGACCAGCTTCTCCCGGACACACTACTCGACCCAGTCTCGGACACCCTAATTGCCCGGGGAGCTGAGGTGGCCGCGAGTTTGGATACGCTTCCAGGTCCCGCCCCATTGAGTCGTCTCCGAAACTGGGCCAGTCAGTGGCTGACGCATGAGTTCATGGAGGTGCCGCCGTCGCTCTGGCGCCTTGGGTTATCGATGGGGCACGGCGCAGCCCACACTCACCCCTTATTGTGCGGCATGCTCGCTGCAGAAATGGATAGTGCCCGGTTTGACCAACGCTTCGCACGCAGGGCTCTTGTAGCCACAAAGTTGCGCGGTGACATGGGTCTATGGCAGGGCTTCATCCGCAGCACCTACGAACGCACCGTCGAGGGCGAGGTGCTGTCAGCGCACATCGGTACCAGTCTGGCCCGTATGCGAAGCACACGGGGAACCCTGCGAGCGTTTCTTGTTGATGCTGTGGTACAGGGCCGCAGCCTCGGCCAATCCTCCTCGAGCGCGGTGGACGCCCTACTGACCGAAATAGGACCGGCTCAGCTTAGTCGTCTCCGCTCGTTCTACGCGGCCAACTCCGGCCCGCTATCAGGCCAAGCAGCAGAGGGCTTCCTCCTGGAGGTCCTCCGCCAATGGTTCTTTCGAACGCACGCCAGCCTCTTAAACCCGAACGACCCAGGCGCAGAACACGTGGCACTCCGCCACGCCTACGATTTCCTCTGGTGGCGGGGATTTCTAGAGGTGACGACCCGCTAGACCACTGGAACCCCAGGCGGACTCAGTCCCAATAGGAGACAATTGGAATCGACCTAAATTTTGGGATTCACAAAGGCCTGGGGCCTTCAGTGTCCGCCCTGCCGCTCCCTCAAATGAGCGGCCCGACTCCGGGGGCTTCCAAAAACCTTTCCCCTCAGACCAAGAGCAGAAATGTCGCGACGATAAAGCGCACCGACTCGACTGAGACGGTTGCCTGGGTCCGGTCCCGAAACCCGCTTGCCTGAATGTCGTAGGTCAAAACCAGAATTGAACGGACCATTTTCCTGCTCGGTTCGTCGAGGTTGGTGCCAATTCGGGAACCGAAAAACGTGTCCAGAATGTGAATCGCTACCGCCGGACTCCTTGTGTCTATCCCCTTCAAATCGTCCGGATACAACCGAACCACCGCGTCGGCTGTCGCTGCCAAGGTCTCCTGACACATCGTTGCAACTATCGCCAAATCAGCCGCCGATTTAGCCCGCATAAACGCTGACTCCAACCCTCGGACTGACTCAAACACCGCCCGAATCCCCGTCGTTGAAGCGATTTCGGATTTCAAAATCTCTGGAGTTGCACCATGCACCTCCACTTCCACCCCCTGGTCTTCCTCGCTTTCAAGCTCCCCAGTGTCATGGCCACAACACCCATCACGGTGACAACCAATTGCCTGACCAAATCCAGGAACCAAACACACGGCCCCCAAGGCCGCTCCGCCAAGCATCATCGTAATCCAGTGCTCTTTGCGCTGCTCGTGAAGACTTTCACCCACCACCCTCTTCAATAACTCACTGGACCCACACCCGACACAACAGCCCCCACAGTTAAAGGACCAATCGAATCCGGTTTCCCCCAAAAGAATCACCTGCGTCAACGCTGACCCCTTCTCTTCCAATCCTGCTTCAACCGCTCTTTCCATACTTCCTCCACCTCTTTATACAACTTCCTGCCCTGGACCGAACGGTCTCACGGGCTTCCTTCCCCAAGGGACTAGCCCCTGAGGTACAGTCTCCAACCCCCCTTGTCTTCTCCTCCGATTCACCGCCCTCCACAGCATGAACAGTTGGTTTCTAACCGGGGCGTACCTCGCAAAGGGCAGTGCTGCCAACTCACGCCCAATCCTTTCAACCGACCACCTCATTGCCTCCTCCTCAAAGAAGGCTCTCAGGACTAAATACTGCCGCCTCTCGATTCTCACTGACGCGTGCCGGCGCGCCCCTCCCCTGCTCCGCCGAGAACTCACCGAGTACCCGTGGTAAACAAGAGGCTGTTTGCGAAAATCACGAACGCCACTCCCCTCGGCCGTGAAAAAGTGTCCCTCCCCGTGCGTGGCAACGATGACCCAGAATCGCCCATGCCGGAGGTAATGAACACTGGCTTGGCCAGCCTTCTTCTTCCGCGCCCGAGTCCACTTCGACACCCTCACCCCATACTGGGTCATGAGCTTGTCGTCCGTCCGCAAGGGTTCCTTTCCCTCAGGAATCATACCACTCACGTAGAACCAATATCCCCTGGCCACGTACGATACAGCCAACTGCTGGATGAACCCCTCGACTGTCCCGCACTCATACCGGTAATCCAACGCCACAACAGACTCCACTCACCCGTTATGGGCTCGAGTCGACACGTTGTGACATTTCATGACCCAGGCCGCTTAACCCCTCCAGTTTACTCCACCAAAAGTGACCTCGTCCGGCTTCTCGGGCCGTAAAAGGTGGAGGTTGCTTGTTTCATGGGCGCAATCCTCCTAAAGCCACCAAAACCTTCGCTGCTCGCACGCCCCGTAGGTGGTGCTCACTTAAAAACCACGGGTTTCTACGTTCCTTACAGCTCGCATAAACCCGTTTTCGCTACCGCTCCACATCACCCAGGATTTTGCACCATGTGGGGAGGGCGTCTGCTCTTGCTCGACGCCGCCCCTCCCCTGCTGCATTCCCCTAGTTGCTGCTTCGCAGTAATAGTCGTAGCGCCTTCCAAGGCGCTTCATCTTCTTAGTCCACACCACTTGGCTGGACCCTTGTTCACTGGCATGAAAAACCACTCCTCCCGGAGCATTTTTTCGTACCCGCTTTCCTAGACTCCCGTCCCTTTGGGGGCATGGAAGGACTTTATTGGTCCCTCCACACCCCCCGGCAGGCATCAGTTGAGTGCTCTCGTCACCCCTTTCGGTCAGTCTATTGGACCCGGCACCACCCGTAAGTCCGACTACAGAAACACCACTGCCTTGCAGTGTCCCTGTGGCTCTCCCTCGTGGCATGAGGGCAAGCACTCCTACTCAAGGCACTCTCCCAGTGTGCAGCCTTTGAATTGCACCTGTCCCTACTCGGACAGGCTCCGGGCATCACCCCGGCAGCTACACACCTTCCCCGTTTAGCTATGACCTGCTGACGAACTGAATCACGTCGGCTGCTCCATGTCTGGAGCGAGGAACGGACGACACATTCACGCTTCCCAGCGCGGTGTGGTTTCCAACCCACTGAGGTTTTCCTTTTTTACCAGAAAACCCTTCGTCGGCTGATTTCAGGGGGCAGAACGCAGAAGCGCCCCCTTACCCACCATCCAAGTTCCCTTCCCTTTCGGCACCGTCTTTCAGTTCCGTTACCGCTTCGCCCTTTATGGGCTTTGCACCGTTGAGCTATTCACGTTCCGCTTTTTCGGCGGATACCCGGGTCTGTAAACCCGGCTGTGGATGTCGCCATCCTACAGGCTCCCGGCAGCGGCAGTCGTTGAACGAACCCGTAACGAGGACTCTCACCCCGATAGCAACTTGTGCTTTGGTCCGAACCCCGGCCGGAGGATTTGCGCGAGACCCCTGCCCCACGCGCACCTCTTGAGTCATTGCGGCCTCTGCCCTTCGCTGAACCTAAGTCAGCAAACGGAAGAGGTCTTTCACGGTCGCCCGCGAACAATTCATTTCATGAGATAGAATTTGACGATTACTCCGAAAAAATCGGGATTACTGTCAAAAGCCTCTCTCGAACTGGACGAGCACCTCTCGATGCATCCAGCTCTACGAGACACGAACGTAGCGGGTGATAAAATCCGCTCCCTTAGGTTGGTGGTTGCCAACTTTACCGGGTGTTCGCGCTCAACTGACACCGCCATGAAAAGCGTTTGCTACTCAGACGACGGCAGGGACCACCCTGCAGCGGAAGCTTACCAAAACGACCACCGCTAACCAAAACACGCCCCAATGGGGCGTGTTGGGTCAGGATTTCCTGCAGGCCTTTGAAGATGCTGTTGCAGATGGGTCCGTTGAGACCAACTCACCAAGCGGGAGACAAACCACGCACTCCATCCCATCCACGCCATCGATAGACACCTGCCCGTTGGCGAATCGCCAGAGGACCTTGTACCGCTTGCCCTCGTAGGCGGACGATGCGTCAACGGTGAACTCCGCCCCACATTGGATGGCAGTCCAGCGGCGACGACTGACCAAGACGCTCGACTGGGCGTCATCGTTACCCCACACCGCCGTCAGTTGGATGCGCGTTCGGGTCATGACTTCGATTTTAAGTGGTTTCACCGACGCCTTGCCAATTCCGAATCGGAACGTATTTGCGTGGGGTCCGCCGGACGCCCCTGAACCTCTAATAATTCCGCCCGCTTCGGTTCTCATCGTTGCCCCTCCCCTGCCCCGCTGGGTTCAGCGGACGCTACGGCGTCCGCCGTTCCCGGCGCACTTTACGGCCTCAGAATACGGGGTCGGGTTGAGGCCATTGTCCCAGTCCCAGAAAAATAGGACCTTGAAATCGCTGTCCTCGGCGAAAAAATCGGCCAGAGAGGCGATTCTTGTTGGCACGGTCCGGTGCTTCTCCGGGTCGATGCCAAACTGCCACAGGTAATCAAATCCGGTTTCTCGCGACCGGTTAGGTGAGCCAGGAACCCGTCAGCCAGAACCGGGGCGTCGATGGTCAGCTTGGCAATGTTGAGCTGAACGCAGTTGCTACAGAAGCCATTCGGCCCACGGAATTCATCTGGCGCGACGAGGTGACGGGGTTACATTCGCTCGAGAAATGACCGCTACCGTGCAGCCCAATGGAGTGCTTGTCCTGCCAAGGGAAGCTTGTGAGTTGCTTGGCTTGAAGGCCGGCCAGACTTTGGAGGTGCAAACCGAAGGGGAAATGATCATCGCTTGGAAGCGGTCGGAGGGGAATCCTTTCGAGAGGTGGCGCGGCCGTGGTCATCTCCCCGTCGGTACCACCGGCGATGACTACCTTCGTTATACTCGCGATGGTGACCGCGGTTGACACATCGGTTCTTTTGGACGTGCTGCTCGATGACGCGCAGCACGGGTCTGCTTCCATGGCCGCTCTTCAATTGGCAGCAGCTCAAGGGAAACTGGTTGTTTCGGCGGTAGCTCTTGCCGAGTTGGTTCCTGTCCTGCCTCAAGGGGAAGCGAGCCGTTTCCTGACCGATTGGAATCTCAATTTTACGCCTTCGACCGAGCATGTGGCCATGCTAGCCGGGGAAATGTATCGGTCGTTTCTCAAGCGAGGAGGCAAGCGAGGCCGCGTGGTTCCAGACTTTCTAATCGCGGCTCATGCGCAGGTGCTTGCAGACCGATTGCTGGCCAGAGACCGAGGGTACTATCGGGACTATTTTGTACAGCTGCCCCTTTGGGACCCCAGTCGCCCTGAGGGTTTTTGAGGACTTGGTTGAGGCCATCCGAGTTCTTGCGCCTCACCTGAAGGGTTTCTATGAGGTGAAATCAGCGGAGTTCCTCTTGGAACCCGTGGATGGAGGCACCCGCCTGACCGGCACCACCCGCTATCAACACGGACTATGGCCGGCGCAATACTGGGCCTGGTGGTGTGGGCACGTGGTGAAAGACCTTCAACAACGGGTCATCACCCATGCCAAGCAGCGGGCAGAGGCCCCACGCTGACTTGGTTGCAAAATGGACTGGGCCTTCAAAAATAGCTCAGCCAATCGAGGTCACGTGTCCGTCATGAATCTACGGCGCCATCTGTGTTTCATTGTCGGTGTCCGAAAAAACACTGAAACCAGCGCCCCACACCGCCGTCAGTTGGATGCGCGTCCGGGTCATGACCTCGATTTTAAGTGGTTTCACCGACGCCTTGCCAATTCCGAATCGGAACGTATTGGAGTGGGACCCACCGGACACCCTGAACCTCCAACAATTCCGCTGGCTTTGGTTCATATCGTTGCCCCTCCCCTGCCCCAAGCTGAACCCGATTAGCTTAGCGACCCCGACCAATGGTAATCTGCTTGGGAAGGTTTCGAGGTTTTGAAACCCGTTGCTTCCAACGAGCTGGGAGTCCCTTACAGGTGAGGAACACCTGTTACGTCTGATAAAATGAGTAACAAGAACGTCCCGAAAGAGGTCCGGATGGGTTCTATCAAGAGCGTCATCTGGAAGAACGAAACAGAAGCTGGTGTCCGTTACAACGTCACCTTTGGCCGTCTGTACCGAGATGGAAAAGCCTGGAAACAGACTGATTCCTTCGGCAGAGACGACCTACTGCTTCTGGCGAAAATAGCCAACGAAGCGCACTCTTGGATTTGTAATCAAACCCAAGACTCTGAACACCTCAACCGGGAATCCCAACCTCAAGACAGCAACGAGGTCCAAGGTTCTACGAGAAGGTAATTAAGGCTCTTGAGGGTCGTGCCAAAAACTGACCCTCACCTTTTATTTTCGAAATTTCACGTTTTCTTGATTTCAAGAAATTATTCCACGAGCAACTCAGTAGCCCGCTTCTTTAAGCCATGCATTCAAAGCCTCGGCCACCAAATCCTGCTGGGCCCAAGGGTGAATGCGGCGAATCTTCCGCTCCGACGAAGCTTTCATGACCCGGAAGACCAAATCCTCCGGCAGCCGGTAACTGGTGCCCACCAGGCGTTCAGCCTCCTCACCTGCCCTGCTCACAGAACCCTTCGGTCGGCCCCGAGACCTCCTCGGAGACACTTCCATTGAAGGTTGCTCCACCGGGACGGAATCATTTGCAGGAAGAGCTGATTCCCGAGGTATAGCTACCGGCAGAGGTACTGGCACCGGCGGCTCCGACTGCGGCGACGTGACTACCGGATTTGCCGACAGTGACTTCGGAGTCCCGGCCTTGATAAGGGCAAGAGCTTCGGGGGGTAGGTCTGCAGGCGACTGCAAGGCTGCAGTCATAGAACGGCGTTCAGGCTTCATCTTTGAGGAGCTCCTGGAAAAGGTTTTGAATCTCGCCGGCGGCGTCCAAGGCGCTCTTGGTCTTCATGCGCCACACGACACTCCCCTGCCCCGCAGCGTCGGCATACGCTTGGCGCAATTTAAGTGGCGATGCAGCTGGAATCCCCAGAGTTTGGGCAGCCTCCAGCATCTCTTGGGACAATCTGTAGGCAACTTGTACCTTGTTGGGTACCAAGACCGCCCTTGGCGGACCTTTCCGAATCGACTGCACCTGCTTGAGCACGCGGATGGCATCGCTAGCAGCCCGAAGGTCGAGTACCGACGGCCCGCATGGCAGCAGAGTCAGATCTGTGACAAACAACACTGCTCGGGTCACCTCAGAGAGGCCCGCAGGCCCATCGACCACAACGTGATCGAACTCGCTTCTAAGCTTTGGCAGTTGCTCCAAGACATCATCGGGCGTCTGAAGCCGAAACAACGGCACGGACGGTGCGGCCTCCTTCAACCAGACGGACGAAGACCCCTGCACATCCGAATCAACCAAGGCGACCTTGCGCCCCTTCTCTGCCAACCAGACGGCAAGATGGACCGCCACCGTCGACTTCCCTACGCCACCCTTTTGGTTTGCCAACGCGACAATCATGAATGCTTTCTTACTTGAATGCTTTCCTGATTGCAAGATATTTTGTTTTCAGGAAACCCTGATATCTTGGTTTCATGTTTTCGCGATTTCCTGAAATCATTTATATATCATGATTTCTTACAATCCTGGTTTCTTGATTTCTTTTTGATATCTTGTTTTCCTGGTTTCATTCCACTGAACATTGGGCCGCCAAGCTTCTGTTTTCTTGTTATCATGTTTTCTTGAAATCTTGATGTCAGAACCTCGAAGAGCTTGCA
>CAJAHH010000147.1 GCA_903939515.1 uncultured Verrucomicrobiota bacterium
CCCTTGGATGGAGCCTGTCCCTTGGATGGAGCCTGTCCCTTGGATGGAGCCTGTCCCTTGGATGGTTTTTTAACGGGTCAGGGGGTGAAACTTAGATTTCAAGGAGCTTTTCACGGTTTTGTTGGTGAAACCCCGTGAAGGATCCAGGAAGACTCTCGGCTCATGCTCCCCACCGCTGTTCTTCTCTCTGTGATGGCCGGCTCTTCGATGATGGCGCTGGCCTTGGAGCCGTTGGTTCCCCGGTTCCGCGCCGTCAACGTCGACACCAACGTGGCTGTCGGTTACGGGGTGAGCGTGGCCGATGTGGATGGGGATGGCGGCCCGGACATTATTTTGTGCGATGCCAAGCAGATCGCCTGGTACCGGCACCCCAAGTGGGAAAAGCATGTCATCGCCGAAAACCTGACGCCGCAAGATCACGTGTGCGTGGCCGCCGCCGACATCGATGGCGATGGCAAGGCGGAGATCGCGGTGGGGGCGGGTTGGAATCCGGGCGACACGGTGAATAGCGGGGCACTCTTCTATCTGGAACCGCCCGCCGATCGGACTGCGCGCTGGACTCCAATTCGCTTGCCCCATGAACCCACGATGCACCGCATTCGCTGGGTGAAGGATCCGCAGGGTTGGGCGCTGTGGTCAGTGCCGTTGCACGGGCGAGGTAACAAGGACGGGCAAGGCGCGGGTGCTCGCATCCAGCGCCACCGGCCGCCGACCGATCGCCGCCAACCCTGGGCTGTCGAGACGGTGGCCGACCAGTGGCACAAAACCCACAACTTCGATCCCGTGGTCCGCTCCGGCGGGAACCCTGTGACCGAAGTGCTCGTGGGGTCGGCCGAAGGGGCGTTCCGGGGTCTGCTCGCAGGGGCCGGCGGTGCGGTTTCCAGTGCGGGTGGTGGGCCGGTGTCGTGGACGCAGGTCGGCGGGCCCGAAAACGGTGGCGTGGGCGAAATTCGCTCGCTGGGTGACGCGCACGGTTCGGTGGCGGGTATCTCGCCGATGCACGGCAATCAGTTGGTGATCTTCCATCCGCCCGCTCCCGGGGCCGGTGCGACGACGGTCGCGACAGGGCTGGGACGGCGCGAGGTTGTCGACGACGGGTTGATCGACGGCCATGCCTTGGCTTGCGGTGACTTGCTGGGCATCGGCCAACCGCAAATTGTGGCGGGATGGCGGGCTATGGGGCGGCCGCGTTCGGTGAAGGTGGGCGTGGCGCTCTACGTACCGGTGGGGAAGCGGTGGATGAAGGTGTGGGTGGATGACGATGGCATGGCCTGCGAAGATCTCACGCTCGCCGACCTCGACGGCGATGGCCGGCTGGACATCGTCGCGTCGGGCCGGTCCACCCATAACCTGAAGGTGTACTTCAACGAATCGCCCCGCTGATCCGCCCAGGTCACTGGCCCGGTGCGGGGTTGGCAGGCGGGTTGGTGGAAGTCTTCGGCGGTGTCGAAGCCGGGGTTCTGGACGGCCGCTTTGGCAGGAGTCCGTAGCGCTTCATTAGTTCCTGACTCATCATCATTGGCTGTGGGGCCGGAGCCGCTGATTCTGGGGAGGTCGCGTTGGTCGACGGCGTCGTGGACACCGGAGACATTGGTCGGGTCTGCAGCCCGTAGCGCCGGGCCAACCCTGGGTCCATGAGGAGGCGAGGATTGGTCCACCACGGCTCTCGTTGGAGATACATCGCGAAATCCAGCGACAGCCATTGAAAACCCTGACGCCGGATGAGGTCGTCCACCAATTCTTCGGGGGACTTTCGGTTTGTGATCCCGAACTGGCTGAGATACTCCGGGGTCAACCTGCCCTCTTGCTCGGCTTTGGTGGCTAATTGGACGATCCCCTCGCGCATGGATCTGAATGATAAGAGCTGATCGAAGGTGCTCCGCATCCTGCCCAAGCCGACCAGCAGCAGGCCCCCCAGAATCGATGCCATCCACAGGCCGCCGCTGAGTCGTCCCCACTGCCGTGACAGGTTGGACCACCCGATCCGCAGGTGCTGGGCATTGACCCGGGCGGATCGAACCACGAACCCGATCCAGATCATGCTGAGAATCACGGGGCCGATTTCGGTCATTTGTCGGAGAGTTCCCCGAGCCGGAAGCCAAGCGGGCGGCTTCTGACTCAGGAGGGCCGGATCCTTGAGCTCATGAGGATTCAACCACGGGTGGCCCCATTGGTCGTCGAGCATCACACCCCAGATCGTCAGGGCGAAGACCACCCAGAGGCTTGCCAACAGCATGAGCGTCAGTGCCACGGCCTTCATGCTGCTTTGGCTAACGGAGGATGCGTAGAGGCTTGTTGCAAAGAGAGCGACCAAGCCTGCGGCATACGCGGCGATGGGTTGCCAATCTGGCTGGCCGAAGGCGGTATCCAAGGCCTCGGCGTCGAAGCCCCACCAGACCAAGGCGGCCGGTAGAACCAGGCCCAGGGTTAGGGCCAATGCCGTAGCCACACCTACCTTGATCTTCCACTGGCGTGCCATGGAGATCGGTTGGGTCCATTGCCACTCCAAGGTGCCCAAGACCCGTTCCTCGGCGATGGCGCTGGCTCCTGTGACGAGGAATATGAAGGCCCCGAGGATCCCGGCGCAGAGGGTCACTGTGGAGGTATTGGCCGCGGCCACTCCCAACTCGCTTTCAGGAGCCCACTTGCGAACGAGGAGGCTCAGCCCCCAGAGCCCCACCAGGATGCCCGCCACCAGCCAGGGCACGACATGCAGGCGAAGCTCCTTGCGGATGAGTTGTGCGGTCGCGGCCTGTCCGAGCCACCGACGGCCAATCCATCGATCCCAGGCCCCGGTGAGGGCATGGAGGCCCGGTGCCGAGCCTCCTCCGGCTCCGCCGTCGCGCCATTCCAGTCGTTTAAACACCCGCCAGCTCGCTAGGGCCGTCGCGCCGAGGTAGATCGCGCCGCCGGCCCAGAGCAGTGCCTTCTCCTCGCTGCTCCGATCGGCAAGGTCCGGATAAACCCGGGCATGGTACACATCCAGCAGGGTTTGGAGGACCAAATAGAGGGCCATCGGCACCGCCAGGGTGAAGACGAAGCCCGCCAGGGTGCTGCGGCTGATCAAGGTGAAAAATGGGGCAGAGGCCAGGCCCAAGATCAAAAGCAAGATCTGCGGGTCACCCGTCACCCCGGATCCACTCGGGGTGAGGAAAAAGATCACGGCAGCCGTTCCTGCAATCCCACCGGCGACCCCGAGTTTCTCGAGATAGATCCTACCGCGACTGCGGGGTTGGACCAGCAATTGCCCCAAGGTGCGGTGTTCGAACTCGCTGCCGAAGGCGTTGGCGCAGATCCAGAGGCAGGCGAGGCAGTGGGGCAGGGCTGCAAAGCCAATGTGATCTCCTCGATCCCCTTTGTGCGCGGACATGGCATTCACGGCTGCGGCCAGGAACGCGAGGCTTGCTCCGGGCATCTGAGCCCAAATCTCCATCTGGAGACTCGGGTTTGTCAGCAATCCACTCCATTTCACCAGCAGGACCAGCACCGTTCCGATCACGGCCCAAGAGGCTAGACTGGGCAGCGGGGAAACCGGCTCCAAGGTCTCGGAGGCCATCATCCAGCCCAGCCATTGACCGACCGCCGGGGCCATCACCAGCAGCGCCAGCGGAATGAGCCGGGCCCAGGGGCTGCGCCAAGGAATCCTTGCGGCGATCATGGCCGACCTCCCGATTTCGCCACTTCCATGAAGATCTCCTCCAAGGTCAGCGAAGTCACCGTGAGGTCGCGGCCGCCCAAGTCCTCCAAGCGTTGGCGGATCGGGCCTGGGTCGCCTTCGAGCAGCACTTCGAGCGTCCGGCCCTGGCGACGGAGGGAACGCGCCCCGGGCAGGGCCGAGTCGGGCGGTGGGTCTTGGGCGAACTCGGCGCGCACGCGCAGGAATCGCGATCGTGCCTCGTCGGCGTCGGCGGTCATGACAGCCTTTCCGGCGTCCAAGATGGTGAAGCGGTCGATGAGCCCTTCGAACTCGCTAATCAGATGGGTGGAGACGAGCACGGTGCGCTCTCCGGGATCGGCGTCCTGGTAAGCGCCGATGACCGTCTGGATGAACTCCCGGCGGATCAAGGGGTCCAAGCCCGAGGTGGGTTCATCGAGCACCAGCAGCTCGGGCTCGGCGGCGATGGCTCCGATCAGGGCCAACTGCGTGCGCTGGCCCTTGCTCAGCCCGCTGGTGGGCGCGGCGGGATCGAGTTGGAAGCGCTCCAGCAGGCGTTTCTCGAGATCCGGGTTCCAGCGCGGCCGGAAGCTCGCCAAGTAATCGAGCGCCTCGCCCACGCGCATCCACGGATAGAATGCCACGAAGTCGGGCACATAGGCCAGGTGGGCCTTCACGGCCACTTCTTCGCGCACCGGATCCAGCCCGAAGACCCGGATCGTTCCCTGCTGCGGGCGCAGCAAGTTGAGCAAGCACTTGAGCGTGGTGGTCTTGCCGGCACCGTTGCGGCCGAAGAAGCCGTAGCAGCGGCCTCGTTCCACGGTCATGGATAGGCCGTGGACCGCTTCGGTTCGGTCATAGCGGAGGCTCAGGTCGCGGATCTCGATGGCAGGAGTGCTCATAGGGGGCGTCGGTTCGAAGGTTCGGAGATTCAGTGGCGGGCGATGGGGCGGGCAATGGTGCTGGCGATGGGGCGGGAGAACTCAGTCCCGCGGTGCTTGGTGGTCTTTCTGGCGCAAGTGAAATGCCTCCAGCCGCTCGATCAGGAGTGACTGGAGTTCGGTGTCCGAAATTTGCAGGTGATGTGCTTGGACGATCACGGCATCGAGCGCCTCGGCGAGTCGGCCTGAGCGCACTGACTTGCGCAGCGGTGAGGCCCCGCCGTCTTTCAGGAAGCAGCCCGAACCCTGGCGGGTTTCAATCACCGACTCGGACTCCAGCTCGGCGTAGGCCCGAGCGACGGTGTTGCGGTTGATGCGCAAGTCTTCGGCCATGGCCCGGACCGAGGGCAGGGGATCGCCGGCTCGGATCAGCCCGGTGGCTGCGGCCACCTTCACCTGCTGGACAATTTGCAGGTAGACCGGGACACCAGATTGGAAGTCGATTCGGGCGATCATCGGAGGCGTGGTTTAAAAGTGTCCTATGACACTAGGACAGTCAAACTAAAATCGTTCGAATGCCGCGCACGGGGAACATCGTCCGATACAGACATGCGCTGGATTGCCTTTTTGTCGTCGCTCCCTGCTTGGGTCCTGCCCCTGTCGGCGGCCTTTCTGATGGTCCGACCGGACGCCAATATCGGTGGCAATGGCGCGCCTCATCACCCGTTCCGAACCTTGCCCGAGGCGTTGAAGGCGGGTGCAGCGGCGCGTGCGGCCAATCCGGATGAGCCAGTGACGTTGCTGTTGCAGCGCGGGCGCTATGAATTGAAGGAGACGCTAAAAATCGGCCCGGCCCATTCTGGAATCACGCTGCGGTCCGCAGTCCCCGGCCAGGCCGTGGTGAGCGGTGGCCGTCGTATTACCGGTTGGAAAGAGGCTCCAGGAGGTCAAGGCCTCTGGGAGGTTCGCCTTCCGGAATTCACCAATGGCCGGCCGGCGTTTCATCATCTCTTCGTCAACGGCCAGCGGGCGCAGCGGGCGCGGACGCCGAACAGTGGTTTTTTCCAAACCCGTGCTGCTCTGGGAACTCAATCCCCTATCGACCTCCCGTTTCGCTCCGGAGACCTGAAACCCGAATGGGCTCGATATCCAGAGGCCCAAGTGGTGCTACTCATGAAGTGGACCGACTGGCACTTACCCCTGGTGGCTGTGGATACCGACAAGGGAGTCGCGGAACTGCTGGGCGGCCCCCGAGCCTCGTGGATGGACGAGCCGGACGCCCGCTACTGGGTGGAGAACGTGCCCGATGCCCTCGACCAACCGGGTGAATGGTATCTCGACACCCAGACGGGCTGGTTGAGGTATCTGGCTCCTCGGGGAGTTAACCTGAACCGGGTGCCGGTCGTTGCTGCTCGCCTCACCGAATTAGTCCGGATCGAGGGAGATGAAGAATTAGGAAGCCAGGTTCAAGGCGTGACGTTCTCGGGAATCACCTTCGCCGAGACCGATGACGGCATTCCCAGCGAAGGCCTCCAATCGCCCCAGTCGGCGGTTCCTATCCGGGGCGCTTTCCGGGCTACCCACGCGACGGACTGCGTCATTGAGGATTGCACCTTTGCCAACCTCGGCGGGTATGCGCTGGAGCTGGGCCGGGGGGCTCAACGGTGGCGAGTGGCCGGTAATTTGGTGCGCGACATCGGGGCGGGTGGGCTGCGCATCGGAGAGCCGGGCGATACTGAGCCTAGTGCCCGGGATGCGTGTCATTCTCACCAAATTACCGACAACGAGATCCTTCGGCTGGGGCGTGTCTTCCCGGCCGGTTGCGGGGTGATTGTCTTCCAGTCGGGCACCAACACCATCGCCCACAACCACATCGCCGATTTGTATTACACCGGCATCTCGGTGGGTTGGAACTGGGGTTACCAAGAGACCCCGTGCCGCGCCAACGTCATCGAATACAACTTGGTCGAACGGGTGGGGCAGGGGCGCTTGAGCGACATGGGCGGATTTTACACCCTCGGGCCCCAGCCTGGCACGGTGATCCGCAACAACATCTTCCGTGACATCCAGAGTTACCGCTATGGCGGATGGGCGCTGTACACCGACGAGGGCAGCACAGGCATCGTCGTAGAAAATAACATCGCCACCCGTTGCACCGATGCCGGATTTCACCAGCACTACGGCCGCGACAACCTTATTCGCAACAACTTGCTGGCCTGGAATACCAACCACTCGGTCATGCGCACCCGGTCGGAGCCGCACCGGTCCTTCTGGTTCACCAACAATGTGATCATCACCCAGTCGGGAACTTTGCTCGGGAGCGACTGGAGCGGTGGCACGAACCAATTTACGAGCGACGGCAACCTGTGGTTCGACCGTCGCCAGGGCACCAACGTCGCGGCCTATCGATTTGCTGGTCAGACGTGGGACCAATGGCGGCAACGCGGGCAAGAGGTCCATTCGCGGATTGCTGACCCGCTGCTGGTCGATCATGAGCACCCAGAAAAAGGGCTTCGGAAAAGCTCGCCGGCTTATGCGGTGGGATTTCAGCCCATCGATGTCAGCACGGTGGGCCCGCGTCCCAAGGACCGTCGTCAGCGGAACGGGGTTTCCCCTTAGTGGGTTGCCTCTTGAATAGGGCCTGAATCTTGGCCAGCGGGGGGCGAGTACCGGAATCGCAAGCGATGAGGTTCAGATCGCAGCGGTCGCCAGTTCACTGAGGTCGATGACGACTGAAAGCACTCCGGAGTGGAAGGCTTCTCGGATGACTCGATCCATGAGCTCTTTGGGAGTTTTTTTGCCTAGGAGCCCGATCGTCTCGGACACCCGTTGTTTCAGTTTCCGCAGGGGGCGTAAATACGGGGCCGCGGAGAGGCAATGCCCGAGCAAGGTGTGTGCTTGGATGATGCTGCGAATATGGTCTGCATTACCCGGCAGAGATGGTGTGGCTGTGACAGGATGCTCTGTTTTTTGGAGCACGGCCGTGACATTCCCGCCATCGGCCGAAGTAAACGTGCGGACTACTTCAAAACCGGCCTGGCGCCCCAGGGCGGCCAACGTGGCGTCGTTGAAGTTGTAGAGGTGAGCCCGATGGAATCGGTGGGACGGGGCCTGACAAACAGCCTCCACATTCGGGACTTCGATCCACAGCAACCCGCCCGTGCGGAGCCATCCCTGGATGAGTCGCATCGCTTGCAAAGGACAGTCCAAATGCTCCATCACGTGAAAGAGCGTCACGGCCGAGAGGGAGCCCGGATCAATCGATGCCTCCTGCCAACTGCCCGAGGTCACCGGAACGTGCAGACGCTCTCGAGCGAATCGCGCATAGCCGGCGTTGGGCTCGATGCCGCTTGCCGGGAATCCCAACTGACGGAGCACATACACAACCTCCCCTCCACCCGCTCCCAGATCGAGAACGGCTTCTCCAGGGGGCAAATCTCCCCGAAGTTGGCGGCATCGCTCCACGGCGACGCGCGCTGCTCGCAAAGTGTGACGGGGTTTGGGTTCCAGGGTACCCTTGTAGTCTTGGCGGTATTCTTCGCGGTAGTAGGCTGCCAAGGCATCGGCGCTGGGCCGCGGGTCATTCCAAACCAGTCCGCAGTGAGGGCACATCACCACTTGCAGGGGAGATGCGTCACGGTCGTGAGTCGCAACGATTTCCACGTGGTGGTTTCCACACAGCTCACAAGGGACTGTGGCGATCTGCTGAACTGGGATCATGTACTGGATAGCCTGACTTGATCTCAACAACTGTCAAAGTTCTGACGTGCTCGAACGCCTATCAGGACGTGGGGGTGAACGCGGGGGGAGGGACTGAACGCGGGGTGAGGGACAGGCTTGTCGGTTTGAGTCGGCGCTGATTTTCCGGAAGGCTTCGTCGCAATGGAACGTTACGGATATCGCCACCGGGTCACCTATGCCGACTGCACGGTGGGAAACCACATTTACTACGGCCGCTACCTCGAACTCCTCGAGGCGGCCCGGGGTGAGTGGTTTCGCTCGATGGGCAAATCCTTCGCCGACTGGCAGGCGGCAGGGTTGATTTTCCCGGTCCTCGAAGTCCAACTCAGCTACCGGAGTCCGGCCCGCTACGATGAGGTGCTGACAATTGAAGTGTGGGTGCTTGAGGCGCGGGGCGTGCGGTTGAACGTGGGCTACCGCATCGTGGGTTCGGAGGGACGGGTGCGCGTCGAAGGGCACACCGACCACGTGTGCACCAATCTGGAAGACAAACCCCGTCGGCTGCCCGCGGAATTGATGTCAGCACTCGGAGTCCCAGCGGGAGGCCTTCGCAGTCCGGAATCAGAGAAGGAAACTACCAAAACCCAGTTGCAGTCACCGGGGTGAGCGTCCGGAGGCCAAGTTCCTTTGATCTCCTGACCGGAGGGCTTGATGAGCGTGTCCGAAAATCGCTCGCTGGACGGTCCTGCTCAGTTGACCGACTTGGCCAAGACTTCCTCAAAATCCACCAACTCCTGGATCTGGATCAGGAACCAGCGGTCGATCTTGGTCAGGTGGAAGACCTCCTCGATGCTGAATCCGGCCCGGAACGCGTGCCGGATGAAGAAAATACGCTCGGCATTCGGGGAGCTGAGCTTCCGGGAGATCAGGTCCTTGGGCAGGATTTCTCGATCACCATAGCTGTGGGTACCAATGCGCCACGGCTTGCCGTCGCCACCGATGCCACTGCGACCAATTTCTAGGGAACGTAGGCACTTCTGCAGCGATTCCTTGAAGGTGCGTCCGATGGCCATGGCTTCGCCGACGCTCTTCATCTGCGTGGTGAGTGTCGGATCGGCTTGCGGGAACTTCTCGAAGGCGAAGCGCGGGATCTTGGTCACCACGTAGTCGATGGTCGGCTCGAAGCTGGCCGGGGTTTCGCGGGTGATGTCGTTGCGGATCTCGTCGAGCAGGTAGCCCACCGCCAGTTTGGCTGCGATCTTGGCGATCGGGAAACCGGTCGCCTTGGAAGCGAGGGCCGAGCTGCGGCTGACCCGCGGGTTCATCTCGATGATGACGATACGCCCGGTGTCAGGATGCACGCCGAACTGGATGTTCGAGCCGCCTGTCTCGACACCCACGGCACGGATCACCGCGAAGCTTTGATCGCGGAGCATTTGGTACTCCTTGTCGGTCAGCGTCTGAATCGGGGCCACCGTGATGGAGTCGCCCGTGTGCACACCCATCGGGTCGAAGTTCTCGATGGAGCAGATGATGACGCAGTTGTCGGCGCGGTCGCGCATGACCTCCATCTCGTACTCCTTCCAGCCGAGGAGCGATTCTTCCACAAGGATTTCGCTGACCGGGGACAGGTCGAGTCCGCGCTTGGCGATCTCTTCGAACTCCTCGCGGTTGTAGCCGATGCCGCCGCCAGTGCCGCCCAGCGTGTAAGCCGGCCGGATAATGAGCGGATAGCGGCCGATCCGGGCCGCGATGGCTCGGGCCTCTTCGAGAGTGTGAGCCGTACCGCTGATGGGGACATCCAGACCGATGGACAACATCAGGTCTTTAAAAATCTGACGGTCCTCGCCCTTTTCGATGGCGTCGGCCTTGGCGCCGATCATTTCCACATCGAGCCGCTCGAGCGTGCCTGAGCGGTGCAGTTTCATGGCCGTGTTCAGCGCTGTCTGGCCGCCCAGCGTCGGCAGCAGAACCAGCTTACCGGTAGCCCCCAGGCGCTTCATTTCGGCCTGCTCGCGCACGATGATTTTCTCCACCGCCTCCGGGGTGACCGGCTCGATGTAGGTTCGGTCCGCGAACTCCGGATCGGTCATGATGGTGGCCGGGTTGGAGTTGACGAGGATCACACGGTAACCCTCTTCCCGCAGTGCTTTGCAGGCCTGGGTTCCCGAATAATCGAATTCACAGGCCTGTCCGATGATGATCGGGCCCGCGCCAATGATGAGTACGGAGTGGATGTCGGTGCGCTTCGGCATGGTCAGAAAATCTGGCGGATGAAACACGGTCCTTGCTCGGCCGGCGACGGAAATCTCTCGGCGTCTCCGGCTCGTGGGTTGGTCGAGCGCAGCTCACAGGCCGCACTTTTGCAGCATCGCTTGAATGGCTTCTGGGGTGGACTCCAGTTGGGAGGCACCGGCCAGCAGATCTGAGGCTTCGACCCCGTACCAATGGCGTTTTTTGGGGTCGCACAACCCGGCGATGTTGATGGGTGCCACCGTTTCAGACACCCGGGCTACCCAGTCAGCGGTGGGTTGTCGACCGGCCTCAGCAAGGAGGGACTGGACGGCGGGACCCAGTCGCGGGTGGCTTCGCAGCAGGAACCCTGGGGCTAGGTGGGGCTTGCCTAACCGGAGGGCCGTTTCGGAGAAGCTGGCGCTGGCGAAATAAAGCATGGTGAGCGCTTCGAACGCATCGGGCTTGCCCAGCACCCGATAGGCCCCACCAATGAGCCTGGCTGTAGCATCGAGGTCGGCCAGCGTGTCGGCCTCATACTGGGTCAGGGCGCTTTCCGGGCAACCGGCCTCCAGGGCCCGTGCCAGGCGATCAATCCCTAGTAGCGACAACACGAAGCCCGTGGAAAAGAGCGGGTCCACGAACCCAGCAGCCATAGGCAATTGTGCCCATCGAGGCCCGACGCATCGGGCGGTTCGGAAGGCCAGAGGCTCGGCGCACACCCACGGGCGGAGGAGTTTAGCGGGGGCGAACTGGCGCCCGATGGAGGGAAACCGTTCAAGGAAAAGGCGCCAAGCCTCGGCCGGCTCGATCATGGGGGGCTGGTCGAGATTCGCCACTTCTGCAAAACCAGCGCTGGTGACCCCGTTATTGAAGCGCAGTACCCACATCCATCCGCCCTCAAAGGTGTGGTGTAGGGCGGCATCATCCGGAGGAAAGGGAGCACCGATGAAAACAGGGTTGTCCTGGGCCCAGGAACCCACCCCGGTGAAATGCGAAAATTGCGCCCGGGTTCGAGGGAAGTCTTCGAATTGAGCTTCTGGCAGACCCAAGGCCTGATGCAGGTAGCCCCGAGGGCCGCTGGCATCGACCAAGAAACCGGCGCGTGCTTGGAAGGCCTTTCCGTGACGTGTCCCGGCCATCTGAATGCCGTCGGCTTCAATATCGCAGACGGTGAGTGTGGTTTCGTCGTGGTATTCCACGCCGAGCCGAATGGCTTCCTCGACCAGGAAGGTGTCGAAATCGGGTCGATACCAATGGGTGTCGGCCACGAAGTCGTTGGGGCTGGCTGCCACGAGAAGTTGATCGGAACGGTCATCGCAGGCTTCCCAGGTTTTCCCCGGTGAGTGGTGGAAGTAGCTGAAGCCGCGCTTGAGTCCGCAACCCATGTGCGGGTGGGTGGCCTGCCAAGTGCCCCACTGGGAGAGCGGTCGCAGGCGGGGCAGGTCGTAGCGGTCGGCCAGGATCTCCAGCCACAAATTGGCTAAGGGTGTGGAGGATTCGCCGATAGCGAAACGTGGGTGCCGTCCGCGTTCGATCATCAGCACAGAGAGACCGAGGCGTCGTGCGATCATGGCCAGAAGCGTTCCGGCAAACCCGGAACCGACGATGGCGAGGTCGAAGTCGGCAGACACGGATCAGACGGTAAGGGTTGGGTGTCGGGTGGCCAGCCTGGAACTTCGCCCTCGAGAAAGGGAGAGGGTTTGCCTGAGATTAAATCCCTCACCCTTTTCATCACTACTCCACTCTCGACGTTCTGCGGGCTCCCGGTACGGTCGGGTTCGTCATGTTTAACGACGCCCCGTCGGGGCCTGCGCCCCTCGGCGCACCCAAGAAAGTGAATCTCCGCAGGCCGGATGTTATGCAGGAGGTCTCGGCCCAGGTGGTGGCCCATTACCGTAGCGAGTTAGTAGAACGACTCCGGGCCAACGGCGGCGCGTTTTCCTATGGTGGCCTGACCATCCGTTTGGCTAAGGAGTTTGGTTTCTGCTATGGAGTCGAGCGTGCCATTGATCTGGCCTACGCCGCCCGCAAGGTGTTCCCCGAACCGACCCGCATCTTCTTGTTGGGGGAGATTATCCATAATCCGGAGGTGAATGATCAAATTCGGGGCATGGGCATTGTCAGTATTTCGCCGAAGCCCAGTGACGAGGAGTTGTCCGGCCTACGACTCAATGCCGACGACGTGGTCATTATTCCGGCGTTCGGCACCGAGGTGTCCACCCGCCACCGCATCGAGAGTTTCGGATGTCAGACAGTCGATACGACCTGCGGTGACGTCATGACGGTCTGGAAGCGGGTGCGCCAGTACAGCAAAGAGGCGGTGACGAGTATTATCCACGGCAAGGCCAAGCACGAGGAGACCAAGGCGACAACCTCCCAGGCCACCGCCTACGGGTCTGGGCATTATCTGGTGGTGTTCGACCTCGCCGAGACGGATTACGTTTGCAATTACATCCTTCACGGTGGCGACCGGAATGAGTTTCTGAACCGTTTCAAGGGGGCCTATTCTCCGGGCTTTGATCCCGATCTGCATTTGGTGGCCGTGGGCGTTGCCAATCAGACCACCATGCTGCGTGGCGAGACGGAAGAGGTTCAGAAGCGTTTCCAGCAGGCCATGCAACAGAAGCATGGTTCCGGAAAGGTGGCCGAGCACTTCCGTTTCTTTGATACGATTTGCGGCGCGACTCAAGACCGCCAAGACGCCTTGGAAAAGATGCTTCGCGAACCCATCGATCTCTTAATCGTGGTCGGCGGGTACAATTCCTCAAACACCTCCCACTTGGCGGAAATGGGCGAGAAGGTGTTGCCGACTTACTTCATTAAGAATGCGGCCATGATGGGTTCTCCGGCGCTCATTCGGCACTGGAATCAGCATATTACCGCCGAGGTGACGACCGCCGATTGGTACCGAACCGAAGGTGCTCTTACCGTCGGGATCACCGCAGGAGCGAGTTGCCCCAACAACCTGATTGAGGACACCATCAAGCGATTGTTTGACTTCCGAGGGGTCAACATCCTTGAGGTTCTTCAACCGGAAAGTTTGCAACGATGAGCAGTCTTGTTTTCAAGTTTTCAGCAGTTTATTTGAAAAAGTCGGACTTTCAGCTTGCCTGAATGGCCAGCACTTCCTATAGCGACCTACGTCTCCTGAAGCAGCGAGTTGGTTTGATCGTACGCATGATGCATTTTCAATCGGAGGCGGTACTTTGAGCCGCCCGTTTTCACGCCCGCAGCCGGGTCAGCCGCAGCACCGAATCAACGGAAAGATTCGAGCCCGCGAGGTTCGTGTCATTGGCATTGATGGACAGCAGGTCGGGATCATGGATCTGGCCGCCGCCATTAACTTGGCCCGACAGAGTGCTGTCGATTTGGTCGAGATCGCCGCGACAGCTGTCCCTCCAGTGTGCCGTATCGTTGACTACGGAAAGTTTAAATACGAACTGTCGAAGAAGGAGCGCGACAGTAAGAAGCATCAGGCCGTCAACCTGGTGAAAGAGGTTCAGCTCTCGCCTCGTATCGATCCCCATGACTTGGGAATCAAGAGGGAGCACACGATCGGCTTCCTTTGCGAAGACATGAAGGTCAAGGCCACCCTACGATTCCGCGGCCGTGAAATGGCGCACACGGAAGTCGGCAAGGAGGTTATGAACAAGTTCCTGGAGCAGTTGGCTCCCTGGGGACATCCCGATTTTCCCCCGAAGTTGGTGGGCAAAGCCATCAACGTGATGATTAGCCCTCTTCCTAAGAACAAGCGGGCCAAGAATCCCAAGGAGGTTGATTTGGAGCCGCCCTCTAAGGAAACAGAGAAGCCGGCCTCCACGGGCAAATCCGAACCGGTGAGGGTTTCAACCGATGCGGCCTCGCAGTCCGACTCCTTCGGGCAGAACCCGTTTTCGAGTTTGTCGGTTCCGACAGAAGGCTAACCATTGGGATCGAGGCTAGGGTTAAAACACTCGAGCCTCATTCCGTGTTAAACGCTTCGCTTTTGGGGAGCTTTCAATCGTGATCTGCGTGTTGGCATAATTGCTCACCGATCACCCAGCCTCAAACCATGGGTCGTTTGCGTGCCATCTCTGCCATGTCTGAGAACCGGGTCATCGGAGACTCGGGTCGCATTCCTTGGCACCTTCCGGCCGACTTTCGTTGGTTTCGGCAGGTGACATTGGGAGGAGTTTTGCTGATGGGTCGAAAGACCTTCGAATCCATCGGAAAGCCATTGCCCGGGCGTCAGACCATTGTGCTGACTCGAAGCGCTGCCCCCATCCCGGGAGTACGGACAGCCTCAGAGGTAGAACCTTTGTTGGAAGAACTGCAGAACGACCCTCGTCCGGTGTGGGTTTGCGGTGGCAGCGAGATTTATCGACTGCTGCTGCCCCGATGCAGTGACCTCTTCTTGACCCGGGTACCAATCACCGTGACTGGCGACGCGGTCTTTCCTCCGTTCGAGTCTGAGTTTGTCTGGATTGCCGAGGTGCTCTGCACACCGGAGTTCCGCGTCGAGCACTGGGTCCACCGATCCACACTCATCGCCGCTCACTCCCCAGAGGCTTTGCCCGTCCACGGATCGATTTGCTAAGCGATCGCCAGACCAGTGGCGGTTGTCAGTGACGGTGTGAAAACCGATGAAACCGGCCGGTTTGAAAATCACTGATCCCAGAAACTCAACGGATCATCGATCCGACCTCAGTTTGTCGGTTGCCTGAGGGAACTCTTAGCAACTTGGTGGGCCCCGGACGCGTTCGGCCTCATCTGGAAGAAGGAAGAAACGCTGGACCTCATTGGGAAAGAAAACGAATCGAGGATCCGGCAAAACCGCGGATTTCAAACCGGCCACTTTCCGTGGATTCTAGAACGTTGCTGAGAGGCGGTCCCACGACGGGAGACCCAGTTCCGCCATTGAATCCGCTTCAGCAGACTTGAGCCTCTCAGTTGATAGGCTGGATGGCCTGGAGGGAGGCGATGAACTGCTTCATGGCCGGCGACAAGACCTTGGACTTCTTGTGAATGAGTCCAATGGGTCGGTTGAGCTCGATGTCGATGAAGGGCATGGCCACCAGGGTGTTTTTTGAAACTTCTTGGGCGACCGTTCCGGCCGGGACAATGCTCACCCCGGCACCAATCTCCACGGCCCGCTTCACGGTTTCGATGTTATCGAACTCCATGACGTGCTTGATGGTGATTCCGTGTTCCTTCAGTTCAAGGTCGATGGCTTTCCGTGTGGGAATATCGGGCTCGAAACCAATGAATTTTTGTCCTTCGAGGTGTGAGAATTTCAGCCCCTTAGACTTGGTGAAAGCATGTCCGGGCGCGCAGATGAGGACCATCTTCTCGGGCTTAAGGGCGAGGGTTTCCAGCTTGGATTCCTTCTGCGGGTAGGCCACCAGACCGATGTCGACCACGTTGCCCAGAACATCGTCATAGACCTGGTTTGCGCGCTGATACTCGACGTGGACCTTCACCGACGGGTGCAGCTTGAGGAAGCGCTTCACGTAGGGCTGAAGATCGTGCAAGCCAATGCTGTAAATGGCTGCAATGCGGATAGTGCCCGAGATGACGTTCCGCATCTCCTGGAGGCTGTTCACCAACCCCTCGTAAGTCAGGATGATTTTCTTACCGTGTTCGTAGAGCATCTCGCCCTCACGAGTCAGTCGGAACTTCTTCTTGCTGCGCTCGATGAGGAGAGTCTTGAGCTGCCGTTCCAAGGAGGTGATTTGCTGGCTGACCGCACTCTGAGTGATGTTGTTGATCAGTGCCGCCTTGGTGAACGATTCCGTCTCGGCGAGGTCGCAGAAAACTTTGAAGGACTCGATTTGCACAGCGCAAAGATACTGCGAACTGGCCATCTGCCATCAGGATTTTTCCGAGAAAAGGGAGCAAAAAGGGGTCGGTCCCACCTATTTACACAAAAGGGGCCACTTTTCACTTTCTACAAATCTGCTATTTTGGATCCGCCAATGCTATTTGCGACCTCGGAAGCCGTCTGAGAAGACTTTCGGCGGTGCGCGCGCGGCTAGTGTCGTCTTGGGCTGATGCTCGCCGGCAAAACGGATTAAGAATGGCGTGAGGTTGGCAGCGGGATGTGGTTATATGGGCCGTGGCCAAGCCGGATTGCTTTGAACTGCACGATGGGTCGATTGTTAACATCCTCTATGAAGATCGTGGGGTGCTGGCTATCGATAAGCCGGCCGGCTGGATGCTGGGGCCAGATGACGGTGACCATGTCGACCGTAGTCTCCATCGGGCTTTGGTTGATTCCATCGAGGCGGGAGATTGGTGGGCTCGATCCCGGAACCTGAAGTTCCTACGCTTTGTGCACCGTTTGGATGCGCCGACCACCGGGGTGCTGCTGTTCTCCAAGAGCCAAGGTGCCATGCCTGCGTTGTCGCGGGTTTTCGCCGAGCGGACTGTCAAAAAAGCCTACCTGGCGGTGACCGATGGCGTTCCTAGCTTGGGCGAATGGGTGTGCCGCGAGCCGCTGGGGCCCGATCTGGTCGAGCATGGCAAGCACCGGGTAGATCACAGTCCTGAAGGCAAGCCGGCTGAGACGGGCTTCCGGGTGCTGGGCTCTCGCGAGGGTAGGGCGCTGGTGTTGGCGTTGCCGATCACAGGACGAACTCATCAGATCCGCCTGCACTTGGCGCATGCCGGATGCCCGGTCGCTGGCGATATTCTCTACGGCCGTAAGGACTTCCACGGACTGGCGCTGCGGGCCTTCCGGTTAGAATACCCGGATCCGTTCCTGCGAAGGCCGACGCTCATTATCGCGCCGACAGAGGGGTTCTGCCGCCGCTATGGCTATGATCCTCTGCTGGTGCCGGAAGAATTTCGGAATCGTCCGCGTCGGCCCGTGAGCGCAGCAGAGTCTCCCGTGGAAAAATCAGGAGGCCCGGTCCGGGCTAAGGCTCACCCGCAGGGAAAGCCGGCCTCCGCTCCGAGTCAGCCGAACCGGGTGGTCAAAAAGCCGACTCAGCGACCCGCTGGTGAGCGACCGGCCGATGGGGCCGGAGGTCAGCACAGTGCCGCCCCGAAGCAGTAAGGCGTGGCTGAAGATCGGGGTGATCTCCTCGACGTGGTGGGTCACGAGGACCAGCGTCGGGGCATTGGGCCGGCGTGAAAGACGGTTCAGAAATTCTAGGAACATCTCTCGGGCCACAGGGTCTAACCCGGTGCATGGCTCATCGAGGATTAGGAGTCGGGCGTCCGACATCATGGCCCGTGCGATGAGCACCCGCTGTCGTTCGCCCTGGGACAAGACCGCCCACGGGCGCTTGGCGAGGTGGCCGATTTCCACCGACTCCATCAACTCCCGCGCTTTCGCGGCGTCGGACCGCTTGGGTGTTCCCCAGTAGTCGATGATCGCGTAGCGGCCGCTGACCACGGTGTCGAGGGCGGGCTCAGTGTCGCTCATCATCTGCCGCACCGACGAGCTGACGATCCCCAGCTTCATCCGAAGCTCCCGCCAGTCGGCCTGGCCGTACTGTTCACCGAGCAGAGCGATGTCGCCGGTGGTGGGCATCAGGTAACCCGCCAGCGCCGACAACAAACTAGTCTTACCCGAGCCATTGCCCCCCAGGAGTGCCCAATGTTCGCCGGGCATCACCCGCCACGACAAGTCGGTCAGGATGGGGACGCGGTCGCGGAGGATGGTCAGGTTCGTGATGTCGAGGACCGGTGAGGAACTCATTGAGCTCGAGAGACTCAGGAATTGGCCTGCAAAAGGGAAGCAGCGGGGTGCCCCGAATGCTCCCCTGAATTCGGGGGATCAGCGCCCAATGCCGGGAGCGGGTGAGGCTGATCCGATCCGGTGGAGCGCCCAGGCCGCGTGTTCGGCAATGAGGGGCTCGGGATCTTGGGCCGCCTGCGTCAAGGCCGGGATCGCCCGAGGGTCTCCGACATTGCCTAGGGCGACGCACACATTGCGCAGCAGCCCGCGCCGCTTGGTCCGCAGGAGGGGCGTGCCCGCGAAGCGCGACTTGAACGTCGCTTCGTCGAGGGACAGCAGTTCAAGCAAATCGGGTTGGGTCAGATCGGCTCGATGGTGTTCGCGCAAGATCGCTCCGGTGCGCGCAAAGCGGTTCCAAGGACAGGCGGCCAGGCAATCGTCGCAGCCGAAGATGCGTGTGCCGATCGCGGGGCGCAGGTCTTCGGGAATGGAACCCCGATGCTCGATGGTGAGGTACGAAATACACCGCCGGGCATCCAGCGTGAAGGGCGCGGGCAGGGCCCCGGTCGGGCAAGCGCTCAGGCAGCGGGTGCAGGACCCGCAGTGGTTGTGCTCGGGCGCATCGGGTTCCAGATCGGCCGTCGTCAGGATCTCCGCCAAGAGGAACCAATTGCCCAGACTCCGGGAGATCAGGTTGGTGTGCTTTCCGACAAAGCCGATGCCCGCGCGTTGGGCCAGATCGCGCTCCAGGATGGGCCCGGTATCGACGTACCACAGCGATCGCTGCGACACGCCGGCCGCCGCATCCAGAAATTCAGTGAGCGCCTGCAGGGGCGGCTTCAGCAGGTCGTGGTAATCGGGATGCTGTGCGTAGCGGGCCACGACACCCCGCGGTCTGGAGTCAGGGCCTGTGGTCGAGCCGTGGCCTGGATTAGATTCGTATTCGGCTCCGAAGCCGGAGCCTGGATCGTGCTCCTCAGCACGCGGGCCGTCCACGGGTCCCCGATGATAACTCACCGCCAGGGTCACCACGCTGCGGATGCCCGGCAGCACCCGGGCCAAATCCGCCCGCTTCTCCGGAGCCTTGGCCAGCCAGGCCATTTCGGCATGACGCCCCTCGGCCAACGCCCGCTCGAAGTCCGGGGCGGAGGCCGGTGGTTCGGCCGTGGTCACCCGGCAGGCATCGAAGCCGAGCTCAATGGCCTTCTGTACGAGGGCGGCCTTGAGCTCGGCCTTGGGCGTGGCCCCTGAGCTCATCGACCCAGCATGCGGCGCAGCACGTTGTGGGTGATTTGCTGCACGCGGGGATCGGGCCCCTTGGGCTCGGTGTACACCTTGGGGTGCAGGTAGCCCGGCGGCTCGGCGAGGCCGTCGGCCCACCAGCAAGTGGCGGCGTTGAAGACGATGTTCGTCTTGGGTCCCGGATACGTCGTGGCGGTGTAAACGCCGCCGTTGGGCTTGCCCGGGGCGTCTTGCGTGGGGCCGGTGGCCACGATTTCGAGGCCCTTAATTGGCGCCGGATCGCCGTGCCATTCCCAGCCGATGAGTCCGGGGATGCGATCGCCCTCGTTCATCCGGGTGTCGCGGTAAATCCAATGGTCGGGCCGCGTGCAAATCCAGTCGGCCCCACCGGTGACCGGCCCGGTGCTGTGGGCGCCGACCAATTCGTTGGCGTAGGGCCGCTCGTGTTTAAGCGAACTCATGGACACAAATTCGCGCGTGCCTCCCGGCGGGCCGTACACACCCACCCGCTCAAAGGACCGCAACTTGGGGTCGCCCTCGAGGATGCGTCCGCAGACGGCGTTGCCCGAAAAGAAGCCCACGCTCACGCCAGCCAGAATGGCCGCCTCGACGTTGCGGTACATCTGAATCGTCCAGTACTCGTCATGGCCGACGCTCAGGAAGCCATCGGCGCGCAACAAACCGGCGCGGTCGAAATGCGTGTCGGCATTGGAGATGTAGCTCACGTCATAGCCGTGGGCTTCGAGCCAGTACACGAAGGGGTATTCCCACAGGAAGAACTCACCTGATCCGATGGAGAGCGGTTGGTCTACAATCTGGCAGTACTTGCCGTAGGGCCGGTTGAATCCCACGCGCACACCGCCTCCCCAGTACCACTCGCTCTTTCCATCGTCATAGAGCGAGGACTGCGAGGGCCAGCGGTTGTAGGCCTGCCAGGTGTTGTCAGAGCACTGGAACAAGTAGCTCGCCTCGCGTTGGTCGCGGACGATGAAGATGATGTAGCTCTGAATGCCCTCCGTGAGTTCGGTGAGCTTGGCCAAGTAGACGCCGCTGACCCACTCCTCGGGGATCAGGAGTTGGGCGCAGGGTTCCCACTGGCAGAGACGTTCGCGCTTCGAACCGACCTCAGGATCGGGCTGCACGCGACCTTTGAACGGGCCCATGTGGCGCATGAATCGCCCGGCCTTCCCGCCGTAGAAGCCCATCCGGTAAATATCGATGGTGAAGTCCGACACCGGATTGGTGCTGACGTGGAAGGTGAGGTACTGGCCCGCGCTAACGCTGGTTCGCGAGGCGTAGCCCTCGATCGCCGGGCTCCGGTAGCGGGTCGTCGGGTCGATCCGAGTCTTGGTCAGCATCCAGTCTCGGGTGCCCGGGTTGAGGTTCTCGAGCCGGATTTTGTTGGGCCCGCGGTCATGGGCCAACGGGGCTGCCACTCCATTCAGAGCGAGCGAGCCCGCTGCCCCGGCCAACGCTTTCACGGCCGCCCGACGGGAGACAGGGTTCGTGTTCATCATCTGCTCCAGAGCCTACCCCCCACCATCGCCCGATGCACTTGGAGAGTTTAGGACTGCCTGTGGGAATTTTAGCGAAAAGCACCCGACGCCAAGGCTTTGGACGGGTGGGGTTAGGAGAAGAACTGATGCTGGAACAGGGAGCAGATCGCCATCGGGGACCGCGTCGGGAATTGGGGCGTGTGCGGTTAATCTAAGGCTGCCACCTACGGATCGTCGCCGGTGGGTCTGTGTGGAGGCGCAGCGCGGACGGAAAGAGCTGAGGCGGCAGCCGTCGGGTAAAGAAGTCGGCGTCGAATCAACATGCTGGCGCACGTGAAAGAAGGGCGAAAATCCGCAAAATCCCTGAAAGAATTCACCCTCACCGAGCGAAGACTGATGTAGCGATCCGAGCGCGCTCACCCACTGCCTTGTGCTCACCCTGCTAAAACCGATGCAAACGCTCAAAATCGATTGACGAAATTTAAATTTTTAAATATTTAATTAACCAATAAACCGATTTATTACCGTCGATATCTAGGCCTCCAAGGAACCATCGCCATGCCCCTCGCTGCCACCCACAGAAATTTCAAACGGAACGCCTCCTCGGCGACGGGCGCGAGACACAACTCCGTGCACGCCTCGCAGCGCGGGCGGGGCGGAGTGGGGCATGCAGCGGTCCGGAAGTGCATCATAGGACACAGTGGTCTCGGTCCGCCCTCCGTGGTTCTATTGAAAATAGCGGGAAACCAAAATAACGATGCTATTATACAAAAATCCTGAGTCAAATAATTCAGACTAAAAGTGTTTATCAGTCCTAAGATCTTCCGATCAAAAAATCAGCGATCAAAATAATTCATCAAAGGAGACAGTAAAAAATAACATTAAATAAAATAAAGACCATGAAACAGATTAATTCAAATTATATCAGGAAACAGTTTGGTCCCGCGCCGGTTTTCTTGATCGCCGCATCGATTATTATGGCGACCACTTCAGTTTCTCTATTACATAGTGGTGGACTAATTCCTGTAATTCCTGGACTAGGAGGTGCGCTTTATTTTGCAAATGAAGTGCTGAGAGATGATGTTGCATTAACACCAACGCTTTCGTCTTACGACCACCTTCATTTTCGCAATTACGAGGGCAGTATATACGAGTCCACTGCTTCAATTTCGAGTAAAGTAAATACTATTGATAAAAAAATAAAATATGATTATAGCCGAGAAGTGTTTTCAGGGCTCCATGGGAAACTTCTCTATCACGAAACATCGAGTTCCGAGTTTGCGCCAATGATTGGGGCCGGTTTATCTCCAGAAGAATTAGAAGCTGAAGCTATAAAAGGACATCAATTTCCAAAAGAGTATTTCCTCGCAGTCCGGGCATTTAGTTGCGAAAGGAAAAATGCCATTTGGAAGACGGTAGACGAAGATAACTTCGCATATAATATTACCTGGAAATACCATCCTAAGGAGAATGGTGAATGGTGGTGGAGAAGCGCGCGACATTTTCAGATGACCCTTTCAAACTGGAAAAACCAGCAGATGTCTTGCGATGAATATTACCCTGAAACTAGCGCTTATTTTACTACAGAAACACCTATAAAAAGAGGTGATAGAACAGGAGGAATAATCGAAGCGTTACCGTACCAGTCATTGTTCGGTCGTATTAATTTAGGTGCAAACACACAAAATGCTGGCATGGATTTTCAACCAATCAACAAGCGCTAGTTTGGGCGCCAGAAATTACTATTGTTTCAAATAAATAGTGAAAACCTGAATGTGTTAAAAAATAGAATGACCCTTGAGTCTACTATGACAAAGTTGAGATCAGGCTTATTGGTGCTCGTGGGGATTGTAGGAATAGTGCTGTATTTCTCGGTACGAGGTTTACTAACCTATTCTAAAAATCGTACTATGGAAGCTAGATCGCCCAGCAAGGTGGTGATTCAAAAGTGGGATAGTCCTACAAATGGTGGAGGTAGGCAATGGAGAGCCTCGATGGGTGATATCGCTGCTTCTGGAGTGGTGGTCAACTGCACAGAGTTTGCCGACGGTCAATTAAGTAACGTATTTATTCTTCCGGACGGAATCATTATTACACAATCTATTGTCTGGCCTTTAAGCACGGGCCTGCTGGGAACAAAAGAATATGAAGCCAAAGCCCGAGATGCTTTTGAAAGTC
>CAJAHH010000148.1 GCA_903939515.1 uncultured Verrucomicrobiota bacterium
CGGCGGGTAGATGACGCGGCCGGAGGTCACCAGGTAGTGGCCGGGATAGCGGTGGTGGTCCTGCACGTATTGGACCAGCGCCAGGCCGATTTGGCGCAGATTGTTCATGCAGCGAGTCTGATTGGCCCGCGATTTGGCCTTCGCCAAGGCCGGCAACAGCATGCCGGCGAGGATGGCGATGATGGCGATGACCACCAGCAACTCGATCAAGGTGAAGGCGGCCCGGGAACACAGGAGTGGCTTCATGGAGCAATAGGGGAAATAACCTTTACAAAACAACCCATCGATTCCGCGGAGTCAATCCCGGCCATCTGGCTATTCGGGGTTTCTCTACGGTCTACCGAGGTTGTGGATCAAGGGGACGACAGTCGCCGACACCCGCCTGAGTCAAATTCGGAAATGGTTCCCTGACCCCGTTCCTGCCCGAGGGTAACGTCCGTCGCAAGGATGGCCTCAGCGACACGAGCCGGATTCTGAATCCCTCCAACCGATACCGCCAGGATTGACCAACTCCCGACATGATACGCTTTATCCATGCTGCCGACCCTCATCTCGACAGCCCGCTTCAGGGACTAGAAGCCCACGAAGGGGCCCCTGTTGAGGTGTTACGAGGGGCGACACGACGGGCCTTTGAAAATCTGGTGAGCCTCGCGATTGAGGAGTCGGTGGACTTCGTCGTCATCGCCGGTGACCTCTACGATGGCGACTGGAAAGACTACAGCACCGGCCTGTTTTTCCGCGCTCAGATGGTCCGACTCCAGAACAGGGGCACTCCCGTTTACCTCATCGCAGGCAATCATGATGCGGCTTCGGTCATCACCAAGAAGCTCAGTTTGCCCGAGAACGTCCACGTTTTCTCAACTCGGACGACTGAATCGCTGGAAGTGGCAGGGCATCCGATAACCATTCAAGGACGAGGCTTTCCCAACCGCGCCGTGCCAGAAAACTTAGCTATCGAGTATCCCATGGCCGTCCCGGGCCGGTTCAACCTGGGGTTGCTGCACACCAGCCTGACAGGACGACCCGGGCACGATACTTATGCTCCGTGTTCGGTGGCCCAACTGCGTGAGAAGGGTTACCAATATTGGGCTTTAGGTCATATTCATCAGCCCGAAGTCATCAACGAGGACCCGTGGATTGTCTTTGCCGGAAACTGCCAGGGGCGGCACATCAAGGAGACAGGCGCTCGAGGTTGCCGTCTGGTCACGGTGAGTGATTCCCTCCAGGTTGAAGGCGTTGAGTGGCGTAGCTTGGACGTCGTCCGCTGGGCGGAACTCAACATCGATTTGAGCGGTATCGAAACTGAAACCGAGGCTACCCGTCTTGTGAGTGACGCGATGGGAAAAGCAGTAACAGCCGCCGAAGGACGCCTGGTTGCCGCCCGTATAATCCTCTCCGGAACAACGCAATTGCATGGCTCTCTGCACCGCAATGATGAGCACTGGAACGCTCAATTCCTGGCAAGCGCGCAAGACCATGGCGCTGACGCCATCTGGATAGAACGCATCAAAGTCTCCACCTCTCCGGTCTATGACCTCGCTGAGTTGGCTGAGAGAGATGCTCTCACAAAGATTGTCGTATCGAATCTCAATGAGACCGACCACAAACCTATTCTCTTACCTCCAGAAATTGAGGAAATGCTCAGTATTCTGCCGCTTGAGATCCGCACCCAAGTCGAAGACGAATTAAACGGCGAACAACGAGCAACAGTGCTGAGCGATGTTCGCGCCATCATCTTGGATGCTTTGGCCACCAATGGAGGGCAGAACTAGTGAGAATTCAACGCCTACAAGTCCCCGCTTTCGGCCCCTTCACCCACCTCGACTTTCAATTTCCTGAACAGTCGTGCGACCTCCATGTCATTTACGGCGCTAACGAGGCGGGCAAGAGCTCGTTGCTCAGAGCCATCCGGGACTTGCTCTTCGGCATTCACGGACAGTCTGCAGATAACTTTCTTCATCCCTACCCCAACCTCCGAATCCAAGGTGAGATTCGCAACCGCGCCGGCGACCAGCTGGTTTTTCAGCGACGCAAAGGCAACAAAAACACCTTGCTGAAAGAAGATGGCACTCAGTTACCCGACAATGCCTTGGCTCCATTTATCGGCAGCGTAGATCAACCCTACTTTTCGGCGATGTTCGGCCTCGGTGCGTATTCCGACGCAAATCGGACACCAATCCGATTTGAAGTCGGACAGCGTTCCGATTCAAAGCGGACAGTGTTCCGATTGAAGTCGGACAGTCGTCCGGGCTGATGTCGGACAGTATTCCGA
>CAJAHH010000149.1 GCA_903939515.1 uncultured Verrucomicrobiota bacterium
AGGCCGACTGCGGCACATCCTGCGATTCCGCGATAAACGCCAGGGTCTCTGTCGAGGAGGCCTAGACCATCAACGCTATCCCAATGCGTTCTTCGAGAAGCTCGGGCTAATCTCTCTATACGCCTTAGCCCAAGCCAAACGCACCAGTCCCGCCACAAGCGGGTGACTCATCGACTGGAGAGCCGGATGCGGGAAATCCGCCAGTCCGGTTCGGAGGGAGGGGTGGCCGGAAACGGCCATCCCTACCCCTATGTGTCACTGCTCGACCGCCAGCAACGCCCTACTCTGTACCTGCCAGAACCCCTCAGAACTGGTCGAGGCTCGGCACCGTGATGGCTCGGCGATGCTGGGCTTTCAGCGTGCGGAGGTTGTCGAGGGCGGTGATGCGTTCGCAGAGGTCGTTGGGAACCTCGCCAAAACGAATCTCCAAGGCATCGATGACCGACTCGCGGGCCTGAGCCAGTGAGCCTTCCTCGCGACCTACTTTAAGCCCCTCCTCGAGGCCTTCTTCGCGGCACATGCGGCTGATTGAGTGTCAACGACGGTTTGAAAACCAACCAAACCTGCCGGTTTGAAAACCACGTTTTTCAGGAACCTGTCGGCGCATTCATCCCGCCCGGTCCTGGGAGGTGTCAAAGCGAATCCCAATCAGACCTGCTCGGCGTTGAACGCTCGTGGCATCCATTCGAAGAAGGAAGAATCGCTGGCGCTCAATCCGGGAGAAAACGCCCCCAAGAACACGGCAAAACCGTGGTTTTCAAACCGGCAACTTTCGACGGGTTTCGGAACGATGCTGAGAATTGAGTCGACATACGGCATGTTCTTGTCTTTCTCCATGGCAAGAATTTCCTGTCTGAAGCGGATCATAAGCGGCTGGGGGAGGATCAGCAACAGGTCGACATGGAGGTGGGTATAAACCACCTGCTTCTCACTGAAGCCCTCCTCGTACAATCGGCGATAGAGTGCCAATCCGCCGGAACGCGGAACCCCTCGTGAGCTCTTCCACTTGGCAGTCGAAGCTTGAGTCGACGCATCGCACTGCAGTCTACTAGCAGCCAATTCCATGTCAGAATTCCACAGGATCTGGATCGATCAGTGCGCTGCCGCCGAAGGCATCCGGGAACGCTTTGGAGTCAACGATGCCCTCCGATATTTGGTGGGCGAAAAACTGCTGCTTTTCATGGAGGTCAGCCATGAGCAGCCCGAGTTCGCCGCGGAGCTACCGCAATTCGTGAACCGAATCCGCGACCTCTTCGAAACTCACGAGATCGTCTCGTTTTTCGCGGCCTTGGAAGCCGGCCAGGTACCTGACCCTGCGAAGCTGCTCAACGGAGGCGACTCCGAGGGGACCGAAATCGACGAGGACGCAATCGTACACGCCGCCGAGAAAATACTACTCATCGAAAATGCGAGGAGGCTTCTGGTTCCGGGCGCAGTTGACTAACGCAAGCGCCAAGGTTTTGCGGTTTCGCTAACGACAATTGGAAAAGTGGTATCACAACCGGGCTGCCCAAGTTCCACCCCAGAGCACGCGAAGCGGTCGTTTGACAAGCAGCACAGCCAATACGCTGTGATACCGATTGGCCTTTATGAATGGGTTTATGATTGAGGACATGGGGGACCTCCACCGCTTCCGGGCGTGGTTGGGCCAGCAACCGGTGCCCCGGTTGGTGGACTGGTTGGTCGAGGCCGGTGTTGCGCATCGACCGCTCCTGATTGCCTTGAATGCGGAGTGGGGTAGTGGAGCTGACGGCGGATGGAACCCGGGGCCGGTCCGCGAGGCCATCCGTCGCCTGACCGAACTCCCAGACATGGCGACGTGGCGGGAGTCGGATGCCATCGGGAGCAAGGCAGACCCCATCTGCTGCCTGCTGAGGCATGTGCTGGAAGACAGGCCCGCTGTCGATGCCGTCGAGTTGGCGGAGTATGCGCTGCAACGGATCGCCGAGCTGAGCATGGAGGTCCAGGATTCCGAGGTGTGGTCCATGCCCCTGCTGGATGAAGTGGGTGAGCTGCATCGAAAGGCCTGCCTGAAAGCCAGGCCCGATCCAGTTCGACTGGCGCGGCGTTGGAAGGTCCTCCAGAAACGGTGGAGCTTTGGGGTGTTTGACCGCTTCCCGACGGCCTATGAAGAAGTCCTGGGCGCGGAAGGCTTGAACGAGTGGCAGCGCGGTGAGAATGGCCCCAGCTGAGAAGTCACTTGCGCTGGTTGGTCTCCGCTGGGTCGGCCTTCAGTGATCCAGCGGTGGACGTCGAGCAGGCGTCCGGCAAGGATCGGTGCCATCGCACGTCCGGCGTGGATTCGAGCTTGTCAATGATTCATTGGAACCATAGCTTTCAACAATTGTTGAAAGTGGTTATTCGAATGAAAATCGCAGCAGTCATTGATCAAGCCAAGGATGTGCTTCTGGGGTGTCTCAAGGAGGTACCTTTCGTGACGGTGCAGCTGATGAAGGAGTCGAAGCCGCATCTGACCAGGCCGGATTTCCAGCTTCGGGTGAAGACCCAGACTGGCACGACTACGCTGATCGTCGATGTCAGATCGGTGGGGCAACCCCGCGTGGTGCGCGAAGCAACGAACCAGTTGGCGCGCTTCCGGGAACAATGGCCCGAAGCCTACGGTGTTGTCATGGCTCCGTACATTTCACCGAGGGCTGCCGCCATCTGCCGGGAGGAAGGTGTTGGTTTCGCTGACCTGGCCGGCAATTGCTCGCTGGCCTTCGATCCGGTGTTCATCTCGAAGGAGGGGAAGGAAAACCCCTTCGCCCGGAAGCGGGATTTGCGCTCGATGTTTTCGCCGAAGGCCGGGCGGGTGCTGCGCGTATTGCTGGGTGCTCCGCAGCGTTGGTGGAAGGCACAGTCTCTGGCCAAGGAGGCGGGTGTTAGCCTTGGCCAAGGTTTCAACGTGAAGAAGCTGCTCATGGATCGTGAGTGGATCGAGGCGGGAGATGCAGGATTCCGCCTGGCCGCGCCCGCCGAGTTGCTGGCGGAGTGGGAAGGGCAGTACGACTTCCGCCGCAGTGTAGCCCGGGAGTTCTACACGCTCCGGCCTATTCCGGAACTGGAGGGGTTGATTGCTGAAACGTGCGACGAGGAGAAGACGGCGTACGCGCTGGCGGGATTTTCCAGCGCCGCCCGGTACGCGCCCATGGTGCGATACCAACGAGCGATGGCGTACGTCTCGGAGCGTCTCGACCGCGTGGCTGAACGATTGGAGCTGAAGCCGGTCGCGAGCGGGGCCAACGTGATCTTGATGACGCCGTACGACGATGGGGTGTTTTATGGGGTAGAGAGGAAGGGTGGCGTCAGGGTCACCTCGCCGGTGCAGACCTACCTCGACCTCCGGCAGATCAAGGGACGTGGCGACGAAGCGGCGGAATTCCTGAAACACCAAGTCATCGAGAACACATGGCAGGGGACCGAATAGATTATACCGCCGCCGCCGTGGACGCGGCCAAGTCTGTCCTCATCGAGTTGATGCACATCCTTGGCGAGTATCGTGACGACATGGTGCTGGTGGGCGGATGGATCCCGGATCTGCTGATCCCAACCAGCTTGGAGCGGCACGTTGGGAGCATCGATGTGGACGTGGCGTTGAACCACAAAGAGCTGACCGAAGCGGGCTATCGGATGATCGGCGAGATCTTACGCCAGCATGGTTACACCCAGGATCCTCAACAGCCGTTCATCTTCCGGAAGGTCGTGCGTGGGCAGATGGTCCAGGTGGATTTCCTAGCGGGCGAGTATGGCGGCACAGGCAAGAGTCGCCGCACCCAGAAGGCCCTCGACATGCAGCCCCGGAAGGCCCGTGGCTGCGACCTCGTGTTCCAGATTCCACCAGCTCGGGTTTCGGTGAAGGGAAAGCTCCCGGATGGTGCCTTGGACGAAGTGAGGGTCCAGATCGCGTCCGTGGTGCCCTTCATCGCCATGAAGGGCATCGCGATGGAAGATCGCCGCAAGGCGAAGGACGCGTACGACGTCTACTTCGTCCTCCAGAACTATCCGGGAGGGGTGGATGAGGTCGTAAAGTCATTCCGTCCGCACTTGAAGCTGGGCTTGGTTCAGGAGGGACTGAAGAAGTTGGCCGGTAAATTTGCGTCGCTCGATCACGTCGGGCCACGGGACGCGGCGGAATTCGAGGAGGCGTTGGATCGGGATGAGCGGGCCATCCGGCAACGGGATGCTTTCGAAAAGGTAAACCATCTGCTTCGACAAGTGGGCATGGGATAGTCACCTCGACTTGCCATACCGGCCGGGCCGGCATTCCCGTTAGAGCCAGTTGTCGATGGTGCGTCGGGACAGGCCGAAGCAGAGGATGTTGGACCGCAGATCGGGCGAGAAAACTGGTTCCTGGAAACGGACACCAAAACAGGCACCAAAGGGCATATTTTTGTCTCTCTCGATGGTGAAGAGTTCCTGTCTGAAGCGGACCATAAGCGGACGTGGAAGGATCATCAAAGCGCACTTGGATCGCGCTGGGAGTTTATACCTCATCGATGACGCTTGTATCCCGAGAGCCCCGACGAAGAACCACCTACCTTAATCTCGCTCAGCACCTATCGAGGGCGCGTGCCTTAACCGGGTATCATCCAATCACTCGAAATGACCGCCCATCACACCATATTGGGGGAGAGCCCCAACGGGGCGTCGCATGTGTGAGCATGAAACTGAAACGACTAACCGGTGAAAGACCGAGTACGGTGCTG
>CAJAHH010000150.1 GCA_903939515.1 uncultured Verrucomicrobiota bacterium
ACGATTTCTTGAAAGAAACCCCAACCCTCCGACGTATCTCCCGTAAGGAGGTTCCAAAGCCAACCTCATAAAAATCCAAAACCAGGAGATGTTGTCACCGACAGAAGCCACATGGGCTTCATGGTTGATGGCGGTTACATCCAACAACCAACTTACGGACCTGTCACATTCTTGCCGGTCGGAAACCCGAAGTGGAATCCAGGCAGCGGTCGAACGCCAACACCATGAAAAAATACCACCTGTTGGAAGTAGCCGTCGCTGTTGCCCTCGTTGCTAGTGTTGTGAGCGCATACGTCAAGGGCCGGGAGGATGCTCTGATAGACGACTTCAAAACTTACCACGCAAATCTTGTGGCGCTTGAATCGAGGGCGAATGATCGAGGTACGGAAGAAGTCAAGGAGTTCGTAAAAGCGCGCTACTACTACTTGGGAAACCGCATCCCGAGAAATTGGCTCCCGCTTACAAACTTGGATCATGGCCCGGTCAGCACAAACGCACTCGCTGATCTAACGGTTGGAAAAGGCCCGACGACAGCATCAGAAGAATACCGCAAATTCAAAGAATCGATCCAACGGTTGCAGGCCAGAAAATAATCCAAAGACAATCCAAAATGCTAATCTTCGTCGTCTAACCTATTCTGATAAAATCTACTAGATACAGGTCCACGGTGAACCGAATGAACCAGATGTGGCATTATCCGTGGTCGGTGGACACAGATTCCACGGTCTTGAGGATTCATTCGTGGCAATATCCAGGGTAGGTGGTCACGGGTTACACCTCGATACGTGACTTTTAGAAGTTGGTGGGGAAGAGGAATGACAGTGCGAGTGGAAGACTCAGGCGAAGGGGCCGCGCAGTGTAAGAGCCAAGCAAATTCACTGGACCTCAGAAACAACCGATCATGGAGGTCAACCCACTGAAAACGTCGAGGAACCAATTTACTTTTTAAAGGTTTTACCGTCGACACTCACAGGAACCACAGGAACGACCGCAGCGTTCTTCGGTGACCTGCGAGGAGGTGTCTTGTTCGGTGCTAGACGTGGTGTCACTGTTGGAGTAGTTAGCAGCATCTATTTCAATCAGCATGCAATCGCTGTTCGAGCCACCGACAGATTCGACATCAATTGCTAGGAATTTTCTTTTTGTGGGGTGTCCCTGAGGACGTTGTTGGAGAGATTCGAGAGGGGGAGAGAGGGGGGGTCAGCGCGCAGGGAGCGCATAGGGGACCCCCGTCCCCGGCCCCAGCGGCAACTCTAGCGCCACCCAGCCCGCTGTGATCACCAGTCCAGCGATGTAGAACGCTATCGCAAACGGCAAATTCGCTGCCAGCAAGGTGCCCAGCCGCATCTCCGGGATCCACCGCTGGCAGAAGATCAGCAGCAGCACGAAACCGGAATTGAGCGGCGATATAAGATTGGTCAGCGTATCCCCCACGCGATAGGCCGCGGTAGTCATTTCGGGGGAGATGCCAAGCATCATCAGCATCGGCACCACCACCGGCGCTAGAGCGGTCCACTTGGCCATTGCCGAGGCGATCAGAAAATCCAGCAATGCCGAAGCCGTCAACAGAATCGGCAAGAGCAGGACGGGCGGCGCGCCAATTTCGCGCAATTGCGCCGCACCATTGATCGCCGCAATCGGCCCGAGATTGGTAAGCGTCACGCCGAGCCCCTGCTGGATGCATAAGAGCGATAGCGTGAAGACTATGACACTTATGCAGCGATCTGGGATGGCCTGTTTGCCGGACTGATCCAGTTGGCGGGGGTGATGGCGGCGATCTGGCCTGTGGTCATGGAAGGGAGACGTGTGAGGACGTCTTGGCGATCTTCGCTTCGGTCCGGATGAATCCGGAAGCGAGGTCGACGGCCTGCCAATCCAAGCGGCCCAATTCCCAAGTGCGCAGGCGGCAAATGGCTCCGATGGCCAGAGGGGCGATCAGGTCTTTGGGGCAGTG
>CAJAHH010000151.1 GCA_903939515.1 uncultured Verrucomicrobiota bacterium
CACTGCCCCAAAGACCTGATCGCCCCTCTGGCCATCGGAGCCATTTGCCGCCTGCGCACTTGGGAATTGGGCCGCTTGGATTGGCAGGCCGTCGACCTCGCTTCCGGATTCATCCGGACCGAAGCGAAGATCGCCAAGACGGCCACACGACGGCTCATCCCCATCCCCGACAACCTGCGCGCATGGTTGATGCCCATCGCTAAAAGCCAAGGCCCCATCAATCCCAGCACCGATGACCGGGGCCTCAACCACCGGCTGGTTCGAGGTCCGGCTTGCTCGGCCCAGGTCGCCTGGGTGAAGAATGGGCTTCGCCACAGCTTCTGCTCCTACCGCCTCGCCCAGACCAACAGCGCGGCCCAAGTCGCCCTAGAAGCGGGAAACAGCCCCACCAAGATCTTCCGCCACTACCGCGAACTGGTCACCCCGGCCCAGGCCGAAGCCTAGTTTTCGATCTGGCCGAAGGCCTGAGGAGATCGGTTTTGGCTCTGGCAAGTCGACCCGGTCGACATCGGGTCACCCTGCCCTAGGTGAAATCCCCAGCCGACCAAGCCGCGAAGCCGCGCATCAAAACTTTCGCGTGACCGTCCGACGCCTCGTTTTCGGCGCAGTCTTTCTCCCCGAAACCCGGCCCTCATTTTTCTGTTCGGTTTGAAGAAGGGGTCCCAGGGCCATCGCCAGCAGCTTGAGATCCGAAAGCGAGAATTCGATGGCCGGTTTAAGCCAATGGGACCCGCTCAACTTGTTTCCGATACCTCGCACAATATCACGTGCCCCGTTTTTCGTCTGTGAGCCACCTGCGGCCTTCGCCGTCATCCGTGGTCTGGACAGATCCTTGAGGAATTCGAATTGCTTCGGAGTCAGGTCGGCCAGAAAGGCCTGCTCATCGAAGTCGTCGGTCACCAGATTCCGGATCAGGAAGCGGAAGAGATTGTTGATCCTGTCTGGAATGGCGATGCCCACACTGAATTTGCATCCGCGCTCCTTCACCTCGAAGGCGACCACAAGCACACCCACCTCCCGTCGGCCGCTCGTGTTCAGGAAGTGCTGGATGCCAAGGCCTCCGCTGTTCAACGAGGTTTTGAGCCGGTCTATCTTCGTGAGCTGAGTCTTCAATTGGTCTCTGGTCACGACCACGTCCTTCATCTCCTTGCCCCGGACATCTTGGACGTCGCGCTGGTAGAAAAGCTCGAACTCCGGATTCACCCAGACCAACCGCTTCTTGTGTGTCACGCAGATCGGGAGTGGCACCTGGCCGTAGGCCGCATCTAGCCATGCAGGCGGTTCGGGGAGGGGCTCTGCAGACTTGCGGCGGTTGGAAGCCATGGAAACCGGGTAACATAAACTTCCCTGGCTTCAAGGATTCTTCCCCCACCCCGATCCGCATCGATCCAGCCGTTGCCCTGGGAGAGAACGAAACGTGGTAGGCACCACTGGCGCTAATCCGGCCGATCTCCCAGGGACAACCACAGCAACCGTCCGTCGAAGCACTTCGATTGCGGTTGCTTGGAACAAGCAACCACAGGTCCACAGCACCCTGATAGAACAGGAGCGTGTCTGATCGTTCGCTGCCGTGCAGCTGCGCTGCGGGAGGACCTGAACCAACGCAACAACGTCCGCCATAATCATGACTTCGATGAATCGCCTTGCGGGTCCGCTTAGTACCATCCACGCCGCTCCCAACTCCGCTTGGGTGCCGGAGCACTGGAATGTGCTTCAAGGACTCCCCTACACCGCCGCCGGAGCCGTGGGGATCGCACCTTCCGATTGGGTCGAGCGCCTCCAACTCGTCGCCGTCCCTGACGCCAACCAGCTTCCAAAATCGCCTCTGGACCGGGCAGACGTCCGGCAGATCTGCCGGGACACCAACAAGCCGGTCTTGTTCGGATATGCCTGCGCCATGGCGTGGGGCGGCCAGGGACTCGGGCCGACCCGACCTCATGCCCAGAGCGCCTGGGCGGCCCACGCGGACCTCAAACCCATTCTCGAACAACTCCGCAACCATTCGCTGAATCGGATCCAGGCCTACGACCTTTTTCTGAACGGCACCCGCATCCCCGGGCTTGGCCCCTCGTTCTGGACCAAGCTGCTCTTCTTTTTCGCCGAGCGGGCGGACCTGTATGTCATGGACCAGTGGGTCGCCAAGAGCGTGAACCTGTTGGTCGGGCGTCCACTCGTCCCATTGGTCGGCGATTGCCCTCCTCGGAACACACCGTCAGCGGTCTACAACACCTATTGCGAGGAGATCGACCGCATCGCAAAGCACCTCGGACTGAGCGGTTCTCAGGCTGAGGAGAAGATGATGTCTCATGGAGGACACAAGCCTGGTGCCTGGCGTAGCCACGTGCTCCAGAACGAGCCGAAAATCGGAACTCAGCATTACTCCTGAGCTGAGGCGCACGACTTCCACCATCCTGCACTCCATCGAAACGCCTAGATCCATTCAATGAACACCCCTCGCTTCGGCTCCGGTCAACCGCTGCCGCCTCTGCCCCTCTCCATCGACTCCACGATCCTGCTTTCCCGGATGGAGGCGATGGGACTCGGCTCAATCCGCGACACGGACCTCTTCTCGGGATCCCCCAGCGCCTCCGATGTTCTTCCTTGGTGGCTTCTGGAGGTTTTCAAGAAGGACCAATGCCGGGTGCCCTTGGCTCACCTGTCTTCGCTGATGGCTCAGCATCGATTCGGACTGCGGGCTGGCAGCTTCAGCCTTCGGCCCATGCAGACCTTCTGCAGCGGTCTTCCCTTGGGCAGCCCCGAGGTGCAGGCGAAAACCCTGCACCGGCTACTCATGGGCTTGATTCATCTCGGTGAGAGCGCCGACGAGGACGATATCGTCACGCTCCTGTGCGGCATCGCCCACCTGGAGACATCCATCGGATCCAACACGGGATGGTTCTCCGCGGCCTCCCGGGCGCTGGTTAAAGGCAAAGCCCCTCATGAGGAAGCCCACCGATCCATCGCCCACCTCGCCACTTTGCATGGATTCGAAGAAATGGACGACACCTTGGGTCTGATCCTCGAGATCGGCGAAACTTCCACCTGTCTCGAGTCCATGGCCGCCCTGCTCGGTCGAGGCGACGCCAGCCTGACGCAGATCGACCTCCACAGCGAGACGGCCTCGGCAGGCAATCAGGATGCGATCCTCGCAGTGTTGGAGTGCCTTGAGACGGGCACCTTGGATTCACTGGACCCGTTTCTGAACGACGACTCGTGGCAGACACGGGCCTCGGCAGCGCGACTGGTGGGACACCTGGTCCGACGCAAGACGATCGCACCCGGACCGGCTCTCGAACTGTTGACGGAGCGGATGAAGGTCGAGGATGACTCCGACAACTGCTGGGTTCTTTCCCAATGCCTTGGCGAGGTCATTGCCGAGGATCCGGAGGAAGGCATCGATGTGATCTTCAACCACCTCTGCGAGCTCGATGGCAAGGGCGTCACCCATGAGTTGATGGATGCCTTGTCCTTCGGAGTCAGCGAGACGGTCGATGCCCGCATGTTTGAGGAACTGCGGGACCTCTTCTCCTACGAAGACAGCGCCGGACGCCGGGCCCTCAACCGCTGCCTGACCTGGGTGGAGGGACTGCCCCCGAGCCCGCTCGACTGGGTGTGCCTCCCCGTCGTCAAGTCGCTCCAATGGGGTCGCCTGAGATTGCCGCGATCGGTTGCACCCTGGTTTTCCGGGGATGGCGACATCGCCAGTCACCTGCTCACGGTGCTGTTGCAACGCGAACGCATGCCAAGCCACACCGCCAATCTGGGCGTTTGGCATCTGAACCGACACCCGGAAACAATGCCGGTCTGGGAATCGCTGGTCTGCCGATCGGCCAATCTGGGCAACGAGGAGGTCTGGGAAGTCTTCAGCGGCATTATCGCCGCCTCGCGCATCACCACCCGGTTGAGCGCTGCCGAACTACGCTGTGCGTTGGGAGGAGGCGCCCCGATGAATTTGACCGGAGATGCGGCCGGAGTCGGGCGATTGATCGCCATCGCCTCCACTCGATTGAGAACGGCCTACCGCGCCATGGACCTGCTCGCCCACGCGGGCCCCGATATCCAGACCATCGCACGCCACGCCCTGTCGAGCCTACCCGCTGGAAACAAATGCCCGGCAGACCTGGGAGCCTTGCCACCGCCGAACGGAATCGGCCCCTCGGACAGCGATCCCACCGTCTTGGGCCTGCCCGTCCAGACCGTGCTACGACCAGAACACTTCGACGCCGAATTCCAACCGATGTTCGGCATGAAGCCGTTGGCTTGGAAGGCGCAAGGTCGACTGCTGGAAGGACTCATCGTCGCCTGCCAGCATCGCACCCACTGGGGCGAAACCCTTTGCAACTGGGGCGATGAACCGGAGGTCCGACGGCTCCTCGAGAGGAACCCCTCGAGCCTAGTTCATCAGGCGATTGCCGCCTGCACCATCAGCGGCGTCGATCCGTTGATCGAGGTCGGTGAATCCATCGCCAGGCTGCTGCCCAATAAGCCCTCCGGCGATCCGCTTGCTGGCATCGTCGCCCTCGCCCAGGAACGACTCCAACAGCGTTTGGAGGATTCCCCTGAGCCTCCACCACCGAGTCGCTCCGACAAGAACTCCGATGCATACACGTCGGCCGATGAAGGCGTCGACCGCGGCTCCTCGTTCAAGATCCCATGAGCACCAAGACGCACAAAAAAAAGGACTCCTCTGTCCGACAGTTGGAAGGTCGACGGATTCTGCTCCGGGGGTTCAACGCGAGCGAAGAACGGTTGGCCAAGAAAACCGTGCTGAATTCCGGCGGCACCGTCGTGCAGAGCCTCCAAGCAGCCGACCTGGTGATCCTCGGGGCCGAGGCGGCTCCCACCGTGGCCGAGTTAGCTCGGCGGAAACGACTGAAGGTCCTCCCGTGGGCCGATCTCGCATCGGATCGCCCCGAGGGACCGGAGCCTAATGACGAGCCGATCCAGGTCCGCAGCGCCGTGGAGTACGCCTCTGATCATCTGCGGATCTTGGACGCGCGCCTTCCCTACCCTGGACGCCCGCCGCAATCGGAGCCTCCTTCGGATCGGTTCAGCCATCTGTGCCTCGACGAACCATTCCTGAAGGCGGCACGCGCTGTGGCCCTCGGTGCGGCCCAGCGCCTTCCCACCGCCTTGGAAGGCATCACGGCGGCCTCTAAGACCACGGTGGTTCTTTGGGTCGCCCACCTGCTTGGTCATCCAGTCCTCCGCCTGAACCTCCATGGCCAGACCGACACAGGTGAACTGGTCGGCCGATATGTCCCGACACGGGCCGGCGAGGAATGGGATGGGAATTCCCTCACGGCGGTGCGCCCGTGGCTCAAGCCCGAGAGCCTAGCGCTGCTGGATCGCGCGGCGAACGAGGGGCGTGCCTTGTCTTTGCCGGAACGCGCTTTCCTGACGGCGCGTGAAGGCTTCCGGGATCGGACTTGGCGCTTTGCCGAAGGCATACTTCCGCAGGCCCTGCGATCCGGAGCCTGGGTTTTGCTCGACGAACTCAACCTCGCTGAACCTCAAATCCTAGAACGCCTCAATCCGGTGTTGGAATCGCCGCCGAGCCTACTGCTTTCGGAAGGTGACCAGACCCGATGGGGGCCGGCTGGCCTGCCGGTGCACGAGCAGTTCCGACTGTTCGCCAGCCTCAACCCCGCCGAATACGCCGGCCGTTCGATGCTCAGCCCCGCCTTTCGGGATCGATGGTTGCAATGGTTCTCGGCGACCTCTCCGGGCGAAACGGAGTACACGGCTCAACTGAGGTTCCTCATCCACGGAATCCAGCCCTCGGTCACCATTCACCGCACCCGATACCAGGCCAAGAACGTCGAACCGTTGATGGATCGACTTCGGGAGGTGCCCGAGGTGGATGCGTTGATCCAAGCCTTGGCCCAATTCCACACCGCCTTGGCCATGGGCGGCAGCGATTCGGGCCATTCGCCGGTCCTCGGTCGCCATCGCCGCGAGCGCTACGTCTTCACCCGCCGCAGCCTGGAAGCGTGCGCCCGCCTCTGGAACGCCCTGCGTCGCGGAACTCCAAAGGTTCCTCGCTATTTCCAGTGGGAAGGGGTGGGCTTGACGGGTGGCGGATGATGGCGATCGATGACACCGGAACAGACCTTTGGACAGTTGCTTGGGCTTGGGAAGAGCTGGAAGGTAGTGGAGTCGCGGTTTGAGCCGGAGTCCTCCACATTTTTCCTGAAGGTGGAAGA
>CAJAHH010000152.1 GCA_903939515.1 uncultured Verrucomicrobiota bacterium
CCGGCTCAAACCGCGACTCCACTACCTTCCAGCTCTTCCCAAGCCCAAGCAACTGTCCAAAGGTCTGTTCCGGTGTCATCGATCGCCATCATCCGCCACCCGTCAAGCCCCCCCCTTCCCACTGGAAATAGCGAGGAACCTGTTTTTCTCCCGACTCAGGCCATCGGCACGTCCAAGCTTACAGACGGCACACCGATGTATGAGTTTGCAACACCCACAGGCTTTCGCTCGTTCAAGCGTTACTACGTCATGGTCACGCCCACGACGCACAAGATTTACAGCATTTGGGGCATTGGCAGCGCAGAGAATACGCAAGCCGGTCAGAAGGAGCAGGCAGTGATTATGGAGCTTTTGAGACAGAAGTATGGAACGGCGGAGAAGGCAGGTCTGTTCGATACGATGGGCGACATCAAACGGGTTACGCAAGCCGACCGCTACGTCATCACCAAGATTACCGGCTTCACTGATGTGACGCTTGAGATTCGATATTGCGACGGAGAGTTGGAGAAGCTGGCAGAGAAGGAGAGGCTTGCGAGTGAGGTCCAGAAAGCAGACAAGACTGGATTATGAACCGGATGCCATGCGCTGCAGCGAACCCGGCTCTTGCCTCCAGGTTGCAGTCGAACGTTCTCGCGGGACGGGTCGATGAGCTTTATACGTTCGGCAAAAGAAACCCTTAACCAGAATAAGAAAAATGCAGATCAAAGTTTTCACGTTTAGTAAGCCATATATGTCGATGTGGAAAATACCGGCCGAAAAGGTCGAACAAGAGGTCCAAAATTGGCTCGCAAAAAATCCCGGAATCAAAGTTCGGGAAATCAAACACGATACAATACAAGGTATTTGGGTTTCACCTCAGCTGATTATCACTATATATTATTTGAATTCCGGTGAATTGGAATAAGAGAGAGCCAAACCAGCGCACTACAGCACAACGCGCTGCGAGCGTGGCGGACCACTGAACGTTGAGCATCAAGAGAAAGTAAAAGACATGAAGAAGGCAGCTACGCTGATTTTCCTCGGACTACTGTTCCTCATGACGGGTTGCAACTTCATTCCGTCCGTGCATCCGCTCTACACGGATCAAGACCTGATCTTTGATCCCTTGCTCGTTGGCGTGTGGGCTGACAAGGACGGCAACCTTACATGGACGTTTACAAAGAAGGCCGAGGACGCCTACACACTTCTTTACGTCGATGAGAAAGGAAAGAAGGGGGAATTTACCGTGCATCTTCTCAAGGTCGGGGATCGTCGGTTCTTGGATATCTACGCAGCCGACACCGATATACAGCAAAACGACTTCTACAAGTGCCATCTGCTACCGGTACACACCTTTATGCGCATGCAGCAACAAGGCGACGGTCTCCAGATGGCATCCCTGAAACAGGACTGGATTAAGAAGTATCTCCAAGAACATCCCGATGCCATTAAGCACGAGAAAGTGGATGATGGGATTCTGTTGACGGCGCAGTCCAAGGACATGCAGGCATTCCTGCTGAAACACGACAAGACAGCAGACGCGTGGGATGAGTGCAGTCCCATGAAGCGACGGATGGACAAACCAAAATAATAGCCCAACGACACCTATAAATACAATCTCGCTACCGCGCCGCGAATGATGGGTGTCACATTCCGAGCGTCGGTCAGTTGTGGTGTTAGGTCCAAAGTAAGAGTCTTGCGCAGGTATGAATACGAAATGCACAAAGTGTGGAGCCAGCAAGATGATCATGGGAATACCCGTGGAGGATCAGGGCCAGCCCTCGGACGGGCAGCTCAAGGCACACGTCGGATTCCTACATCCTGAGGCGATAATATTTCGAGGTAGCACTTACGCCGAACTGCGAGCCAACATCTGCGGTCAGTGCGGCTATACGGAGCTGTTCGCGGACAATCCCGAAGTGCTGTACGAGGCTTACACGCGGACTCAGGGCGATAGCGGAGGCAGGTCCTAACCAGCTGCTCCTCTGAACGCCGGGAGCGCCAGCGTTTTATGGGCTTGGCCTTTCGGTCGGCGTCGGAAAGTGAGTCGTTAGGCAGCGTCAGCCAGCCATGATTTTTCTCGCTCTTACCCCCGGCGGCTTAGTTGAGGCATTGGCACTTGCAAGTGGCTCTCCTGTCTGGTGCTGCGCAAGTGCAATCACCGAGGCCGAGTTCGCAGCCCGTTGGTTTCGTTCCTTGCACCGATACATGGTAACATCTGGCTGAGACAACAACCCGCCTCCGGTAACCAGAATCGTGAGGCAATGCGAACACCCTTGAATATAGCCCAATGACCTCCGAGGTAGGGACCGATCTCCGAGCGGTCCGTGTCTGCGGACGTGACGCTTCCGTTTTCACTTTTACTCGGATGAACGGCTCGAACTGCCGCATGTCCATGTCCGTACACCTGAGGGCGAGTGCAAGTTCTGGCTCGAGTCGATCATCCGTTTGGCAAGCAACCGTGGTGTGCGTTCGCACGAATTGCGGCAAATCGAACGATGGGTCTTCGAGAACGAAACCCTGCTGAGGAACTCCTTCCATGAGCATCACAACCGCTGAGAGTGTGCAGGCGACCGAGCCCACGGCTGTGCGCGCGTGGACCGAAGGACGCATCGTGTTCGTCGAACTGCACGACGGACGGATCGTCGGATTCCCCGCGAACAGGTTCAGGATTCTCGCTGCCGCCACGGACGATCAGTTGGCGCAGGTCCGGCTGGAATTGGATGGATACGCTCTCCGTTGGGAGGCATTGGACGAGGATCTCACGGTTCCCTGCATCGTCGCTGGCCGGTTTCAGCTACCCCCGTAGTCGAAGGTGAACCTTCGGCCCAGAAGTCCCTGAACGACGGACCTCAGGCGTCCGGCCGGGGTTTCAGGGCCGGTGGTTGCCCAGGAGGTGGGGCGACCGCGAGCCAATCGAAGGGGTGGTGGCGGTCCCATCGTGCACTGCTCACTGAATGGCCACGGATGCGCATCTCGCTTCAAGACAACGTTGCAGGCGCCCCGAGGTTTGTCCTCAAAACAACCGGCGTTCCTCGGTGGGGTGGCTGGGAGGCCAGACCCAGTCGAGGTCTTGACCTTGCTGGGACTCGAAGACGCCGTGGTCGTCGGCGTGATTGGGTCCGATGCCGTAGACCGTGAATGTTCCATCGGCATTGAGGCGGTAGCGCAGCGGTTGGCCATCCATGGGGTCGAGCGGCACGGCCGGCACCCATTTTGGCACGAGGTCGCTAAGAGCCTTGGGATAGCTGCCGGTCGCCAGACGATGGCGCTCCAACCCGGCCACTGTGATGGCCAGGCGACTCGTCGTGAGGCTCCGGTCGGCCTTGGCATGGACCTTGGCCAGGCCTGGCAACAGCAAGTGCGTAAAGATCCGGTACGGATGAAACCGTCGGCCTGCCGTGTTGAAGACCGTCTGTTCGACGCGCTCGGTCTCCCAAATTGAGCCCTTGGCGGCGATGCCGCGTTCTGGGTTGCAGCGCTGCAGCGCACCCACGACCTGATCGAGCACCTTCGAGTGGTAGGCTTGGTTCTGCAACAACCACGCCCTCGGAACGAGCCCCCATCCGAACGAGTTCCCACTTTCGTCGCTCTCCATTGCTCCGAGGGTGTCCGGATCGAGCCGGCCCTCTCGCATCAACTCGAAGGTGGTCTTGCCGAAGAGGCGCTCGCCGCGAAAGGCCTTCACGAGGCTGTCCTGCTGCTTCAGTCCTTCGAAGCGCTGTTGGAACGCGGCCAACTGGGCGTCGGACCACGCGTGCTGTGAGGTGCCGTCCCAGAATGCGCTGAAGGCGATGCTTTGGATGGCCACTCGGACCAAATAGCCGATCAGAGTAGGATCCTCACCAGTGAGTTCCGCGAGCCGAAGGATCGTGTCGATGTCTTCCGCCGCGCCCGCCGTGTCGCCGGTGGCCACCCGCGCCGCAGATCGCGTGCGCAACTTCCCGGCCATGGATTTGTGGATGGCCAAGTGGGGTAGCAGTGCATTGGGGCCGTCGGCATAGCGGAGGTCATACTGGGCCCGCGGGCGTCGGGTCGCCTCGGTGACCTGGTCGAGCACCGCCCGTCGGCCTTCGAAGGCATACAGGACTGCCTGCGCGGTGGGCATCCCAGCCGGCGGGATGGGCAGGTGAACGAAGTCGTTGGTCTCGCGCGGTTCGGTGCGGCCCGGATCGTACACCGTCCGCTTCTCTCGGTGGGTGCCGGACTTCAGCAAGCTGGCCAGCGCCTCCAGGTCGGGCCCGGTGCGGCGCAATCGATTGCCGCCTTTGGGTTCGTCGGAACGCGGCTCCGGAAACCGCAATGCTTCATTGAGTTCCGCGATCTTCCGCTGGCCAGTCCATCGGTAGGTAAGGCGCCCCTTCGCATCGTTCGTCGCGGTGTGGCTCAGAAGGCCGTCCATGAGCGGGTGACGGGCGAAGTTCTGGGCATCCGGCACGCGCGGACCCACCAGCTCCTCGAAGGTCAACGGTTCGCCGCGTTGTTTGAGGTGGGCCTCGACCTCCTGCCAGGCCCAGGCCGCGCGGGTGCCCTCAATGACAAAGGCCAGCGAGATCAGCGCTACCAGGATCACGACGGCCAATCCTAGCCGTTTCAGAAATCGCCCCCAGACCGTCCAGAACCCGGGTGCGCCTGCGGCCACGGCCCGGCGATTCCAAAAGAGCGGTGCCAACCAACCGGGCAGGGATAAAGCGAGACACAGGCCAAGTTGGGTGGAGAACGAATCTTCCTCGGACACCAGGATCACGATCGCGCTCAACGCCAGCCCGGTCAGCAGGCTGACGAGAATGCTCCGCCAGAATCCGAAACGGCGGTCCTGGGTGGGCAGGAGTCTTAAACGTTGGAGCCAGTTCATGGGGGGAGGCCCCTCGGAAATTCTGTCAGTCGGGGCCGAGCCGTTGCAACGGGTCGGCCCTGACTGGCGTCCTTGGGTGGCGTCACGGTGAGACCTTCCGGCCCGGTGACAAGCCGCTAAATTCCACTGCCCCCCTCCGTCGCACTGGAGGCGACTCAAGGCGAACGGCTATTTCGATGCCGCCCCGGCCGACAGCAGGTAGGCCAGCAGGTCCAGAACCTGAGTCTGATCGAGGCCGTTGAGCATCCCCTCGGGCATGCCCGACACCGGATGCAGCCGGCGTGCGCGGATCTCGGACACGGGCACGGTCACGGGATCGTCGGCGCCGACTGGCCGCAAAACCACCGCTTGGGCGGTCTCGGATTCGATACGGCCGACCAGCGTCTGGTCTGAGCGGGTTTCGAGTTCGGTTTGGGCATATTCCGGAGCGATAACCTTGGAGGGCTCCAGCAGCGACTCCAGAAGTTGGCTCGCGCTGGCCCGGCGGCCGATGCCTGTCAGGTCGGGGCCCACGCTGCCGCCCTCGCCGTCGCGCCGGTGGCATTGCAAGCAGCCGAGGGCATTGAAGTGAGCCTTGCCCGCCTCGGGCGATCGACCCTGCGGTGCGGTCTGGGCACTGGCGAGGTCGCTGGCGAAGTCGCTCACCCGCCACTCCCGACTCCCAGCGGCACCGGAGGGCATCACGGCGATCCAGGATCGCATCAAGGCCACGGAGCGCTCGTCTACGGTGTTAATGGCCAGTGGGGGCATCTGGCCGCGGCCTCGCACCGACAGTCGGTGGAGGAGCACCGAGCGCTCGGGGTGGCCGGGTGCCACGAGCATGGCGTCGCGGAGCCCGAAGCCGTCGTGCTGCGGCCGCGCGCCGATGAGTTCCATGCGATCACGGGCCGTGGTGAATTCGAGTTGCATGCGCGCATTTCCGCCGCCGGCCTCGACGTGGCAGACTGAGCAGTTGGCGTGCAAGTAGGAGCGCGCGCGGCGATCGAGGTCTTGATGCGGGTCATACGGGTCGACTAGCCCCAGTGCGGCGGGATCCTTGGATTCTTTGGGCAGCGGGGCGGTGAAGAAGCCCGCGTGATCGAGGGCCCGCAGTTGATGGTCCTCAATCCCGCCCGGATAGGTGTGCGAACGCTTCATCTGGAGATCACTCAGGCCTAGCACGAAGCCCACGGCGCGACTGTGGCAGCCCAGGCACTCGGAGCGGCTCGGGAAATGCCACCGTTGCCGGCGGATGCCGTCCGGAGCGTCAGCATCGGGGCGATCGAATTCGGCATCGATGCCCTCGGCCGGGACGAGCTCCGCGTCAGTCTCGGCTGCGTTCCATCGGTAGGAATATCCGTTCCAGCGCCCGTCCTGACGGGTCATCAGCCGCGTCTCAATCCGGCGACCGGGACCACCGGAAGGCCCCGCCGTGGGGAATCGCAGCGTCTGCACCAGCACGGCTCCGTCAGGAAATCCCCACCCGCGGCTGGTCGCATGGGTGATGCGGCCGTCTCCGGGGATGGCCAGAAACCGCTCGGCCTCCGCGCCGTCGGTCCAGGCGGGTGCATTGACCGCGTACGACACCACGCCCGCCTCAACGCGGTGTTCGCGGGTCGAGGCGAAGACGCCCGTCTCGCTGAGCTTGCGGGGGAATGCGGGTGTTGTGGCCCGTGGCGGGGCGGGCACGATCTCTTGCAACCCAGAACCCAGGTCGGTCACCAGCAGACGTCCGGAGGGCGACAGACCGAACGAGGTGATGAGCATCGGCGTGGCCGCGATCTCGCGGTGCCAGACCACCTTCGTAACGTTGTGCAGGCCCGCCCAGATCCGGCCTGTGGAATGATCACCATAGACATAAGCGCCTTCGAGTCCGGGCAGTTGTCCACCCCGGTACACCACGCCGCCAGTGAGCGAGCGAGCCTCGCTATGGTGGTGTTCGAAGGTGGGGGCGGTCACCGGGGTTGGGCCGCGCCGTCGGTTCCGGTAGAACAGGTGACTGCCCTCGTACACGCTCCAGCCATAGTTTTCTCCCCGACGAATTAGGTGAGCGGATTCCCAGAGGTCCTGACCGTTGTTGCCCACCCAGACTTGTCCAGTGGCCGCGTCCACCGCCAATCGCCACGGATTGCGCAGCCCGTAGGCCCACAACTCGCCGCGCGCGCCAGGGATGCCGACGAACGGGTTGTCTTTCGGAACACCGTACTTGAGGCCCGGGTCGGGATGGTCGAGGTCGATGCGCAGCACCCCGCCCAGCAAGTCGTCGAGGGTCTGGCCTGAGTCCCAGGCGTCGGAGTCGTTGGAACCGTCGCCGGTCGATACGTAGAGCATCCCGTCGGGCCCGAAGCCCATTCCACCGCCGTCATGCCCGCCGGAACGCCACTCGAGCAAAATCTCCTCGGAACCGGGCACCAGAGTTAGCGAGCCGTCGCGCCCGATGCTGAAACGCGACAAGCGGTTGGTCCGCTCGGTTTGGCCGGTTCGCCCATTCGAGAAGACCAGCATCTGCCCGTTGGTGGCATGGCCCGGGTGGAAGGCCACGCTGTAGACTAACCGCCCGGGGATCTCCAGGAGCGGCTCCGGTCCGGCGGGCCCGCCATCCTTCGGCACCTCGGCGATTCGGACGATGCGGGAGGGGCGCTCAGCCTCGCCGCCCTGCAGCACCACCAGTAGGTTGCGCGTGCCCGGTTCACTAATAACAAACACCGGGTTCTTGAGCGCGAGTTCTGGGCGAAAGGGCCGTGTGGTAAAGGGGAGGGAAGGCTCCGGCGTACCAACGACTCGCGAGGTGGTCCAAGGTGTGCGTCGCGTCAGACCATGCGGTTTGGAGTCGTGAGGCGTTGAGTTTGTCTCGGGGCCGGGAGCTGCCCCGATCCCGGGAGTCAGCGCCACCACCACTACCATCATGATTATTAGGTCGATCCTCCAAGCACCCTGCGTCCGTCGCAGCCGTGTCCTCGTGGCGGCCGAGCCTTGGGACTCCTGAGGACCGTGCGTGGTGGAAGATGCTCTCATGCGCGAAGAATCCGATGGCACACGCCGAAGAATCGGTCGATGTCGGATTTGCGGGTGTGCACAGGGAACGAAACTCGAGGCCGTTGCCCCCCGATCACCCTCAGGGAACGGAGCAGCCCCTCGTTGCACCCGTCCGCCCGCCCGTGTCGGATGGGTCGAAACCCAGGGCGGTCTTTCTTGAGGTCCATGCTGAATGATCGAACTGGCCACCCTCCTTCCAGCCGGTGGTCCCCCGTTGAGTCCACTCAGGGAATCACGGGGTGCCGTCGGCATTCGGTTCCGGCCGGACGGTAAACTTCACTCCCTTCGCATCGGGCAGGAGTTCTGCCTGCACCGTCACTGCCTGGTCTCCGGTACTGATCGTGCGCTTAAAGACTTCGCCCACTTTGCGGAAGCAATCCCCCGAATCGCAGCCACGCACGCCCGGTTCGGACCGACGCAGAGTGTAGCCATGGAACCCCTTGGCGGGTGCGTTCACCGTGAGTGCCACGATCCGTATGGCCGTATGGGGCGGCTCGACAGGGTTGCTGAAGCGCTTGAAGAACGCCAACGGCTGGCCGAACGGACGAGTGAACTCCAACGGCTGGGTCACCTTCTCGAGCTCGACGAATCCCAGTTCACGGCAGATCTCGGGCGTGTACTCGAATTTCCCCCACAACAGGGGTTCGATCTTGTCGGCCAGTTCCATGATTTGTTTTTGCAAGGGGGCGGAGTCCGGGCGCGTGGCGCTCAGGGCATGTGCCTTCAGCAGTTGGTGCCTGGCGTCATTGGTCCGTCCTTGGTCCAGGAAGAGATCCGCCAACTGCACGCAGCTTCGGGGTGATGAAGATCCGATTTGAGTCAGCCGATCGTAGAACCGTTGCCGTTGATCCCGGTCGAACGAGTGCACAAAGGGCAGCAGGGTTTCAGAATCCCAAGGCGTCCGGTTTAGAAGAAGTTCCAGCGCTTGGGCCCGCTCGGTCTGACTGAGTGCTTTGCGATGGCAGACGATGAACTCGAGGGGCTGCGGATCGGAGGTGTGGGCATCGAACATCGAGCGGTGCTTGTAGTGTCGAAAGACCGTCACCCGCGCCTCCCCTTGCCGGGCCTCGAGCCGCGGAAAGGGTGTGTCGATGAGACTCCTGGGTTGAATCTTCCATCCTGCCCGGTTCAACGACTGCGCGATCTGTTTCAACGTGGGGCCCGGGTTGGTGGAAGTTTGAAACCGCCAGTACGTCTCGTTGTGCGTAAAGAGCCCGCAGTAGCTGGCGGAGCGGCGTGCAGACACGGTGCTCAGCCAGTCGAAGTCGGCTACCGGCTCATACGGGCCGAAGAACTCCGCCGGCAGCGAAGCCAGGGGAGGGTGTTCTTCGGAAAGCTTGGCGAGTTTCTTAGTCATCGATTCAGCCAGCGAGTGAGCGATGTCGTGGGCCGCCTTCTCGTAGCGATCAGTGGTGAGCCCCAGGAAGGTGCTTTCGGAATCCACCGTGGCTTCCCAATTCATAATGACCACGGGCGCGCTGCTGCCATCGCTGGGGTATGAGGTGTCCAACCAGGGAGTGCTGCAAAGCGAGGCGCTCACCACCGACTTAAAGGTCGATGTCAGCACGCCGCTTCCTTTCGCGCTCACCAGGTCCACCCTCAGGAACAAGTCGGGAGCGCCGTCCCGCTGGGTGATCGTGACGGGTTCATTCAGGCGCTCCACCGCTCGGATGTGCGGGGACTCTTTGAGCCGTTGTTCGAGTCGGTCGACGATCTTACGACAAAGCGGGTGCGGGTTGTCGGACAACAGCAGCACCCGTCCGGAGTTGAAGGTCGCGTACTCGGGTGCCGTGGATGAATGCCCGCTCGTCATGCTGGAGCGCGTCTCCGTCTTGCCGACCTGCAGCTTAGGGATGCTCTCCGAGCTTCGGGTGTTTTCGCTCACGAACCGAAGGACCAGGAAAGCCCCAGCGAGCACCGTGACACCAATGAGGGCCCACGACTTGAATCCCAAAGATCGTTTCACAGTTTTTGAGTATTGAGGTACTTACCTGTCTGATGCGAAACCTTTTCGCCGATCAAACCCAGTCACAGGGCTTTTCCGAGCCCTTCCAAGTTCAGGAAAACCGGGTCTGCTGCCGAATCCCCCCAGAAGGAGGCTTTTCTATCCGACGAATTATTTCCGGTTCCTCGCTACTTTCAGTGGGTCAGTAGCACGGTAGGGTGAGTTTACCAGCGACGAAGTAGAGCATGGTGGTCATGTACTCGACCGACCGATACCCGCGGGCCTTGCGCTTCACAGCTGAGAACA
>CAJAHH010000153.1 GCA_903939515.1 uncultured Verrucomicrobiota bacterium
CTCAATTGCCACCGACGCGAATTCCAAGAGATCCGCCACCAGAACCGCTACCGCAAACCCACCTCACCTCAGAATACCCCAAAAACATTGGTCGCTATCTAACTGCCATTCGGGTCGGTTCTTGATATTGATATGAGTTGTAAAGGGGTCGTAAAGGGGTCGGTTCTTGATATTGATACATAAAGCTGACAAAGCCACCCCCCGTCACGGCCCGCAAATTGAGAGTCGAGTATGCTGGCGCGATTTATCACGTCATGAATCGCGGTGACCGGCGCGAACTAATTTTCATGGATGATGCGGATCGCCAGCGCTTCGTCGACACGCTGGGCGAGGTTTGCGCCTATGTCCTCATGCCGAATCATTTTCATGTCGTGGTCGAGACGCCGCAGCCAAATCTGGTCGCCGGGATGAAATGGTTGCTGGGTACTTACACGAGACGCTTCAACCGGCGTCACAAGCTCTTCGGCCACTTGTTCTCTGGGCGCTACAAGTCGCTGATCGTGGACGGATCGGGTAACGGTTATCTCAAGAGCGTGGGCGATTACGTCCACTTGAATCCGGCGCGAGCGAAACTGGTGGTGGCGGATGCGCCCTTGAAGAATGTTACCTGGAGCAGTTGGCCGGCGTACTTGCTTGCGCACTCGAAACGTCCGGCGTGGTTGCGGGCGGATCGGTTGCTGGGCTGGTGGGGCATCCCTGAGGACAGTCCGGTGGGGCGCCAACGGCTTGAGCGGTCGTTGGCGGAATTCATCATCGCGGAGGAGTTGAAGCTGGGGCGGAGGCAGGAAGCGGATCTTAAAACTCGGCCCAAGGGGGATTCAGTGAAGGTGGCTTTGGCTGCGCGCTTGCGGGCGGAGACGACGATGACGGCGCGGTGGATCGCCGAACGTCTGGCGATGGGCACGCGCGGTTATCTGAACCATCTCTTGTATCGCCGGAGGAAGCTGGGCGAGTAGTAGACAATATCAAGAACTGACCCCTTTTCCTGGTTCATTGCCTGGTTCTGGTGGCGGGCAAGGAGCGTAGTCCGGACGATGATCCGGACGTCGGGCAGGCATGTCGGGCAGGCACGTCGTCGCTGAGGCTGGGAGGGCCGTGAGCGCGTTGATTAAATGGCTGGCAGAGTTGGGCCGTGGAACCGTTCGGCCATTGCCTGTCGGCTCCTTGTCAGTGCGGGGTTGGGACGATGCTGATGAGGGAGGTCAGGATCAGCATGGTCAGGCCGACGCTGCCGGGGATTGAGATGTTGTCATCCATCCGAAGGCGGGGCGAAATATTTTCCACCAGAGCGCCAACAAGCCCAGCGATCACCCCGATGACCACGAATGAAATGGGGGCCGAAATGATGGAGGCAATGACGAGGACCACCACGATGGCCGATCCGGCAAAGGCCAGGGTTCCTTCTAAACTCTTGTCCAGAAAACGGTGGGACCCATAACGCCGACCCACCAGAGCCGCACAAATATCGCTGATGATGAGAATGGAAAAGGCCGTGATGGCGATGATCTTCGGGAAGAATAGGACGCAGGCGCAGGCGGCAATGAGGACGTGGGATGCGCCGTTGAGCCGGACCTTATCGATCTTCAGTTCGTGATTTCGCATCACCGTTTCGAAATACCGAAGCAGGGTGTTTCGAATCCAACCCTTCTTGTGACCCAAAATATCGATGACTACGCACAGGCAGGCCAACGGAATGAGGATCCACAAGGCGGTCGCTTTGGAGATCATGGCGTACACCACCGGGATGGACAGCGACAGGAGGTGAATGCCTTTTCGGAGCACTTCTGATCGGTAGGTGATCTGGCGTTCTTCGGTCATTCTTCGTCGTGTGTTTTGCGCGTGTCAGATCCCGAGGCCGCGCCTCTCTGTCGGTGCAAAGCAGGTGTGAGCAACTCTGGGCGCAAGGTCTTCCAAAACCGCCTGTTCGCCATCGGTAGGGAGAACGTCCCGCGTTCAGCGGTAGCGAGGCCGGACGACCCAATCGCAGGCTTCGGGATGCGGACTTGTAGACGATCGGCCGGTGGGTTGCGCGAATCAACTCTTTGTCTGCGCCAATGCCTGAGCCCAAGGGCACCCCGGGGGTCTGTTTGGGTTACCAAGGGTAAGCCATTCCATTCCGGTTTGCTCAGCGACCCAGCGCGAGCCAGCCACTGGGAGTCCGTGTAACAAGTGTACTCTGAAGGAGTGACAACTCAGAGTCGCTGAGTGACTTCGATGGATGTGAGTGGGGCATGGCCCATCTCCGGGGCGACGCTTCCGATGCGGAAGCCAATGCTTAAGGTGTGTCATTGGACGTTCGTGGCGGTGCTTACCGTCGTTCTGGTCTTGACCGGGATGGGGTGTGGATTGTCCGTAACGGGTGGAAGGGCTCCCATGGAGCGCCCTTGGCCAGATCCTGGTGCCGCGGCACGGACCCAGCCCCCATTGCGGCGCGATGTGGATTCGATCCGGTCAGCCTCCGAGTTTTACCAACCAACGAATGTTTGGGACGCCCGGATCGAGCTGACCTCCGCCGAGTGGACTGCCATGCAACCGCGACGGGTTCGGGCCAAGCCCAACTTCAATCCTCCAGACGGCAAGTTCCTGTTGAGCAACACGAATGCAGCGCGGAATGGATTGTTGGGGGCGATCGGTCTGGACTTGAAGTGGACGACGGGACGGGTGGAGTTCGGTGGGCGTGAATTCACCAAGGCTGCCGTGCGATTTAAGGGTAATGGAACCTTCCTGGGTGCCATTCGGGGCGTGAAGAAGCCGCTCAAGGTGGATTTATCGAAAGGGAATAAAGGTCGCACTCTTGCGGGTATTTCGACCCTCAACTTTGGTAATCTCAGCGTCGATGGTTCCTGCCTCAGCGACACGCTGGCCTATGAGCTATTTCGGGCGGCCGGAGTTCCCGCTCCTCGAACCACTTTTGGTCATGTGACACTCAGCGTGGAGAAACTTTGGGACGCCCGGCCTCTGGGGCTCTATGTGATGGTTGAAAATGTCGATGGCGTGTTCACCCAGGATCGGTTTGGCACGGACAAGATGGGATTGTTTAAGCCCGTGACGTACGATTTGTTCAAATACCTCGGCGAAGATTGGGCGCTGTACAAGGACACGTATGATCCAAAGCTGACCCTGAATGCGTCCCAGAAACGGCGTGTCATTGAAACGGCCAAGTTCCTAACCGAGGCCTCCGACGACGATTTTTCCCGACGCGCCTCCGAGTATTTCGATTTCGACGAAGTTGCGCGTTTTGTTGCGGTCAACAGCTTGATTTCGAGTTACGACGGGTTCCTCAACAACGGCCAAAACTTCTACATGTACCTCGATCCCCGTTCCAACCGCTTTGGATTGATTCCCTGGGATTTGGATATTGCTTGGGGCCAATTCCCCTTCATTGGTTCGCTCGATGAAAAGGAGAAGGCTTCTATTCAGCACCCTTGGGTCGCGGATCATCGATTGTTGGAGAGGCTTTTCGCTATCCCGCAATTCAAAGGTCTCTACATGCAGCGCCTCGCTGAAATTTTCCACGAACACTTCATCCCGGAGCGACTCCAAGCGCGAATCGATGTCCTAGCCCCGGTGGTGCGTGCATCCCTGGTCAATGATTCCGACCTGCGCCTCGCCAAGTTCGAGGAATCCATTCGGGACAATGGGTCGGCCGACAATGCCTCGCGCGAGGGCGATCTAAAATCCCACCGCGCTGCCTATTCGTTGAAGCGGTTTATCGTCCGCCGGCATCAACACGTCCGAGCCCAGTTGGAAGGGAAAGAAACTGGCGTGATTTTCCGGACTCGTGAGAGGCCCGGCCGGAAATAGCCCGAGCGAGATGTCCGCGCGCCGGGGGGGATGCGCAAGCCGTTTGGAGATTTACGTCGGCGACCACTGCTTCGCGCGATTCGATGTGGCGGCAATACGCTCTAGCTCCGCAGTCGTCTCTGGGGCCGTTGTATCCATCAGATCGGAGAGCATTTTCAGAGCGGAGATGTCGTTTCTATACTCCACGCAGCGTCTCTCGTATTCCCGACGGTTCTGGGAGCAGACGAGGTTCTGCGGACTTCTGGTCCTATCGGTTTGCGAGTCCTTTGTTATTCGGGATCTCCATGGGCTGTGCGGACATAGCGCACAGGTCGGTGGGGGTGTCACCCACGTCGAGTTGGGTCAGTAGCCAGGCTTCGGATCGGGAGCCGCCAAGGATCCCTCGGAGGGCGGATGGACACCGGCCGCCAGCAAGACTTTCCGCACGGCGACACTCGTCTCGGCGGAGGGCTTAAAGTTGCCGGGCCGATGTCCTTCGGCGATGGAGAGCGGCGTCCAGCCATGCCGGTTCTTCCGGTTCCAAATCTCCACCTTCGTGCCCTGGTCGGCGAGAAACTGGACCACTTTTGGCAGGTTCTTGAGCGCGGCGGCGTGCATCGCGGTGTCGCCGTTGGCATCGACCGCGTTCACATCGGCCCCCAATTTTAGGAGCAATTGGGCTGCCTCAAGGACATCGGATTCCTCTCCTGCAACCTCGTTGGCGGCGTCCGATCCGACGTGGATTCCGCAGGCGACGAGGAGCGGCGTGGTATGCTCGTCGTTGGAAATGGCAGGATTGGCACCCAGTTCCAGCAACAGCCTCATGAGCGGGATATCGGAGGTTGCGGATGCGAGAAGGAACGGGGTCGCGCCCTTCCGGCTGAATTGGCCCGGACTGCTTTTGCCGTGGGTTAAGCACCGGTTCACGTCGGCTCCGCGTTTCACCAATTCCCGGACGAAGAGCAGGCTGTTGAGTCTTCCGAGCTCGGCCGGGGGCGGGGCTCCGTTGTCTTCACCCTTGGGCGGTCTGCGGACCCAGGACATCCGGTGCAAGGGGGCGAAGCCGGATCGTTGGTCATTGGGATCGGCACCGGCGTCCAAGAGATCGAGCGCGAGTTCGTAGTGGCCGTTCTCGATGGCGAGACCCAGTGCGCTGATCCCACGGACCGGTCCTTTGCCCGAAGGCTTCAGCGGAAGCATCGCTTCGTTCACATCGACTCCGGCTTTCAGAAGCACGCGCACTACCTCTCTCCGCCCGGCCCGAGCGGCAAAGAACAGCGGCGTGAATCCGGAATCGGGCAGTGGGGTGCGAACGTCGGCGTGCGATTGGAGGAGCAACTGGACCACCTCCGCATGACCCTCCGCCGCCGCCCACATCAACGCGGTTTGTCCGCGGCGTTCTTTGGCATCCACCTTGGCGCCGCGGACGAGCAGGGCCTTTACGGGCCCCGGCTTACCGGTGCGGGCGGCCGTCATCAGGACGGTTTCTCCACCGCGAATCACCGTGTTGGGATCGGCACCGCGTTCGAGCAGAAGCTCCACCATCGCGGTGTTGCCGTTTTGGCAGGCCAATGAGAGGGGGGTGACACCGAAACGGTTGGTGACCCCCACACGGGCGGCAGCGAGCAATCGGGCGGTCGCGAGATCGTCTCGGTGAGCGGCCCAGTGCAGTGCGGTCATACCGTCGGCCTGCGGTGCATTCACATCGGCCTGCTGTTTGAGAAGCGTGCGAATGGCAGCGAGGTTTGATTTTTCGGCGGCATCAGCGATCGGAGCCTCACTAGCCAGGGAGTCGACGGCCGAACCGACGAGCGTTAGGGCCAACGCAGCAGCGGCAAAACATCGCCGTAGGCTCGACTCGGAGATCGAGCGCGGGCGCATGTGCGGAGGCGGCCAATTTGTGGGAGGCAACAGGGGCATCGTCAAATGCCCAACGGTGTGAACAACCCCTCCACCGTGCCGTTGCTGTCGGCGAAGGAGTCGATAGGGACGCCGACCTTGTGGAGCAGGGTTAGGTGGAGATTGGCGAGCGGGGTCGGCTTCGCGTACTTCAGGTGACGCCCGCCTTTCATGCCACCGGCCGCACCACCGGCCACGATGATCGGGAGGTTCGTGTGGTCATGGATATTCGGGTTTCCGATGCCGCTGCCGTAGAGATAAAGCGAATGGTCGAGCAGCGTGCCATTGCCCTCCGGAGTAGCCTTTAGTTTTTGGAGGAACTCGGCGAAGAGCGACACATGGAAGGCGTTGATCTTCGACATGCGCTCGATTTTCGCAGGATCGTTGCCGTGGTGAGAAAGCGGATGATGCGGATCGGACACTCCGATCTCAGGATAGGTTCGGTTGCTCGTTTCGCGCGCCAACTGGAAGGTGATGACGCGCGTCACGTCCCCCTGCAGGGCGAGCACCTGCAAATCGAACATGAGCCGGGCATGATCGGCATACGCGGCGGGAACGCCGACGGGGCGGTCTAGATCCGGAAGCTGGTGGTCTTGGGTGTCGGTCTCTGCCTTTTGAATGCGGCGTTCCACTTCGCGAACCGTCTCGAGGTATTGGGAAAGTTTCGCACGGTCGCCGGGACCCAGATCGCGTTTTAATCGGCTGAGATCTTCGGTGAAGGAGTCGAGCAGGCTGGCCCGTTTCTTGAGCGCAGCACGGCGTTCAGCGAGGTTGCCTCCGTCGCCAAAGAGACTCTCGAAGACGATGCGCGGGTGCGCTTCAGCCGGCAACGGGGTCGTGGGAGACGACCAGGAGAGATTGTTCTGATAAGCGCAGGAGTAGCCGTTGTCGCACTGACCGACCACTTGGAGGTGGTCCATGGCCAACTCGAGGGACGGCAACTGGGTTCCTTGTCCGATGCGTTGGGCGGCGATTTGATCGACCGTCGTTCCCAGGTAGTAGTCGGTGCTCTCCGTTAGCTTGGCTTTGGCGGCACTCAGGAAGGCCGAGTTGGACGTGGCGTGGCTGCCGGGGTAGGCGTTCTGCAATTCTAGGTTGGAGATGATGGAGACCTTGTCGCGCACCGGTGCGAGCGAACCCAAGATCGGCGAGAGCGTGTCGAGCGTGTCGCCGGGGGGTGTCCAGCGGGAGTTGTCACAGCCCATCGGCATGAAGACAAATCCGAGCCGGCGCACGGGATGTGCGGCCGTCTGCGCCAGCGGTGTCGCGGCGGGTACCATCGACTCGAGCAGCGGCAAGGCCATGGTGGCTCCCATTCCACGCAGGAAAGTCCGACGCGGCATGAACTTCTTGGTGATGAAACTCATTGTGTTTTCCTCAGGGTGAACGGGCTGCTCTTGACGATTCCGAGTACGATCGATGAGAAGTGGTTTCCGTCGCGCTGGGCATCTCGGACGATCCGGCGAATGGCCGGCGCATCGTTCTCACTCATTTCGCGACCCAGCGCGAAGGTGAGTAGTTTTTCGGTCAGCGTTCCGACGAAGAGCTCGGGATGTTTGAGCAGTGCGTCCTCCAAGCCGGTGACGCCGTTGAACCGACTGCCGTCAGGAAGCCCGCCGCTAGCATCGATGGGCAGACCATTCTCCGTCAGCCGCCAGCGGCCAATCGCGTCGAAGTTTTCGAGAGCAAAACCCACTGGGTCCATCAGGTCATGGCAGCTCGCGCAGGCCGCATTTGCGCGGTGTGCGGACAACCGGGCACGCATCGGCAAGGTTTCGGAGACGGTGTTCTCCTTTAGATTAGGAATGTTGGCCGGCGGCGGGGGCGGGGGAGTTCCGAGTAGGTTACCCAAGAGCCAATGGCCGCGAATGACCGGCGACGTGCGCGTGGCGTAGGACGTGACGGTGAGCACACTGCCCTGCCGGAGCAGTCCGCCGCGCCGGCTTTCGGAATCGAGGGCCACGCGGCGGAAGCGACTGCCGTAGACGTTGGGAATGCCGTAGTGTTTAGCGAGTCGCTCGTTGAGGAACGTGTGGTCGGTCTTAATGAGGTCCAAGACCGTGCGGTCTTCCCGAAGGAGCGCCTCGAAGTGCAGTTCCGTTTCACGTCGAAAGGCTTCGCGGAGGTTGTCGTCGAAATCGGGGAAGAGGCGAAGATCTGGCGTGAAGGACTCCAAGTTCCGCAGGTGGAGCCATTGCGCAGCGAAGTTCTCAACCAGACTGCTGGAGCGCGGATCGGCCAGCATCCGGCGCACCTGGCTCTCCAGAACTTTCGGCCGATGCAGTTCACCTCGTTGGGCGATGGCCAGAAGCTCTTCATCCGGAATGCTGCTCCAGAGAAAGAACGACAACCGCGAGGCCAGTTCGAGGTCGCTAATTCGGTAGGCTGTCGCCGGCGCCACGTCGGTGGGATCGCGCTCGATGCGAAAAAGAAATTCAGGACTGACGAGGACCGCGCTGAGGGCCGATCCAATCCCCGCCTCAAAGCCGCCGGCCTCCTTGGCCTCGTGGTAGAACTTCAGTGGCTTGGCCCAATCAGCGGCCACCACGGGCCGCCGGTAGGCTCTACGCGCGAAGGCCGACACAATGCGCTCGGCACAGGCAGTTTCTTCGCCGGGGTTCTTCGGATAGCACACGAAGAGTTTCCGACGACTGGCCGTTTCGCCGGCCTCCTGCGACGCGTAGGGACCGGTGACCGATACTTGATAGATCGCAGGCGAGAGTCTGGGATGCCGGTGCATGTTGTAGCGGGCCTGGTAGGGATCGCGCTGGGTTTCTACCAACGAGGACGAATTCTTAATGAACGTCACGCCAACCTCGTGGAGCCCCGCCTTCACCAGGACACGCGCCTTCAGATGGGCATCCACCGTTTCATAGTCCCGATTTCCCTTCGGGGGGCTCACCTGAAATCGAGCGGCGGTGTCACGATCGAGCAGGACTTCGAGTTCGTGGGTTTCGTGCAGGCCTTCGACCATCTCGTTGCGGTCGCGCGTCAGGCGGATTTGGATCTCATACTCGCCGTCTCGGGGGAACGTGTGTCGGATGAGCGTTCCACCGCGCGTGCCGAGTGGAAGATTTGCAACGGGCTCTTCCTGCGTGAGGTCTGGCTTCAGGCGATAGGTGTCGCCATTCGGCCTCGAGATCGGCGAACCCACGGCGAGGCGGCTGATTTTCTCGGCGGCGGAGATGTAGCGGTTGAGCAAGGTGGGCGACAGGTCGCCGCCCGTCAGGTTGTCGAAACCGTGGCTCGCATCGTCTTTGGGGAGCAGTGTCGCCGCGTCGATCTCGAGGTCGAGGAGATCCCGGATGGCGTTCCGATACTCGGTGCGATTGAGTCGGTGGAAGGGGTCGGTGCGGCCGGGATTCGGTTTTTTGCCGCTAACTGGTCGAGCGACGAACCGAGCGTCGCCACGAGGTGTTCGAACTCCTTCTCCGCAGGACGATCCTTGCCGATGGGAGGCATTTGCCGGGCGGTGAGTTTTCGGACGACGCGCTCCCATTCGACGGAATGCGTTTGTAAGTCGTCTGACAAGATCTTGCCGAGATCCAGGTTGCCCTTCGTGACGTCTCCATCATGACAGTCGAGGCAGTAGCGACCGACGGCCGCTTTCACGGGGGCTGGAAGGGAGGCGGCCAGCGCCGTTGCCGCGAGGGCAGACAACAGCAGAGCCCAGAATGTGACCTGCCGCACGAGGTATGCGGAAGACCATCTTCGACCATTGGGATGGGGTCGGGTCACAGTGCACGAACATTGTCCGTGCGCTCATCCAGGGACAAGCGTCCAGATCCACTTCGAATCTCCGCGTCAGGGGGTTGCTTGGGCAGGATTCAAGCCATGGGGAGTGCTCGATATCTGGTTTTCAAACGCCGCGCTGGCTGGTCGAGATTTTCCGGAGTCTGTGAGACGATCATCTTGCTGAGGGATTTTAGAAAATTGCCCGGTGATGAGGGGAGGTCATCGACAATTGAACCCGCAACAATAACGCTGTGAGAACGTTCCCTCGGCGGTCCCTTGTCTCACTTCTGGATCCATCCTATGAAGCTTCCATTCATTCCGCTCATCGCCCTCATCTTTTCCATAGAATCGGGATGGGCTGAGACCGCGCTTCGGATTGCCGGCTCCGGTTCCGTTGGTTCGGATGGGGATCGCGGACCTGCCTTGATGGCTCGCTTGAACAGTCCTTTCGGCGTGGTGCGCGGATCGGACCGAAGCCTCTGGTTCGCCGACTACGAAGCCCATGTTGTCCGGCGGATCGCACCTGACGGAATCATTACTACGGTGATTGGCAACGGCACCGCGGGCTATTCCGGCGACAATGGTCCGGCCAGGAATGCCTCGCTGAACAAACCGCATGAACTGCGCTTTGATGCCGATGGCAACCTCTTCATCAGCGACACCGGCAACCACGCGATTCGTCGTTATGATGCTAAAAGCGGCCTACTCACGACGTTTGCTGGCAACGGTCAAAAGGGGTACTCAGGAGACGGTGGACCGGCCGATCAGGCTCGGTTGAACCAACCCATTAGCTTGCAATTCAGTCCGGCGGGCGACCTCTACATCGCCGAGATCGGCAATCACGTCTTGCGTCGAATTGATCCGAAGACACGAGTCATCACCACCTTTGCTGGAACCGGCAAGGCGGGCCCCACTCCGGACGGTTCTCCCATTCGTGGAACTCCCCTGAACGGACCGCGTTCGCTCGATTTTGATACCTCTGGCAATTTGTTCCTCATTAGCCGCGAAGGGCATCAACTGCTGCGGTTCGATCTCCGCGCCGGGATCATTCATCTTGAGGCGGGTACGGGGCGCCCCGGATTTTCTGGAGACGGCGGCCCTGCGCGCGCGGCCACGCTGAATGGGCCGAAGGGAATTTCCGTAGGACCGGACGGCGACGTTTATTTGGCCGACACCGAAAACCATGCCATTCGTAAATACGATGTCCGGCGCCGGACACTTGAAACGGTGGTTGGAACAGGAACCCTGGGCGACGGTCTGGTCGGTTCTCGTGGACAAACTCAGTTGGCTCGTCCCCACGGTATCTTGGTCGAAACCGATGGAAGCCTGCTCATCGGTGACAGCGAGAATCACCGTATTCTGTCCATCCGCCTGCCTCGGAAACCGTGAAGCCCAGGGTGGAGTGCCGACGATTTATCCCGCGTGAGAAGGCAGCTCGTGGGCCGGGATTTGCCTGAACAAATCAAAGGCTGCTCACCTTGTAGCGACAGAGTGTCTCTCGGAATAAGAGGTCCGGCGGTGTGCGGTGACTTCGACACTCAGCCGACGGGCGATGTTGGTTAGGCGAGGACTCCCTCCACGACTTTCCCGGAAACATCTGTCAGCCGATAATCGCGGCCTGAGTAGCGATAAGTGAGCTTCTCGTGGTCCAGTCCCATCAGGTGCAAAATCGTGGCGTGGAAGTCGTGGACATGGACGCGGTCTTCCACCGCAGAGCAACCGAATTCGTCCGTCGCTCCGTAGCTGAAGCCGCGTTTGACTCCGCCACCGGCAAGCCAGTTGGTGTAGCCATAGTGATCGTGGTCGCGGCCTTTGGCGCCTTCAGAGGTGGGGGCGCGACCAAACTCGCCACCCCAGACGATGAGCGTGTCGTCAAAGAGCCCTCTGGCCTTGAGATCGTGGATGAGCGCAGCGATGCCCTGGTCGCAGGCTTTTGCCAGTCGGGCGTGGCCATCGACGATGTTTTCATGGCCGGTGTCCCAGGCGATGTCGTACCCGTCGATGGACAGGGAGAGTTGCACCACGCGCACGCCTTGTTCGATGAGGCGACGGGAGAGCAGGCAGCCCTTGGCAAATTCACTGTCGCCGTAGAGATCGCGCGTGGCCTGCGATTCCTTGCTGATGTCGAACACTTCGGGCACTGAGAACTGCATCCGAAAAGCCATCTCCATCGCGGCAATGCTGGCTTCTAGTGTAGTGTATCATATTAGTCTTTAACAATTGGTTGGCTCCGTGCCAAAGCTTCCCGGGCTCGGCGGATTTTCTCCAGGATCACTGTTCCGTCAGCCCGCCACTGGTATCGCTGCGGCTTAAGATTCCGTTCGGC
>CAJAHH010000154.1 GCA_903939515.1 uncultured Verrucomicrobiota bacterium
GCTGCACCGCCCAACGGGATGTCAGTGACGGTGTGAAAATCGATGAAACCTGCCGGTTTGAAAACCACTGAGCCCAGAAACTCAACGGATTATCGATCCGGCCTGAGTTTGTCGGCTGCCCCAAACGAATGCTAATCAAGTCTGGAGGGCCCGGGACGCATTCGGTCTCATTTGAGAGAAGGGAAAAACGCTGGGGCTCATTCTTGAAAGAAAACGAATTGGAGCATCCGACAAAACTGCAGATTTTAAACCGGCAACTTTCCGTGGATTCCGGAACGTTGCTGAGATCGAAAACAGGTGCAGAGGCCCGTGCTGTCCGGTGGAGGTTTAAGGATTGATTTTGGAGGGATATCGGCGAGCCAACCAACGCACATCGTTGGGAGCTCTAGTATCATTCGGAGCACTACCGAACTTATTTGGATCCATGCTAGCGGAATAGGCTTTCATCACTGGATCAACCCATTTTTTAGTATCCGCATGACCATCTGCGTAATTGAAGGTGCTGGCATCGCCGTGAAAAATAGCGGTGGAATCAACGAGTTGTGCTCCTTTAAAATCTTGGGCAGGACTGCCTTGAGCCATGATCCAAGAGCCCACGTTTTCCCCACGTGGATCATTTTCTTCGGCCCAGATAAACCGTTCACTCACACTGCTGAGCATCGAGATTTTGAGAATTTCGGAGACCTCGCCATTGAGGGTTCCGATGCCAGAAAGGCTGACGTAGGTGTAGCCTTTGCCGGCCTTGAGTTTAATGCGGGTGTCACCGGGGCAATGAATAATGCCAGGACTCGGTGCATAGGTATTGAGAGCTCCTTGGCGGTAGCCATTTTCGATCCAGAGTTGAATGCGCCTCTCGTTACTGGTTCCGGGAGGAATGACCACAGCGATGGGGCCGGACTCGTAACGCCAGGGCACGTCACCGGTTGCATTTTTATTTTGTAGGAAATTGACCACTCGATCTTGGTTGTCGGTGCTGTACATATTCCATGCCAAAGCGAGTTGGCGTTGGTTACTAAGACAATTGGCGCCCGTGGCTTTGAGCTTAGCCCTGGCCAAAGCCGGAAGGAGCATCCCAGCCAAGATGGCAATGATGGCAATCACCACCAAAAGTTCTATTAGAGTGAAGGCGTGTGGCTTTGAGGGTGACGTCTGGAGTTTCATGAGGGGAAAGAGGGGAAAAGGCTTAGTCTCAAAGTGAAGGTTTGAGTCTCCAAACTCCAGTCGCATTTTGATAGTCTGCCTCTAACTCCTGTTTTTGGAACCGCGCTCGGAGCAACAGCGCTGAGTTGGCGAACTACTTCCCATTAAATGAAGGCCAGACGACACCTAACAATGGTCCGAGAGGCAGTTCAATAATCCGCTGAGGTCTCACGCCGTCGGGATCGATCAGTATCAATCCTGCGGTCGTCGAAATTGTCCCAGGCGCTTTGATGGCGTCTGTCAGTGACGGTTGCGAAAACCGATGAAATCCGCCGGTTTGAAAACCACCGGCTCCAAAAGTTCAACGCCTCATCAATCCGCCCTCTTCTTGTTTGGTTACCCAAGCGGATCCTGATTCGGTCTATTGGACTTTGAACGCCTTCGGGTGCCATTCGAAGAAGGAAGAAACGCGGCCGCTCAATCCGGAATAAGCTCCTCCCAGAACATGGCAAAACTGTGGTTTTCAAACCGGCAACTATCCGTGGGTTCCAGAATGTCGCTGGCGACCATCTTCTGGAGCGCTCCTTCTAGCGTCTTGGTGGCGACGTAGATGCCCCCAATTGAAAGCCCCACCTTGAAGGGAATTGAATTTCCCTTTTGTTTCCCCCCGCTGGTCGCTGCTTTCGGTTTGTTGCCGGTCAGCAGCCGCGTAGGAAATTTGTAGGAAGAGTCAAAGAATCTTCATTTTACCGAGGAAAACATGGTGCCGCGGGCGGGACTCGAACCCGCACGGCCTTTCGGCCTGGGGATTTTAAGTCCCCTGTGTCTGCCATTTCACCACCGCGGCAATTGCGTTTTTGCTGGGGTTTTGAAGGTCACCCCAAAATTTCAGTGGTTGTGGATACACTTTTGGATACACTTTCAACGTCGTGAAACCCACTGAAACCAAACGATCAGATGAGCGAAAGTACAAGACTGTCTTAGATGTTCGCAACCAGCCGATTCGATATTTGTACCGGCGGGACGGCGCTTTCTACACGCGGTTCACGACAACCGATCAGGCTGGACGGAAACGAAAGGTGTGGAGATCCCTAAGTACGGCTTCAACAGTTCCATCCGCCAGGGCGGCCATGCTGAAGCTGATATCTGAAGCGGCCCAGGCCACCATCCCAGTCCAGGGGCGCTGCCCCACATTCCTCGCCTACTCCGAACGCTTTCTGGAAGAGGCTTCAGCAAACAAACGCCCAGCCACGCAGCGGAAAGAGAAAACCCACATTGCGTGGTGGGTCGAGCGAATCGGCGCGCAGCCGGTGAGCCGGATTCATCGGACCCACATCAACAATGCCATCGCAGACCTCAGAAAAAACGGGCTCAGTCCGCGTACCTGTAACCTGTACGTCATCACGCTCCGCTGCGTGCTGAAGCGCGCCCTGGAGGAAGGATTGATCACCTCGTTGCCGACGCAAGGGCTCCGCCCACTCAAGGTGACCCAGATAAAACGGCAGCTGGTAAGCACTGAGACCTTTGAACGGATCCTCGAAGTAGGAGCCCCTTCGGGCACGAAGAATCACCAGCAGTTTCAGGATTACTACCGCTTCCTACTGCTGACGGGCGCCCGCGAAAAGGAAGCTCTGCGAGTCCGTTGGGCGGACATCGATTTCGATAATCGCCAGGTGACAATCGGAGCGGATGGCTTGGCTAAAAACCATGAATACCGGGTCGTCGACTTCGACTCTGCCCTGGAGGATTTGCTTCGGGAACTGGCCGACCGTCGAGACCCAAACTCGCAGTGGCTGTTTCCCTCGCCCCAGCGTGGCGAGAAGGATATTCCGGCCAAAACCTTCCGGGAAAGTCTCAGGCTCGCCTGCGACCACGCTGGTGTTGCCTGGATTGGTTTCCACGATGCGCGCCACCACTTCGTTTCTAAGTGCGTCATGGCGGGAATCGATTTCATGACCATTGCAGCCTGGGTTGGCCACAAGGACGGCGGAGTGCTGATCGGCAAGGTCTACGGCCATCTTGCCAGCGAGCACCGGAAGGCGATGGCGGCCAAACGATAACAATTCACGACTCTATGAAAGCCAAGAGCAAGCCAGCAAAGCCGTTACTGGCGCACGCAAAGAACAAACCCATAATTCCAGGGATCCAAAGCACCGGCGCTGGGTTGGCAGCTACAGAGTTCAGAGGACTCGCACCCGAGGAATACGAGGCGGCCTGCATTTTTGAGATGATCGCGGATCTGAGTCGGGAGGAGCGCCGGAAGGTTACCGCGGACCTCCAATCGGTCGTTAGGATTGTTCAATCTGCCGAGAATCAGCTAGGGCGAGAGGGCTCTAACCGTCCAAGCTGGAGTCGACTTGATCGCAACGGCAAGGTTTTGGTGGCTAAACGAACTCGCGGGACCATGGTCAATCAATCGCCAGAGTTCGAGACGGCGGTCAGCTTCATCACCGGCGACCAAGCCGCTTTTATCAACGATCAGGTCAGCCATCCGTCTCAGGTGAACGGAAAGACACACAATACCAGCTGGCCTTTGACTTCCGCCACCGGGACCACAGATCGGCAAACCATCGCTCTCACGATCTGCTGGGAGACTGGTCTCCACCGCATCAAATCGGATATTAACGAATGGCTGGAGAAAAACGCTCCACGCGGGACACCGAAATTGAGACCAAGCAAATCGAGCGCTCACGCAACTGGGTCCCACAAAGCGGACGGGATCAGCTCTTCGAATCCTTGCGAAGCAATTGTGGACTCAGATGAAATTGATTGGGCAGCACCCGCCAAGGGGAAGTCACCCAACAAAAAGCCGGCAGCAATCCTTCTGCGAATTGCAATTCGCCGCCTGCTGAGGTCTGGCACGAAACCCGCCGATATCCCGAACCGGGTAGCGACCAAGAGGGTTGTTGATGGATCCAAGAGAGCTTTGGTCGACGCGTATCAGCAGATACTCAAAGTTAGTTCACCGGACTTATCGAAACCTACGCGGTAAACCGCCGAAAAAACGCTCTACTGCAGACCCAACATCAGAAGGATTAATTCCGGCGCCGCCAGAGACCGGATTGATCACTCAGTCACCAGCACTGAAGACGATCTAGGCATCATTCCATCTGGAGCTTGATGCACCAGCCGGATACTAGGACTGCCTTGCGCAAGCGCCGCACAGTATTCTGAGAGTAACACCCGAGCCGCCATGAATGGGCCACAGGGGGAGCAGGCCTCGGATCGACGGACGATGCTGCAGGAACCTGGCCGGTACCGTTCTGAGTCTAGGATCTACAACGATGGGTAAGTTTCTCTATCGGTGTTTTTCATCTGAAAGCCCTGCTCCTCAGCAGTTTTAGGCACTGCACGGAAATCCCAGATTATCATGCAGTATCCCGAATTGTTTCACCGGGTAGCTTGTGGTCTGCATGAAGGCATATTCCACGAAAATAAACCCACCTGTGGCCCTGAAAAGTTTCCAGGACATGATGGGAATCTCACGATGCACAGTCTATCGATACCGGCGCCGAGGCTGGCTCACCGTGATCAACATCGCGGGTCGCCCCTACATCACCTCCGAAGCTGCATCCGAATTCAACCGCCGCGCCGCAGCCGGGGACTTCAAGAAGGCGCCACATGGAGCAGCACGACGTTCGTTGATGCGGTGCCTTCCGATAACCAACGAAGGCGAGGTGCAACCATGAACCTTGAACAGATCATTGCAGAATCAGTGCTCGGAACAATTCAATGGAGGACCGACACCGAGGGGTTTTGCCAGTGTCCGGGGGCTCACCTTCACACCACTACCAACCAAAAAAAAGACTGTATAGTAAGAATATCCCGTCCATCCACGGTGTTCTGCTTCCACAGTTCATGTGAACACGAAATAGCAAGATCGAAGACAAACCTCTACCGTGCTCTTGCAGCGCCAAGCGGCCTAACCCGATCTACTAAGAAACTGAAACTTACATCAGAAGAGACCAACCGACGCCAAGAAGCAGCCAAGAAAAGAAGCATGGCCTTGAGGGCCAAAAGCACGTTAGCTGTCATCATCAAAGAATACCGAATATCAGAGGAACAACTGCTCGCGGAATCACCCATTTCGATTCCGATTCAAATTCCAACTCATTCGAAGCTCCTCATTCAACATCTCTTCAATCCGTCCGATGTAATATGGATAGGCGACACCCATGATTCCGGAAAACCCAGACATGCCAGGCACTTTAAAACGGCACAGCATTGGGCGAAATGGGGATTCTTGAAAGGGCCTTTTATTGTACCTTCCACGTTCAATCCGGGTTCAGTGTCTCGATGCAAATCGAATGTACTATTACGTCGATATCTGGTTATTGAAAGCGACACCTTGCCTGCTGAAGATTTTCTCTCCGTAGTGAATTGGTGCCGACTGTTCATGCCCCTACACGCGGTCGTTCACACCGGAGGGAAGAGTCGACACGGTTGGTTTGATACCACATTTCTGAATCCTGAAGCTTGGGTCGAGCTTCGTTCGATTCTTCCAGCTCTCGAAGCGGATTCCGCTTTGTTCAGAGAATCACAACCCGTCCGGTTGCCTGGAGTTCGACGAGGGACCGACCAATGGCAGCGGTTGTTGTTCTTGGCTCCGAGAAAGGAGGGATTATGAGCGGATCTCAACCAAGCGATTACCTCCCGAAATCGGCTATTGTGTATGACTCCCAAAAGCGCACTTGGTATACTACAGATTCATCGGGCAAGTGGATCAACATCAATGAAGACTCAGTTAAACGACGCCTAGTTGCATCCGGATTCGCAAGGGATAGAATGCTAGATGGTAGCTCTATGGAAAAAGAAATGACTCGGATTCAGGACGAACAGAATGTCTCCTATGTGGGACCACTAGCTGGTTGGCCTATAGGAATTCATAAACATAGCGACGACAAATTCTTAGTGACTAAGGCTGCCATGCCACTGACTACAAAAGACATACAATGTGACATGTTAATTAAAATTGGCGAAGCCGCACTTGGAGAAGAACAGTTTGAATGGTTTAAAGGCTTTATAAGGACTCGACGCGATGCTATACGAAATCGTATTTTCACCCCTAGCCCAGTAGCAATATTTGCAGGACCCGCTCACAGCTACAAATCTTTCATGCAACGACTAATAACCGAATTACTCGGTGGCCGGATGGCTAGACCTTGGCGTTACATGAGCGGGCAAACATCATTTAATGGCGATTTATATGGAGCTGAACATTTATGCATTGAAGACGATGCTCCACCGACTGATAGTGCTACCCAGACTAAAATAGGTTCACACATCAAATCACTCCTGTTTTCAAATGATCTCAGCGCCCATTTCAAAGGTCGTGATGCCGTTTATCTCAAGCCGATTTGGACTATGAGTATGTCCACCAATGACGAACCCTCAAACCTTTTATGTATACCACCAATTGACGAATCATTGGATGACAAAATTGCACTTCTGAAGACTAGCTGTATTATTTTTCCTTGGGACGACGACAAACACAAGCAGACTTGGATGCGCGAGCATTTTTTAGAAGAGGTCCAAGGGCTTGCCCATATCATAGATCAACACGTTATCCGGCCTGAATGGCACAACGATAGAACAATAATTAAGGCATACAAGAACAGCGATTTGTTAAATATGATTAACAACATTTCCCCAGAAGAGCAACTTCTTAACATGATCGATGTAATCGCCAAAGGCGCAACGATCATAGGGAAAGCCATCGAAATTGATCTTCAAATTAGAGCCAGGTTTTCAAGACAAACAGAGAAGATCGCTGACACTCATTGGAAAATCGGCGTTTTATTGGGAAAGCTGGCAAAAAAACATCCAAGGCGTGTCACAAGAAAGACTATCCGGGGATCAGCTGAGTGGACGATACTGCCTCCCCTCAATAAGGCATAACCTCGTCTGAGCCTATCGCTAGCCAAATGCAGCGTGAAACACGAATACGGCAAATGACAAAACGACCGCAGGGGCTCGACCAGTCCTCAGCACTCCTTGTTTTGGGGCTTCGCCCGCTCTGCGGAACGCTGATGGCAACCGGGGCGGGCCAACCAGATCGTCCAGCGCAGAGCAAAAATCCGCGCGAAAGATTCCGGCTACCAACCGACGCCGTAGTGCGCACGTAAGATCAAGACGCATGCAAACAAGGTAGGAAGCGGATTGCGGTGGATGCTCCCGCGTCTGCTCCTGCAAGGCATCCAGTGAACCATCGATGAAAGCATTTACCAAGGGTGCCGAGAGCGGCCGCCAGCAACCATCTGGGGGTTCAGCGCCTCCGTGAATCTTGCGCGGGACTTTGAAGCCAGGGTGGACTGGTGGACCTCTCTCAGCACTCTTTATTCCTTCTATACTAGTCCCCTAGAATACCAGTAAGTAGTCCACCACTCCACCCTGCCCGTTGCAACCCCCTGTTTTGCCCGAAAAAAGACTCACACACCCACCGGCGCCACCACCGGCAGCTCATAGGTAGCCCCACCCATCCTACCCTTGGGCAACGGATCCCCAGCAAGGATCCGCAGGGCCTCGGCAGCCTCTGCAATGGCCTTGGTGGCCTGCACAAGCTCCATGGTGGGGATATCCGCCTGCGAGACCCTCTCAGTGAGCAAGGACACCGCCTGCCAAAGGCCTCGGGCCGAATGTGCCCGATAGGACTGGCGAACCTTGAGCATCACCCCAATGGCCCTCTTGGGATTGGCATGAAGGCGTTTACGAACAGGAAAATCCCGGCTTTGAGTGAATGATGGTTCCATAACTGCACTGATTATATAATAATATCAACCATACAATACAACCTGATTCATCAATAAGCGCTTTACCATCTTGGCGATCACGAGTGTTTGATGGATACAGCTGCGCAGCTCACCTGAGGACTGATTGACGCCCTCCCTGCTAAGGGGCTGGCGATCGGGACCAGGCGGGAACGGCCCAAGCCGACGCCACTGCCACCGACTGGATTTAAATTGTTTCGAGCCGGTGTTGGCTTAGTTTACATACATGCCCCGCTCTAAAACTGCCTCTCTCCTCGTTGCATGCCTCGTCATGACCACCACCGCGACGGCGCAATCCAAAACCGAGAGAACCACCCTGACTGACGGCAAAGGACGCAGCGCGGGTTCTGCGACCACGCAAATCACCGGCACCTCTGAGCGGACCACGATCCGTGATGCCTCAGGCCGAACCGTCGGAACAGCGACAACACGTCCTTCGGGCTCGGGAGCCGAGCGAACCACCTTCACCGATGGCCAAGGGCGCAGCACAGGCTCAGCGACAACCCACACCAGCGGCACGTCGGAGCGGACGACCTTCCGTGACGCGACGGGTCGCACCACTGGGACCGCGACAACCCGCCCTACGGGTTCGGGGAGCGAACGGACTACGCTCACCGACGGCAAGGGGCGCAGCGCAGGTTCAGCAACTACTCAGACCAGCGGAGGCACGGAGCGCACGACCACTCGAGACGCGTCAGGTCGAACCACGGGGACCGCCACTAAACGGCCTTGATAGGCCGGTGGCTGATAGGGTTGGACACCCAACCGGAGCGCCTATCGCATGATTTTTTGGCCGGGTGAAACCATCCTAGGTAGGCTTGTCGAACATCCTTGCACGTAACGGGGTAGACGCCCAAGGGTGATGCCTGATGAATCTTCGTTTTCTGCCGCTTATCTGGGTGGCGACCGCCTTGATTGCCATACCAACTTGGGGCCAGACCATCATCCCCAACCCACGGCCAGGTGCGGTGCTGTGGACCAAGACCGTGACAAACATGCAGAGCGGAGCCGCTCTCTACCTGAGTTCGGATGAGCGATCGGTGGTCACGGCTACGGCTACGTTTAGCGGTCCGACGCCTCTGAGCATCGACCTCTTAAGTCAGACCTTCGGAACCTTGGGCGATTCGGAGAGACTCGCAGGGAAGCTGGTAACTCTTTCGGATGGTGGGGTGGTTCAACAGCCCTTTCGGGTAGACGATGGCATGGAGATGTTGCGCCGCGGAACCGGTGGCTGGACTTTTAGGGCGAATGGAAGATCCATTCCGACTCCCAGCCGCGTCCTCGCCACAAAACGAAACACACTTCTCGCTCATGCTGACACTGGTAGCACCACCGGGAGCGGAACTGAATACCTGCTCGAGATTGACGGGACTACTGGAGCGAGCAGGTCCAACAAGGTTGGCAACTTCCCACCATTCAAGCTGTGGGATCCAGCCGGCTTTGTTGCCAGTGGTGCTGCGATCGTTTTCTCCGCACCTCGGGTGATCAACGATACCTATCGCCGAAACGCCCTCTACCTCGCGAATACCGAGGCATTGAGCGTTGGTCCGATAATTTCTTGGGACCCATCCTGGGAACAATTCATCATCCTGCCAAATTCCGGGAAAACTACCGTTGTGACGACCGCTGACGGTTTGATCGTCATTTCGGCTGTCAGGGCCGATGCGCCCGAAACATCCGTTGGTCTGATCGTGATCGATCCCGACCGGGTGAGGCCCCAGCGGATCATTGAACTACCGTTCGGACCGATGCGGGTCACCGGTATGGCTGTGGGACGTGATGGGATCGTCTACTGCTCGTTGAGCGACCGGGCCCAGCGCGGTGGCGTCGCCCGGGTAAACTTGACGACCGGGGAAGCTGCCCTAATCGGCAACGTTGTAGACCCTGTTGAGGCGCCACCGATTATTACCAAGGCGGGAGTTCTTTTGGTGGCCAGTAAACGGTATGGTGGCAATGGAACAATCCATGCCATCGCCACAGGCTCCTTGGGCGGCCTTGCACTGAGCCCTTGGCCTCGGAGCACCGGTGACAACTTCGACTCGTACCGAGAGCAATCCTTGGAGGATACCGATGGGGATGGTCTGACCGATTCCGAGGAACGTCTGAACTACGGCACCGATCCTCTCAAAGTAGACACTGATGGCGATGGATATTCGGACCTGGTGGAGGTTCAGAACGGCAGCAATCCAAAGTCGGCCTCCGATCTTCCGGAGATCATGGAGGTTAGGCCGGCCGTGCAGATTTACTTCGGCACTTCACTAGGTCGTCGCTACCAGCTCCAGTATTCCACCGACCTGATCCAGTGGACTGACTTCGGTGCCGCTTTCACCGGAACCGGAGCCAAGCAATCGCAGTTGGTCGAGGCCGACCAGGCCAACCGGTTCTGGAAGTTGCGGAGGTTGGAGTGATTGGCCGCTGAAAGGAGGGCAATTCGCAGCTACCATATAGACTTCAAACTATGAACGAGCACGAAGCACGCGAACTCATTGAGTTGATCGCAGCGGAGAGACGGCGCGAAGACAGCCCCAATCTGCGGAACGCGCTTCGTTTGTTGGCAGACGAACTCAATTCCAAGGACTCCCATTTTATCCTGGAGCTGATCCAAAATGCCGAAGACAACCGGTACCGAGTTCCCAACCCAGAGCTACACATCGCGATTGTGGCTGACAACCCATGCGGAACGCCCGATGTCGAGTCCACTTTAATAACGCACAATAACGAGCAGGGATTCCTTCCCGAAAACGTCCGAAGCCTTGCCGCCGTCGGCGACAGCACCAAAAAAAAGAGCGAGGCGTCAGGCTACATTGGAGAAAAGGGCATCGGCTTTAAATCCGTGTTCCGGGTCACCGATGAGCCTCACATTTTTTCGGGTCCCTTTCGCTTCAAGTTCAAGAAGCCCACTCTCGAAGAGCCCACCGGCTACATCCATCCGCACTGGATCTCGACCCTACCCAATGGCCTGAGACCAGGCTTCACCAGCATTTTCCTACCCCTTCTGCCAGGTAAGGCTGAAGCAGTTGCCGCACAATTGGAATTGGTTGCACCGGAGACGCTCCTTTTTCTCAAGCGCATCCGCACGTTGCATCTTGGTCCAAATCGAAAGATTTCAATCGAAGGAACCATGCCGCGGTTTCGCCTGACTGGCCCTAATGGCACTGGCGATTACTTCGTTCACTCAGACACCTATCCTGTGCCGGAATCCGCGCGTGATGAGCGCCGATCAGGAGTCACACTCCGAGAGATCTTTATCGCCTTCCCCGTCGAGAACCAACCGCAGACCTCTGCAACGATTTTTGCGTTTCTCCCGACCGAGATCCGATCCGGCTTACCATTTCTTATCAATGCTGACTTTGTCGTTAGTTCGAACCGCGAAAGTATTCTCGAAGACCGACCTTGGAATCGTTGGATGCGAGATCAGATCGGTGTGGCGATAGCCCAGGCCTTCCTCGCGCTTCTCGAGATCCCCGATCTCCGAGCCTCGGCCTGGCGACAACTACCAGACTTCGATAAGCCAAACCAAAGACATCCATTCTTTGAACCGAGCGTTATAGCTGCGCTTCGACTCCTGGCACACTCTCCGTGCATCCCAACCGATCAAGGAACCCTCGCCCCGCCAAACGCAGTCCACGCGCCTTCGGCTTCGATGCGAGAAGTCCTCGCCAATTCAACGGACCGGCTGGTAGGCACCCATCTTCTACACCCAACTTGGGCAAGGGCGCCCCGTTCCATCCTGAGGCGGTTGGGGGTCATGGATCTTCCTTTCTCTCGACTACTCGAAATCCTCGATGAACCGGCGTGGTTGGAGCAGCGGGACATTGCATGGTGGATAAGATTCCTAACCACCTGCAAAGACCACGACCAAACGCGGGCGTCCCTCGGTGAATTCGCCGTCCTAAGATGCCAAGATGGTCACTGCCGAAATGCGCAGGAGACGGTGTACGTGCGTCAATCCGGCGATTCTGCCTCAGTGAAACTTCAGCCCAACTGGCCACCCACTTTCACCTTGGACCCGAATCTATTGGCTGGCATCAACGCCCGCCCCGAGCTAGCCGGGTGGTTCAAGCGGACCTTCGCTCTCCCCGGGTTCAACATCGGCCAATACATCGCTCACAGTCTGATTCCTTGGATTTCAATGCAGATTAGTGAAGGCAATTTACAGTCAGCTATCTCTGCAACTGTCTTCATTGCGCAGGAATATTCCAGAGACAGATCCTTGTCGCGAATTATTCAATCACTGGTCCCTTGGATCTGCTCGAAAACAAGCGCGGCGAGGACGGAACAATCTCAAATGGTCACCCCAGAGGGCTTCGAACATGGGCTCCCGTGGTATCGCGTGCTTCAGTCCTCTGCTGATAGGGCCCATTTGATAATATTAGATCAATCGTATCTCACTCATGCAACTTTAGCAGAGCAGAGGGAGCTATTACAGCTCATGCAAATGTGCGAAATCACAGATTGCCCCAAACCAAAATTCAGCAGCGACGGTGCATACTATCCACCTGAGTGGCTCGAACAGTTAACCGAGAGCAGTGAAGACCAAAAACAGTTAACTAAGTTCACAACTCTCGAAGATTGGTTAGCACGACTCTATCAGACCGACTCCGATATCTTCACCGCTACACCATGGGGCGCATCTAATAGACTTCTAGACACTCTTCATTCACGTCCATGGTTGCCTAGCACCCACGGCCGCAGCGCACCATCTCGAGCTTTTTTCGATATCCCTGACCTTCAGGGCTTCCTAGGAGCTGAGGTCCCCTACTCCCGATCCAGCCTCCCGGAGGGTTTGCTGGCCCTACTAGGAGTGCAGCGCAGCCTACCTTCAGGAACGCTCATTCAAATCCTCCAAGACTTTCGCACTAATCCAATCCCACCTCAGCGCCTGATTCTTAACATCTACAAACGACTCGATTCGCAAAACTTTGAATCGCATCGTTTCCACGAAGAATCATTGATCTGGTTGGCTTGCCCGACCCCGAAATGGATGCGTGTCAGCGAGGTCACATGGAAGGACTACGGGGCGGACATGGACGGCTACACATGGTCCGTTGAACGCACCTACGGCGATCATGAATTGCATGGCTTCTTCGTAAACAAGATCGGGGTCACTGAAAAGCCCCCGTCCCAACAGCTCCTTACGATCTGGGCTACCCTTTGCCAGCAAGACCCAGAGTCCAAGTCCGAGACACAGAAGCGTATGACGCATCTCCTGCGCGATTTGGATGATCTGGATTTTATCAAAGAACCGTGGTGGCCGGAACGTAGGGCCACATTGGGCGTCTGGACCGAATCCGGGGATTTTGCACAGCCAACCGATGTCTACGTGCCGGACTCCGGACACGCGGAGGAATTGTTTCGGGACATGGTCCCTATCGCTTGGGTGCCAAAGAGTGGATCTAAAGCAATTATTAGGCTTTTGCTTGAAATTGGATGCGAATCGCTGGCGCGATCACTCCGCAGCTATCTCCATCGGCGCCCGGACGCTATCGATTTTGCCGTTAGTCCGCAGTTACTGACGTCCGCAACCAAGGAACTGATCCTACTGGCAACCCTGGAAAAGCCCGTGGGCCCACGGGAAGAACCGCTCTTAACGGCGCTACTAAAGACTGGTGAGTGCAATCATGTCGACCTTCAGATCCGCTACGAACTAGCGGCGTCACCTTGGTGGAAAGACAGCAACTCTTCAGCACATTGGGACGCAGAGTCTGCGTGCCTGCTTCTCGACCCGCGCTCAGACCTCGAAGAGCAACGATCCGATACAGCGAAGTCCATCGCCCGAGCGCTATACCCGGGAGATACGGCGCAGCACGACCTCATCAACGCCTTGCTCAGCAAGACGGTGAAGCACGCGACAAAGATCGCCGGGGATAAAAAATGGGCCGGTTCAACCTCTCATTTTGCGCGACTTTCCGAGCTGGGAATGGGCTCATTTTTAGGTGGACCTGAAACCACCGAGACAGAAAGCGCGAGTGAAATCCGGCCTCAACGCCACGAATTCTTAGATTCGGCCCTGCAGAGCCAAGCAACAACTACCAAGGAGAACTCGTCCAGCCAAGCGGGCGCTTCATCGCTACCCTCAGCAGCAATCATCAGCGCGTCAACACGCGGAGTAACAGAACTACAACCAAGTATTAGTGTCGCGGGAGAGCCCTGTGAAAGGGGCAGCCAAGGCAAATCCAGCAGTGAGCGATTCTACTCGGATAACACGCAAACTCCTGGAACAGAATCTGAGCCAAACGAGGAACTGAAAGAGGTTAAGTATCCACACATGGAAAAAGCTGCCATGAGTCAGCCGACACACAGCGGACAGAGGCAGGATTCGTCACGGAAAAATCAACACCGAAGTAAGGATCAGGACACAGAAAACAACATCGATAGCCAGCAACGTCCGCGTAGTCACAAATCTCAGAATCAGGAAATCGGGCAGGCCGCGATGGACCATGTCCGAAAATGGCTTACGGAGAATATCCCTGGCTGCGAAATTTTTGACGTCAGCCGAAAACTTACCTACGGACACGATTACCTAGTCAAATGGCGCGCTAGGGGTTTACGGATCGAAGTCAAGGGCCACTCCGGAGATGAAAATTCAATTGTCCTAACCCCGAATGAGCTCGTTGAGTCACGCCGAACCAATTCTCAGTATCCATGGCAACTGTGGAACGTGACTAACCTTGCTTCCAGAAAGCAGGTAACAATCACTCGCTACTCGAACGTTCCCGACGGGGCCATCATTAAGGAAACAGGCGTGAGAGTAGACCTTTCCCGATGCGTACCGGCTCAAAGACATCAAAAGTAGGTCATCGCCGGCACAATCGTTGGGTATCGAGAGCAATTTCTATTTGATAATCTGCACAGCCTAAGTGGTAGCTCTACCTCACCCTCACCCGCCAGAACTTGGCTTGTACATTGGGATCGGTTTGCAGGGTGATTTTCAACGGGTTGCCTGAGCCTTGGCCGGTGATGCGCTGAGTCTCGGTCCAAGCATTGAGGTCGGAAGTCGTCTCCAGAGCGAGGTTGACCCCTACTGGGGCTCGAATCTCCAAACTAAAGGTCCCATCGGGTTTGGGACGCTCGATCACCACCTGAGGCTGAGTTCCCACAGGTAGCACCTTGAACGTTTGATCCGCCGAGGCCGACAGCCACAGCGGACTGCCCGGATTGATAGCCCGCACTGTGACCGCGCCCTCCCCCAGCAAGGTCAACTGCTGATCATTGACTGCGGCCTGACCATTAATTACCGAGAAGGTTACTGGCAAACCGGAACTGGCATGAGCCGCCAGCTTCACAGATCCCGCCCCCAAGGTTTGATCTCCGACCGGTTCAAAGGTCACCACTTGAACCCCACGACCGACGGTGAATCGATTGGTAATCGCCGTGGCGGCTAGCCAGTTTCCGTCGCCGTTTTGCGCCGCCGCGATGACCAGTGCTCCGACTCCGGTCAGATTCAATTGTCCAGAAACCACGGCACCCGGTCCCGAGATTATGCGATAATTCACCGGTAACCCGCTGCTGGCTTTGGCCTCCAAGGCAAGCAGGTTGGTTCGGTAGGCCAGAGTGGTTTCAGCCGACCATGTAAGAACCTGCGAGGCCTTCGCCACGGTCACCGTCTGAGACACAGCCACAGATTGGTAGAGTTCACTACCGGCTTGAGACGCTTCGATTACCACCTCCCCTGCTCCGGTCAGCGACAACTGGTTGCCTACCACCGATCCTGGACCACTGCGCACCCGGTAGGTCACTGGCATTCCGTATTCGCTGACGGCCAGCAATGCCAAGGGACCTTCTCCAAAGGTCCTTGGTCCGATGGGTTCAAACACCAGCATGTATGGGATCTTGCTGATCACCCACGTGACCTCTTGGGAGCCAGGCTCATAATTAGAATTCCCTGAATGGCTGGCTCGAATCACCACGGTCCCAACGCCGGTCAACGTCAACCGATCCTTGGCCAAAACCGCGGGACCAGAAATGACCGCGTAGCTGAGTTCAAGCCCCGAGCTGACCGTTGCCGTCAGTAGAATCGGCTCGGGACTGAACGTTCGATCCGGGCTCCCACTCCAAACGATCGATTGGAAAGCCTTGGCCACCGGCACCGTCCAATCGGCCGAGGCAGCCTCGAAATCCGCGTTTCCAGACTGACGCGCCCGAATCACCACCGCGCCCGCGGCAGTCACCTGCAACCGATCACCGGAGATGAAACCTGAGCCTGACAAAACGGTGTACTCCATGGGCAACCCGCTGGTTGCGGTCGCCTTCAATGCTACAGGCGCGGAGCTATAAACCACCGGATCCAATGGCTGCCACACAACCGTCTGGCCCGACCGGGCAACAATCCGCTCGAATTCAGCCTGGGCCGGGGACCAGTTCTCATCACCCGCTTGGATCAATCGGAGACGAACCACACCGCCCCCGGTCGCAATCAATTTTCCAGCCACCAAGGTCGCCGGTCCACTGACGACCGAAATGCTCACCGGCAAGCTGCTGTCGGATCTGGCGGTCACTCCAACACCTGGCCCCTGGTGAATCAGCCCGAACCCGCCCTCAAGCACGAGGCTCTGATCCTTTTGGACGGATACCCTCACCGGAATGCCTACCACGCTATCCGAAAAATCAGGGCTGAAGGCGATCGGCCAAACCGTGGCCGTAGCAGGGAGCACGAATGGATCCTGATAAAACTTGGAAGGCAGATCGTAGGTTGGTGACTGCCCGTTCAGCGAGTAGTAGACCAGCCAATCGGGCCTGCCGCACCGGAAGCTGATCCTAGCATTTAACGATGCATTCACTGCTTCCATCACTTCGAAACCGTTCACCGACATCACCAACTCGAAGACCTCGATGCGAACTGAATTGGTCACACTCACAGTCCCGTCGGAGACAGCTACGGAGATCAGATTCGTGGAGGGGGACTGATTCCGAGCCGGCGTCCATACCATTCGTCCGTCTTCCGCCAGCACCAAATTGGTCGGACCGCCAACGATCCGGTAGGTTAACCGATTGGCCGGGAGATCGGCATCGGTCACGTCCATCTTCAAACTCACAACTTGTCCGAAAACTATCCGTTGATCAGCCCAAGCGGCTACCTGAGGCGGCTGATTAAGTTCTGTCACGGTCACCGTGAATGAGCGCTCAGCCGTTGCGCCAATTGAATCGGCGACACTGACAGTCACCGGATAGGTTCCGGGACCTTGACCCTCTGAGGGAGTCCAGCGGAGTTCACCGGTGCTGGCATCCAAGGTCATTCCCGGCGGGTTCACCTTCAGCACATAGGACAACGCTTGAGCGGGCAGATCGGAATCAATTGCCCGTACAGTGATCGACCAGGCCGCCCCTTCCGGCACCGTCACATCAGCCAGAGCTTCAAGCGTTGGAGGATTGTTCACCTCGGTCACCGTCAGTTGCACCGTCGTCTGAGAAGCCAACGGCGGTTGCCCGTCATCGGCCACCTCGATGACAAAGTCCACAGTGCTCCCGCCATCCGATTCAGAAGGAGTCCAAGTCAAGAAGCCGCTCTTGGAATCCACCGAGGCAGCGCTGGGGCCACTGACCAACCGGAAGGTGAGGCCATTGGCCGGCAAGTCAGGATCGGGAGCGGTGAGCACCTGAGACCATGCCGTGCCTTCCGCGACCGATGCGGCGGCAACCGGGTTGATCACCGGTGGGCGGTTCACTTCAGTGACTGTCACGTCGAATTGCCCCGTCGTGCTGAGGAAACCATCCGAGACCTCCACTATCACAGGGTAGGTGCTACCTCCCTGAGTTTCGGTCGGAGCCCAAGATACGAATCCCTCAAGGCCTACAAACAAGCCGGGAGGCCCAGAAACCAACCGCACGGTGAGCTTCTGTGCGGGAAGGTCTACATCTGCGAGTTTCAACTGAATGGTCAAGTCACCCTGCTCTGCGACAGACAATGGTTGCAGATCAACGAATGTCGGCGGCTTATTGATGGACAGGAGAGCTACGATACTTGTTTCGGAGCCAGCTGAGTTGCTGACTTCAACAGTGTAATAGCCAGCGTCGGAATTTTGTGCCTGATTTATTTTGAGTGTGGAGTTCGTTGCACCAACAAGCAGGATCCCATTTTTCCGCCACTGATAGAACAGTGGAGGACGCCCGACAGCTGATGTTGAGAAGACCATATCCTCACCCGGATTGACGGTTTGGCCGAAAAGTTTTTTTATTATATGCGGAGTGTTTTCAATAACACTAACTTTAAATCGATTCGTGAAGAAGTTGTAGATTGGCGGGATAACACTTCCATGCTGCCCACGAGCAAATCCCCACTCAAGAGAATAAACACTAGAATCCTGAGGAGTTACTTTTGTGATTGTTAAACTGTTGCCAGAGGGCGTAAACACAACCCCATTTTTCCTCCAAACTGGAGGCGTTCGCCAGACAAACGGGAAATATCCACCGCAAAATTGCAAATTAATAATCAGACTATCCCCTTCATACACCACCTGATCACTAGGAGGGTTCATGAGATTGACTGCCCAGTCATTATGAACACTAGCAAACACCTTATTACTCTCAACACTGCCAAGTTCATTGATTACAACCACATGGTACGGCCCCGGATCAAAGCCAGCACTAATCTGCAAAATTGAATTAGTAGCCTCAGCTATCTTTTTCCCTTTCAAATACCACTGATAATTGATCGGCTGTCGACCGGTCGCCCATGCAGAAAAACTGCCATTTGTGACAGCGATCCAAACTGGGGGACCATTGGGAGTACCAACCTGAACTCTTGGGATAATACAGCAATTTTCCGGACTCTGAGCCAAGATCGGCTTCCCTTCATTAACCTCTTGCGCCAACAGGTTTATGAATAAAGACAATAAGCCTGTTAAATTAATTAATAATGAAGCCCAATCAAAAGGTTTTTTATTCATAAACAGTAAACACCCGAAGTGGACTCTACCGTTCATGAAAAAGGCGCGAGCCCGAGAATCCCATTCCGAGGTACGACCAAGCACCCTGTCACGAGAAAGCCCAGGTCGCGCCCAGGTGGACGCGCCCTAGCAATCGATCTCGTGACGGAATTTGGTCGTTTTCGGAATGAGATCGTAGCTAACAGCTACGCGAAAATGTTGAGGAAAGTTAGATTCTGATCGGTTGAAGATCCTTTCGCTGATTTGGACCATGATCCTCAGCCATGGCGTTGCAAGTCTCTAGTTTCCTTGGACTGAATCGCGAAGAGATCTCGGGGGCTGAGCGGTCTGGCACGGGGCTAGAACCGGATTCACCGAACTGAGCTGAGGGCGGGGCGGAAGCCCAGAAAGTTGTACCGGAGACCCGGGGCGACCCTGAGCCGGTTGGCCGAGCGCGCGCCCCCGGCGACGTCGAACCAACCGCCCCCGCGGCTCACGCGGTAGGAGCCCGAACTCGGACCTGTCGGGTCCGTCACACTCCCAGTCGAATAATCCCCACTCCAGTCGGCACACCACTCCCACACATTCCCCATCATGTCGTACAACCCCCATGCGTTCGCTGTCTTCTGCTTCACAGGATGCGTCTCGCTACCAGAGTTCCCACTATACCATGCTATCGTGCCTAACTCCCCATAGCGCGGACCCGTCGTCCCAGCTCGCGCCGCATACTCCCACTCGGCCTCCGTCGGTAACCGCCACTCCCATCCATCACCCAATATCCCCTCAGCCCGTTGCTTGGCTGTCAGCTTCCGACAGTACTCCTCCGCTTCACCCCAACTCACCTGCTCCACCGGTCGCTCAGTCCCCTTGAAATTCGACGGATTCCCCCCCATCACAGACTCCCACTGCCCTTGCGTGCATTCCGTCTCCGCCAGGAAGAACCCACGGGTCAATACTGCCTCGTGCTGCACCTCATCAGAATACCGATCCGGTTCGCTCGATGGACTGCCCATCGTAAATCGGCCACTCGGAATCCATCGGACTGCCAAATCACCAGCTTGACCTCGGACGCCAGCCACAAAAGGCTTGCTCAGTCCTAGCTTCGACGCAAACGCCGTTTCAGCCGCTTCCACTTTCGCTTTTGCCTCAGCCACCACACGCTGCTGTTCCCGCTCCTGCCAGGCTCGTACTTGCTGAAATGTCACACCGCCAGCGACCACCACCACCAACCAAAACACGGTCGTTCCCAGAATCCATCGCCGCACCCGGCTCATCCAAAGGGTTTGCAACGAATCCAGGTCGGTCTTCAACCCTGTGGTCCATGCAGACACCATTCTGTCAACCTCACTACTCCCGCCAACTTTTCCAATCTGGGCGGTCTCAGCTACCACTTTTTCGGCCGTACCTAGAGCAACTCTTCCTCGGCGCATTAATCCTATCGGAGGAAACGCGAAGAATCGTCCTGCCTCTCGCCCGAGCTCCTGCAGCCCTTTCTTTGTTTCGGCTACCTTTTCGCTCTGTGACTTCAACTGCTTCTCAAGTTGAGCCAACCGCTGCTCTCTAGCTGAATAATCCAAATCACCGAAGGCGGCCTGCAAAGTGCCAATCAAACGTCGCGCCGTCTCCACCTGCCCTACATCGGTCAATCGCCCCACATCGTCCAGGGTCGCTGTGTGTTGGCTGTGTCGCTCGATCAACTCCACAACATGTGCAAGCCGGTCTTTGAGACTCCTCTGCCGTCGTTCCACCATCGGACTGCTACCTTCGACGGCCAATCGACTCGCAACCAGATGTCGGTCCCTAAGTCCGATTCCATGCGCCCAGGGTCCGGGTGATTCCGCTAGTTCAAGCTTCTCGGTCCACTCCATCGCGTCCGCGACTTCCGCCAACTCGCCGTAAGGTCTACCGCTGGACCAGTCCCCCAGCTGTAGTTCTCTGCAACCCTGCTCGATGGCGTCTACCAAGATCTTTGGGGCACCTTCGAGCGCCATCTTGAGTTGCTGAAGGTCGGAAAGCGAAGGCTGCCACCCTTCCTCCGTTTTCTTCCTTTTCTTACCAGATTCCTTGTCCGGTTTCGGACCTAATGTGTCGAGTTCGTTCCCCAAGTTGTCAGCTGCCTTCAACGCCAACTGGATCCGATTGCTCCATGAGACAAGGCGCAACCAGTCAGATCGGACATCCGCCCCCGGGTCTGACGCTACAAGACCTCGTTTCTGGGCCTCCTCAAGGTCATCTCGGTAGGATTCTTCAAGTCCGCGAAAAGCCTGAATGTCGGAGAGTTCTGAGAGCGTATCGCGCTGGGTCTTGAGCACGTGCAGCAACGACTGGATTCGCGCCAGTTCGCGGATGGCAATCGAGTTCATGTGGTCAGGCGAGATGACGTTTACGGAAGCGACCGAGGCTCACCGTGGCATCAGCAATCAGGTTCCTGAGTTCCTTCACCTGCTCAGCCTGCTGCCGACGCGTTTCCCGGTCAGCATCCTCAGCGGCAAATCGCTGCCGCTCAATGTCCAGTCGCTGCTGCTCGATACGGGACCTGTCCTGCTCAATTCGACTTTGCTTCTCCAAGACAGCCGTCTGGGCACGCAGGGCCGCCGCCTGCTCCTTTTGCTGCTCTATCTGCTTGGTCCTTTGGTTGATGGCCGCCAAATGCCCCAGGGTATTCATCTGCCCCTGGTGCTCCTCCATCCACTCGTTGATGTTGCTCATATGGGGGGTTCTTTCGGCAGTGTGCCTGCCCTGCGATTGCTGTCGAGGTGTGGTTGGTAGCGCCCAAGGATCCTCCATCCTGAAACTGCGGGATCACTGGATGCCTCTCCAACGGGGACACCCAAACCCTAGATCCATAAACCCAACACCTTGGCCGGAAGTCCATAAAGCGCTGTTCGACGCCATCGCTCCAAGTGGTCCTGGGGAACCCGGCCTACCCCACCTCGTAAAGCGTATCCCGCTTGCCCCACGCAGCTCGAATTCAAGACGTGGGTCCCTCGCGGTCATGCCGCCGGGATTCGGACCCTACCTACCCCTACCCCGTGGGGACGGTCTGGCCGCAAAAAAAGGGATCCCTTGTGAGGGCAGATCGTCCTGGGCCCGGAAAGGAACACTCAACCAACCATGCTGACACTCAAAGCCACCATCGTTCCGAACACCGAGCCCATCCGAGGCATTCCAACGGAAAGCGGTTTAAGTGACCGAGCAAATGGGTCTTTCTTGCTCTCTGTTGTGGATACACCTGCGGATACACTTGTGGATACACTTTCGCCTATTCATCACTTAGCGCCACAGGTCACATGATTGGAGTCGTTCCTCCTGTAATACCCTGATTTTACTGATGTTTTTGAGACCTAACGCAACGCGGTGAAATTGCGAATTTTAGATTTTTAAGTCCCCTGTGTCTGCCATTTCACCACCGCGGCAACTACGTTTTTGCTGGGGTTTTGAGACCCTCGACTGCTGTAACTCAAACTCGTCACGGTAGCGAAAAATGAAATCCGCTGAAAACAAACGGATAAACAAAATTGCGCTCGATACCAAGCCCAAGCGAACCGTGGAGGGTTAGCGTACGAGAGGCCCTTCGATGGCCGCAAGCAGCGTGTCAGGGGAATGTGGAAGCGCGGACCCGTTTGCTAGGGATGCTTGTGTACCACCGACTTATCCAGTCGAACGCGGAACACGTTTCGAGCGTTTGAGAACGTCACAGGTCCGATCCAAGAGCGATCCAAGACCGATCCTCAACGTCGGTCCCACCAAAAGATGTCCCTAGTGTCCCTAGAGCCTGTCCCCCCAGGAGCACAGTGCGACCTCAAGAGCCTGTCCCCCCAGGAGCATCCCTCCTCCGAAGCACCTCCTCCCAAGACTACCTCGCGTCCTTGGCCAAATCGCGGATACCCAATAGCCTGTCCCCAAAAGATGTCCCTACCTCTGCCACGAACCTCTCGACGTTCCTTTCTCCGGTCCGGACTGAGCACGGCCACCGGCGCCTCGCTCGCTTCGGTCGCTTCGATCGGATTTCCTAGCATCCTGGCCGCAGACTCTTCCGTCCTTGGGCAGGGACGTTTCCGCTACCGGGTGGTTCCCGGATGGGGGGACCTCGGTTCTTCGACACCGGTCAATGACTGCCATGGCCTCGTCGTCGACCGCGAGGGCCACATCCTCCTTTTCACCAACGAGACGAAGAACAACGTCATTGTGTACGACCGGAAGGGGCGGTTGGTCCACAAGTGGGGCACTCAATTCCCCGGGGCTCACGGTCTCTCTTTGGTGACTGAAGCTGGCCGTGAGGTTCTCTACCTGACCGACCTCCAGCGGCATCAGGTCATCAAGGCCACTCCAGACGGCAAAATCCTTCAGGAATGGTCACTGCCGAAAAACACGGGCAAGTACCCCAAGCCCGACGAGTACCGTCCTTCGTGGACGTTGAATCTGCCCAATGGGGAGTTCTTCGTCCTCGATGGCTATGGACGCGATTACATTCTGCACTATGGAGCGGATGGGGAATTCAAGAAGGTCTTCGGCGGCGCGGAGGGAGGCATCGTCCACTGGGGGCCTCATGGCGGGATGATTGAGGCCCCGCGTTCGGGCGAGCCGACCTTGATCATCGCCATGAGCGATCAACAACACCTGCTGCGCATGAGCACCGACGGTCGCACTTTGGGAACCATTCCCTTGCCCGGTGGCAATCCTCGGCAAATCCGTCGTGTGGGCGACCATTACTTTGTCGCACACTTGGGCGACAATTGGCCGAAGGATCGCAATTGCCGGGGCTTCGTCTCCGTTCTGGATTCCTCACTACGGGTGGTGTCCAACGTCGGTGGCACGGCCCCAGAATACGGTTCCGATGGGCAACTCCGACCCATGGCCCACCGTGAGGAACTCTTCCAACATCCGCACGACCTGGCCGTCGACGCCGAAGGCAGCCTGTACGTGGCCCAATTCGCCTCCGGCCGAACTTACCCGATCAAGCTAGAACGGGTGTAACCTCTGGGGCTCGCAAGTGTAGCGGAAGACGACCTCGGTCTGGCTCGGGCAACCCCCGACTGATGAGCAACTCAATACACACCTCCAGACCTCAATGAACCACCATTCCAGGGTCTTCCACCAGCGTTGGCCGCGTCACGGGGCCTCCGCCCATCGTCAGGTACAGATTTTGGAAGCGCTGGGCGCGGTCGCGATAAATAAGGGACACTCGTTCGAGGCGGTATCCCACTCCCTCGAAATGTCCTGGCTTATTCCACAGCAAATACACCTCGATGGGTTCTGGTGGGCGTCCTGTGGCTTTCTCAAAACTGCCCACCCGATCGGCCAAGATACGCCGAGTGACGGTCCAAGCGACCTCGGGGTTCGTATGGTTTCTGGACTTCGTGTAGGCCTTCCAGACTCCAGGCATAATCTGGAATCGGCTCACCTCACCCGAGCCTCCAATCACGTGGTCAGGATCACCCGCGACCGAAGAGGAAGCCCCCGTCTCGATCATAGCCAAGGCGTCCCGAAGCGGTGAAGCCTCCAAAGACGCCATCGCGACAATAGCGACACCGAGCATGGCTAATAGTTGGAGGTTCATTCGATGAATACTTTGGGTAAATTAGCAACGTAGATCCCGATTCCGCCACGACTGGCTCCCAAAACTTATTCACCGGTTATTCACCGATGAGCCCCTACCGAGGAGTCCTCTCGGGGTACTGGAAGTCTCGGTACCGAAATCGACCGACCGAGAGGCAAACTCGACCCTGAGAGTGCGTTGCAGGATCCTTCGACAATTAACCCAGACCTTTTCACAGTACTCCCCTGCACCTGCGTCCTCGGTCCTTCAACATGAAATCATCCTTCATCCATTGGCTTTGCCTCTCTCTGGCCGTGATCCTCATGACCGAGGCGGCCCTGGCCGTCGAACCCGCTTCCAAGGCGGCGGCGACAGAGGGTTTGAAGCTGACCCTTTGGGCTCGAGAGCCCCAGGTGATGGATCCGGTCGCTCTGAGCGTCGATGACCAGGGAGTGGTGTACGTCGCTGAAACGGCGCGGCGCGGCACGGTGGACATCGATATCCGCAGCCACCGAGATTGGTTGGTGGAAGACTTGGCCAACCAGTCGGTGGAGGACCTCCGTAAGGCATTTCGCCGCTGGATGGCCCCGGACCGGAGTCAGGAAAACGCGGCGTGGCTTCGCGATCTTAACGGAGACGGGGTGCATGATTGGCACGATCTGGAGCCAGTGAAGGAACGCATCCGCCGACTGGAGGACACTCAGAACACCGGGCACGCCGATCGCTCGCAAATTTTCACCGAGGGCTTCAATGAGGAAATCTCCGGAGTCATCGCCGGAGTTCTGCCATGGGACGACTCCGTGTGGGTCACGGGCTACCCCGAACTAAAGCGGTTCCGCGATACCAATCACGATGGGATCGCGGACACCCAACAAACCGAGTTCCGCGGGTTCGGAGTCCACGCCGCCTTCGACGGTCACGACTTGCACGGCCTCATCATCGGTCCGGATGGAAAACTCTACTTTTCCTGCGGTGACAACGGGTTCTCAGTCACCAATCGCGAGGGCCGAATCCTTCGGCATCCAAACACCGGAGGTGTCCTGCGAATGAACACCGACGGATCAAATCTTGAGGTCTATGCCACGGGCCTGCGCAACCCTCAGGAAATCGCCTTTGATGACGATGGCAACTTCTTCGCCGTGGACAACGATGGCGACTTGCGGGAGGAGCGGGAGCGCTTCGTCCACATTGCCGAGGGCAGCGATTCGGGCTGGCGGTTGAACTGGCAATTTCGGGACCCGGGTTGGAATGCCATTACCCGGCAACCTAACTACAATCCTTGGATGGACGAGCACCTGTGGGTGCCGACTCATCCGGACCAACCCGCCTTCATCACACCGCCGCTGACGAATTATTCGGTCGGCCCAGGAAGCTTGGTCCACAATCCCGGCACAGCCCTGAGCGAGGCCTACCGGGATCATTTCTTCTTGATTCAATTCCCGGTGAAAAAGGTGACCACATTTAAAGCGCGCCCGCGCGGGGCCGGTTTCGAAATGGTGGATGAGCGATCGGTTCTGACGGGAATGATGGCCAGTTGTCTGGCCTTCAGCCCCGATGGATCGCTGCTCGTCGGTGATTGGGATGGCATGTGGAACCCGGACGGCAAAGGAGCCATCTGGGTGTTGGATGATCCGAAGGCCAGCGGATCGCCGATCCGACGTGAGGTTCAAGGACTGCTTCGAGATGGATTGAAAACACACACGGCGGAGTCGTTGACCCGATTGCTCGGCCATGCCGACCAGCGCATCCGCCTGCGAGCCCAGTTCGAATGGGTGCGCCGAGGCAATCCAGCCCCCCTGCTAACAACCGCCAACGACCCACACACCCCAACCCTGGCCCGCATTCATGCACTTTGGGGACTGGGCCAGTTGCGAACACCTCTTAAGGCTCGGCAATTGCCCCTGGCCGATCCAGAGGCCCGGGTGCGGGCTCAGGCGGCCAAGGTGGCGGGTGATTTGCGCATTAAGGGTGCAGAAACCGCCCTCATCCGACGCCTTCGCGACGAGAATGCCCGGGTGCGGTTCCATGCGGCGTTGGCGCTGGGTAAGGTTGGAAATGCCTCTGCGTTGGGGGCCCTCGTTTCGCTGTTGGAAGACAACGCGGATCAAGACGCCTTCCTGCGGCATGCCGCGACCTTGGGTTTATCAGGACTTCAACGTCCTCAACTCTTGGCACCACTGCGGCAGCACCAATCCGTGGCGGTCCGGATCGGAGCGGTCGTGGCCCTGAGACGCCTGGCTTCACCGCTTTTGGCAGGCTTCTTGAATGACCCACATCCCCGAGTGCGTCGCGAGGCAGCCATTGCCATCCATGATGACGAGTCCGTTCCGGCGGCTCTACCGGCTCTCGCTGAATGCCTGGACTCCGTCGGAGACAGCCCGGATGAAGCCCTTGTGCGACGCTCCCTCAGCGCCAATCTCCGTCTGGGCACCACCGCCTCTGGCCGTCGCCTCAGCGCCTACGCGCAACGGTCCACGGCGCCCGAACCTCTCCGGATCGAGGCCCTGGAAGCGCTGGCCTCTTGGAATGCCTTTCCCTTTTTGGACCGGGTCGAAGGCCGAGTCCGATCGCTGCCTACACGCACGCCGGATGCGGGACGCCAGCTCCTCGCAGAACTCATCGAACCCCTTTGGTCCAAGGCCAGTCCCGCCTTGGGATTGGTTCTGGCCGGTCTGGTTTTCGAACAGCGACTGGCCGTGCCCTCCGCCCTGCTGGCCGACTGCGTTCGTTCCCCAAGTCAGCCGGTCGCTCTTCGGGTTCAGGCGCTTCAGGCGTTGGCGCGCGCCCAGGGACCCGAACTCCCGGAGTTGGTGCAACGCCTGACAGAATCTAAACCCGAGGAATTGCGGCAAGCGGCCCTGGAAATTCAGGCAGAGCGAGCGCCCGCGAAGTTCTTCGAGTACGCCCGCAAACAATGGGACACAGCGACCGTGGGCGAACAACAATGGCTCTTGCGGCTGCTGACCCAACGCCCTGAACCCGACGCCACGACCCTGCTGACTCAACAATTCGACCGCCTCACTTCAGGCACACTACCTCAAGCCTTGATCCTCGACGTGCAGGAAGCCCTCCGCCAGCACGGCCACGCCCACCTCGCCGCCCGCGCCAAAGATTGGGAACAGGCACATCCCGAGCAGAAATCCCGGGCACTCCTGGCCGGTGGGAACCCCGAGGCCGGACGCCGACTCTTCCAAGGTTCGGTGCAGGGCCAATGTGCCCGATGCCACAACGCCGGGGGCGAAGGGCAACAAGCAGGACCAGTGCTCCAAGGCATCGGCCAGCGCGCCACGCCCGAAACCCTACTGGAATCCCTCCTCGATCCCAGCGCCCGCATCGCCGAGGGCTACGCCACCGTGAGCCTGACCTTGAAAGGAGGGGAAACCCTCGACGGCCTCCTGCTCCAGGAGCGCGAGGGCCGCCTCCGCCTCCGCCTGATCTCCGGCGAAGTACGGACTGTTCCGACTTCTGACATCGCATCCCGCTCGGCCAATCCCCAGTCGGTGATGCCGCCGATGGGCGAGGTGTTGAGCCCCCGTGAACTGCGGGACCTAGTGGCCTTCCTGTCGTCGTGGAAGTAGAGTCATCGACTCAACTTGCAACGTTACCAGATCCGGATTACCTCAATTGATAATGATCCCTCGGCCGCACAGAGGCTCCCCGGATGCCCACCGCAAAACCGAAGGATCGGGTAATGGCGACCCGGTGTTGCGGCGTCATTTGCGCTGGATGGCCCTCGCCGGGGCGACGCTCGCCACCGGCGAACTCGGGGCCTCGACGGAGCGGCCGGTTCCTGCCCGCACACTCCGACCCAAGGACCTGTCCCCCGGCTTGGTTCGCGTGCCCCAAACACTGCTGGCCATGGTCCACTCGGAGGAGGGTCAGAAAGAACTAGGAATCCCCTCGGACATCGAACCGGCATTCGACCAGTTCCTTCGCAAGGTCAGCGCACCCTGGATGCGATGGCGTAACCAGCCATCGACCGAGCAGCGCGAATCTATCGCCAAGGCCGAGACCGCCGTCGTATCCGAGCTGCGCCGCCGCATGGGTGGAGTCGCGGTGGCCCGCCTACGACAACTAGAACTACAGGCCCAGGGGGCTCGGGCCTTCCTGCGTCCGGATGTGGCCGAATTTCTCGACCTCAACCCCGAACAGACCACGAAGCTTCAGGCCCTCTTCGAGAACTCCGATCGGGCCTTGAACCAAGTAGGATCCCTCGGTTCGGCCGGGCGGACCCGTTACGCCGCGGCACTGTCCCGTTTCCGCCAAGCCGAGCAGACGGCTTCCGATCGCTGGCTCACCACCGAACAGCGGTCGCTCTGGCGCGGGGCCTTGGGCGAACTCCGTGAAACGACCGCCTTCCAACGGGTGTATCCCATGGCCCCAGAACTGGTGGATTCGGGCGTGTGGCTCGATGAGCGCGCCATCCGTCTGTCCGAACTGCGGGGCTCTGTGGTACTGCTCCACTTCTATGCATTCCAGTGCCACAACTGCCATGCAAACTTCGCTATCTACAACCGATGGCACCGGACGTTGCGCGACAAGGGCATCGTGGTGGTCGGCATCCAAACACCGGAGACTGAAAGTGAGCGGGACACCTGCAAGGTGCTGGCCGCCGCCCGCAAGGCGGGCTTCGAATTCCCGGTGCTGGTGGATACCAAAAGCGCCAATTGGGAGGCTTGGGGAACGACAATGTGGCCCACGGTCTACGTCATCGACCGCCGGGGCTACGTGCGCAATTGGTGGATGGGTGAACTAAACTGGAAGGGAGCCACCAACGACCGGTCCGTGGAGCAACTGGCCGAACGCTTGCTGCTTGCCTAAGGCCTGTTTGCGCCAAATCAGGACCCTCCTGAGTTTTTAAACCGACTGCGAGTGATGGATGGATGCGGGCGACGGGCAGAGCCACCTCCCCTTCGTCGGATCGAATTTCCCCGACTCCACTTCGCCGCGTTGACGTCGGACGCAATCCGGCCAATCTCGTCGGGTTCACACTGACCTAGCCAACGCACAGCCATCCCTCCTGCATTCCCATGCCTGAATCACTTCCCGCTTCCTTCTCACTCGCCGGCCGCGTCGCCCTCGTGACGGGCAGCACCACCGGTCTCGGCCGCTGCATGGCCAAGGCCCTGGGACAGGCCGGAGCCAAAGTCGCACTCAATTATGCGAACAACGCGCAGCGAGCCCAGGAGGCCTTCGCGGAGTTCCAGGCGGAGGGCCTTCAGGGAGCGCTCTTTCAGGCGGATGTGACCGACGAGGTGCAGGTGCAACGGATGGTCACCGAGATTCAGGCCACCTTGGGCCCCGTCGACATCATGGTGCTGAACGCCACCTGCGAACAACCGCAGAAGCCCATCGAGGAGTACGACTGGGCTTTCTACCAGCGGATGGTCGATTTCTTCATTAAGAGCCCGGTGCTGCTCACCAAGGCCTGTGTTGGTCACATGAAGGCTCAGCGCTGGGGTCGCATCATCAACATCGGATCCGAAGTGGTGACGCGGGGTGTCCCCAATTTTACGGCCTACGTTGCGGCCAAGGGTGGACAAAATGGTTTCCACCGCAGTCTGGCCGGAGAACTGGCTCCGCACGGCATCACCGTCAACATGATCGCCCCGGGATGGATCCCCGTGGAGCGCCACGAGAACGACCCCCAAGAACTGAAAGACGGCTACCGGTCACTCATCCCCGTCAACCGATGGGGCGTTCCGTCCGACCTCGACGGCACGGTGGTGTACTTGGCGAGCAACGCCTCGTCGTTCGTCACCGGCCAGACCCTGCACGTCAACGGAGGGATGACCGTCTGCTGACCTTGTTTTTCCTACCCACTCCCCCTATTTCCTAAACACTTTCCCATGAATCGAATCCTCTCCCTCTCGGTGTGGACCGCGCTGCTGCTCGGGCTCACCGCCTGCAACAAACCGGCCGATTCGGCAGCCTCGAGCGCTTCCGACGGTGCCAACGGAACCTCTTCGAGCGGCGGCAAGAAGCGCAAGATCGCCTTCGTTTCCAACGGCGTGGCCTCGTTCTGGACCATCGCCTCAGCGGGCGTGAAGGCCGCCGGCGAGAAGTTCGGCGTAGATGCCCAGACCCTCATGCCCGTAGAAGGCATCAGCGACCAGAAACGCATGATCGAGGACCTGCTCACCAAGGGCGTGGACGGCATTGCGGTCAGCCCCATCGATCCCGCCAACCAAACCGACTTGCTCAACACCGCCGCCCGCCGGGCCAAGGTATTAACCCACGATTCGGATGCGCCGAACAGCGACCGCTTGGTGTACATCGGTATGGACAACTACAAGGCCGGCCGTATGTGCGGCGACCTCGTGCGCGAGGCCATGCCCAAGGGCGGCACCGTGATGATCTTCATTGGTCGACTCGAGCAGGACAATTCCAAGCGCCGCCGTCAGGGCACCATCGACGCCATCCTGGGTCGCCCAGAAAACCCCGCCAACTACGACGCCCCCGGCACCGTGCTCGAGGGCAATGGCTTCAAGATCCTCGGCACGCTCACCGACCAATTCGACCGCGCCAAGGGCAAGGCCAACGCCGAGGACGCGCTCGCCAAGTATCCCGACCTCAATTGCATGGTGGGACTCTTCGCCTACAACCCTCCCCTGCTGCTGGAGGCTCTGTCCCAGGCCGGCAAGCTCAATAAGGTGAAGGTCGTCGCCTTCGACGAAGACGACGCCACCCTCGATGGCATCCAGAAGGGCACCGTGCACGGCACCGTTGTCCAGAACCCCTATATGTACGGCTACAAGTCGGTGGAGGTGCTCAACGACGTGCTCGCCGGCAAGCCTGAAGCCATCCCCGCCAGCAAGTTTATCGATATCCCGGCCCGGCAAATCCGCAAGGACACGGTCGATGCCTTCTGGACCGATCTAAAGTCAAAGGTCGGCGGCAAGTAATACGCTCACTGACCCTTCGCGCAGCCCGAATTGCTCATGCCCCCTGTCCTGCTGGAAGCCCGTTCGCTGACCAAGTCGTTCCCCGGCGTGCGGGCGCTCAAGGGCGTGAGCCTGACCGTGAGCCGCGGCGAAGTTGTCGCCGTCATCGGCGAGAACGGTGCGGGCAAGAGCACCCTGATGAAGATCCTCGCCGGGGTGCAGACCTGCGACAGCGGTGAGATTCGGATAGACGGGGTTCCAGCGCCCTTGCAGTCCGTAGAAGAGGCTCTCGGGTTGGGTATCGCCCTCATTCACCAAGAGCTCAATCTGGCTCAGAACCTCGACGTCGCCGCTAACCTGTTCTTGGGTCGAGAACCGCGCCGCTGGGGGCTGATCGATTCGGGCCGCCTTCGACGGGAAGCCGGCCAGTTCCTCCAGGCGGTCGGGCTCGATGTTTCCCCAGATACCCGCGTTGGCTCCCTAGCTATCGGTCAACAGCAGCTCGTGGAAATCGCCAAGGCCCTGTCCACCCAGGCCCGGGTGCTCATCATGGACGAGCCAACCTCGAGCTTGTCCGCCGGCGAGGCCGAGAACCTATTCCGCGTCATCGACGACCTCCGGGCCCGCGGCGTGAGCATCGTGTACATCTCCCACCGACTAGGTGAGGTGACCCGCCTGGCCGACCGAGTGGTAGTACTCCGGGATGGCGAGAACAGCGGCGAGTTGGCCCGCCACGAAATTAGCCACGCCGCGATGGTACGGCTGATGGTCGGCCGCGATTTATCGCAGTTCTACCCGCATCAACCTCATGCACGGACCGAGACCGTTTTAGAAGTCGATGGGCTCCGAACTCCGGCTCATCCCACCCATCCGCTCACCTTCCAGATACGGGTCGGCGAGATGGTCGGATTGGCCGGTCTGGTCGGCGCAGGCCGCACCGAGGTTCTGTTGGCACTCTTCGGCGTCCAACCGGCCGTTGGAGGAACCTTGAAGATCGGAGGCCAACCCCTCTGTGCTCAGACTCCGGCCCAGGCCATCGCCGCCGGGTTGGCGTTGGTGCCCGAAGACCGAAAGCGCGAGGGCTTGGTTCTGGGAATGCCTGTGCGCGAAAACCTTAGCCTAGCCAGCCTGCGCCAAGACCAGCGCCGCGGATTCCGCGATACCGCCCGTGAAGAGACTCTCAGTGCCGAGATGATTCAGTCACTGCGCATCAAGACTCCGAACGACCGGCAGGTGGTGCAGTTCCTCTCCGGCGGCAATCAGCAGAAGGTGGTCATCGGCAAATGGCTGGCGCTAAAACCCAAGGTGCTGCTCCTCGACGAACCCACCCGGGGCATCGATATCGGGGCTAAGCAGGAGATTTACCGTCTGATGGAAGAGCTCGCCGATCAGGGCGTAGCCATCGTGTTTGCTTCCAGCGAGATGGAGGAAATCCTAGGTATGAGCGACCGCGTGCTGGTGATGCACGAAGGCCGAATCACCGGCGAACTCTCCCGCCATCAACTCAGCGAGGAGGCCATCCTGCACCTGGCCACCGGAACTGCTTCTCCCGAATCCCACCCATGAAAAAGCTGCTCGGCATTTTTGGTCTTCTGCTCGCGGTCTGTCTCTTCGCCACCTGGGCTAGCGAGAGTTTCCGCTCAGGCTACAACATCGAGAACCTCATCCGCCGCACCGCGCTCTTCGGGGTCCTCGGTATCGGCGTGACCTTCGTCATTGTCACCGGAGGCATCGACCTCTCCATTGGTTCGGTCATCTGCCTCGTAGGCTGTGGTCTGCCATGGCTGCTCACGGTCCAGCATTGGTCGCTACCGGCGTCGCTCGCGGCGGTGATGGCCGTCTCGGTGGGTATCGGACTGGCTCACGGCCTTCTCATCACCCGACTGCGCCTGCAACCCTTCATCGTCACCCTTTGCGGCCTCATGCTGTACCGCGGCGTCACCCGCGGGTTCACGGCCGACCAAACTGTAGGATTCGCCGACGGCTACAAGGGCTTGCGCGTGCTGGCCACTGGCAAAATCCCAGTGCCCGGCATCCAGGGCTTCGAAATCCCCGCGCCGTGGGCGGTACTCGTAGTGGTGGCCATCGCGGCAGCGATTTTCCTCAACCGAACGATTTACGGCCGCTACCTGCTGGCCTTAGGCAACAACGAGAACGCGGCGCGTTACAGCGGCATCAATACCTCGCGCATGATCGTCCTGGCATACGTGCTCTGCTCCACGCTGGCGGGACTCGGGGGCGTGCTCTTCGTGCTGGATGTCAATTCAGCCCAGCCGGTCGATTTCGGCAATTTCTACGAACTCTACGCCATCGCCGCGGCCGTCCTCGGCGGGTGCAGTTTGCGCGGTGGTGAAGGTTCAATCTTGGGAGTGATTATCGGCACAGCCCTCATCCTGGTGCTGCGCAACGTGGTCACGCTGGTGACCAACCACAGCAACATCGAGTTCGCCATCATCGGCGCGGTGATCCTAGCGGGCGTCGTCACCGACGAACTGGTCAAGCGCTACGCCATCCGCCGCCGCGCCGCCCGAGAGTTAGCGCAGTAAGGGACTTGCAAAGGGTACCCGCTGCTCAAACAAATCGAGACCAGAAATCAGCCACGCCCTCCCCCATTTCGGATGGATGGAGAGAGGTCAGATCAACCGGGAATCGAAGGAGAACGGCATAGGCTTGCCGATGCGGATCCTCTTGAAATCGGAATGCCCTGGGTTGAGCAGGTAGTTGAGTTCTGCTGAGATAATGACGCTGGGCAGTTTCAGCACTGCCGAGCGCGATTCCCTCACCCATCGATCGCCAATTTCGGCTGTGGAAGGCGGGGGCGGCTCCTCGTTCCAGTCAGCAGGCAGGTCCATCGCAGCAACCGTCTCCACGAGCGCCTCGTCGAACTCAATCGGGATGGCCACATACTTGAAAGCCACGGGTGGATTCAAGTGAACCAGTGTTTCAAGGGCCGCCAGAGAAAGAGTGATGCTCGTGTAAACAATCCGCGTCCCACGCGAGTTCCACCGCCCACCAAAGAGCCAGGCTCCCTCGCCATCAAACGCAGCGGAGCGATGGTCTTCTCTCACGATACGCCAAGCCCGCGTCATCAGGAATAGACCCCGTATTCAATGCGCCCGAGGAGATTTTCAACCTCGCGGGCTCCGATCTCTGTTTTCGCATACTCCAAAGGCACGGCGCCACCGAGGCCGAACTGCGGAGCATTGAGCCATTGTTTGGCATCCCCGAGATTGCCGAAGACCTTCAGAGCAAATCCCAAGAGCCTCGCATAGCGAACCACACGATCGGAAACGGCGGGCGATAGTTTTCTAGAATCACCCTTCCGACGGTGGAAGGTCGCTTTGGAAATACCCAACATCGGAGCCAGCCTCTCGGACACCACGGCGAGACAGGTTTGCAAATCCTGAAGCTCCCGGAACGGCAGGCCGACCTGAAGGACCTCAACCAGCTTCGATGGCGTGAATTTCATCGCAGTGGATGAAGCCGCGTGTCCTTGAACAAAGAATTGGACCACACCTACTCCTGACAACCTCGGGTCGGCAGCAGCGGGTCGAGGTTTACGGCGGACGATCTCACGCGGAGCGGCAGCCTTTGATTTCGGTTGGGTGTCAGACGTTCCCATCTGATTTTATGAATAGTCTCAACTGAGACGATCGTCAATCGCCAGCTTGTGGGATCCATCACGCACCCATTAAGGACCCGCTCTGCAAACCAACCGAATACCACTCCGCTGGACTGTAGCCTTTTGGCTTGGAGACCGCTAAACCCGCCGGTTCGAAACCCAACGGGCTCCACTCAAGCAGAGGTTTTTGACCAAATACGAATCAGTTCCCCGGCGGGACCGGAACCGAGAGATTCCGGCAAATGGACTGTGCGAGAAACTTTTTGATTTCGGTGTGGCGGGGAATGGCTTCTTTCCGGCCGGTCTGCGGATTGATCCAGATCGAATGGCTACCGCCTTCACGGTGAGACAAGCATCCGTGCTGACTGAGATAGCCGAGCAATGCCCGACGTTTCATGCCACCAGCAGTTCGGCGGTTTCCGCATGGGGATCCAAACGAAAAACCTCCTCGCGTTCAGTCTCCAGCAGGAGACGCACAGCATCCCTGAGGTCGGCCAGACATTCCTCCTTGGTCTCGCCCTGCCCATTGGCTCCAGGAACCTCGAGGCAGGTGGCCCAATAACCTCCCTCGTCGGGTTCTCCCTGATGCAAAATCGCCGTCAACTTCTTCATGATTGTACCCTACATGTTCAATGCCCTGCGGCCAAAGATTGTTTGCCCCACGAAATCCAACACCGCACGAGCCCTACAAGATGGCCCGGATGGGCTGAACCTCCTCGACGCCGACGAGCTTCTGGTCGAGGCCACCGTGGAAGAAACTCAGGTGGTTGGGATCCAGGCCCATAAGGTGCAGCACCGTCGCGTGGAGGTCTTTCACGTGCAGCGGATGCTCGACCGCGTTGGCTCCGATGTCGTCGGTCTGGCCATGACTCACCCCGCCCTTCACCCCGCCGCCGGCCATCCACATGGTGAATCCGTAGGCGTTGTGGTCTCGGCCGGTGCCCTTCTCGTATTCCGCCGTGGGCTGCCGACCAAATTCACCGCCCCACACGATCAGGGTCTCCTCGAGCATGCCTCGTTGTTTGAGATCTTGGATCAGGCCTGCAATGGGCTTGTCCGTGCGACCGGCATGGAAGTTGTGGTTCTTCTCGATGTCGGTGTGGGCGTCCCAGTTGTCATCGTTGTGGGCCCCGCCGGCATAAAGTTGAATGAAACGAACCCCCCGCTCGACCAAGCGACGCGCCAAGAGACAGCGACGCCCGAACTCCTCGGTGCGCGGGTCGTCGAGGCCATAAAGACGCCGGGTCGCCGCACTCTCGCGGGTCAAATCCACCGCCTCAGGCGCATGCCGCTGCATGTTGAAGGCCAGTTCGTAGCTGGCGATGCGGGCAGCAAGGTTGGAGTTCTCGGGGTGGAGGGCAGCGTGGTCGGCGTTGAACTCATGGAGCGCATCCAGCACGCGACGCTGGGTACCGCCACTCATGCCAGACGGACGTTGAAGGTCGAGAATCGGATCTCCCGCAGACCGAAGGACGGTGCCCTGGTAGGTCGCCGGCATGTAGCCGCTGGCCCAGTTCTTGGACCCAGAAATGGGGCCTCCAATGGGATCGAGCATCACCGCGAAGCCCGGCAGGTTCTCACTGGCTGTGCCCAGGCCGTAATTGACCCACGAGCCCAGGCACGGGCTACCCGAAAGGATCTTGCCCGTGTTCATTTGCAGCATGGCCGAACCGTGGATGGGCGAATCGGCCGTCAGTGAGTGCAAGAAGGCGATGTCGTCGACACAGCCACCGATGTGCGGAAAAAGATCGCTGACCCATTTGCCACTCTGCCCATAACGCTTGAAGTCCCACTTGGTTCCGACGACGCGACCCTCGTTGCGCTTGCCGCCACGGCCGAAGGTCTTCACTGCGATCGTCTTGCCGTCCAAGGCATTGAGCTTGGGCTTGTGGTCGAAGGTGTCGATGTGGCTCGGCCCCCCGTACATGAAGAGGAAAATCACGCTCTTGGCCTTGGCGGGATAATGCGGTCGCTGGGGCTTCTGGGCATTCGCATCTTTTCCCATTGAAGCACCGGAACTGGCCTGAACTTTGGCACCCTCCAACGCCATCAAGCCAGCCAGGGCTGTGCCTGTAAAACCAGCCCCTGCTTGCCAGAGAAATTCACGCCGGGTGCGCCGACAGAAAGGCCCGGATTTTCCAGAGGGAATCGATGCGTGGGGCGTCATTCGAGGTAAAGGAATTCGTTGAGGTTGAAGGCCAGAAGGCAAAACGCATCCAGGGCCGCGGTCGCGCCTAAGCCTTCTTCGGAGGTCAGTAATTCAAGCAAAGCTACTCCGCGCGAAATCTCGAGGTCCGAAGGCGGACGCGTGGTGACCCGATGCAGCGCCCGCCGCACCTGCGCTTGGGGTTGGCTCCCAACCTCGGCGCGGATGCGGTCGGCCAGCACACGGGCTTGTTCGTTGAAGAAGGATCCATTGAGCATCCCCAGCGCTTGAGTCGGCTGAGTCGTCGCGAAACGCACCGGAGTGGAGCGGTCGGTTTCTGCCAAATCGAAGGAGAGCAACACCGGCGAAAGCAGCGAGCGTTTCACATGGATGTAAATGCTCCGGCGTGCCTGTTCCACTTTGGGCGAACTGCCCCATCCCTTCCCGGGCACGGATTGGCTGGCAAGCACCTCCTTGGGCAAGGCCACATACATTCCGGGACCGTACATCCTCGGATTGCCCGAGCCACCCACCCACAAGACCGAGTCGCGAATTTCTTCAGCGGTCAATCGACGCATGTCGAATCGGGAGAACAAGTCGTTTGCGGGATCCGCCTTCAGGGCTTCGGCCGTCGGCGTGGCCGAGGCTTGATAAGACTGCGAGGTCAGAATCAACCGGTGCAACCGCTTGAGACTCCAACCCTCTTGAATGAAGTGCCCAGCCAACCAATCCAGCAGTTCTGGATGCGTGGGAAGGCTTCCTTGGACTCCGAAGTCACTGGTGGTTCGCACCAAACCTCGGCCAAAATGATGCTGAAAAACCCGGTTGACGATGACCCGTGCGGTCAGCGGGTTGTCGGGCGAAGCAATCCAATCGGCCAAGGCCCGACGACGTCCGGAGGAACGCCCCGAAACCGGCGGGATAACCGTAGGAACGAACGCACCGAGTACTCCAGGAAACCCCGGTTGCACCTCTTCGCCAAGGCTGCCCGGATTACCCCGGCGCAACAAATGAGTCACTGGAGCGACGGGGCCTGGCTCGGTCACGGCCAAGGCTTTGGCTTGTTTGTCGCCGGGCAACGGCACCTCGTCCGTGCCGCCTCCATTGCGGTAAGGGTGGATGTTCCGGAAAAACGCCAAGAGCGAGTAATAATCTCGCTGGGAAATCGGATCAATCTTGTGGTCGTGACAACGGGCACAATCGACCGTCAGCCCCAGAAACACCTGACCCGTAGTCGCAACGAGATCATCAAGTTGATCGTACAATGCGAGTTCCTTGTCGGCCGGGTCGTTGTCCCAAATGCCCAGGCGATAGAACCCCGTGGCGATCAAGCCATCCGCACCACTGTCCGGAAGTTCATCTCCGGCCAATTGTTCCCGGATGAAGCGGTCATAGGGCTTATCGCTGTTGAAGGCTCGAATGACGTAGTCGCGGTACCGCCAGGCGTTTGGTTTAGCCTCGTCGGTCTCGTAGCTGTTGGTCTCAGCAAAGCGCACCAAATCGAGCCAATGACGCCCCCACTTTTCTCCGTAATGCGGGGACTCCAGCAAACGATCGACCAGGTTTTCCCACGCCTGTGCGGAAGGGTCGTTGACGAAGGCTTCGACGGCCTCGGGCGTGGGCGGCAAGCCGGTGAGATCGTAGGTGACCCTTCGAATCAACGTCGTCCGGGTCGCTGCCTTCGGAACCGGTAGGCCCTTTTGCCGCAGGCGCTCGGCGATGAAGGTATCGATGACATGACCGGGCACCTCACCCCGCCTCTGCGCCGCCCAGGCCGGCGGCACCGTCTGCCGCACGGGTTGGAAGGACCAGTGTGAACGCCTCGGATCCCGCGACGGAACGGAGTTTGAAGCGGTCGACGAAGTTAAAGATCCGCCTTCAGCGCCTGCGCCCGCGACGGACCGCATCGCCGCTAATCCCAGTATTAGCGCAGCAACGCAGTCCGTCAGCCGACTCCGAATAGAGGCCAAACACGGTGCCATGGAAACTCAGTTCACTTGCGCGGCGGCAAGACGGCGACCACCGGGGTCGAATTGCCAAAGCGGGTGAAATCCTTCCAGGCCCAAACCACCTTCTTCTCGTGGGTCACTTCGATGAACTGGGGATTCTCCGGACCAGCATGGCAGTTGCCGATGAGCGTATTGCCATTAGGCAGGCGATCCACACAGGTAACCCAAGCCAGCGTGATGCCGTGGAGATCGTTCTGGCTTACCTGCCATACGATCTTTCCCGCGCGATCTACCTCGAGAACGCTGTGGCTATTGCCGCCGCCGATGAGGGTGTTTCCATTGGCCAGTCGGATGGCGCTATAGGCCTGATTGCCCCAGGCTTCTGGACCATGACCACCCTTGCGCTCCTTGCCAAAGAGGGGGATGTCGTACTGCCAGACGATCTTGCCCGTGGCATCGTATTCACGGATCCGACCGTCGGCCTCATGGGTCACCAGGTAATTGCCATTAGCGATCTTGCGGACGCGGCGGGTATCGGAATGCGCGTTCGGATGATCGACTTGCAACTTCACCTCGCGCTGCACCTTGCCGTCATGATCCACCTCGATGATCCGGGCCGGGCCGGACTCGGCGATCATCGTTAGGCCATTTTCTACCCGCTGAAAGGCATGCACCTCGACCGGTTTGCCGGGGTTGGCCTTTGCCGCGTCGTATTCCCAAACCACTTTCTTGTCGCGGTTGACCTCTTGAACCTTTGTCCATCCCTGCTGAAGGAGCACGTTGCCATTGGGCAACACGTGCGCATCGTGGATGGCACCGACAGGGATCTCCCACTCGAAGGAACCATCCGGCGCGAGGATAGCCAGACGGTGGGTCGAATCATCAGCAGCGAGGATCCGGCGGCCCGGAATCGACAGGTCAGCAGCGTGGATCGCGAGGGTGGCGGTGACGGCAAAGATTCTGGCCAACACGGCCAGACGAGAGCCAGAGCGAGAAGTGGGGTTCATGGCGGGGGAATTAACTGCGGAAAGTTACGCTTACGAAACACCCGCTGTCGAGGCAACCCCGCCAGACCTTGCCAGGTTCTCGCGATCCCTCGTTTTGTGATTTACCGTTTTGGCTCAACCGAGGGCAGCCAACCGTTCCAAAACTCCCTCAAGCTCCACCACACGAAGGGGCTTGGTTAGGAATACATCGAAGCCGGATTGCAGAGCCTGGCGACGATCCTCTTCTAGGGCGCTGGCAGTGAGGGCGATAAGGTGGGTTCGGGTCCCCGCGCGAACCGTTCCCGATCGAGCAGAAGCGGCTGTGACCACAGACGCGGCCTCCAGTTCGCGAAGCCGGACCGCCAACTCCAGACCACTCATCCGCGGCAAGTGAAGATCGAGTAGAACGGCATCAAAGCGCGTCCCAAAAATCCAATCCGAGAGCATGGCCTCAGCCGTGTCGAGGGTCTGAACCTGATGGCCTGCTCGGGCCAGCAAAATGCGGATAAACTTCTGACTGGTGGGATCGTCATCGACCACCAGCAAGCGCAGTGCGCGGAAGGGTTTTGGGGGCGCGGGCACTGGACCACCCGGTGAGCCCGACTGGGGATCGACCACCGGAAACACCAAGTCCACGGCGATTTGAGTCCCCTCCCCGGGTCGACTGCGCACGCTAATTTGCCCCCCCATCAACTGGACCAGCTGCCGGGAAATCACCAACCCCAACCCGGTTCCGCCCGAGAATCGTCGTTGTGCGGGACTGTCGACTTGGAAATAGGCCTGAAACAATCGGGCTTGGGTTTCCGAATCCATGCCGATGCCGGTGTCTTCTACCTCGAACCGGATGCCGACCAGGGACAAATCCCGACTCGTCAGGAGCACAACCACCCGAACCATGCCGCTCTGAGTGAACTGGATGGCATTGGAAACTAAATTAGAAACCACCTGAGCCAGTCGATCGGCATCCCCCTTCACTCGTTCGGGAAGGTGAGAATCAAATTGAACCTCCAGCGCCAATTTCTTATCGGCGGCCCGGGGTGTGAAGAGTTTGACCACTCGCTGGAACACTAGCCGAAGGTCGAATTCGTCGACCGCCATCCGCATCTTACCGGCCTCAATCTTCGAGTAGTCGAGGCTGTCATTGAGAACATTGAGCAAGGTACTAGAGCTGGAACGGAGAGTTTGCGCCCAATCGCGTTGTTCAGCATTCAAGGAACTTTGCTCCAACAAATGGATCATCCCCAGCACGCCATTGAGCGGAGTGCGGATCTCATGACTCAACTGGGCCAGAAACAACCCTTTGGAGCGTTCCGACTTCTCGGCGCGACGCAGTTTCTCGGTCAATTCCTGGGTTCGCTCTAACACCTGATTCTCGACGGATTGGCGGACACGAATGAGATCTGACAAGCTCTGGTCTGTTTGCTGTCGGGTCGCAGAAATCTCCGAGAGGTTCCGCTGGACTCGTTGTCGCAGGCCGAGGATGGCTTCTTGAATTTCCTGCAACTCGTCGGGAGCCCAACGGATCGAAGACAGCCTGATTTCCGGACCTTCTTGAGAATCGACGTTTTTTAAATGTCGGGGCAAAGCATCGAGAGGCCCGACCCATTGGGCGGACAACCACGAGGCGAAGGTCAAGGCGATGGCTAGGAGGACTAATGCGGCGATGACCACCCAGACACGACTCTGCCCGCTATCCATGGCGACCGAGTGGCTCAGGGCTGCAGCACCCTCACTGGCCTGCGATTGGAGTGAAAGATCCTTGGTATGCTTCTGGAGTGCCTGGTCCAACCATGGACCGAAGACCAACATCGGAAGGAGCGTGAATCCCAAAAACACCACCACGAGGCTGGATCGAAACGACAACGGATTGCGCAACCGAGGCCAAAGACCCAGGCGGAAGAACACCTTTTGAAACCGAGTGCGGGGAACCCATTGGGAAGTGGGTCGGGGTTCCGGAGTCCGGTTCCGAGCTAAGTGGCTCGGACTCGGACTGGGTTGAGCGGCGAAGAGCGGATCGCGAGGTTCAGTCATGGGGCATCAGCCACACGGGCGATGGGAATGCATCGGCATCCCCGCCCGGAAGCTTGAGCCCCACTTGGGACGCTCAGATCACTGAGAGTGGTGAACCCCAAACTAACTCAACCTGCCACGCTGCAACTGGTCTCCTGCGCAGGATGGGTTCGGCCGTGTTTGAAGGGCTCCCGCATTCGGAGGCCCAGCGCCTTGAGCAGCTCGGCATCCCGATCATAACTCGGCGACGGTACGGCCTTGGTCAGCATGAATTCGGTCTCACTGCTGAAGATGGAATTAGCTCCGGCCATGAAGCACAGGGCTTGGGCCGTGTCGTCGAGTTTGACCCGACCTGCGGTCAGGCGAACATCTGAGCGCGGCAGGACGATGCGGGCCGTGGCGATCATGCGAATCACATCCCAGACCGGCACATCTGGGTTATCGGCCATGGGCGTGCCGGCGACCTTGCTCAGAATATTAATGGGCACGGACTCCGGATGCGGCTCAATTTGAGAGAGCGTCTGCAGCATCTTCAATCGATCGTCCACCGTCTCGCCCAGGCCGATGATACCGCCCGAACACAAGGTCACGTTGGTCTTGCGAACTTCCTCCAAGGTCTTCAACCGATCCGCATAGGTGCGGGTGGTGATGATGGTCTCGTAGAACTCGGCCGACGAATCGACGTTGTGGTTGTAGGCGTAAAGTCCGGCCTCTTCGAGACGCTTGGCCTGATGCTCGTTGAGCATGCCCAGAGTGCAGCAAACCTCCATGCCAAGGTCGGTCACTCCGCGAACCATATCTAGGACGCGGTCGAATTGGGCGTTGTCTTTCACCTCGCGCCACGCCGCCCCAAGACACACGCGGGAGACACCGGCCTGCTTGGCACGGTTGGCGATCTCCACCACCTTCTCCTTTTCCATGAGGCGCTCCGGGCTGACCCCGGTGGAATACCGGGAAGACTGAGCGCAGTAGGAGCAATCTTCCGGGCAGGCTCCGGTCTTAATGGAAATGAGTTTGCTGACCTGCATCTCCGCCGGGTCGTGAAACTGCCGGTGCACGCTCGCGGCTCGAAAAACGAGCTCCATCAACGGCGTGTCATACAGTTCGCGAAGGGACTCAAGGGACCAGTCGTGTCGAATATCGGCTGTCATGCGGGGCCGGTCGGCGGGTGTGCCTTCCAGAGGCCTTAGTGTGGTCGGGAGGAGGCCGGCTTGTAAACCCAAGGATATTAGGAGATTGACGGCGGGCCTCAAGACACCGACTCGCTGCGCAGGACCTTCAAGGGGGACTGGCGAGTAATGCCCCGACTGGAGAGCAGCCCCACCACCACGGTCAGTGTGGTGACGATGAGCACCGCACCCATGAGAACGAGAGGCGACGCCGTGAACGGGGATCGGAAAGCAAAACGGGCCAAGGCCCAAGCAGCGGCGCAGGCCAGCAACGTCCCGGTCAGAGCTCCTAGAACACCGAGGGCTGCGTACTCCGCCAGCAAAGCTTGCTGCAACTGGCGTCGGCTAGCACCCAGGGTGCGCAGCAGAACCATCTCGCGCACGCGCTGCCAGCGTCCTGTAAGGATCGCCCCGGCCATCACCACCAATCCGGTCAAGACGGTGAAGAGCGCCATGAACCGGATGCCGTACCCCGCCTGAGTGACCACCCGGTCTAGAGTCTCCAAGACCAACGTCAGATCGATGGCTGAAACATTGGGAAACCGCGCCACGATCGTTCTCTGGAGGCGGGCCGATGACGCTGCATCGGGAACCCGCGTGGCCAGAACAGTCATCGCCGGAGCCGATTCCAGAACTCCTTCGGGAAAAACCACAAAGAAATTGGGCCGCACCTGTTTCCAATCGACCTCACGAAGCCCGGCCACACGGGTTTCCATGGGCACGCCCTGGATGTCGAAGGTCACCGCATCACCAACGCTCAGGCCGAGATCCCGGGCGATGCCAGACTCTACAGTGATTGGCACGGGCCCCTCGGTCTCGGTCGCCCGAGGAACAAATCGACCTGCGATCAAGCGTTCCGAGGCCACCAGTCTACCGCGAAAGGTGGAACGGTATTCCCGCCGAAGGGTCCATCCTGGAATGGGGCTGTTGGTCTCGGCCAGCAGACGGTCGGTACTCCGCCCCTTGAGGGACGTCATACGCATGGTCACGATCGGAGCCATGTCGAGCACCGGAAAGCCCTCGGCTTGAACCGAAGCAACCACGGCCTCGCGCTGGTCCGGCTGGATGTCAAAGAGGATGGCGTTGGGTTGTTGGAGTCGGTCGGCCGGAAATAACTGGGTCAGCAGGACATCCCGGCTCAACTGGAGCGTCACCAGCAAGAAGGTGCCCAGGCCCACCGACGTCAGCACCAAGAGAGTGCGATTTCCCGGACGATGGAGACTCGCCAAGCCATGACGCACCGCGAACGGCCAACCGCTCGGCGTCCATTTCTTTACCATCCAGACCAACCCCCGAGCGACGCCGGCCAGGACTCCGAAGGCCGACAACAAGCCAGCTACCGTGGCTAATCCCTCCCAAGGCCTGCGGGCTTGGATAGTGGCAAAAAGACTCAATCCAAAGACGATCGCCAGACTGATCCGGATGCGCCACGGACGGTCTGAGGCATCACCCCGGGAATAGTCGCCCCGGATCACACTGAGGGGTGAGACCGAACGAAGGACCCCCAGCGGCAACAGGGTAAAGGCGAGACTAACCGAAAACCCGGCCAAAGCAGCCACCAGAGCTGGCAACAGTTGAAACTGCGCCTCGAAGGTGACCGGCAGCCAACCCTGGAGGAGTTGAGGAATTAAGGGTTGAACCAGTCCTCCGATAGCCAGACCAACGGTGGTTCCCACCGCCGTGAGCGCCAGAGCTTGTGCTAGGTAAATGGCTGAAGTCGCATTAATCCCAGCCCCTAAACATCGAAGAATCGCTGCATTCGGCAATTTGGACCCCACATGCACTTGAAGAGCGCTGGCAACGCCAATCGAGCCAAGGATCAAGGCCACGGCCGCCACCAGATTCAGGAATCGGTTGAGGTTCTGAAGGGTTCGACCCAGGTCCTGCTTTCGCTTCTCCACCGTGTCCATCTCAAGACGCAGCTCGGACAACTCTGAGCCATGGGTGAGCGACCACTCCTCCACTGCAGCGGCCTCGGGCCAGCGAAACATCACCCGATAGCGAGCGAGGCTGGCCGCCCCGAGCAACCCCGTATCGGGCAACCGGGAGGCCGCCAGGTAAGCGCGCGGAGCCAGCGCGGAGAAAGCAACCGTGTCTCCGGGCACACGCACGAGCGATCCTAGAATGCGGGTTTTCCAGCGGCCTATATGGACGGGATCACCGACCTTCAAACCGAATTGAAACAGCACGCTCGAATCCAAAATCACCCCGTCACCACGGCGCAGCGCATCGAGTGCCGAAAGAGGCTCGCATTCGAGTTGGCCATAGAACGGAAACCCTCCCTCCAGCGCCCTTGCATTGACCAAGCGAGTCGCATTGGTCAGCGCCGGAAACACAGCCATGGTCGAAAAACTGGTCTCACGAGCATTTTCGAGGGCGGGGACAGATCGCGCCAGTGCCTCCGCCGCCGGCGAGAATGGTTGCCGCGACGACAGAACCAAATCTGCGCCAAGCAACGTCTTGGCCTGCGCATCAACGGCCGCCCGCAAGGTCGCCGACAACGAACCCACCGCAGCCAAGGCCGCCACCCCCAACGAGATGGACAACGAAAACCAGATCAACCGCACCCGGGAGGCGCGAGACTCCCGCCACGCCATACGCCAAGTCCACCGATTCAACAGCTCCCGAATCACCCCGACAACCTAGTCTCATGTTCCATAAATGCGAGACACGACACCTACCCTGACTGGACCGGAAGCCGATTCCCCCAGCGTCGGGACACAAGAAATAGTTTTACCGAAAGCGTCACTGAAACGCTCTGCTGGGAATCTGCATCCAAGGATTTTAATGAATCAAAAAAACCGATACAGTCGGAAAGTTCGACTGAGGATCCTGCATGCAAATTCGCTCCGCTCAATTCGTGATCAGCGCCACCAACCTGGATGGATGCCCGGACCCTGACGTCCCGGAATTCGCCTTCATCGGGCGCTCCAACGTGGGCAAGTCCTCGCTCATCAACCGCCTCACCGGACAAGCTGGCCTCGCCAAAGTCTCAGCCACCCCGGGCCACACCAAGACGCTCAACTTCTTTCTCATCAACCGAGACTGGCACCTAGTAGATCTTCCTGGATACGGCTTCGCGCAGAAGAACTTAGCTGCTCGGGAGCGCTTCGAGGAGATGATCATTGATTACCTTGAACAGCGAGAATCCCTCATCCGCGTGTTCGTGCTGATCGACTCACGCCTGCCGATGCAGAAACTCGACCGAGATTTCGTCCAATGGCTTATCGGAGCCGACATCGATTTTGCCCTAGTATTCACCAAGGTGGACAAGACCAAACCGGCCATCTTGCGAGAGACGCGCAAACAATTTGAGGCGCTCTTCCAGCAACTTGGCCTCTCAGCATCGCCCATGTTTGAAACCTCCTCTGAAACCGGCGCAGGGAAACTTGAAATCCTGCGATTCATCGGAGCCGAAGTGGCCAGCGTAGAATCCGACGAAGACGAATCCGAAGAGGGTGGCACCGAAGTCACAGCCACACCATAGCCCCTCAGGCATCACATACCGCTGCAACCAAGGCAGAACAGAGCAGAACAGAGAGGGACAGGCTCTTTTATTTAAGGGACAGGCTCTTTTTTCGAAAGAACCGGCCCAGAGGCAACGAATCATGAGGTAGACGCTTCATGAGAACACGACGCCTCAAAGCCCATCCAGATGCCTCCAGCGGCTTCTACCACTGCATGTCCCGCGTGGTGGACCGACAACTCGTCTTCGGCGATGTCGAAAAGGAGCACTTCGCATCTCTGATGCGCCAATACGCC
>CAJAHH010000155.1 GCA_903939515.1 uncultured Verrucomicrobiota bacterium
ATCGGCGTTGGTGAGATGTCGCGGTTGACCTTCCGGAGGGTTGGGGAAGATGCCTGCCATCTGATCCCATTGCTCGCCAGTGATTCCGAATTGGGGAGGCGGGGCTGGATTTTTCTGCCACCCGTCGACGGTCGTCAGTGCAGGAAAACCCGCGGGAATCCGAGGGGATTCGAAGGAGTCATTGACGATGTTGATGGATTGGCCCAACAGGGAACCTGTCACCACACAAAGCATCGCAGCACGAGCGAATTGATTGGTTATGTTCAACAGAAAAAGGCTACGAGCGCAGAGGTGCAAAGACGAGTCAAAAGCGGTCAATTTTGAAGGGACTGACAGGGTAAAAAACCTAATTTTGGCCCCGGATTTTAATACAAGGGGACTCTTCAGAAAAGGGCTGTCAGCTCCCCGGGACTGAGCAAGGGGCGGTACTCGATGGCCTCTCTCCCGATGAATCCCTCGCTCGAGGCCCGGACGACTTTCAGCAGCGAGTCTGCCGGACCGGTGATGGTGATGGTTCCATCGGGATTCAGGCTGCAAGAGCTTCGGCTGTGGCGATGGTGCGCCACGGGGCTTACCGGTCTGAGAGGTTTAGTCTTTTGGCTCGGGCAGCCAGCAGGCGAGGCCGGCGGCCGGGATGAACAGGATCGCCGCGTAGAGCAAGGCTTGGCGGACATCGCCCACTTTGGTGAACAGGCCGAAAAAGACCGTACCGCCTGCCGCGATGAGCCGACCGATGTTGTAGCAAAAGCCCGCCCCGGTCGTTCGGAGCAGCGTGGGGAATAGTGGCGGTAAGCACATGGTAAAGAGCCCGAACACTCCCTGGCACAGTCCGATGAAAAAGAACCCGATGAGAACGGCGAGGTGGGCTCGGGCCTCTAGGAATGTCACCCCCATGACCACGCCGTAGATGAGGCAGAAGGAGACCACGGCTTTGCGATACCCGACCGCCCGGGCCACCGCCGCCGCCGCGTAATTTCCCAAGATCGAACCCGCCATGAGAACCATGAGAGCGATCACGGCGGCCCGGTTTTGACCTGCGGACGAAAGGTCCCGGACCTCGGGCAAGTCGCGGATATACTTTTGCTGCCAGAACATGAAGGTCCAATGCGCGGTCAACGACACGCCACAAATGGCCAAGACGATCCACGTGGTTTTCGCGGCCGTCCCGCGAAACAGATCAGTCAGTCCGGGTGGTTTCTCAGAACCGGCCCGTGCGGCATGCCATTCGTCTGTTTCGGGAACCGCCCGCCGGATCCACAACACGATGAGTGCTGGGAAAACACCAACTAGAAAGATGTAGCGAGGCTCCGCGTTCTCAAAGAGGTAACCGAAGAAGCAGGCCAGCAGCACGCCGATATTGACCGCAGTCTGAAGGGTGGCAGCGATCCACGGTCGCCAGCGTTTGGGCCAAGTTTCCGACAGCAGCGAGGCCCCTACAGCCCACTCGCCTCCGATGCCCAGGGCCGAGAGGAATCGGAACACCATGAGGTGCCACCATTCTGTGGAAATCGCCGAGAGTCCGGTGAAGCCGGCATAACAGAGGATGGTCAGGCAGAGGGCTCGGCTGCGGCCCATCACGTCTCCGATGCGTCCGAAGAAGGCACCACCCAAGGCCCAACCAATAAGAAAGGCCGCATTAATGAGCGCGCCTTTTTCACCGACCTGCTTGTCGGTGCGGGGCAGGACCAACAACTGCGCCACGAACGGGGTCGCGACCAGCGTGTAAATGTGCATGTCCAGCCCGTCGAACATCCATCCCAGCCAAGCCGCCAGGCCGGACTTCTTCTGCTGTGAGGTCAGGGAGCGAAAACCGGTGGCTTCAGAAGTGGAGGACATGGCGCGGGCGGGTGGGATAGGTCAGTAAACCCCATCCTAGCCACCCACCTCAAGCCTGGGTTGTGCCGTGTCTTCTGGACTACTTCAGCGCCTCGCACTGGCGTCGTAGCGCCTGGTGGAGAATAAAGGCCGTGTCGGGGCCCACCGAATTCACCTCGCCATAGGGAGCCCCTTGAGCTCCGAAGAGGTGCGGGGGCTCGGTGTCCCACTCCGACTTGGGCAGGATGTAGCCGATTTCGTCGTTGGCCAGGCCCAGTACAAACTTTACCCGTCCGGGCATCAACTCGCGCAATGGAGGCACCTCCAAGGGTTCGATATCGTAGTCGCCACCCGGGGCTCGCACGATGCCGCCATTGACGATCTCCGGGTACACCTCTCCAGGGATGCAGGCCATCGAAACTTCTCCTAAGCGCAGGATTCCCACTTCAGTCCGGAAGTGGAGCCAGCGGCTGTGTCCCCGCTCGAGCAGGCCCAGCATTGAGGCCAGCATGAAGCCGGTGTTGCGCAGTGGGAGGTCGAGGGTTCGCGCTTCGATTCCCATCGGCAGCCTGGCTACACCGGGGTCTTTGGCGGTGGCGATCCGGTCGAGAATGCGCGAGGCAATTTGATTGCCCACGGCCCGAGTCTTGTCGTGCGAGGGCTCCTTAAAATCGGTCTTCAGGAACGGGTCGTGCACCGTGACGGACGGGTGCGTGGTCATGAGTCCACCGACAGCTCCATTCACATAGACATGGATACCGCCCAATCCTGGCTTGTGCAGGGTGCTTCCGTAGCGAATACCCTTTTCTAAGGACTCTCGAATGATTCCCGGAAAATCGGCCGTGATGTCGCGGTTGTTGGACCAGGGAGTTTCTGGGTGGTTGGCCCAGCCGACCAGCGTTCCGAGGGTGAGCCCATTGGCTGCATCGAGGAAGTGTAGGACGCGAACGTCCGGATCATAAACCTCGGGCTTCCGGGTGTCGGCGACCAACCCAGCGGGCGACACGGTCAACTCGTGGGCCGCCATGCGGGCGGGCTTGAGCGAGCGCACCGCGTCCTCGACCACCCCGACGCAGGCGGCGATGACTTGCTCCCGGTAGCGCGGGTTCACTCCGGAATGGAGAGCATCGGGGCCCCAGAGTCCGAGCAAGTCGGGGGTGGAATGATTGTGGGTCGAGCAGACGATTGTGTAATCCACCTTTAGGTCGGCGGAGATGCGTTTGCGGACGGCAACCACGTCGTCATGGAAGAACCCAATGGCGTCAATGGACACGAGGGCAATGCGCCGTTGGCCATTGTCGATGACCATCCCCACGGCCTCAAGGTCATCGTGAATATTGGTGGCCGAACGCCCTTGGCTGAACCCTGCCATCCAGACGGGCTCCGCCGGATTCTTCATGTCCGGGTTTAGAGAGCGTCGGCCGAAACCGACCTTCAGTGGGCCTGCCTCGGCGGTGGCAGCCGAGTGGGGATGATGGAGTTCGACCGAGTAACCCGGCTGGCGGTCTTGGGTGACCCAGACGAAGCGGCCGACGAGGCCGCCTATCATTACCAAGGCCAATACCAAAGTTCCTCGGAGGAGGCGTTTCCAACCGGTCGGCTTTCCAAGAGCGCGGGACATGCGAATACGCTACGGGTCGCCCGTCTTGGTGCAATGCGGCAGAAGCTCTCCTGGATTGGACCGGTGAGCGTTGCCTCGGCGGCTCGGCACACCCGCTGAACTAGCCTTTAGACTTTGAGCAATTCCTTGGGGATTTCCACGCGGCTCCCCTTGAGGACGGCTTCTTGGGCCTTGGCCGCCATGACCACGGCGCGGTAGCCCACTTCGGCGCTGGCCTCGGGCTTGGTGCCGTCGTTGACGTGTTCGACGAATTTTTCCAGCGCGTAGCGGACGGGTGAATCGGTCTCTGAAGCCGCTTCGGCCGGCTTCTTGCCTTGGGCCAAGATCTTGGTGGCATTGGCCACGAGGGCGATGCCGGAGTCGGTCAGGAAGTCTTCCTTGCGAGCGTACACTTCCCAGCCCAGCAGTTCGGCGTCGGACTCTTTGAACATCCACGCCCGGTTGTCACGGATGAGCACCGCCGCTGAGGCACCAAAATAGATGTCATGCTCGCCTTCGAACGAGTTGGCCAGAGTGGCGCTCCAGGAATGGCGGATGCCGTTGGCGAACTCCACCACGACATGGACCGTGTCGGCCACCTCGCGGTCGTCTTGCCATTGAGTAATGCCGCCGAACCCAGTCACCGAAACCGGGGTGCTGCCCAGGTACCATCCCGCCGTGTCGAGGCTGTGGATGCCAATTTCTCCGACGAGCCCCAGTGAGGTTTCCTTGTACAGGCGCCAGTTGAGGGCCTTCTCGCGGTCGGGATTAGGGGAGGCCTTGCGCCAGCTCGTCTTTTTGTTCCATTGGCCACGACTCATCGACGGCTTTCCGGTGGCTCCAGTGCGGATGAACTTCAGCACATGATGGTGTTGGGGATTTTCACGGAACTGCATGCCCGACTGGAAAATTTGTTTGGCGGGCAGCGTGGCTGCGATTTGCGCGATGGCTCGGGCGTCGTCGATGGTGTGGGCGATGGGGGCCTCGAGGTACACGTGCTTGCCGGCCTTCATCGCGGCGATGGCCAGGTCGCGGTGCTGGTGTGTGGGCGTGGCGATGACCACGGCCTGGACGTTTGCGTCGGCCAAGAGTTCTTCGGCCGTGGCGTAACCTTTGGCGGTGGGAGCGGCGTCGGCCGCCCGCTTCAGGGTCGACTTGTAATGATCACAAATGGCGACTACCGGCGCGTTGGGCAGCTTGCCGAGGTGGGTGATGATCTCTCGCCCTTGCGGGCCGAGACCGATGACACCGAATTTCACGGGCGGGCCCACCGGCTTCTCCTTGTAGGTCGGATCGGCCTTGGGTGGGGGTAGCGTTTTGTCGCCCGCCGCCTTGTTGGCTTCTTCAGCGGTGATGGGAACGGCTCCCATCAGTGTCAGCATGCTGGCCATGGAGGCACCCTTGAAAAAGGTGCGGCGATTGAGATCCGTTCCGGTCGAGTCGTTCTGCATAGGAGAGGTGGGGGAACCTTAAAGGGGTCGCCCCGGGAAGCAAACGGTTCAGAGCGACTGAAAATTCATTCGTTCTCCTGCGGGCTCGGACATGAATTGGGACTTCGAGTGCCTTGCATCGATAAGTGAGTTAGGCCTCTTTGGAATTTACCTTCAACCACGCCCCGTAATCTTCCTCGGTCATCTCCCCGGCCGCCAGTGCCAGAGTGCGGAGAACCACATCCACTTCAGTCGCTGCGAATCGAAACCCGTTGAGTTCTAGAAACAGGATGGCGGCCGCGAAACCGATCCGCTTGTTGCCATCTAAGAACGGGTGATTTTTCGTCAAGCCGAAGCTGTAGCTCGCCGCGAGGTCGAACAGGGAAGGTTTGCTATACCTGAACAAGTTCCGGGGTTTGCCCAATGCGGAATCGAGCAACCCTTCATCCCGGATGCCTTCCAAACCACCGTGCTCGGCCAGCAGGCATTCGTGGAATGCGATCACAACATCCCTCCGGATCCAGACTGGTTCCCTCATTTGGCCAGTTCCCGCAGCGCATTGCGGTATCGTTGGGCGATCCCTTCGGCCATCGCCATCTGCTGGGCGAACGGGTCGTTGTTGGGCGTCACTCGGTAGCCTCCATCTGGGGATTCCGAAAAGATCAGCGTGTCGCCTTCATCGGCCTTGAGGTGGGCCAGCGCCTCTTTCGGTAGCACCAGACCCACCGAATTGCCCACTTTGCGAAGTTTCAGTTCCAAAACCATGGTACCACCGTAGACACACGTGTGATCACGTCAAGCCGTTGGGTGCTTCGAGATCCCGCTCATTCCGCGAAGCTGAGCATTCCGAAGCTTTTGTCGGTCGGGCGCTGCTGTTACCTTATCTGTGCCTTGTCCGACAGCCTCTTTCAGCTCAAATCCGAGTACGAGCCGGCCGGTGATCAGCCGGCAGCGATCGTCAAGCTTGTCGCGGGGTTGCAGCGGGGGGAGCGCAATCAGGTGCTTCTGGGGGTCACCGGGTCGGGCAAGACCTTCACCATGGCCAATGTGGTGGCCCAGTTGGGGAGACCCACCTTGGTTTTGTCCCACAACAAGACCCTGGCGGCTCAGCTCTATGCGGAGTTCAAGAGTTTCTTCCCGGACAACGCGGTCGAGTACTTCGTTAGCTATTTCGACTTCTACCAGCCCGAGGCTTACATCCCGCGCACCGACACCTTCATTGAGAAGGACAGCAGCGTGAACGAGGAGATCGAGCGCTTGCGGCTCTCCACCATGAACTCGCTGCTGTCGCGGCGCGATGTCTTGGTGGTGGCTTCGGTATCCTGCATTTACGGCATCGGCGACCGGCGCGATTACGAAAGCATGGTTATCCCGCTGCGCATCGGTCAGTCGCTCAGCCGGGAGCAGTTGCTCGCCCGGTTGGTGGACCTCCAGTATTCGCGCAACGACTTTGATCTCACCCGGGGCAAGTTCCGGGTCCGGGGTGATGTGGTGGAACTGCATCCGGCCTACACCGAAGACGCCCTGCGCATTGAGTTCTTCGGTGAAGAATTGGAGCGGTTCACACGCTTCGATCCGTTGACGGGCGACACGTTGGAATCACTGGACGCCATCAACATCTTCCCGAGTAAGCAGTTCGCCACACCGCAGGAGAAAATCAATGCGTCCATCCTCTCCATTCGGGAGGAACTGGGTTTGCGCATCGCTGAGTTCGAAAAGGAGGGCAAATTGCTCGAGGCCCAGCGCATCAAAATGCGGTGCGAGTTTGATTTGGAGCAGCTGCAAGAACTCGGGTTCTGCTCGGGCATTGAGAATTACTCCCGACATATTACCGGGCGGCCCAAGGGATCTCGACCGGGCACGCTCATGGATTTCTTTCCAGAGGACTTTATCCTCTTGATCGACGAATCCCACGCAACCTTGCCTCAGGTGGGAGGCATGCATGCCGGAGATTTAGCCCGCAAAACTGTTCTGGTGAACCATGGGTTTCGCTTGCCCAGCGCGCTGGACAATCGGCCCCTTAATTTCGAGGAGTTCCGATCCCTCATTGGGCAGGCGGTGCACATTAGCGCCACCCCGGGTCCGCTGGAAATGGGGTGGGCAGGGCCAACGAATGTGGCTGAGCAAATTGTCCGGCCCACCGGACTGGTGGATCCCATGGTGGAGATCAAGCCGCTGAAGGGGCAGATCGACGACTTGTTGCACGAAGCACGGATTACGATCGAGCGCGGCGAACGGGTATTGGTGACCACCCTGACCAAGCGGACTGCCGAGGAATTAACCGATTACCTCCGCGATCTCGGTGTGAACGTGCGCTATCTGCACAGTGAGATCGACGCCATCGAGCGGGTCGAAATCTTGCGGGCGCTGCGCAAAGGAGAATGCGACGTGCTCATCGGCATCAATCTTCTGCGGGAAGGGTTGGATCTGCCGGAAGTCTCTCTGGTGGCCATTCTCGACGCCGACAAGGAAGGCTACTTGCGCAGCACCACCAGCTTGATCCAGACCGCTGGCCGGGCGGCTCGGCACCTTAATGGGCGAGTGATTCTCTATGCCGACATTCGCACCCAGAGCATTCAGAAGTTCCTGGCTGTGGCCGATTACCGCCGGGCAAAGCAAATGGCGCACAACAAGGCCAATAATATTACCCCGCGCAGCGTGACGCGCAGCATCGAGGAGGGATTGAGTAGCGTGGGGTCCGGGCGCAATGCTGCCTCGGCCATTCTCAACGACAGCGTCGAAAATATCGACCTGACGGAAACCATCCGGGAGTTGGAAGGGGAGATGATCGAGGCTTCCAACAATTTGGAGTTCGAGAAGGCGGCCCTCTTGCGGGATCAGATCCGCGAACTGAGGAGCCGCCTGAGTGGAGCGGAGACCCAGAACCCCGGGGCAGGGAACCGCGCCCGCTCTGACGATGCCAAGGCTCGCCGGAAGGGTCGCGGGCGCTCTCGTTGAACCGAGCGCCCGCGAACTCATTAAACAGGTTAGTTTTTGGCCAAGGCCATCTGGGTCAGTCGGCGAGCGATGAACTCGCGGACCTTAGGAATCTTGCACTCTTTGAGCAGTTCGGTGGCCCTGTCGGCGTCGGTCGAAACGGGTCCCTCGGTGGCATACCAGTAGAGCAGGGGCAGGTTGAAGTCGCTGGCATCTTCGGCATGGCTCAGCAGTCCCTTGAGAATGCCCCACCGCTGGGCAGCGGGAACACGCTGGGCGGCACTGGCCACGGCCCGTCGTACCACGGGTGAGGGGTCTTCGGTGGCCAAGGCGACCAGCGCTTCGACGGCGCTGCCGGCCAATTGCTCGAAGGTCGGCTCTTTGAAGAGCATGCCGGAGTGCTCGAAGAAAGTCTGAACGGCCCAGGCGCGAATTTGAGGCTCGGGATCACGGATCCAGCGGGCGGCGTCTTCGGGCAGAATGCGCCCAGTCAGATGCAGCGCCCAAAGCGCCCGGAGGCGAGAGGTGGCGTCACCGGAGCCATCCACGGCATCGAGCAGCGCTTCCAATGCCGGCATCTTCTCGGCTGCCTTTCGGGTGCGCGCATAGTCGCGGATGCCGGCGGGGATTTCGTCCACCGATTCCTGGGCGCCCGCGGCGGCTACACGCTCTTGCAACACGCGTCGGGCATGGCGGCTGAGCCATTCGTTCTTCGACCCCACCAGCGAGACCAATTGGTTGGGAGTGAGCGCGGCCAGATTCGTGCGGGTCACCGGTTGGTTTTGATAGACGATCTTGTAGATGCGGCCGCTGGAGTGATCGTGGCCGTCGTCCCGACCGTGGTGGCATTGGTTGGCGTCGTACCAGTCGATCACGAAAACGCTGCCGTCCGGGTCGAGTCGTTGGTTGAGGGTCTGGGACCAGCGGTCATTGAAGTTCAGGAGGTCTTGACCGTGCTTGCCGACATAGCCGGAGCCACGGGCGACAGGCAGGTCGACGTTCATGCGCTGGCCATGGATGTTTCCGATGATCAGGTTGTTGCGATACGAGGCCGGCCAGCTCGTGCCCAAGTAGCACAGCATGCCGGCGTGGGCATGGCCGCCACCCATGGCATCGCTGCGCCCATTGGCGGCGTGAGGCCCGGCCGCACCGGCCCAATGCACGTGGTCGGCATGCGTGCCGATGTCTTCGTACACATAGGGGAAGATGCTCTTGCGACTGCGTTGATCCCGGTGCTTGGCGTTGCGCTGCGTCTCGTCGCGGTTGTAGGTGTAGTGCTCGCCGCCCTGCCGGAGGACCCGAGCTCCCTGGATCATGTGGAAGAGGTGCGGAATGACGCACATTTCGGACCAGAGGTTGCCGTGCTCATCGAAGTCGATGCCCCACGGATTGCTGCCGCCCTCGGTGAAAATCTCGAATCGGTGGGTCACCGGATGGTAACGCCATACGCCGGCATCGACCCATTGACGATCGTTTTCAATCGCCCCCGGCTTGCCAACATGGGAAGGACAAAACACCCCGTGGCAACCATAGAGCCACCCGTCAGGGCCCCAGTTGAAGGTGTTGAGCGTCTCATGGGTGTCGGCGGTGTAGTTCCAGCCATCCAGCAAAATTTGCGGATCGCCGGCCGGTTTCGGGGCGTCACCGTCGGCAATTGGAATGAACATAAGGTACGGAGCCGCACCGACCCAAAGACCGCCAAAGCCGAACTCCATTCCGGAGATCAGGTTGACGTTCTCCAGGAACACCGTGCGTTTGTCGGCCTTGTGGTCGCCGTCGGTGTCCTCAAACACGAGGATGCGATCTTTGCCGGAGAAGATGTCTTTGCGGAGCTGCTCCGGGGTACCGTTGGCCGGCGGATGTCCGACGCGTTTGGGATAGCTCAAGCCTTCGGCCACCCAGAGGCGACCGCGGTGATCTTCGCAAAAGGCGATCGGGTTGCGAATATCGGGCTCGGAGGCGAAGACATGCATCGCGAAACCGGAGGGCAGGGTGGCCTTGGCCGCAGCGTCGGCTGCCGAGAGCCCTGCAAAGAGCACCTGATCGGCGGGCGGCGCGGCATTCTTGGGGGTGTCCTTCAGAGTGAGCTCGCTGGGCAGCACCGGGCGCTCGGTGTGGAAGCGGAAGTTATCGAAGTTCAGATGACCCCAGTGACCCGAGCGGTCGTCCACCAGACGGACGAGGATTTGCTTACCGATCAAACCCTTCAGTTCGACGACCACGGGGCGGAGGGTCTCACTCTCGGAGCCGGAGATTTTGAAGAAGGTCTGCCCTGTCGCGGAATCCACCAATTCTACACGGGTCTCGGGCCACGGACCACCGGCGACCAAGAAGCTGGCCCACGGGTGAGTCACCTTGAAGGGCACGGAGGTGAGCGTTCCCTTGGGGTCGTCGCCCGTGCGCTCGAAGCCGCCGATCCAAAACTCGCCCTCGTGGTTCGACTTCATGTCGGCGCGGCGCTGGGAGACCACATCTCCACGGATCAGGGCCTGATCGAACGCCTTGCCGTTAGCCTGCCAATCGCGCAAATCGCCCGCCTCAAATCCCAGGTTCAGAGGCCGCCCATCCGTCGCCCTGGGGATGACCGAGTCGGCCAACGCCGAAGACAGAGGACCGCTCACGAAAACAGCCGCCAACAGCGGTGCCAAACGCGCCGCACGGAAGAACTTCATGCACCGAGTTTGGGAGGCGCCTTTCACAAGGCCAGCCCAATTGCTTTGTCCGAGCAGTTTGCGTCCCGCAGGTGCCGTGGATCCCGGTGTGCGGTTAGGAGCACGAGGGGGGGCAGGGGAGTCTCCACCTGCCGGCCGGGTAGGGTGAGCCGGGGGGGGCGAAGGACTCCGAAGCTAATAAGCTGCAAAGTCTGAGATGAGGGTCACTTCGGGTACGCGGGAAGAGTCTGTGGATTAAATCCGATTACTCAGCGTGCATTGCAATTTATCAGGCTGCAAATTTCCGGTGAAGCATTGAAACGGCGTGTAAAACAACAGGGCTCTTCAAAATTTATACTTTGATGTTGTTTTGCGTTTATTTTAAAAATCCGATTTATGTTTAACAACTAAACGTTAACAATCCAACCGCTCTATCAAGATTCGAATTCAGTAGCTGTAGCTTGATGTGTCTTACCAAAATACAAGGGCAAAGATCCGTGGTGCACACCATCCACTGCCAGGTCCACTGTGTATTCCCCGAACTGGTCTAATTTCAGCCCATTGATTTGCATCACCAG
>CAJAHH010000156.1 GCA_903939515.1 uncultured Verrucomicrobiota bacterium
TGCGAGCAGGGGTTGGCGCCGATCTGTCCCGCATGATGATGACCAACGAGCACTTGAGTGTACTCTCAGAGAACCTCTCGGCCTCGGTCAGCCGCATTAAGGATGTCGACGTGGCGACGGAAAGCGCGAGGTACGCCAAGTTCAACATTCTCGTCCAATCCGGTACGGCGATGTTGGCTCAGGCGAACTCGCTGCCGCAGTCGGCGTTGCGTTTGCTGCAATAATCGGCTTAGTAAGTCATTTCAGAGGGGCGGCGAAAGCCGCCCCTTTTTTTTATTGGTGCGCCCGGCAGGGCGCACTCTCTTGCGGATTGAAGTTCCGTCGGCGGTTCGGTCCCATCTATTTACACAAAAGGGGGCACTGTAACATAAATATGGTTCCGGCTGTTTCTTTCGTCGGCCGCTGTCTATCCGACTAGGACCCATGACCTGGTGAAGGGGCAATCAGGGGCGCCAGCCGCTGCAGAAACGACGGTCTGGCTCACGCTTTCCGTGATTTGAAACAGTTGGAGCGTGAGGGCAGCGGCTTTGAACTCTTGTAGGAACGACTACTGGCCTGTGGCCGCGGGGTCGGCGAAGGGACGTGGTCTCGACCCATTCATCAGCCTTGTTAGGATATCCTCTTTGGATATCCTCACACGTGTGAGCAGCGAAACCGTTGTTTTCAAGGTGGGCAACAGCCTCGCTGTCCGCTTGGTCGGCGATTGTCGGCTCCCCCGTGGCACCCGCGTGCGTGAACGGTGGGAGGGTAAGACCATCGTCATCGAGCCGGTGGTCGACGAGTGGTCCCCTGGTTTCCTCGCCAGCGCAGGAACTTGGGACGAACCCATTGAACGTCCGGGCAGAGACGAACAGGCCCGGGATTCTTTCGCGTGAAATTCCTCCTGGATACCTGTGCCGTCACTGACTACTTGCGCGGCGTGGAACCTGTGATCCAGCGCATCCAGAAAGTTCGTCCGTCCGATGTCGGCATCAGCGCCGTCACGGTCATGGAACTCCGCTATGCAGCAACCCGTCGGCAGTCGCCAAAACTCACCGCCTCGGTGGAAGCATTCCTGAGCGGCATTGCCATTCTGACCTTTGACGCTGAGGCCGCCGCGCGCGCCGGGGTCCTGCGGGCCAGCATGGAAACCAAAGGTTACAGCATCGCCTTCGCGGATTGTCAGATTGCCGGCACCGCTCTGGCTTACGACCTGACTCTGGTGACCCATGATAGTGACCTCCTGCGCGTGCCTGGCCTCAAAGTGGCTGATTGGCGGTCTGGCGGTTGAGCCGACGTCCAACGAAGCCGCTTCATTGGCCTGAGCGACGCCCCATAACCAAATGACCTTCGATATACAGAGGATCCTCGAAAGCAAAAGAGAGTTTCGTCGTGGGCTGGCAGCACTACCCATCAGCGAAAAGCTTCGGCTCTTGGATGCACTCCGTGAACGACAACTGACACTGGGCTCGGGAACCTCGGTGCGACTTACCGACGGTTCTCGGCCGGACCGCAAACCCTTTGCTTCGAGGCGGCCTTGATGGAGGGCTCTGACGTTTCTTGAACCGTGGCCATCGGGGACTGGGGTAAAACTGAAACCGGCCGAAGCGAAGCGACCATCGGTCGAGGCCGGTTTCCGTGCAATCGCGCCTAGTTGTCGCTGTCGATCGCGATCGCAAAATCGGTGTCGCGGCTAAACTTGGCTGCGCCGTAAAATACGCATGCCTGACCGCCCATCAACAGGGCGCGTACCCCGTAGCTCTGGAAAGTCGAAAGGACTTTGTGAATCTGGTTCCGGATCAAGGCTGCCTCCCTGCGCTGTGTATAGGGTCCATAGGCTCATACTCTGCTGCCATCGTTCGATTGGCGTGAGCCGGTACCATTCTTGCCATTCGTCTTCGGACTCGCGATCCACAATTGGACTTTGGCGATTTGAATGCTTCGTACAACACAGCATTGGCAGTGCCCATGGTTGCCGCGATGGATAGATTCAGCGCGGCATGGTCGTCATGCTTTGGCCAGATCGACCGATTGATGATCGGGGCCCACCTGTTTATCGTGATTCGGAGCCCGAAGCTGTGGGCCATGAAGGGATAACCACGATCTGATGACATTGGAATACCAACTCGAATTGCAACGAGCCGTCGGCGCGTTTTCTGAGGGGCGTTATTCGGTCGCTGAGGCGCTGTGTCGGCGCTTGGTCGAATCGGATGCGGATCAAGCTCAGCCGTGGTTCCTTTTGGGAATGGCTCTGACCCGTCAGGGCGCCCATGCAGAGGCGTTTCGGTGCCTGCAGCGATCGGCTCAAATCGCTCCTAGATCGGCGGAAACCCTCAATGCCTTGGGCGCTGTCACCAATGAGTTGGGGCGTGATCCCAAAGAAGCTGAGCAATTCTTTATTGGTGCCCTCAAAATCAATCCCCGATGCACGGATGCTCACTACAACATGGGTGTGACTCTGCAGAGAATGAGGCAGTACGAGGCGGCCGCCACCTGGTATGAGCGAGCGCTGGTTATTCGCCCGGACGATTGTGAGGCGATGTCCAATTTGGCCATCGTCTTCAAGTGTCTGAACCGGCACCGAGAGGGGTTGGGGCTGATCGACCGGGCTCTGACGCTGTCTCCCCAACACCCTTTGGCCCATTGGAACCGCGCCCTCGTGCTGTTGAGTCTGGGAGAGTTGAGCGAGGGCTTCGCAGAATATGAATGGCGATGGAAGGGTGGGGCAGGGCCGCAGTTTGTCCCCAGGTCGTACACTCAACCCCAATGGAAGGGGGAGCATCGGCCCGACCAAGTGCTGTTCGTGCACGGTGAACAGGGGTTTGGAGATTTTATCCAATTTGCCCGGTTCTTTCCGATGGCCCGGCAGCGAGTGGGGCGGATTATTGTCGAGTGCCCTGCGGCCTTGTTGCCGTTGATGGTCGAAAGCGGATTGGCCGATGAGTGGGTCTTGCCGTCTGAGACTCCCAAGGCCTTTGACGTGTTCATCCCTCTGATGAGCCTGCCCCATGCATTGGGTATTTCGACCGAAACCCTTCCCAATCAGGTTCCCTATTTGCGGGTGAGTGCGAACGGTTTGGAGTCCGGCTCGAGGGGCGTTCGGTTGAAGGTCGGCTTGGTGTGGTCTGGAAATCCGACGCATGACGATGATCAGATCCGGTCCATCGCCCCCGAAGGGCTGACCGACTTGATTTCAATCGAGGGCGTTGAGTTTCATAGCCTGCAGGTACCGATCCGGCCCGAGCACCAGGCGATCGTGGCCCAATGGCCGCGATGGGTAGATCGGACTTCTGGTCTGATGGATTTCAGGGCGACGGCCGAATACCTTGAGGGGTTGGACTTAGTGATCTCGGTGGATACCGCCGTGGCTCATCTCGCGGGGGCGTTGGGCAAGCCCGTCTGGTTGCTGGTGCAAGATTCGCCGGACTGGAGGTGGTTGCTGAAGCGGGCCGACTCGCCCTGGTATCCGACGCTCCGGTTGTTTCGGCAAAGCCATCGCGGCGATTGGCGCCCTGTGCTGGAACAGGTGGTCGCCGAGTTGCACCGGGCGATGTGCGACAGACGATTGACGGACGGTTGACGTTGGGGTGAACCCGTCTTTCACTCCAACTATGGAAACCGTGACCATCCGCGACTTGCGTCAGAACTGGCCCGAGGTTGAGAAGCGGCTCGCGGTGGTGGGAGAACTCATCGTGACGCGTGATGGCGTGGTTGTGGCGCTGCTGAAACTGCCGCGATCCGCCAAGGTCAAGAAAGCTGCAAAACGCTTTGATCCGGCTGTGCACGCCGCGTTGATCCGGAAAATATGGAGCGACAAGAAACCATGCTTCACAACCGATCAGAAGTTGGCAGAGGAGCGGACGGAGCGTTTCTTCGGGTGAAGTTCCTCATCACACCAACGACGAGCAACAGGCCGCTGCTGCTCGCGCCCTTGGCTACAGAGTGGTGCTGCCGAGCTGAATCAAAATAAAGTTTCTTCATTTCCGGAACCGGCTCGTGGGTGGGCGATGGAGAATCTCGTGTATTTGGATCTTTTGAAACCCCAGCCATGACTGCCCGAGAAGAGGAATTAGTCGCGGTTGCCTTGTTGGGCGACCCGGAAGCGGAGTTAGTTTGTTTCCACCAAAAACGGTGGAGGGAGCTGGCTGCGTTGGTTCGGTATGCGCAGCGGGATGTGCCGGTGGCACTTTCCCAAACCGACCCAGCATTGTACCGGACTCTCCGCGAACAGGTGACTCGGTTTTATTTGAGGGGCGGGGGTGCGTATTCTTTGGAGAAACTGGAGGCAATGGCCTCTGCCCAGGAAGAAGTCGAAGGCAAAGGCGCGATTCGAGACGGGCCCTTTTCTGTCGGGTGACCCTTCTCTTTTAGAAACTCAGGCTGGAGTGGCTGAGGACCTGCAGTGATCGACCCGGCTGTCAGCGAGTTGCTTCAGGTTTGATTCAGGTCTGCTTCAGAAAATCTTGATAGGCTCCGCGGATGCCTTCTTCGAGGGGGATCTTCGGCGACCAGCCCAGGGAGTTGAGGCGGGTGGTGTCCATGAGCTTGCGGGGTGTGCCGTCGGGTTGGGTGGCATCCCAGTGGATCGTTCCCGGGTATCCGAGGATTCGCGCCACCGTCTCGGCCAGCTCGCGGATGGTTAATTCTTGGCCGGAACCCACGTTGATGAACTCTTCGGCCGAGTAGTTCTCCATGAGGAACACCAAGGCATCGCCCAGGTCGTCGGAGTGCAAAAATTCGCGGAGGGGAGCCCCGGTGCCCCAGCAGGTGACGGAGGCCGCACCCGCGACTTTGGCCTCATGGAAGCGCCGGATGAGCGCCGGGAGTACGTGCGAACCCAGCGGGTCGTAGTTGTCTCCGGGGCCGTACAAGTTGGTCGGCATCGCCGAAATGAACTCGCACCCGTATTGGCGGCGATAGGCCTGGCACAGCTTGATGCCGGCGATCTTGGCAATGGCATACCACTGGTTGGTGGGTTCCAGCGGCCCAGTGAGCAGGTATTCTTCCTTGAGGGGTTGAGGTGCTAACCGCGGGTAAATGCAGGAACTGCCCAGAAAGAGCAGCTTCCGGACACCGTGTCGTCGCGCCGCGTCGATGACGTGGTTCTGAATGGCCAGGTTCTTGAAGAGGAACTCGCCCGGGAAATCGCTGTTGGCCTTGATGCCGCCGACTTTGGCGGCCGCCAGAAAGACGTATTCCGGTCGTTCACTGGCAAAGAAGTTGTCGACCGCCTGGGAGTCGCAAAGGTCGACCTCGCGGGAACGCTTGCCGATGAGGTTCTGGTATCCCCGCCGTTCCAAGCTCCGCCAGATGGCGCTTCCGGCCAGGCCGTGGTGGCCAGCGACGTAGATCTTTGAATCAGTGGTCAGGGACATGGGACGGATGAGAACAGCCCGATTGAAGCCGGGCAGCATGGGCTGCTTGCCTTCAAAATGCCTGAGAAGACGAGCCCATGGCAACGGTTCAACGGCTTCAATTTCCCGCGCTGAGATCTCAGCTCAACTCGGGCTCGCACCCTGCCGATGGGCTTGGTGGAATGGCATCCCTCGCGCATCCGGCTCCATCGCGGGCCCGCGTTCCGTACTCGATCTTTATTACGTTGGCGCTGTTCGGCGTGTCCGTCTTCGGTACCGGCTTTTGGATTCGAACCCAGACACGGCCGCCCCACGATCCCCTGTTCTTGACCGCCCATCATCAACTCCTGGGCTACCAATTTCAGGAAGTTCCATTGGGGGCGCACGTTGCGGAAACATTGGCCACCACCCACCTCTTCAATGGTCATTTCTTCGATAGTAACTCCAATAGGGTCTCCGTGTTTGAGGCTCAGTGGCAGGCAGGGGAGGGCACTGGGGGCAACCTCTTCGGTCACACTCCTGAGATTTGTTGGGTGGGCCAAGGGTTCCGAACTGTCCGCTTCAATGAACCTTCACAAGTGTTCCTCAACTTTGCAGGCCGGCGGATTCCGTTCCAATGCCGAGTCCTCAGGCATCCACAACTCCCCACGCCCGAGATCACTCTTTGGGCTGCCTGCGTGGATGGGCGTTGGGATGACGTGTTGCTCGGGCCTCCGCCCAACCTGAATGATGGAGCCGTCACTGTGGGTGCCTACTTTCAGGAGGTCGGGCGGACTCTCACTACGCGGTGGGCTTCGGTCTGCCGACTTGTCCAAAATCCGTTTTACGTCGGAGCTCGTAAGCAATTTATCCGCTTCTCCATGCCTCTCAATACCGGGTGGGAGCCGGCCCTGATCGAACTGCAGCGTTTCGCGCAGCAATGGCTTGAGCCGCAGGGGCCACTATCAAAGGGCTGAACCCTTCGAGCTTGTGAGGCAACGGGGTGGGTTGCTGGTATTGTGGTCTCGGCAATCGTTGGGGGGAGATCGCTGAGATTGCTGTGCAGGGTGGGTTTCTGAGAACGGTTCGGCGGGCACTGGAGGTGTGTTGGTCCATTCGGGACGGAGCCTTCTCTTGATTTTTTGGAGCGGTCTCTTTGGAGTGCTCTGCTATGAGAGTGAGTTGGCTGGGGTTGCTTTTTGCGATTGTTGCGTGGGTTGGCTGTGGGCGTTCGGATCCGGCGGACGGGCAGGCCAAGGCCGGCAAGCCAGAGTCCAATCCCTTGTCGGCTCCGGTGGATTACCTGGGGGCCACGGCCGCTGGGAAAAAGTCGGCCGAAAAGACCGCTAACTTGGCTCCACTGCTGTCGGCGTTGCAGCAGTTTCATGCCACCGAAGATCGCTACCCGACCCAGTTGCAGGAGTTGGTGCAGGCCGGGTTTTTGGCACGGGTACCGGAGGCACCTTCCGGACAAGTACTGCGCTATAATTCGACCGATGGGTCGGTGCGGTGGGTGGCACGGCCGACCCCATAGGCTACGAGGTGGCGTTCAAGGTTGGTTGGCTGGCTAAAGCTCCGGGGTTTGACCCGATCAAGGCACGATGATCGGCGGTGGGCCTCAAGCCATTACCGGACGACGGGTTGGGAATCTTTAGCCAGAACGATTCAGTGGAGAGGGTCGGGATGGCGTGACTGATTCTTTTGCAAGGCGAGGCGCGAGCCATGCTGAGGCCCGTCACAAGCGACCAACGAGGCTCTTGCGGAAGAGGGCGCAGCCCGCATGACCGATCTGGCAGCAAACCATTCCGGCTGAGACGGGGACCATCAAGGGGCTTCGAGATCGACCAACACCGGACGGTTTGAACGAGTGCCAGCGATGCGTTTCAGGTCGCTGGAGACGGCGGCAAACATCACTCGGTTGGTGTGTCCCTTGAAGCTGCCGGCGATGGAGGTGGCCCCATCTGCGATGCGGACTCGGTGCATGTTCTCGGCCGAAAACTCGATCACTAACAGTTGGTCTTCGTCGCGGTTCATCACGGCCACATGCAATGAGCGCCGCAATTGGATGGGTTGTTCGCGCGAGACGGATCCAGTTTTTAAATCATACCAGGTGTTGCGGTCTCCGGAGAGAGCGAGGACGCCGCCGGACTTAGCGGAGACCACCAAGTGGCTGGGGTTCATGCCGGGGATGGGTGACATGAAGTTGGTGGTGCCATTGGACGCGTTCCAAGACATGAGCCGTTCATCCGCAATCCTCGCCGAGTGGAATCCACGGAGTTCCTCCCAGACGATGTTTCGAGTGTAGGCCAGCAGGGTCTGGCCATCTGGGGTGAAGGCCAAGGTGCCGACTCCGCATTGGGGTAACGTCCAGAGCACCTGGCCCGTCGTGAGGTCCCACACCATGAGCGTGGCGGCTTCGGAGGTCTGACTAATGCCCACCGGTTTGACCACGGCACCGGCCGCAGCCAAGCGTTTGCCATCCGGCGAGAGGGCACAGACCAATTGGGAACCGAGTGTTGAGGAGGCGATGAGCGGTTCTTTTAGGCGGAGGGTGTGGCGCAGGGAATGATCAGCCATCGACCAGACTTTGAGCAGGCCGGAGGTGCCGCTGCCGCTGACCAGGGTTTTGCTGTCATCGGAAAACTGCATCCAGTTGACCGTGGCTGCGTGGTCTCCGAGGACCCAATCGCGGCGGCCATCTCGAGTTCGCCACAAAACCACCGATCCGCCCGAAGGGGGCTGGTTGGTGTTGGCGGCATCGCGGCGCGCTTGAGAACCACCGGCGATCCATTGGCCGTCGGGGGACTGGGCGTAGGAGAAGAAGAGGGTGTCGTTGGTGCCGGTCTCCAGGGGGGTGAACTTGGCGGCCGAGGCCGACCCGCTCAGCAGGAGTCCCAACCCGACAATCTGCCACAGACGCTTCATGGTGCTGACGGTAGGACTCCGCCCGGCGGTTCGGCCAATCGAAAGATGAGGGTTGTCTGAGGAAATGCGTCGCGACAAAAAGGCCCGAAGATCGAGGGTTCGATCTCCGGGCCTAGAGAGAATGGGCGGTTTCGCGGTCGAAACAGCCCTTCAATGGGGTTCAGCGTGACTTGGGCAGGGCGCTGCGGCCGGCGTACACGGCGTTCCTGCCGAGCATTTGCTCGATGCGCAGGAGTTGGTTGTACTTGGCGGTGCGATCGGTGCGGCTGAGTGAGCCGGTCTTGATCTGGCCGCAGTTCGTGGCGACGGCGATGTCAGCGATGGTGCTGTCTTCGGTCTCGCCGGAACGATGGGACAGAACAGCGGTGTAGTTGTTCTTCTGGGCGAGTTCGACGGCGTCGAGGGTCTCGGTGAGGGTACCGATCTGGTTGACCTTCACGAGGATGGAGTTGGCGGTGCCGGTCTCGATGCCCTTGCGGAGGAACTTCACGTTGGTGACGAAGAGATCATCACCCACGAGCTGGGTCTTGCTGCCGAGCTTGTCGGTGAGTTTCTTCCAGGTCTTCCAGTCGCCTTCGGCGCAGCCGTCTTCGATCGAGACGATGGGGTACTTGGCGCAGAGGCGGGCGTAGAATTCGACCATCTCGTCACCGCTGAGCTTCTGGCCGCTGCTCTTTTTGAAGACGTAGGTTTCGTTGCCGGTATAGAACTCGGAGGCGGCGACGTCGAGGGCCAGGAAGATGTCCTTGCCCAGTTTGTAGCCGGCGTCTTTGACAGCGGCGGCGATGGCGTCGAGGGCCGCGTCGGCGCTCTCGAGCTTCGGGGCGAATCCGCCTTCGTCACCGACGGCGGTGCTCAGGCCCTTTTTCTTCAAGACGGCCTTGAGGGAGTGGAAGATTTCGGTAATGGCGCGGAGTCCTTCGCTGAAGGTTTCGAAGCCATGGGGCATAACCATGAATTCCTGGAAGTCGATGGGGGCGTCGGAGTGGGCGCCGCCGTTGATGACGTTGGCCATGGGCACCGGCAGGACTTTGGCGTTGGGCCCACCGAGGTACTTGAAGAGGGGCTGGCCGAGGGTTGCGGCGGCGGCTTTGGCGTTGGCCAGGGAGACTGCGAGGATGGCGTTGGCGCCTAGCTTGGATTTGGTCTCGGTGCCGTCGAGTTCGAGCATGATCTTGTCGACCGTGAGTTGGTCGAAGGCATCGACTCCGGCGAGGACCGGGGCGATTTTGTCGGTCACGTTTTTGACGGCCTTGGTGACACCCTTTCCGAGGTAGCGCTTTTTGTCGCCGTCGCGCAGTTCGATGGCTTCGTGCTCGCCGGTGCTGGCGCCGGAGGGGACCGCGGCGCGGCCGACGGCGCCGGAATCGAGGAGGACATCAACCTCGACGGTGGGATTGCCACGGGAGTCCAGGATCTCGCGGGCTTGGATATCAACGATATTGCTCATGTACGTGTTCAGGATTCGTTCCGAAAGGCAGAGGGAACCGCACACGCTCACGAGCGTCAAGGAAGCCCGCGCTTTGTTGCAATCGCCTTGCTGCTGGCAAAAGGGGTCGGTCCCACCTATTTACACAAAAGGTGCCAGTCTTGACTAATTTTAAGATTTTCTGTGGTCCGTGAATTATGGGGTGAACACCCAAGAGCCGATCCCACAGAAATCGTTCCGTCGATCATCATTCGACCGATCGGCGGAGTCGCTCCAAGTGAACAAGAGCTTCCGGTGCCTCCTTCAATTCCACCAGCGGCTTGAGTTCCTTAAGGATATAATCCCAATCCAGACGGTCACCCTGGCGGACCAGCACATTTTCGATGTCCATCCAGTCTTTGGAACGACCGGCAAAGGCCTTCAGCACCACAAGGTCGTCGGCTTGGCACACTTGGAGCGAAATACCAGGCAAAAACTCCCGCAATACTGCTCTCCGACACAATGATTCCTCAAACGGAAACCCTGCCAACGCCACATCAATGGGAATGCCTTCCGACGTTTTCAGAAGGATCACCCGACGTTCCTCGGCAAACTCGGCAGCGTCTGGAATTCGCGGTGCAAACCTCGAAAGAAACGCCTGAATCACCGGGGTTTCGTTCCCAAAGCCGCAGAAGAGCGTGAGGTCCACGTCTTCGGTGACGCGAGGTCATCCCAGCACTGAACCGCCACCCCGCCAATGAATGCGAAGGGAAAACCTCGCTCACGGCAAAGCTCTTGGGCGGCAACGGCCGCATTTATCCATGCAAAGCCGGTCTGCATTTGAGGAAGAACGCTTGCTGAGCCACAAGTCCTGATGACAACCGGGGACGTCCCATGTGGCGGGCCGATTCGAATGCTCCAGCCAACCGTTGCAACGACTCCACGGTGTCGGTTTTACGGAGCGCCTCACGACGCAACTCATCCATGATTGCGCCGGTTTCGGCCCAGGATCGAACCCACCGTTTGCCGAGCGCGACCTGCTCGGGAGTCCAGTTGGACAGTGGGTTTGGCTCACTCATTGCATGAAACCCTAGGGTTCTGATGCGTGAAATCCAAGCTCTCGATCCGACTGTCGATCCGGATCAGGCGATTAGAACACCGTGCGCCCCCGCCGCTCCGGCAGTGCCGAAGGCTCCTGCGGCCCCGGCCACCCCAGCTGCCGCCCAAGCGCTAAAGCTTACCGACGCGGCGGCGCGTCTTGGCGAGGCCCTATGCGGCGTTCCTACAGAACGCAATCCTTCCACCCCCCATACCCGGGGTTGCACCCCGGGCTGGTATGCCGTGCCCCGTTGGGGCACCCACTAGAATCGTCGCTGGCTTTATCTCGCCCAGTTGAAGCAACCCCAATGAATTATCAACGGCCTTATCTCGGCTCGTTGAGGCACTGCTCTCTGCTGGCTGGGGACAGGCTGTGTGTGCGGGGTGGATAGGTTTTGGGGACAGGCTGCTGGGAGTGGGCGGATCGCGGGTGGGGCTCCGCGGGATCGAGCCTGCGCTCGCAGGGAGGCTCGGGGGGAGGGCATTGCTTTCGCGCTGCGCGCGAGGGGGTTGGGTGATCGCCTCCAATGCTCGCTTCGGCTCGGTCCCGCTGCTGCCTGGGGACAGGCTTGTGTTGGGAGGCCGCGGGGAGGGACAGGCTGCTGGGAGGGACAGGCTGCTGGGAGGGACAGGCTGCTGGGAGGGACAGGCTGCTGGGAGGGACAGGCTGCTGGGAGGGACAGGCTGCTGGGAGGGACAGGCTGCTGGGAGGGACA
>CAJAHH010000157.1 GCA_903939515.1 uncultured Verrucomicrobiota bacterium
CCAGAGACTTTTGGAGATTCGAAGTGGAGTCCGCGAGGAAACGTGCACCGCGGGCCGCTGTAGTATTTGTGTTAATGACCATATGACAATCCGTGTCGTAGTTACAGGCCGGCATCCATGCCGACCGAAGGAAATGAGTCCCTCAACTCAGTCGGAAAACATTCCCAACTAGTTACCCTATGCGGCAACCCCGGTTAGACCTTAAGGAAATTCTTGAACCGACCAAAAATCATCGACTCCTAATCGAGCGCCAAAAGCACCATCCTAGCCCGCTTTTTGCTCCGGAGAGCCTGATTTAAGTCCAAATGCTGACCTCAGGCCCGCATGCATGAAGGTGGATTGAGCTAGATTTTATAGGGTGGATGCCGTTTGTCCGGAACAACTCTCCTCCGACTTTTTAGCTACCCGGGCGTGAAGGGTGGAATCACCCCCCCGATACGGCCCCGTCTCATTGGATGACATCCGGATCCTGCCTCTGGTTGAGCCTTCCGATCAGAACCGCCTCCATTCTCTGCTGCAGGAACACCATTACCTCGGTCGGATCAAACCCGCCGGTGAACGCATGTTCTAAGCCGCTGTCGACTCCTCCGGTTGCTGGTTGGAGGTGCTGGTCTTCAGCGCTGCGGCAAATCACCTCAAACACCGTGACCGGTGGATCGGTTGGACCCGGGCCCAGCGGGATCGACGCTTGAGCCTCATCGCCAACAACGCCCGCTTCCTCATTCTGCCAGAGGTCCACCAGCCCAATCTCGGTTCACGAGTGCCTCACCCAACAGCGTCTCAGCTCCGACTGGCAGGCCCGCTGCGGCCATCCCATCCTTGTCGTTGAAACCTTAGTCGACCCTCAACAGTTCCAAGGCACCGCCTACACAGCCCAAGGATGGCAGGAGTTGGGCCTTACCGACGGTCACTGGCGCCACAACGCCGAGACTTCTACGTCGCCCACAACAAACCCAAGAGACTCTTCGCGCGGGAACTTGTCCGGAATGCCCGACGAAATCTTCAGGCCGAGCACTTCAACGCCTTGCCCAACTACCGCTCGCGTGCGGAGTCTTACCCGCACTAGGCTCTCGCAAACCTCATCCTGCTGGCCGTGCAGTGCGACGCTCCCCGCGGGCAGAAGGATCTGGCCAAACTGGCGCGGCGCCTGACCCAGAATCAGCGCCGGGCCATTGGAATCCGCCCGAGCCCGGACGGTTCCTTCCCGGCCCTCGGTCAGTCGACCTTCTCCCGCTTCCTGGCCCGGGTCGACGCAAGTCTCAGCAACGTTTCGAAATCAACGGAAAGTGGCCGGTTCGAAATCCGCTGTTTTGCCAGATCCTCGGATCCGTTTTCTTTCCAGATGAGCTCCAGCGTTTCTTCCTTCTTAAAGATGAGGCCGAACGCGTCCGCGGCCCACCAGATTTGACCATTGTTCACTCGGGCAACCGACAAACTGAGGCTAGATCGACGATCCATTGAGTTTCTGGGCTCAGTGGTTTTCAAACCGCCAGTTTTCATCGGTTTTCATACCGTCACTGACACGCAAGCGCTCTCCAAGAGCGGTTGCTGCGGATCCAAGCCAGGGTGCCAGGTCAACCTGCGGCCGATGAACTGATCGCGGTGGATGGGAAGGAACCGCAGCACGGGCCGGGAGAGACGATCCTCGGTGCCGTGAGCGTCCCCGGCGAGTTACTTCTAGGCTGTGCGCGGGCCAACCCCAAAACCAATGAGATCCCTATGGCGCGCGAACTTTTCGGGACCATGGATCTGTCAGGAAGCTCGGTGTCGATGTAAGCGCTTCACACCTGTGAACAGACGGCACGGGAACTGGTTATGGAGCATGGAGCCCACTACCTTCTGACGGTCAAAGGGAACCGCCCCCACATTGAAACAGAACATCGACACCGCCGCGCCTGTGCCCACGGCGGATTCCCCCCTGCCGAGGCAAGTCGCACCGACGGCCGGACGATCGAGAAGAACTCGGGAAAACGTGAGATCCGCACACTAATCGGCCGCCAAGTGTCGGCAGAGGACATAGGCTTTCCGTTTGCCGCTCAAGTGGGCCGAGTCCTCCGCCAAAGGGATGGCCGAAAAGACGAGGAGGTCGAGCTGATCACGAATCTAGAACCCGAGGAGCTGTCGGCGGCGCAGGTGCTTCTGGCCAACCGCTGGGGTGGGAGATCGAAAATGCAAGCCACCACCGGCTAGATGTGACGCTCAACGACGACCCGTGCCGTATTCGCAGCGGCAATGGGTTGCTGATCCCGGGTCTGTTCCGGCGCGGGATTACTCGCTGTTTTCAGTAAGGCGGCCGTCGAGATCGGTTGTCCCCGACGGCCAGTGGTTCCCAGCAACCGTGAGTTCTCATTGCCTTGAAGGCCTGCAAGACCAGAAGTTTGGAAGGTGGGAACGACGATCTCGCCTTCTTCGAGAAGTCTCTGAACTGTCAATACGTAACCCCCGAAAAAATTGGGTTTTATGCGGTTTCGCAACTCCTTGACGCAACCTCGACGTTTCTCACGAACACCGGAGCAATTGCTGTCGACGCCTAGGATCAATCCTTGTTGGGACATGAAACCTCCAACTCGCTTCTCCATCTTGGGAGCCACTGCTACCCACTGAAAGTAGCGAGGAACCATCCTCGGCTCCTTTTCTTCCCGGATGAGCTCCAGCGTTTCTTCCTTCTTCCAGAGCTGGCCACCTTTCTTCCAGAGCAGGGCACCTCCCAATGGCCGGAGGCGGCAAAAATCTTGCCCAAGATCCGCAGTCCATCGGCTTTGACGGGCCGCTGGCCGATGACGGCCTTTGACCTTCAGGAAGGCGGCCTGCAATTGACACGCTGCCAAGAGTCGCCCGGCCTAGAGCAAGGTCGTATCGACCACTGAATGGGAACTGTCCTTGCCTGCCAGTTTGAGATTCTACTCGATAGCCACTGTTAAATTTTAACAGTCAGAGCACCGGACTCCGTCGAGGAGAAGATATCAGGGCCGCTGCCTACAAAAAACTAAAAAAGGGGCGGCTTTCGCCGCCCCTCTGAAATGACTGACTAAGCCGATTATTGCAGCAAACGCAACGCCGACTGCGGCAGCGAGTTCGCCTGGGCCAACATCGCCGTACCGGATTGGACGAGAATGTTGTACTTGGCGTACCTCGCGCTTTCCGTCGCCACGTCGACATCCTTAATGCGGCTGACCGAGGCCGAGAGGTTCTCTGAGAGTACACTCAAGTGCTCGTTGGTCATCATCATGCGGGACAGATCGGCGCCAACCCCTGCTCGCA
>CAJAHH010000158.1 GCA_903939515.1 uncultured Verrucomicrobiota bacterium
CCTGGGCTGGTATGCAGCGCCCCGTTGGGGCTTTCCAAACACCACCCCTCTGCACGGCAACGATCGTTTTTTTAGGGGAATAATAATTGTCGTTGAACACCACTCTCCGCCCCAACCGTGCCGCACATACCAGCCCAGGGCTCAGCCAAAAAACACCACCCCCCTGCCCCAACGGGGCAGCGCATACCAGCCCAGGGTGTAACCCTGGGTATGAACCCATAGAATCGGTGCGTTCTGAAGGAACGCCGCATAACGCCTGCACGGTCTAGGCATTCCGGGATATGCGGCGTTCCTACAGAACGCTAAACCCTGGGAACCTCTTTTCCCAGGGTTGCACCCTGGGCTGGTATGCAGCGCCCCGTTGGGGCTTTCCAAATGCAACCCAAGGACATCCATCCATCGCTTTCCTCCCAACGGCCTCGCACCGGCTTAAATTCCGCGCTCGTTAATAATTTGGTTGGCGGTATCCAGGACGATGACCTTAGGAGTCCACGCCGCAGCCTGAGACTCCTCAACCTCGGCGAAGGACATAATGGTGAGTCGATCACCGATCTTGCCCAAATGAGCCACGGCACCATTCAACTCGATGACCCCGGAGCCACGAGGACCGCGGATGGCGTAGGTCTCCCAGCGGGCTCCATTAGCCATGTTTCCGCAAAGAATGCGCTCGTAAGGATGCAAACCTGCGCGCTCCAGAAGATCCTCGGCGATGGTAAGGCTCCCCTCGTAGTCGAGGCTGGCTGCGGTGACGGTGGCTCGGTGCAGTTTGGATTTGAGCAGATGGACAAGCATGGACAAGTCGCCCGGGCGTCAGAACTGCGCTCCAGGCGGGCGGGAAGCTAAGGCAGTCGTGCGCCAGGACAACAGGGAAAGAGTTGCCACAATGAAACCTCGTTACATCTCCCGATTCGCAGCCCCGACTCGGCCTGCCTCGGCCGTTGACTCGGTTGGCGACGGGCGGTGATGTTTAGCGGCGTTTCCTCACGGCAATCACAGTCGTTCAACACACATCCATCATGAGCAGAAAGATTCGTTACGGAATGGTCGGCGGCGGACGGGGCGCGTTCATCGGCGCAGTGCACCGCATCGCCGCAAACATCGACGGCCAAATTGAGCTGGTCGCCGGCGCGTTTTCATCGGATCCGGAAAAATCCAAGGCCTCCGGTGCAGACTTCTTCCTCTCCCCGGATCGGGTGTACGGCAGCTACCAAGAATTGGTGACTAAGGAGGCCGCTCTGCCGGCCGATCAGCGGATCGACTTCGTGTCGATTGTCACGCCCAACCACGTTCATTTCCCTGCAGCCAAGGCCGCCCTGGAGGCTGGGTTCCACGTGCTGAGCGACAAGCCGGCGACCTTCAATCTGGCTGAAGCCAAAGAACTCGCGGCCATCGTCAAAAAGACCGGCCGCCTCTACGGCCTGACTCACAATTACACCGGCTATCCGCTGGTGAAAGAAGCCCGCCACCTAGTCCACTCAGGCAAATTGGGCAAGATCCGCAAGGTCGTCGTTGAATACCCTCAAGGTTGGCTGGCGACCCGGATCGAAGCCTCCGGTCAGAAACAGGCCGCCTGGCGCACCGACCCCAAGCGCAGCGGTGCCGCCGGCTGCATTGGCGACATCGGCACCCACGCCGAAAACCTCGCCGAATACATCACCGGCCTGCAAATCAGCGAACTGGCCGCCGACCTGACCGCCTTTGTCAAAGGCCGCAAGCTCGATGACGACGGCAACGTGTTGCTCCGCTTCAAAGGTGGAGCCAAGGGCGTGCTCCACAGCTCGCAAATTTCGGTCGGTGAAGAGAACAATTTGAACATCCGCGTGTACGGAGAACTCGGTGGCCTGGAATGGCACCAGAATGAACCGAACACGCTGCTGGTGAAGTGGATGGATCAGCCCATGCAGGTTTATCGTACGGCCAACGGCTACCTCAGCGACGCCGCCAAGGCCGCGGGCCGCACCCCCCCGTCCCACCCCGAGGGCTACCTCGAGGCCTTCGCCAACATTTACAAAAACTTCGCCAACGCGATCCGCGCCCGTCAGGCCGGCAAGAAACTTGCCAAGGACGACGTAGCCAACGACTACCCGAAGATCGAAGACGGCGTACGCGGAATGGCCTTCATCGAAGCCGTGGTCGCCTCCTCCAAGGCCAACGCCGCTTGGACGAAGATCGGCGGTTGATCCATGCCGTGCTGTCTTCGGACCGCACCCTTTCTCAACGCCACCGGTGCCGCGCTCAGCGCGTGCGCGCCGGTGGCGTTGTCGCGTTGGTGGGCAACGCTGCCTGGGCGTTGAGAGCCTTTCGCGGCAATGGGCGGAGGGTATTGCCCAAGGGAACCGTGGCAGGCACAGGCGCTGGAACCACCGCGCTCCGGGCCGGAGCCAAATTGCTTGTTCCGACCACCCGGGATGACAGCCACGAGCGGTAACCCATCCACCCCGCTGCCAGCACGGCGGCACCGATCAGAATCGGAAACAACCACTGCCAGCGGACCCGCGAGAGCCAGAGAGTGATGAAATCGAGGGGACCTTTTCGACGACCGGTCAGCGGCGGCGGTGCGGAGTAATCTTCAGACTTTCCGAGCTCTGCCTCCAATTCGGACATGATCTGGGGAACGTCGAGGCGCAATTCTTTGGAATAGGTCCGCGTGAAACCCCGAATGTAGACCTGCGCACCGAAGGCATCCCAGTCGCCCGACTCAAGGGCACGGATGTGGTCGGTCTTGATGTTGGTCACATTGGCCACATCGTGGACGGTGCGTCCTTGACGCTCACGCTCGGCCTTCAACTGGTCAGCAACACTGGGCACCGGGAGTTGATACCTGTCGGCCCAGACCCTCCGCAACCCTCGAAACAAGCCAATCACATCTGTGTTCCAATTTTCAGCGGTTTTCAGGAAAGCCCCGCCCTGTCAGGTTGCCGGCATGAAGCTCGACTCCCACCAACATTTCTGGAGGTACAGCGCCTCCGAATATCCGTGGATCCCCTCTGGATCAGCCCTTCAGCGCGATTGGCTGCCCGCCGACCTGGAACGACTGCACCGCTCCCTCGGCTTCGACGGATCCATCGCCGTCCAAGCCCGCCAATCGCTGGCCGAATCATGGTGGCTGCTCGGATTGGCGGATGCCGACCCTCGCGTGAAAGGAGTCGTCGGCTGGGTAGACCTTCAGTCGGATCGGCTGGAAGAAAGCCTCGCTCCGCTGGCGGCGCATCCTCGGTTTGTCGGAGTCCGCCATGTCGCACAAGACGAGCCCGACGAGCGGTTCCTCGTCCGCCCATCGGTGCTCCAGGGCATCGGAGCTCTCCGCCAATTTGGGCTCACCTACGACATCCTCATCTATCCGAAGCAACTGCCCGCCGCTCTGGAACTCGTGGCGCGCTTCCCAGACCAACCCTTCGTTCTCGACCACATCGCCAAACCGCTCATCCGACAAGGGCTCCTGGAACCATGGACCTCGCAAATTCGCGAATTGGCCCAACACCCGAACGTGTGCTGCAAGGTCTCGGGCATGGTGACTGAAGCCGATCACCAGAAGTGGCAGTTCGGAGATTTCCGCCCTTACCTTGACGTGGTGTTTGAAGCATTCAGACCCGAGCGGCTGATGTTCGGAAGCGACTGGCCCGTGTGCTTGCTGGGCGGCAGCTACGAACAAATTGAAGGGCTCGCTCGGGATTATGTGCGCCACCTCGGACCCCAGCACGCCGCCGACTTCTGGGGAAACAACTGCGCCCGATTCTACCTCAAGAACGGACGCAGGCCTGACCTAACCTGACGGCTAAATGAACGAAAGCCCCACCCGGGTACTAGACACGGGTGGGGCTTTGGCAGAAGAGCGACGACCTTGAATCGAAGCGTCAAACGTGTGACGGAACCTCGAATCCCTTGCGGTATTCGCGGGTGAGCAACTGGTTGGCGCGATCGTTGCGGACAAAGCGCTCGGTCTTCACATCCATGCGGAGCATCTCTCCGAGAACCAAGGGCTGAGTCTCTAAATTGACACCGTTGGCAATGAGGTGCTCGGACAACCGAGAGAAGGTCTCGGCAGCTTCCGGGCTGTCCTGAAGCCGCTCACGAATGGCCTCCGGCGCAAGCTTCTTGCCCAACAGGTAGCTGATGTTGCCCGTGTGACACAGGGCGCTGCTCAAGTGACCTTCTAGGATCTCGGCATTCAAGTCCGAGGAACGTCGACTGCGGACCGCGGCTACGAAGTTGGCGTAATGATCGGCACCTTGCTTCCACGACTTGATCTCGCGGCCATTCTTGTCGAAGGCCTTGGCACTTTCGTACGACGGAATGACCATATAGCCATTCTCGCAGTGGATAATCACCCCGACCTGAGCACCCCGAAACTCGGGCATGCTCTTGTTCCAGCGGGCATCCTGAAACTCCTTCGCCTTAGGCAATCCTCGAACCTCGAAGATCAAGGACGCCTTCTCGTACTGATGATAGACGAACTGGGAATTGGGCGTGTCGCCATTGTCCTGATAGCCGGCACGAGCGCCCACGCTGAACACCTTCGGACTCAGCGTGGTGGCGCCCAAGGCCCAGCGGGCGATGTCCATCTGGTGGATACCCTGGTTGCCCAGATCGCCGTTGCCGGTGATGAACTGCCAGTGCCAATCGTAATGGAGCTTGGAGCGCATCAAGGGCTTCAGCGGCGACGGACCGCACCACAAATCATAGTTGATGTGATCGGGCACCTGGGTCGGCACCGCCACGTTCCCGATGCTCTGGCGCGGCTTATAGCAAAGTCCGCGGGCCACCTGGATGGCCCCCAAATTACCCGCGTGGAGCCAGGCAATTGCCTCGCGAAGGCCCGGGTTTGAGCGGCTCTGTGTGCCCGTCTGCACGATGCGACCATACTTGCGGGCGGCGGCGACAATTTGCCGACCTTCCCACACGTTATGGGAGACGGGTTTCTCGACATACACGTCCTTGCCCGCCTGACAGGCCCAGGTGGCCAGGAGTGCATGCCAATGGTTGGGCGTCGCTGTAGAAATGGCGTCGATCTCACCGCTTTCGAGCAACTTGCGCACGTCGGTGTAGGTCTGGACCTGGATACCGTCCTTGGCCAAGTCGGCGCGGCCTTTCTCAAGCACATTGGAGTCCACATCGCACAGAGCCACCAATCGCACCCCCTTAATCTTCTTAAAGCCGGCGATGTGGTCGTTGCCCCGCGAGTTGAAACCCACGACCGCAATTCGTATGTCTTCATTGGCTCCGATCACCCGCGACTTGGGTGTGAAACGGGCCGCGGGAGCGGTAGTGGTGGTGCAACCGGTGACGACGGCACCGGCGGCCATCGAGGTGGCGGTGAGGAATTGGCGACGATTCATGGTGAGGGAGGTGTGGTTTCCAGTTCGGCAGAAATATCAGAGCCCGAAGCGCTGGGGGTGAAGATCACCCGGTAGACAACTTCGGCATCGCAGCGTTGGACGACCCATCGCTCGACAAATCGGGAATAACGCCGTTCCGAGGGAATGACGTAGGAAGAGGGTGTTCCGGATCCGGAGAAAGACACCGCCTCACTGCCCCCGCGAGGATCGGCGATCGCCTCGGGCGCTTCCAGCAAGCGTGTGCCCAAGACACTCCGCGTCTTGCATTGCGGAGCGGCCTCCCGATCGCGGGCCATGACGATGGATTCGGCCTGACGATACAAGGCCCCTGTGGCCAACGCCGTGCGTCCGCCCAGATTGAGAATTTCTGGCGCGGTGCAGCCGGCCGAGAAAAGGCTCATCAGAGCCAACCCACCAGCGATAAGAATGGAAGACTGAAGGCGCATTACTTCAGGTCTTTCTCAGCCGCATACGAGCGATACAACGCCTCCAACGGAACTGACTGGGAGTCACCGCGGTGCAGCACCACCCGATAGCGGAAGGTCAAGGTCTTGCCGACCTCGACGGCCAAGTTGCCGCTTCCCGGTGGCTTCTTTTCAAAATCATGGATGCCGAAGGGATTGGCCGCAAACAACCCGTAATCGCGCACATGCCACCAGGTCGGGTGCCGTGGGTTGGTCGGATGGTCGAAGATCGTGACCCCGTAGGTTCCTGTGCCCTGAGGGGTCGCCACGGGGCCCGAATAATCACACCACTCGGCCCGCTTGCCCCAAGTGTCACCATCGGTTTGTCCCCGCGAATTGAGAATGGTTCCACCCTTGGACTTGTCCGCTCGCTTCAAGCGCATCGTCTCGGCCAGACGAATGGCGAAGGTGCCCTCCTTGGTATCGCCCAAGACCAGCGTTCCGCCCACCGGACGCACGGTGATCTCGAAATCCAAATGACGTACCTCAGCCGTCGGCGCATGAAAGACCATCCGGCGCTCGTCTTCCGCCACCACGATCCCGGCCTTGGTCACCCAGCGATTTCGCGAGCCCACCACCGCCTTTTGGTTCTCTCCGTGGCCCACGACCCGGTGTTCGGTGAACGACTGATGCACGGTCGTTCCGGCTCCTGCCACCTCGCTCCAAAAATCAGATCCATTGGCCACGCCGTGAGACCACCACAGCGCGTGGTGATGCGGATGGTCCTTCTCTTCGCCCCCGACATCCTCCTGCGGCCAACGCCGGGTCATGTGAACGCCATCCGGACCCAAGAGCGGATACAGGAACGGCCGGGACACGTTCCGGAAATGGTACTCGGACACCAACGATGACCCGTAGGCAATGCGCACCACCCCATTGGTTTCCACCACAGAAAAACCGCTACTGGGGCTGGAGCGCCAGATCGACTGACATCCGCAAAGCGCCCACGCGACCAAGACAGCCGCGGCAGCTCTCAACACTGGGGAATTCACGCCTCTATTTATTCCCGTGCCGGAGGCCGCGGCAACCGCGAAATCGGCCTTTGGATAAAGCCAGACCTCCAGAAACCACCGCGACAACCCTCTCCAGCTCGTATTTTTTTGGAGTTCGCCCTTTGAGCGCAGCTCCATCTCAGCCCTACCCCGCCCGATTGCCTCACCATTTAATTGCCTGTTTGAGGCGGCCATCCCACTGCTCGCGCACCTCGTTCAACCACGGCAAAAACTGCTATGGATCCCACTCAACGTCCCGCTGCCCCAGTCGCAGCCAGATTTTCTTAGACCCCTTCCCCTTCATCGAAATTTCTAACCCTAGCCGGTGTCACCGTTTTTGAGTCACCGACTGGGGCCTCGGTTTCCGGGCCCACTCACGTCGCTATGAAAATTCATGAGGCAACAAGGTCCTACGAAGAATGAACCCTAAGTGGTATTTGACAGGAAGCGGCCGGTCAGCGAATTCTCGCTAGTCAGTTCATGGGGGGGGCGTACCGGTTTCGACTAGGTGATCCTGCCCGGGATGGCATGCCGAGGATGATTCGTTGGCCTCGTAAAACATCGAGTCAAAAACATAACTGCTAACGAAGAGTTGGCTCTCGCGGCCTAATCGGCTCGACGTTTCGCCCTGAACACCTGCTACGGGGACGGAACGCTATCAGCAGGCATGACCTCCGGCGGAGTCCGCGCGTCGGTAGTCGAGAAACTTCATGAGGGCTGGGAAATGTCGGTCTACGTTAGCCGGTCACGACATTTCCGAGAACAAAAGGCTGACTAAGCATGTAGTCGTTTCGGGTTGAATGGCTTAGGACGCGGGTTCAATTCCCGCCGCCTCCACCATATTTTGCTGGGGTTTTTGAAGACTCCTTGATTATTGATGACAGATTGATGACAAAAGTCGCGTGACACAACGCGGCTCAAGCCGGCCTCGGTCCTCCAAACAGGACAAGCCGATCATCATCAAACGAGGGTCCATCCGGGTTCAAATCTACCGTCAAAAGCGGGTGGTCGCCGGGGTCGAGTATCACCAGCACGTGGTCGTCTGGGTCGATGCAACCGGCAAACGGATCCGCAAAACATTCTCCGATCTCACGTCCGCTACCGCCCTAGCCGAGCAAACCGCCACTGCTCTATCCCGCGGTGACTGGGCGGCGAGCACCTTCACTGGAACCGATGCATCCATCTATGCCGATGCCTGCGAACGGGTCGCCCGCTTCCGAGTTTCCCTAACGGAAGCCATCTCCGAATTCGGAGCCGCCCGTTCAAAACTTCCATCGGGCGTCAGCCTGATCGAGGTCGTCTCCGACTACCTCCAGCGACACCCTATCGGGGCCGTACAAAAAACCGTCTCGGAGGTCCTGTCCGAGTTCATTCGAGATCGCGAGGCCGCCAAATGCTCCACAGTCCATCTTCGGGACATCCGGAGCCGCTTGGGGCAGTTTGCCGGGGCGTTCCAGATGCCGATCCAATCTCTGACGGCCTTACTAGTCCGCGATTGGCTTAGATCGCTCAAGAAACCCAACGGCGATCCCCTCACCACTCGCACCCTCAACAACCTGCTTCGGCTGATCGGATCCTTGCTGCATTTTGCCCGGCGCCAGAAATACCTGAACCGGGACCTCGTGGAGGAGATCACCGAGATCGACCTCGGGCGCAACGCCCCCACCGAAACCGGGATCTTCAGCCCGGAAGACCTCCGCAAACTTTTAGACCACTGCCCCGAAGACCTGATAGCCCCTCTGGCCATCGGAGCCTTCTGCGGACTGCGCACTTCAGAGCTGGGCCGCTTGGATTGGCGGGCCGTAGACCTCGCATCCGGATTCATCCGGATCGAAGCTAAGATCGCCAAGACCGCCTCGCGACGACTCATCCCCATCCCGGACAACTTGCGCGAATGGCTCCAGCCCATCGCCCAAAAAGAAGGCCCCATCAACCCCAGCACCGACGACCGTGGCCTGAACCACCGCCTGGTACGGGGCCCTGCCCGCTCGGCCCATGTCGCCTGGGTGAAGAACGGGTTACGCCACAGCTTCTGCTCCTACCGCCTCGCCCAGACCAGCAACGCGGCCCAAGTCGCCCTCGAGGCTGGCAACAGCCCCACCATGATCTTCCGCCACTACCGGGAACTGGTGACCCCAGACCAAGCGCAGGAGTGGTTTTCGATCCGGCCCATGGCTGCTGTAGTTTCATGAGGCTGCCCTGCTCGCGCGAGGGGATCACCTGCTGTCTGGTCGCTTGACTGGAGCTGTCCTGGACGCGGCTAAATGTCGACTGCCGAGACCCTACCCGAAGTCCTTTACCAACACTGATGACCGCAGCCGCCAAATCGTCTCTTCGCTGCGAGTCATCCTGGCCGTCTGGGCACTCCTCTGAAGGGGCCTCTAACCGGGAAACTCGAGGTTCGGATGACGATACCTGTTACACGCACGTTTTAGGTCCGGGCCGTCCTAAGGGTCCTAAAAAGTATATTGGATGAACATTTTTTCCGGCAACCTCCGCCAGATGAAATCGCTGTGTTTCACCTTGTGTGCTGCGCTGCTCGCCGTGGTCCCGCTAACGTCTAGCGAGGTCCGGCTCGAACTGCGGCTCGCCGGGCCTTCGATCGACGCTTTGGCCCGCTGCGACGAAGGTACCCACCGCATGGTGTGGCAGGCAACCGAGACCCTCGGGGGCCCATGGCGCTCCGTTGGGACGAGCACGGTGACCAACGGCTTGGCGAGCCTTTCCTTGAGTCCGACGGCCGCGAGCAGTTTCCTGAGGGCACTGCCGAAGCCGACCCCGGGATTCCTCGAGCGCCTGGGGCGCATCCGGGACCAGGTACGAGAGTCCTGGGCCGAAGCGGCCCTGCTGGAGGCCCATCTGCTCGTGGCGGACTGGACCGAGGGCTACCCGGACTCCGTCGCGGTCCGTGGGGTCTTCTCTATCGGCGACGGAACGGTGACGGCGATCGAAAACGCGCCGGGAGAGGATGTGTCGATCTCGATCTCGAACACGCCGTGGATGGGAAGCCAGGTGATGCAGTGGCCCATCGCCATGGAACTCGATATCGCCGAATCGCGCCTGCAGGAGGCGGGCTTCGGTTCAACCTACCGGACGCTGACTCTCAGGCAACCAGTCTACCCGGGTATGGTCGAGCCGTACTGGATCTTCGGAACCAGGTCGGGCTTCGTCTTCGTGGGCAGCAAGAGCAAGTCGGTGAAGCAGTCCAACTGATTTCGAGCGGGCCCGTGTTCGGCAAACCGAAAATCCCATAAGCTTCCGAGGTAGTGTTGACCACACAAAGCCCGCGAGCGTTGATGGACAACTGCTCGGCGACCTCGGACAACAACGTCACCTCGTTCGGTTTAGGAAGCCGAATTGTTGGACCACTGCCCCAAAGACCTGATCGCCCCTCTGGCCATCGGAGCCATTTGCCGCCTGCGCACTTGGGAATTGGGCCGCTTGGATTGGCAGGCCGTCGACCTCGCTTCCGGATTCATCCGGACCGAAGCGAAGATCGCCAAGACG
>CAJAHH010000159.1 GCA_903939515.1 uncultured Verrucomicrobiota bacterium
CCATTAACCCAAGCCACCGGGTAGGACTTGCCGTCGGCCTCGCTCACCGAGGTCGCCAGTGGTGTGGCGCCAGGCCACATCTTCTCGATGACGTAGAGTTCGTCCTTGGGGCTGACCCAGTCTTCAGGCATGCCCTTCAGAATGGGATGCTCCGGGGCCACCTTTTTCACCGGGTACCGGCTCTGGTGATCGTGCCTCCGACTGGTGACTCCCAGAAACTTCCGCCACTCGTCGATGCTCGCAGCTCGGTAGGTGTGCATCGCGCAGTGGATGGCCACTGCTGGAACACCCGCCTCATGGGCCCGGGTGATTCGCCGGATGTAGTCCGGAGATTGTGTGTCGGCGAAGCACTCGTTGTGAACCACCACATCGAACCCCTGGGCCCAATTGGGTTGATCGTAGAGGGCGATCTCGGCTCGCGTGCCCGAGCCGCCTTCGCTAATGACGGTCCATTCCACTCGGGCGTGTCGGGCTATAGCATTAGTGAGTGAGAATGTTTGAAGCGCATAATTGTGGCAGCAGCCACCCGTGATGAGCAGCGCACGAATCGGGCGTTTGGTGGACACGGTGGAATGCCCTGCACAACCGGCCAGCAGCAGCAGGAGCAAACCGAGTAAAGGAGTTTGGAGAGCCATGAATGCGACTTTGCGGAGAAGCTGCACCCAGGGTCAATGGTCCGCTGGCGGACTGGAGACGCCGATGGTTTTTAGAGGGGCTTTTTTGAAGAACAGTTGCAGAGCCCTTCGGAAGAGATTTTTAAAATAAAACTGCAAAAACATTCAGGAAATTTCAGGTCTCTCCGATGAATGAGGTGTCGCAAGACATCGGATATCGAAGACCGAAAAAAAACTTCGAAGGGCTCAGCAATGAACCAGTTTCAGCAATGAATCAGGTTCAGCGATGAAGTGATGAACGCCTCCCAAGGATGGGAAAGTTTCATCCGCGACATGGATGTCGCGAGCAAACAATGGATCCCCGGAAGGGGGTCGAACTCACGGATAGAGTTATGGTCATCAATACAAACGTTTCTGCGCTCACTGCCTCCCGCAACCTCATCGAGACTCAGGGCTCCCTGTCTCGATCCCTCGGTCGCCTCTCTTCGGGCTCCAAGCTGGTCAACCCTTCGGACAATGCCGCTGGATTTGCGGTGTCCTCTCGCTTCGATGCCCAGATCAACCGCATCCAAGCCGCCACCGACAACATTGGTAACGCGTTGTCGTTCTCCCAAACTCAAGATGGTTATCTGAAGAAGGTGGCCAAGGCCCTGGACCGCATGAGTGAGCTCTCGATGCTCGCTCTCGATGAAACCAAGAGCGCCACCGACCGAGGTCTTTACAACAACGAGTTCGTCAATCTACAGAACTTCGTCACGAGCAGCTCCACCCGCGACTTCAATTCAGTAAGCATGTTCGGGGGCAACAACTTCAATGTGACGATCGACAGCGAAGGGGCCGGTTTCTCGTATACGGCGATCAACCTGACGACGGCCACTTTCACCAACGCGACCGCCGGCTCGACTAGCCTCACGACGACCACCAATGCGACCACCGCGTTGACCAACGTGAAGCTCGCCATTAATCAGCTGGCCTCCGATCGGGCGACGGTGGGCGCCAATCAGGCGGCCTTGAATATGTATCAGGAGCAACTGGGAACTCTTAAAGACAACATGGCTGCTGCCAACAGCCGCATCAAAGACATCGATGTCGCGGAGGAGAGCACCCACTTTGCGAAGTACAACATCTTGGTCCAGGCCGGCACGGCGATGTTGTCGCAGGCCAATTCCAGCTCGCAGAGCGTTCTCCGACTGCTCGGCTAAAGTCAGTGGTTGATGCGGTCCGGGGTGGCTGAATGAGCCTGCCTTCATTCACCACCCGGCCGGCTCCGCTCTCTTTTCACTACGGACTCTTCCGCAGTTTCCCGGGTCTCGGTTCAACGCCCCTGATCAGTCCCACTGATGGCTGTGAATTCTGAACGAACGTCACAAAACCGATGTAGGACCACGAACTCATCCCACAACCCACTTTTCTCCGTCGTGTGACGGATGGCGAAAGCCAAGCGGCCGGTCGTTGAAAAATCCGGAACGGGTTCTAGGAGGTCACCCGATCAATTAAGACCTCTGGCGGCAAGGATGCCGTCTTGCAGGATGAAAGAGCTCCGGTGACGGAGCGACTTCAAGGAAGGAGCCAACACTATGGTCATTAACACGAACTACTCGGCACTGTCTTCAGCCCGGCAATTGGGCGAGTCACAGGGAATGCTGAACAAATCGCTGGCTCGATTGAGCTCGGGATCAAAACTGGTCAATCCGTCGGACAACGCAGGCGGTTTTGCGGTCTCCGCGCGGTTCGACGCTCAAATCAATCGAACACAGGCGGCCGTCGACAACATCGGGAACGCGATTTCGTTCTCTCAAACCCAGGATGGTTACTTGAAGAAGGTGGCTAACGCCCTGGACCGCATGAGTGAGCTCTCGATGCTCGCTCTTGATGAAACCAAGAGCAACACGGACCGTGGGCTCTACAACACCGAGTTCACGAATCTCGGAGCCTTTGTCACTGCCACTTCGACCCGTGATTTCAACGGCGTCAGTATGTTCAGTGGTTCCGGCCTCAATGTGACGGTCAACAGCGAGGGGACAGGCAACTTCGCCTACACTTCGGTCAACCTAGCTTCGAGCGCTACATACACCACAGCCACGACGGGGGCTGCGGCTAACATCTCGACTACCACCCTCGCGACCACCGCGTTGACCAACGTGAAGGCCGCCATCAATCAGTTGGCTACCGATCGAGCAACGGTGGGTGCTAATCAATCCGCCCTGAACATGTATCAGGAGCAGTTAGGGGTGTCGAAAGACAACCTGTCGGCGGCTAACAGCCGCATCAAGGACGTGAACGTCGCTGACGAAAGCACGACCTTCGCCAAGTACAACATCCTGGTCCAGGCGGGCACGGCCATGTTGGCCCAGGCTAACGCCAGTCCGCAGTCGGCCCTCCGTCTCTTGGGCTAAGCCCTCCGGATGGTTCGGTCCTGGGCGCGCCGCATCGGGCGCGCCTAGGCCGGGAGGAGTGGAGAAAGCCTCCCTCCTCCGGCTCCGGATCGGAGCTTCTGAGCGCCAGAACCTTCTGGATCACAGTGGGCTCGGCAAGAAAGGCGGGACGTGGACTCAGCAATCAGTCCGTAAGGCGGGCGGGGAGAAGACTCCCGAAAGTTCATTGGATCGGCAGGCCCGATGGCATTCAGGGAGGGCTTCAAAACCGATCTTCTTGCGGATTGATTTCTGCGTCCAAAACGTTTCCAGCAACTCCCCGGTAGGACTTCGGTCTTCCCGGGG
>CAJAHH010000160.1 GCA_903939515.1 uncultured Verrucomicrobiota bacterium
CGTTGGTCGCCGGTCGGTTCCGGCTCACCCCCTTAAGGGTGCCATTGGTTATCTTCGAACCCGCTTCAATGCGTGCTCCGCGATCTTCGCCTCGCCCGCGCGGCTTGTTCCTCGCGGTTGGCGCTGATCAGCATCTATTCCTCTAAAGCGGATCTTCTCTTTTTGGTCCTTCTGTCGTTGTTGCTTCTGGCGGCTCATCGCCGCGATGTCGTGGTGGGAAAGCAGGCGCCTCCAATCAGTCCTAGCGATCCGATGGACAATGTCCGCGAGCGTTTCCCAGGGGGACGCATTGTTTATAGAAGCTATGAGGTAGATAGCGGTCTGTATGCACTGAGCTTCACCAGTGCGGACGGCCGGGTTTCAACCCTCACGATCCGTACATCGTGTGAGCGGTTTCCGGATACCGATTCGCATAAGAAACCCGATACCTCGAGACTCGTGATTACTGCGAAATCATTGGTGGGTCAATGGTTTGACCCCAAAAATGGGCAGTCACTCGAGCTCTTTGCCAATGGCACCTACCGCACCGGAGTGGGCGGCTCGGGACGCTTCACCGTCGAGGGCGATCGGCAGATGTTCACGGCTGCCGTAGGCGCTTGGGATCGAGGGCGAGTCACCATGACCAAATCCGATGTCTTGGAGTTCTATTGGACCCACTCATAATTGGATAAAAAACACTTATCATTCGTGATGTTCGCCAAAAAGACGGTAAAGTAGGTGTCTTTGGAACTGTATCAGCCTCTCCGTATCCCGCGTGGGCGACGTCTCGAGATCAGAGCGTTGTCTCACTGCGACGGGTCACCACCAACAGTTGCTCGCTGAAAAGCATCGCCGGGTCGGAGAGCCAGCGATTGAGGGACTTCTCGGTTTGCTTGAGCACCGGATTGCGGCGGGCGTCCTTGTCGACGGTCAGGCGGCAGGCCAACCAGACCAGGGGCCAGAGGGGCGAGAGCAGTACCGACTTGAATTTCAACTGCGTAAGTCCTAGGCCGAGGATCTCAAAACCTTCCCAGCCGAGGACGGCGTGAATGAGTGAAAAATCGACGGGCCCGATGTGGAAGGCGTAGCGATCGGAGGACTTCTGGTCCCAGCCCACTCGCCGGCGAATGAGCTTATGCTTGCCGGTCAAAAAGAACTGCAGCCGCGAATGCAAGCGTTGCAGGTTCGGGGTGCTGAAGACAAAAAACCCGCCGCTCCGCACAACCCGCGATACTTCGGCGACGATGTGGAATTGCGAATCGAGATGTTCCAAAACCTCGGTCATGAGCACGACATCGAAGGAGTTGTCCTCGAAGGGCAGGCGTTGTTGGAGGTCCACACCGGTGGTGATGGGAATGGCGTCTAGACGAACGCGGTTCTCGATAATGTAGTCGTCGTCGCGGAAGTGGGTGCCGTGAATGCGGCATCCGTCGGCGGCCAGTTGCGACAGCACCTCGCCCTCGCCACAGCTCAGATCAAGGATCGAAAGGTTGGGGTACCCTTTCAGGCGGCGGACTTCCCGGACCACGGCATCGACGATGAAGGCTTGCGGCATCGGCCCTCATCAAGCCGTTCGAGACCCGGCCGCGGCAACCCAGAAAAAGTCAGGTTCTCCGGCTGCACCGTCACTCCCTTTGCCACCGGCCCACGAACACCGGCCGAAAATCGGCTTCCGTTCCCCGTTCTGGCTGGGGAACGCCAGTACCGCGGAGCTCGGGACTCCCATTGTTCAAGGTCCTATCAGAATCTAAACGTCACATGACCGTCACAATAGTGACGTAAATCTGTAACTTAAGAACCTAACCGTCGGATCCAGTTCGGTGTATTCCGAACACGCCTTCGACGATCATGCGCCGTTCCATTTCTCCCAAAGTTCTGCTCGCTGTTGCTCTGGCGGTGTTGGGCCCCGCCTTTTCCACCGAAGCGGCCAGTCCGACCCTAATGAAGTTGCTCAAGGTTCTCAAGGATCGGGGGACCCTCACGGCCCAAGAGTACGAAGACCTTGTCTTAGCTGCCCAGGCCGAATCGGCTACGGTCGCTGCGACTCCGGCCGCGGTCCTTGCTCCCAGTGGGCCAGCACAGGCCCCTCAGGCCCATTCAAAGGTTGCCCCGTCCGCGGAAACCGCGTCGGCCCCGACGACGTCTGCCCCCTCCGTCAAAGCCACCCCGGGTGCTGACAAACCCGCCGACAAGCCCAAGGCATCGAAGTGGTACGATCAAATCAACGTCCGGGGATACACTCAACTGCGGTACCATGCTGTTTTGGATCGGGACGGCGCGGAGTTGAACGTCCCCAACGACCGATCGATCTCCGAGAACAATACCTTCTTCCTTCGTCGGGGCCGCATCATTCTCAGCGGCGATGTATCCGAACACCTCGGGATATACATCCAGCCGGACCTCAACGCATCGCCTGGCAGTGGTGATTTTTCAGTCCAATTGAGGGACATGTACGGGGATGTCTACCTTGACAAGGCCAAGGAATACCGCATTCGCCTGGGCCAGTCGAAGGTGCCCTACGGATGGTCCAACATGCAGTCCTCCGCCAATCGAGCAGCCCTCGAGCGCACCGATGCCATCAATTCGGCCGTGGAGGGCGAGCGCGACATCGGAGCCTTCTTCTATTGGGCCCCGGATGAAATCCGCAAACGCTATGCCGAACTGATCAAGTTGGGTCTCAAGGGCTCCGGCGACTACGGTGTGGTGGGTTTTGGCGGATACTCTGGCCAAGGGCTGAACCGGCTGGATCTCAACAATACCCCCCATGTGGTGGCCAAAGTGAGCTACCCGTTCCAACTGGCCACCGGGCAATTCTTTGAAGCCGGTGTCCACGCCTACTCAGGCAAATTCGTGACCAGCACCCAGTCCATGACGGTGGCTGGAAAAACGTTTACCCCGTCCACACGGGCCGGAGGGATAAGCGACGAACGCGTGGGCATGAGTGCCATTTGGTATCCGCAACCCTTCGGTATTGAGGCCGAGTGGAACGTGGGTCGTGGACCCGAACTGTCGTCCGACTTCCGCACTATTAGTGCTGATACGCTGCACGGCGGTTACGTCCAGTTTGCCTACAAGGACCAAAACAAGCTGGGCAACTGGTTTCCCTTCACCCGCTGGCAGTACTACTCCGGCGGCCGTAAATTCGCGGTCAATTCCCCCAACGAATTGGTCAATGAACTGGACTTCGGCATCGAATGGTCGCCGTGGAACCCGGTGGAATTCACCATCCAGTTCACCCACACCTTTGACCGTACCAACACCAAGACAGCCCCCTACAACGACACCACCTCGGCCGATCGCATCAGCTTTCAAGCGCAGATCAATTACTAAGGGTCTGGCTTGGGTCTAACTGTCACCCGATTGTCACTGGTCCGTAGAGCATCTGAAACCTAAGAACCTTTCTATTACACCATGTTTTCTCTTCAACGACTTGTCGGCGGCGGCGATGTCTTCTTTGACTTGCTGGAGCGCAGCGCGGTAGAGGCTCAGGAAAGTGTCCACCTCTTGGCCAAGACTCTGGCCAGCCCGGGTGCCGCCGCCCTCGATTCGTCGGTGCTCGTGCGCCGCAAGGAGGAGCGGATCACCGAGGAGTTGCAGGAGCTCCTCATCACCACCTTCGTCACGCCCCTCGAGCGGGAAGACATCGACGCCCTCGCCACGGCTCTCAACAAGATTCCCCGCACTTTGGAGCGCTTCACTGAGCGTTTCCTCATTTGTCCGCCGCGGGTTCAGCAGGCCAGTTTTGCCCGTCAGACCGAGCTGCTCCAGAGCTCCATGGACACTCTATTGACCATGGTTCGGGACTTGCGTAATGCGCCCGACCTGACGCGCATGAAGGAGCGCAATGACAAGCTCCAGTACCTCGAGGGCGAGGCCGACAAGCACATGATCGAGTTGCTCCAGAGACTCTACAAGGCGGACCCCGATCCGGTGAGTGTCGTTGCCTTGAAGGATCTCTATGACTTGCTCGAGAAGGTCATCGATCGCTGCCGTGACGCCGGCAATGTCATCGTGCAAATCGTCCTCAAGAACTCCTGAACGCGCTTTGCCTGTGACGCTGCTCCTGACGGTGATCCTTGTCGCGTTGGTGTTCGAATACATCAACGGCTTTCACGATACGGCCAACTCGATCGCCACGGTGGTTTCCACCAAGGTGCTGACGCCGCGACTGGCCATCTTGCTGGCGGCCATCACCAATCTTATCGGGGCGCTCTATGGCACGGCCGTAGCCAAGACCATTAGTTCCGGGTTGCTCGACTCCAAGCTCATCCCGTCCGGGCTGGGTTCGCAAATGCTCATCAGCGCCCTCATTGGTGCGATCGTCTGGAATCTGGTGACCTGGTGGTTCGGACTGCCGTCCAGTTCGAGCCACGCCCTGATCGGAGGGTTGATCGGAGCGGGCTTCGCTGCCTCCGGAGACAGTCTGGCCGTCGTTCTCTTCGCCAAGGTCAAGGACGGTGTTCCCTGGTATAAGTACGACGGACTGCTCTACAAGGTCATCATACCGATGTTCTTGTCGCCGATGATGGGTTTGCTGGTGGGTTTGCTCCTCATGACCAGCCTCTACTTCCTGCTCCGCAATTGGACTCCGCGGTGGGTCACTCGGGTTTTCGGCAAGGCCCAGTTGGCTAGCGCCGCCTACATGGGCTTCAGCCACGGCAGCAATGATGCGCAGAAGACCATGGGCATCATCGCGCTGGCACTGGCGGGAGCCGAAAAGGCTGGAACCTTGCATGAGATCCCGCAGTGGTTGGAATTTCTCCGTCATCCGATGGTCGCCGACGCCGCCGGCAAGGAGGGGATCGCGACGTGGATTAAGATCGTTTGCGCTCTCACCATGGCCTTTGGGACGGCCGCCGGCGGGTGGAAAATCATCAAGACCATGGGACACAAGATGGTGAAACTGCAGCCGGTCCACGGCTTTGCGGCGGAGACGACGGCAGCCACGGTTTTGAGCGTCGCGGCCCACTTTGGTATGCCGGTCAGTACGACCCACGCCATCACCACCAGCATCATGGGTGTGGGGTGCGCCAAGCGCTTCAGCGCCCTGAACTTCAGCGTTGTCGAGCGGATCCTCTGGGCCTGGGTGCTGACCTTGCCGGTGACCGCCGCCATCGCTTACGGCCTCATGCGTACGGTCCGCTGAAGGAGGTCTTGCACCGCCGGACTCCTTCAGGTGGGGCCGGAGACCGCGCCACATCCGGGTGGAATGTAACCATGTTTTCCTTGCTCCAGAGCCGGGGTTGCCAGCCTGATGGAGTTGGGAAACGCATGACTGAAACCATCAAACAGGATGTCATCGTCGGGGTCGATCTGGGGGGGACCAAGATTTTGGCCGGAATATTTACCCCCCAGCTCCGGTTGCTCCAGACGGTCAAATTGAGCACCAAGGCTTCGCGGGGTTTTGAATCCGTGGTGGAGCGCGTTGCACGGTGTGTCCGGGATGCGGTGGACGAGGCCGACCTTTCGCTCAAGCAAGTTCGCGGGGTCGGGATCGGAGCCCCCGGGGCGATCAACCCTGAATCGGGTGAGGTGATCTTCGCGCCGAACCTCCAGTGGAAGAACGCGCCCCTGCAAAAAGCCCTAGAAAAACACTTGGGTGTCCCCGTGTTTGTTGAGAACGACTGCAATGCCTGCACGTTGGGTATTCATGAGGTGGAGCTGAAGGGCAAGTCCCGCAGTTTGCTGGGTATTTTCTTAGGCACCGGTATCGGCGGCGGCCTCATTTTGGACGGGCAACTCTATTCGGGTTTCAACCGCACGGCGGGTGAGTTGGGGCACATGGTCATCCAAGTGGGCGGTCCCAAATGCAGTTGCGGCAACAGTGGCTGCTTTGAGGCCTTGGCCAGTCGGACCTCCATTTTTCGCGAATTAGCCCGACGGGTGAAGGAAGGCGAGAAGACTTTGCTCACTGAGTCGCTCAAGGAAGGGGAGAGCATCGTCGATCTTAAGAGCGGCGACTTGCGCAAAGCCCTCCGCAAAGGAGACAAGTTGGCGGCCAAGGTCCTCCAAGAAGCGGCCAAACACACGGGCATCGCCGTGGCCAACCTTGTGAATATTCTGAGTCCGCAAACGGTGGTCTTGGGCGGCGGTGTGATGGATGCCCTAGAGGACGACCTCATGCCGATTATCCTGGAGACGGCCCGCAATTACGCCATGCCTGGCACCCTCAAGGATGTTGAAATCCTCGCCAGCAAGTTGGGCGACGCGGCCGGAATTACCGGTGCGGCGGTGTTGGTCCGCCAGCGCCTCAAACTGACGGACTAATTCAGAACGACTTAAAGGGATCGTTCCGGCGAATCTGCTTCAGAATCCGTTTCGGGGTCGGATTCGGTTTCAGTTTCAGTTTCATCTGAAACGTAACTGCTGGCTTGGGGAAGACCCGCTTTGCCGCCCGTGTCGCCGGCGGCCCCGATCATCACCACAAACTCCCCCTTGCGCGGGCGGCGGTTCCACTCGGTGAGCAATTCTTCAGGAGTGCCGCGCAGCCACTCCTCGAACTTCTTGGTTAACTCGCGGGCCAGCACCACCCGACGCCCTGGCAGGATTCGCTGGAGTTCCCCCAATAAGCGTTCCACGCGGAAGGGGGATTCGTAGAGGACTAGGGTTCCGGGGATGGCACCCAGTTCGGTCAGACGCCGGGCCCGTTGCCCAGATTTGTGAGGCAGGAAGCCTGCGAAGTGGAAGGATTCGGTTTGGAGTCCGCTGGCTGTTAGACCGGTCACCAGCGCGCAGGCCCCGGGAATGGGCTCTACCCGAAGCCCTGAGGCTAGAACTTCGGCCACGATGCGTTCTCCCGGATCGCTAATTCCGGGGGATCCGGCGTCGGTCACCAGGGCTACGGTTTCGCCACAGCGCAACCGGTCGAGGATTTCCGCACCGCGTCGGGCCTCATTAAAACGGAAATAGCTAACCATCGGTTTTCGAATCCCGAAGTGGGTTAGCAATTGGCCGGTGTGTCGGGTGTCCTCGGCGGCGATCACCGAGCACTCCCGAAGTACTCGCAGGGCCCGTAAGGTGATGTCCTCTAGGTTACCAATGGGTGTGGCTACCAAGTACAGCGTACCGGGCACCAGCGGGGCCGAGGCCGGTGGGTTGGCCTGAACGGGGCCCGTGGGCGGTGGCGCTGTCTCCATGGACGCAGCTTACCGTCGGACGCCGCGCGGGTGACACCAGAAAAACCTCCGGGGGCAAGCCCGGGTGAAGAGCGCATCGGCTAAATCCGCCCGAGAAACCCCAATAAAAGCCCTCGTTGCCGCGTTGCAGGCGCAGGCCCATCGTCTAGAATCCGGCCATGCCAAGTTTTGACATCGTCTCTAAGGTCAGTTCGATGGAGGTGGAAAACGCCATCAGCCAAGCTCAGAAGGAATTGCTGACCCGCTTCGATTTCAAGGGGTCCGGTGCGGAGATCGTTTTGGAGAAGAGCGAGATCAAGATGCGGGCTCCCGATGCCTTCAAGATGACGGCCCTGGTTGAGATCGTGATGCTCAAGTTGGCTAAACGGAGTATCTCCGCCAAAAACATCGACGCCGGCGAGGCCGAGTTGTCGCCCCTGGGGCATGCGCGTCAGACCATTAAGATCAAGCAGGGTATTGAAAGTGTGGCCGCCAAGGAGATTAGCAGTTTTATCCGCGGGTTGGGTCTTAAGGTGACCGCGTCTATCCAGGGCGATGAACTGCGGGTCGCCGGAAAAAACAGGGATGATTTGCAGGGCGTGATGACCGCCTGCCGGGCTCACGATTTTCCGGTAGCCCTCAATTTTGTGAACTTCCGCGACTGACCCGCCGCTCTCCAACCCCTAAGCTTTTTATTTCACGTCATGGCCACCTTAACAACCGAGCAACAAGCAACCGCCCGCCAGTGGATCGCCGAGGGTATGAAGATCTCCGATTTCCAGAGCCGGCTCGAAACGGACTTCGCCTGCAAACTGACGTACATGGAGGCGCGATTCCTGATCGATGACCTGAAAGTGATACCGAAGGATCCGGAGCCGCCGGCTCCTCCGGCCGCCCCCGCTGTTCCCGCTGCGTCGGCTCCCGCCGTGGGCGCCGTCGAGCCCGACGCGGTGGTGCCGCCGGATGGAAATCTGGGAGGTGGCGATGTCCAGGTCACCGTGGATGCCGTGACCCGCCCGAACGCCATGGTCAGTGGCCGGGTTCGGTTCTCCGATGGTCAGGGTGCGGCGTGGCTCATCGATACGCAGGGTCGTCCCGGCCTGGTTGCCGACGAGAAGGGTTACCGTCCTTCCCAGCCCGACTTGATGGCCTTTCAGGTCAGCTTGGAGCGCGAACTCGCCAAGCTTGGGTATTAATTTGCCGTGAGTGATTCCGCAGCCGCGAGTTCCCCGGCTTCCCCGTGTGTTTCCGTTTCGACGGTCTCCGGGGCGGCGAGAGTGATCCTCCTGCGCAATCGTCAGAAGGACCGTCCGCTGCGGGTGAGAGTCCTTCGCCAAATTACCTTGGACCTCCTAGAGGCCATGGGCTTGGAGGCCGAGGTGGGATTTCATTTTGTCTCCCCGCGAGAAATGGCCCGGGTGAACTGGCGATTTCTCCAGCATGAGGGGTCTACCGATGTCATCACCTTCGACCATGGCTCGACGATCGAACGCCTGTATGGCGAGTGCTTTGTTTCGGTCGCCGACGCCGTCGATCAGGCCCAGGCCTTCCGAACGACCTGGACTGAGGAAGTCGTTCGATACGTCATCCACGGTCTCTTGCACCTGCGCGGATACGATGACTTGGAGCCGGCGCTGCGGCGCTCCATGAAGCGAGAGGAAAACCGTTGGGTTCGCTGGGTGGGCAGCCGTCACCACGAGTTGGAGATGCCACTGGCCAGCCCGCTTCGATTGTCCTCCCGACGTCGGGCGACGACCGCCCCATGACCGCCCAACGATCCGAAGGCATCGTCATCCGCCTGCGTCCCCTCGGCGACACCAGCCTGATCGTCCATTGGCTTACTCCCGAACACGGTCGTCTGGCCACCGTGGCCAAGGGAGCCCGCGGGCCGAAGTCGGTCTTTCGCGGTAAGCTCGATTGGTGCTTCGAGACGGAGTTCTCGTTTCGTCGCAACCCCAAGGGCGATCTCCATTCCTTGAGCGAAGTCGTTGTCCGGAACACCCATGGCTCCCTCAGGCGGGAGCTCGTCTCCCTCGAGTTGATCGCCCATGCGGTGGCCACGTTAGAGCAGGTCACAGAAACAGAAACACCCCAACCCGAGGCGCACCGACTCTTCCTCGAGTTTCTGGCATTCTTAGAGATCCAGGGCCCGATGGCTCGGGCGCAGTTTGCGTGGGATTTGCGCTTTTTGGCCATCCAAGGTCTTCAACCCGATCCCGAAGGGTTGTCCTCGGAAGTCCGTGCCCTGATGGAAACCTTGTTGGAGGCGCACTGGAGCGAACTCGCGGCTCTTGAAGTCCCTCAGGAAATCGTCCGGAGTCTCCGTCAGTTTCTGCACGGATTTTGGATCCATCAGTTCGGCCGCTCGCCGGGCAATCGCAATGCCCGCCGCTGACCGGTGCCCTGGTTGCCGACGGGCGACCGCTGACGGGCGGGCTTTGAGCGGGTACCGGACTTCAAAAAGAAAACCCGGAGGGCGGTGGAACGACCTCCGGGCCAGAATCTTCAGAAGCACCGGTTCAAGCCTGTTTGCCGGAACCGTTCGGGGATGGGGGTGGGACGGGTGCCGGAACCATGATGGCCCCGGCGGCGGGGAGTGATCCGAGTCCTGCTTGCGCGGGTTTTGGGATACTTGTTTCCACGTCCTCAACTAAGCTTAAGCCTTGCCAACGTGGTTTAGTGATAGCCGCCTCTCACCAAAACGCCCAAGGACTGACTAATTATTGTCGGAATGCCCCTTTTTGACCAAATTCCCGTGGACCCTATCGAGCCAAAGCCCTGCCTCGGACCTGTCCCCGAGGTGTTTCTAGCGGTGGATTGTTTCTGCAAAGGCTGTGCTGCCCTTGAGACGACACGCCCGGGTGCTTGTTGCCGGAGCAATTGGTTTGCATAGTTGCCAACGCGATGCCCGCCGACTTCGCCCACCTGCACCTTCACACCGAGTTCTCCCTGCTCGACGCTGCCTGCCGCCTCGACCGGTTGATGGCCCGGGCGAAGGAGTTAGACTTCCCCGCTGTCGCCATGACCGATCATGGCAACATGTTCGGGGCGATCGAGTTCTACTCGGCCGCCAAGAAAGCCGGCATCAAACCCATCCTCGGTTGCGAGGTGTATATCGCTCCCGGATCGCGCCTGGAAAAGAAACAAGGCTCTGGGGGAATGCGCGATGTCTATCACCACCTGGTGCTGCTGGCCCGCGACGAGATCGGTTACAAGAACTTGATCAAGCTGGTCACCTCCGCCCATTTGGAGGGGTATTATTACAAGCCTCGCATCGACAAGGAGATCCTAGCCGCGCACGGACAAGGCCTGATCGGCTTGAGCGGTTGTTTGGCCAGTGAGATTCCGGAGGCCATCCTCAAGGACGATCTCAAGCGCGCTCGGAACACGATTGATTTCTTCAAGCAGACCTTCGGGCCCGGAAACTTCTACCTAGAACTCCAGAATCACGGCATTCCGGAACAGGCCAAGGTCAACCGACAGCTCATTCCCTGGGCCAAAGAGTTCGGGCTCAAGTGCGTCGCCACCAACGACGTTCACTATGTTCAGAAAGACCACTCGCGGGCGCACGACTGCCTGATTTGCATTGGCACCCAGTCGCAGTTGAGCGACGCCAAGCGGATGCGCTACCAGCAGGAACAATTCTTCCTGCGGTCGGCCCAGGAGATGAAGCATCTCTTTGTCGAGGTGCCTGAAGCGGTCCTCAACACGGTCGAGGTGGCCGAGAAATGCAATTTGGAGATCCGCTACGGCAAGGGTGCGGAGCATTACCCGGTATTCCAGCCGCCCGAGACGTGGACCCGTGAGGGATACTTGCGCAAGCTCCTCTGCGACGGCCTGCGGCTCCGCTATTCCATCCAGGCCCATGTCGACGGCTCGACCATCGTGGTCGAGGCCGTGACCCACCCGGAACGGTTGGTGTTCCTCTTTCCCCCACCGCCGGCCCCGGAGGTCGATGCCGCCGCTAGCCCGATCAGTCCGGCCCCAGAGGCGTTATCGGTCCCACAGGCTCCGCCGGATCCGGTCTTAGTTGAAGCGGCTGTACGCAAAATTCTTGATCGCCTCGAGCTGGAACTCGGGGTCATCGAGAAGACCGGCTATGTTTCGTACTTCTTAATCGTCGGTGACTTTGTTCGTTGGGGCCGCGACCACGGTATCGCCTGCGTGGCGCGCGGATCGGCCGCCGGATCGATGGTCACCTATTTGCTGGAGATCGCGAACGTCGACCCGCTGCGCTATGGGTTGCTCTTTGAGCGCTTCCTCAATCCAGAGCGTGTCAGCCCGCCCGATATCGACATCGACTTCGCCGACGACCGTCGCGCGGAGGTAATCCGGTACGTCCGGGATAAGTACGGCCGCGATGCCGTCGCTCAAATCATCACCTTCGGCACCATGGGTGCGAAGTCGGTTATTCGCGATGTGGGTCGCATCATGGGATTGGCGGTCGGTGACGCCGACCGACTGGCCAAGATGATCACCGACGTGAAGTGGGGCCTGAAGGACGCGCTCCAGAAGAACGCCGAGTTTAAGCAGGCCTACGACGAGGAAGAGGTGACCCGTGAACTCATCGACACGGCCCTCCTCCTGGAGGACCAGACTCGTAGCGTCGGCGTTCATGCGGCCGGCGTGGTCATCGGGGCCCAACCGCTGGTGAACCTCCTGCCGCTCAAGCAGGACGACGAGGGCGATATCGTCACCCAGTATGCCATGGGGCCGGTCGGCGACCTGGGACTTCTCAAGATGGACTTTTTGGGTCTCAAGACCCTGACGGTCATCCGCAATACCGCTGAGATGGTCCGGAAGTCCACCGGTCTCCAGCTCGATCTCGATAACCTGCCGCTCGACGACACCAAGACCTACGACTTGCTGAATAACGCCCAGACTCTGGGGGTGTTCCAGTTGGAATCCGGGGGCATGCGCGACCTGTGCAAAAAGTTCAAAATCGCCTCGGTCGAGCACATCACCGCACTCATCTCGCTCTACCGGCCGGGTCCGATGGACCTGATCCCGGATTTCATCAAGCGACGTCACGGTGAACAGGAGATTGTCTATCCCCATCCCCTGCTGGAGCCCATCGCCCGCGAAACCTATGGAATCCTAATTTATCAGGAGCAGGTGATGCAGGCGACGCAGATCCTGGCCGGCTACACCCTCGGAGGAGCCGATTTGCTCCGTCGGGCCATGGGCAAAAAGAAGCTCGAGGAGATGGTCTTGCAGCGCGAGACCTTCGTGAAAGGCTGCGCGGATACCAACGGCATCCCGGCCCCCAAGGCCAACGAGGTCTTCGACTTGCTGGAGAAATTCGCGGGCTACGGTTTCAATAAATCGCACGCGGCAGCCTATGCCGTCGTGGCCTACCAGACGGCTTGGCTGAAGGCGAACTACCCGGTGGAGTTTCTCAGCGCGATGATGACCAACGATCAGGGCGACACCGCCAAGTTGAGTCAGTACATCGCTGAGGCGAAGCTCTTGGGCATCGAGACCCTGGGTCCCGACATCAATGCTTCGGGTCTTCACTTTGCCCCCGCCGCGGCCGAGGAAGGACGGCGGGTTATCCGCTTCGGTTTGGCGGCTATCAAGGGAGTCGGTGAGGCCGCCGTCGAAGCGTTGCTGGCAGCTCGTTTTCTGGGAGGTGCTTTCATAAACCTCGAAGACCTGTGTGGCCGGGTGGAAACCAAAGCCATTAACCGCAAAGCCCTAGAGTCCCTCATCAAGGCGGGTGCCTGCGATTCCGTCGGGCCCAATCGCGCCACCGTGTTCCACCAGATCGATGGCTCGATGGCCCGCGCCACGGCCAACGCGTCGGACAAATCCCGGGGTCAGGTTTCCTTTTTCGACACGTTCGAAGCCGCACCGGCCGCCCGGCAGCGGGTGGAACACCCCGTGGTCCAAGAAGACTGGCCGGTGGCCCAGAAGCTGGCAGACGAAAAGGAACTAGTAGGCTTCTACGTCAGCGGGCATCCACTGGGTCCGTACGAGAAGCTACTCTCCCGGCATACCACGCATACGATTGAGGAGCTGGCGGCATTGCCGAATCGGTCAATGATCCGGATCGGGGGACTGGTCTCCGCCGTCCAGAAAGGGGTGTCAAAAAAGACAGGCAAGCCCTACGCGATGGTCACGCTGGAGGACATGACCGGCACGGTCACCGCGCTGGCCATGAATGAATCGTACGACCGTTATACCGAACTCTTCGTGGTGAATCAGGCGTTGCTGGTCACCGCGGAGGTCAGTACCGGCGAGGAACGGCCCAAGCTCTTCCCGCAGGAGATCCTGCCGCTCGATGCTGCGCCGAAGAAGTTTACTAAGCGGGTCCAACTACGCCTCCGCTCCGACCAACTGGGTGACACACGGCTTGCGGATCTCAAGGCCCTGATTGAGGCCCACTCCGGCTCAGTGGTGGTGTACCTCTGCATTCGCATGCCAGGCGGGGAGTCGGTGTGGATCGAGCCGAACGATCGCTACCAAGTCACCCCGTCCCGAGAGTTTGAAGCAGCGATCACCGGTCTTTTCGGCTCTGAATCTTACCAGGTTAAGGTGGACAACTCTCTGCCCGAACGGGCCCAGCGGCGTTGGGAAAAACGTGGCAACGGTGGCGGTGGCGGCGACGAATAAATCGACGCAATTAAAAAGGGCCTCGGGATAACCCGAGACCCTTGTTGGAACTCAGAGAACGGAACGGGCTGCGCTCCGTTGCGTCATTCGTAGTTGAACACCAAATTGGCGCCGCTGGTCGAGATGCTGACCTTCGAGGCACCGCTGAGGCGGTAGAAGGACGAACTCGTCGGAGCCGGGATGGTGATGGTCTTGGCAGCGGCGTCGACGCTCGCTCCGGTCACTGCCGAGAAGGCACCACCGAGGGCCGCAGAGCTCAGCAGAGAGACGGCCGAGGGGGCCGCCGGGAGGCCGCGGATAATCATGCCGCTGATGCCGCCGGAGTTGTCTTCCATCTCGGCGAACCAGAGGTATTCACCAGCCTTCACGTCCACAACCACCGACCTCGGTTGGCCCAAAGGCAACACATCTCCAGCGTCGTTCTTGCCGGCAAAATTGCCGGTGTTTTGGTCCGCTGGTTCTTTCAAACCTTTGATGTCGTCCACCCAAACCTTGCCCGTTCGTGCGGCGTCCGTGGTGCGTCCCTCGAAGACCGTCACCTTGTATTTGCCCGGGTTTAGGCCCGCGAAACGCATGAGGGTCTCGCTTCCGGCCGTGTCCGGATTGCGGTACATGTAGTCATCTTTCACCGAGGAGGGAACGAGGATGCCATCGTACATGACCGCGATCCCTTCCTTGGTGGGATTGTTGGGGGTTTGACCCAGAGCCGGAGGGAACGAGTTGGCTTCGTTCTGGGCCACGTTGTTGAGCATCGTCACCGTGACGTTCTTGTTCAGATCCTTGGAGAAGTCGGTGAGATTCCAGGTGACCTCTGTTGCGTTGGCATTGGCTGTGCCTTTGATGCTGGCTGATCCAGCGGTCACGTTCGCATTGGGATCCGCGAAGGTCCACGTGGGGATCACGTTCCAATCGGTCAAAGGAGGCGGGGCGGAAGCATCTTCGCCGGCCTGATCTTTGTTCGCGGTGGTGATCTTGGTGACCCGCTCGTTTTCCAGTTCGCCGAAATCGAGCTTAAACAACCCCTTCGAGTCGGCCGGATCGATCACGGAACGAATGACCATGCCGCTGATGCCGCCGGAGTTGTCCTCCATCTCGGCGAACCAAAGGTACTCACCGGCATTCACCTTCACGGTGACGGTCCGAGGTTGGCCGTCGAGCAGCACGTCTCCAGCGTCGTTCTTGCCCGCGTAGTTGCCCGTGTTCTCGCTGGCCGGTTCCTTCAAACCCTTGATGTCATCCACCCAGACCTTGCCGGTTCGCTTGCCGTCGGTGGTGCGACCTTCGAACACTGTGACATTGTAGGTTCCGGGGTCGAGGTTCGCGATACGCATCAACGTCTCGGAGCCGTCGGTATCCGGATTCCGATACATGTAATCGTCTTTGACAATACCGGGAACTCGGACGCCGTCATACATCACGTCCCGGCCTTCCTTGGTGGGATTGTTGGCGGTCTGGCCCAGCATGTAGGGCGGAGCCTCAGACGAGAGTTTTTCGGCAAGGGTTCTATTGTCCAACATCGTCAGCGTGACGTTGTTGTTAGGAGTCACTGAAACGTCCTTCAGTTTCCAGGTGACTGAGTTTCCATCGGCGCTGGCAACGCCGAGAACGCTCGCGGAACCGGGAGTGACGTTGGCATTGGGATCCGCGAAGGTCCAAGTGGGGATGACGTTCCAATCGAGCAGGACGGGAGGGGGACCTATTGGAATGCCATTGGCATCCGTGAGTGGAATGTCACTCGCATCGACGGGTGCTCGTTCATTTTCCAGAGAACCGAAGTCGATCTTGAAGAGACCTGCCTGCGTGGTAGGGGATGTCTGGAGCAACGCCGCTGCCACAGCCGCTGCCAAGAGACCTTGAGGGTTCATCGAATGTTTCATGGTTAGGGGATAGAGTTCTGATCCCCCGCTGGATCCACTCATCGATGGACGATCTGGAACACACTTCGTGCGTGAGGCCAGAAGGGCATAGACGGGAAACTCTAACGGGGTAGATCGCTATAAGTGCAAAGATCTTGGTTCTGTCCAGACAAAACCAAGATTCCCCCCAAAGAAGAGTCGAAGACCCAATTGCCTGCCTCAAAGCCTGCCTCAAGAACCCAGTCAAACCCACCCGACTCGGATTGGGTTTGATGGGTTTCCAAAGGTCGCTGTCTCAGCGACTCAAGAAGCCTTTGACGCGGAGCTCGGGCTTGTCCGGCGCGAAGGGCAAACGGTCTGGGGTGACGTAGACGGCCGTGGTGAGCTTTAGCGGAGCAGCGGCACCGAGGTCGTAGGTCAGCTCCACCATGGCCGCGGTCCAGCCGGCTGAAGGAGGGGTGATTTGGCCCAGATACTGACCTTGTGCGTCGGGGGTCAGCGAGGTTGAGGTCCATGCCGCACCAATGGTTTCGAGGCGAAAGTCGCGGGCCTTGGGATTGTGCGCCTGCCACAGTTTCACGGTTTTTGGCACATCGGTCGCTTGGACGCGGATGCGGCCCGGGGCCTCCTGCTTCCAGGTAAAGCGGGGCAGCGGCGTCCGGTTGATCGTCGCATGATGCCAGGCCATGAGTGTCGGATAAGCATCCGATCCTTTGAGGGAATGGTCGGTGTTAGGAATGTAGCGCAGGTATTTTGGGCCCTGGAGTTCGTCGAAGTAAAATTGCGACGAGTCCGGCAAGAAGAACTGGTCGCCGCAGGCGTTCATGATGAGCTTGGGCTGAGTGAGCCGATCGCGGTACTCGAAGGGTTCCTCAATCTTCATGAGGGCCCGGTATTCCGGGGTTCCTTGCCAGTTCATGATCCCTTGCTCGACATAATTGCCCACGGCCGGGGCGTAGTTGCCATAGGCTTGGAAGTGATGCCTGAAGGACGGTTCGATATTTAGCATATCGATGACGATGGGGCAGAGGGCGATGACCCGCTTGTCCACCGCTGCGGTCGTCCAGGTCGTCCAGCCCCGCTTGGAACCCCCGGCCACCACGTAGGTTTCCACCGCCTGGGCTCCTCCGGCGGGTGTCGCGGTGAAGGCGCTGACTGCATCCATGGCGCGGACCACCGCCTTGGTCATCGGCAGCCGAGCCGGCCACCGGGAGTCACCGGTGCGGAGGAATTGGTCCCAAGTGTAGGCGATGAGATCATCCTCGACCCGCTCCTTGCCATCCCGGTGGAAGATGAGGGGTTGATTGGGGATCATCTTCAACTCAACCACCACCGAGCGAGTCGCCTCGGCGATCCGGGTGAGCTCGGCACTGGGCTTGGGCAGTTCCCCTTCCCGATTGGCTCCTCCGGCGATGACGAGCAAGGCCGTCTTGTGCGCTAAGTCCTTCGGGCGGGCCACGGTCAGCCAATGTCTCCAGAGCGTTCGGTTCACCTCATTGGTCGTGAGCCACGTCTGCGAAGTCAGATCGATGACGGTGACCTGACAACGGCCGAGATTGGTGGTGGCCGCTACTTTCCAGGCGAACGAGGCGTCGGGTTGGGCCACATACCGGTCCAGGGCGGTCTCCGGGCTGTGGAACGGGGCCGGATTGGAAGCGGCCCAGGTACGGGACACAACGCCGCCCACGGCCAACAAGCCGGCGGCGACCAGGAGAAAGCGGGACGGAGTGGGCATCGGCCTTTAGGATGCCATCGACCGCCGGCCAGGCAATGCCGGAGCCATGGGGTAAACGAGCCATAAGAATCGACTCAATCCATCGTTGTCCATCGACCGCCCGGTCGCCAGGAACACCGCCCGATGTTGCGACCTTGGCTGAAGCGGGCACTCTTCGGTGGTCGGGAGAGAAACCCTCCGACCGTCAGCGGGCTCTCGCCCGCGCTGAATGGCGCAGAAATTTCCGTCGTCGAGAGTTTCGCACATGCATGGTCGAGTCGTATTGCTGTTCTTGAGTGTTGTCTGGGGGTCAATTTGGGCCGCGGACTTCCATCAAGACCTCTTGCCGCAATTGCAGAAGCATTGCTGGGATTGCCACAATGGCCGCAAGGCCAAGGGCGGTGTGCGTCTCGATGGCTTCACCAACCTCGCCTCGATTTATCGCCAGCCCAAGCTCTGGGAAACGGCCGTGCGTCAGGTTGAAGAACGACTGATGCCGCCGGAGAGTCGCAAGGTCCAACCAACTCAGGAAGAACGGCTGGCCCTCAGTGAAGGCCTCCGGGACTTGCTCGATAATCCAGCTCCAGGGGTCATCCCTTTGGATCCGGGTCCCAAAATTGCCCACCGGCTGAGCCGTACCGAATACAATCACACGGTCCGAGACCTCTTGGGTGTTGGTTTGCGTCCGGCCGATGATTTCCCTGCCGATGGCGGCGGTGGCGGTGGGTTCGACAACAACGCCAGCACGCTGTTTGTGCCGCCGCTGCTGCTGGAAAAATACCTCACGGCCGCCGAGGAAGTTTTGGCGGCGGCGGCGCCCGAGGCGCTCTTCCGCCATCCGGTCACTTGGTACCGCTCTGAAACCGCGGCCGCGACCGGGGATCTCCGCGACCTGGCCCGACGAGCCTGGCGACGTCCGGTGTCCGCGCCTGAGATAGCCCGACTCCTAGAATTTTATCAGCGGACGCGGCGGCGCGGCGCGGATTCGCGCACCGCAACTCTGGCGGCAGCCAAGGCGGTGTTGGTGTCGCCGAACTTCCTGTTCCGCATCGAAAAAGATCCGCCCGGCCAGACGCCGGCGGCCATTGACGATCATGCCTTGGCCAGCCGTCTGAGTTATTTCCTGTGGGCATCGATGCCCGACGCCACTCTCTTCGCCCTGGCCGACGCCGGTCGTTTGTCTCAACCCAAGGTTCTGGAGGCACAAGTGATGCGAATGCTGGCCGATCCCAAGGCTCGCGCGTTATCCGAACAGTTTGTGGGTCAATGGCTCGGTATTCGTACATTGGGCTCGGTCGCCGCTCCTGATCCTCAAAAGTTCCCCGAGTTCACGCCGGCCTTGAGGGAAGCCATGGTGACCGAGCCTACTGAGTTTTTCGCCGGATTGGTGCGCGAGGACCGCAGCCTGCTGGAGTTGCTCGACAGCGACTATGCTTGGGTCAACGCCGACTTGGCCCGGCATTATGGAATCCCCGGGGTGAGTGGCTTGACCTTTACCCGTGTCTCATTGTCCGACCGCCGCCGGGGTGGCGTCACGGGCATGGCGGCGGTGCTGACCCAGACAAGCTATCCCCAGCGCACGAGTCCTGTATTGCGCGGAAAGTGGTTACTGGAGGAAGTCTTCGGAACCCCGCCGCCGCCCCCGCCGCCCTTGGTCGCCACGCTGTCTCCCAATGACGAGAAGAGTGAGGGACTCACCTTTCGTCAGCGCCTAGAAAAGCACCGCAAGGATCCCAACTGCGCGGCCTGTCATGCGCGTTTGGATCCCCTGGGCTTCGCCCTAGAGAATTTCGATCCCATCGGTCGATGGCGCACCCAGGTGTCGGGAGAGACGGTGGATGCCAGCGGAGAATTGCCGGGCGGCGTGGTCATCGTAGGCCCGGAGGCCCTCAAGCAAGTCCTTCTGGAGCGCAAGCAACTCTTCTTGCGTCACCTCACTGAAAAGATGCTGGCCTATGCCTTGGGCCGAGGCGTGGAGTATTACGATAGCCCCGCGGTGAAACAAATCGCTGAGGCTGTGGCGAGCGATGGTCACCGAGCGCCTCGCCTGATTCTGGAGATTGTCCGCAGCGCCCCGTTCCGCCTTCGACGCGGTGGTGAGTTTCAGGAAGCCGACGGGTCTCCGTAGTGAGCGCTCGCCGGGCTCTCGAAACGGCGGTGGCTATTCGTTCAAGCCAACCCGGATGGCCCGCGACAGCCGATCCATTTGACTTCGAGAATGGGTCGCTTTGAGGGCAATGCGAAAAAACCCACCACCGGGCCCACCCGGATAGCGGATCCACGGCGGGACAAAGCCTGCTTGGGTCAGGGCTTCAGTGAGTCGTTGGGCTTGGGCCGCATCGCGGGGATGGATTGCGGTGACCGGAGTCCGGGAATCGTTGAGGATTTCGGGCCGAGACGGCAACGCGTTTGAAAAACGGCGGGCGAGCTCCTGCAACCGACGGACGCGGCCCGGAAGTTTATCGACCCGGACTACGGCAGCCGCGATGGCCGCCGCGATGGCCAGCGGTGGAGCCGAGGATCCCAAATAGGCTCCGGCTCGAGTGCGAACGTGTTCCATGAGGGAGGCGTCGCCAATGACAGCTCCACCGGCGACGCCCAAGGCTTTTGAAAACGTGACGCTTCGGATAAGTCGGGAATCTCGGAGGCTAAAAAATTCGGGTGATCCTCGACCGGTAGCACCCACGGATCCAAGGCCATGGGCGTCGTCTACCCAGAGCCAGCCTGAGGTAGGCAGCGCTAGTAGGTACTCGTTCAACGGGGCCATGCCGCCCCGGATGCCGTACACCCCATCGGTGGCCACCAGTGGGCGTGCCGACGGCGGCAGGTTGCTCAGCACCGAGCGCAACGCGCGGGCATCGCCGGAGGCAAAGGAGAGGATCGGTAATCCACTCAAGCGGGCACCGTCTTGGACGCAGTTATGTGCAGAGGCATCCACGACCACATGGGTGGCCTGATCCCGCAACCCTTGCGCCACCGCCAGCGATGCGAGGTAGCCTGTGGCCGTGAGGACCGCCGCGGGTTCATTCAGGAAGTCCGCGATGGCTTTCTCTGCGCGGCGGTACAGGGGGTGATCACCGGTCGTCGCTCGAGAAGCCCCGGTTTGAAGAGGCCCGTTGGCTGAGGCCTTCAGCCATGCTTCCCGGATCACCGCATCGTCCGACAAGCCGAGGTAATCGCACCCGGAGATGACGATCTTTTCGGACGGTTCGGCTCCGGAGGTAATTGAAGAACTGGTTTGGCCGGGTCGGTCTCGGAGGGTCGGCAACGGTGAGCGGAGCCCGGCGACCTTCGATCGTCGCAGGGCCGTCGGTTGCGGATTCGGGATTTTCATGGCGGAAGGTCGCCGTCTATCACTCCGCCTGGCGGACCAAACAATCCTGACATTCCTTCACGCTCCAGTGGCGGGCGTGTTCGAGTGCGCGTTCGAAGAACAGTTTGCGGGCCTTGTCGGAGGCGTTCGATTCACCTCCATTACCGGCGACTTTATGGGCCTTGGCATGCAACGCACTGCGTTCCTCCTGAAGTGCTTTCACCCGAGCCGCCTCAGCCGAGAGTTTGAAGTAGCAGCGGCCGTCTACCCAGGTCTCGAGGCAGCGAGTTGCAGAGTCTAGCGGTGAGCCGCTCCAGATCACGAAGTCGGCGTCCTTGCCCGATTCCAGAGAACCCACCCGGTGGTCGATGCCGAGTTGTTTAGCCGGATTGAGTGTCACGAATTTTAGCGCCTCAGCCTCGGGGGTGTCTCCGTACTTCACGGCCTTGGCCGCCTCGAAATTGAGCCGGCGGGCGTGGTCGCTGGAATCTGAATTGAAGCTCACCGTCACCCCGCGCTCCCGCATCAAGCTTCCGGCATAAGGGATCGCATCGATGACCTCGTACTTGTAGGCCCACCAATCGGCGAAGGCACTGGCGCCGGCCCCGTGCCGTGCGATTTCGTCAGCCACCTTGTAGCCTTCGAGGATGTGCTGGAGCGACGCCACGCGGACCCCGAAGGACTCCATGACGCGCAGGAATGCCAGGATTTCGTCCTGACGGTAGCTGTGGCAGTGAATGAGCCGGGTGCCTTCGAGGATTTCCACGAGGGCCTCGAGTTCGAGATCTCGCCGAACCGGCGAGCCATTCGATTGGCGTCCGTTTCGAAACGCATCACGGTACTGCTGGGCTGCGGTGAATCGATTCCGATAAAAGGTGCCGACGCCCATCCGGGTTTGTGGGAATCGGGTCACCGCCTTGTCGCCCCAGCCCGACTGTTTGACGTTCTCGCCGAGGGCGAACTTGATGCCACCGGGAGCCGGCTCAAATTTCAGCGCCTCGGGCGTGGCGCCTTCGCGCAGCTTGATCACGCAGTTCTGGCCGCCGATGGGGTTGGCCGACCCGTGCAACAAGTTCACTAGCGTTGTGCCGCCGGCCAGTTGCTGGTGGATATTCTCACTCTCGGAATTGACCACGTCAGCAATGCGGACCATCGCCGTACTGGGCAGCGTTGCCTCATTAACGGCTCCGAGGATCATCGAGTGCGAATGGCAGTCGAGGATACCGGGGGTCACATGCAGCCCGGTGCCATCGATTTCCTGGACCGCCGGACCGGCCGTTAGCGAAGAACCCACGGCCTGTATCTTTCCGTTGGCCACCAGCAGGTCGGCCCGCGACAGGGTGCCCTCCGGGCCGCTGGTCCAGATCGTGGCATTGCGAATAATTACCGAACCCGGTTGGGCGATGGGTCCGCGGCCTTCCATAGGAGGATGGGCCACCCGTCGGGCCACCAGTTGGCGCTCCTCGGCCTTCTTGGCCTCGGCCTCCACGTTGGGTTCTTTGCGCTCAGGAGTCTTTAAAGCGGCATCGGTCTCGTAGGCCACGCCATCGATCCACACGGCCGTGACTCGGGAAGCCGGATCAAAAAATCCACCGCCGGGCTCCACCACGGTCAGGTGGGCGAGTTTCCCCGATTCAATAGTGCCCAGGGAATCACTGAGTCCGCACAAAGCCGCCGGAGTGGTGGTCAATCCAGCCAAGGCATTGGATTCGGAGAGGCCCCGATCGAGAGCCATACGCAATTGCGAGCGGAAGGATTTGCGGTCCGGCAGTGCGTGGGTAGTCAGGGCGATGGTCAGACCAGAACGGACGAGTAAGGCAGGGTTTTCCGGGGCCCAATCCCAGGCCCGCAGCACGTCGAGGGAGACAGAATCCCACGCAGATTCTTCGGGGAACTTGGGCAACGCCGGAAAGTTGAGCGGCACGATGAACGGAACGGCTGCCTTGGCCATGGGTGCCAGGAGGTCTGGCCGTCGCCATTCCTGACCGCTGGCCACCAGCTGCGGTCGTACCCCCGCCTCGGAAGCCACACGGAAAGCCCGGTCTTGCATCAGCACACTACCGGCTTCGAAGACGACGGGTTGAAAGCCCGCAGCCGCCGAGTTTCCGAGCGTCGGTTGGAGCGCAGCGAGAGCCGCGTTGAACTCGGGCCGCGGGCGGGTGCTGGAACGCCCTGTTGAAACGTAATCGGCCTGATCGGCGCGGTACCACGCCGCATCCATCCAGGACTGCCTCACTGTGGCGATGACTCCCATGAGCGATTTGGGATAGGCGTCGCCCCCGCCGCCGCCGACGGCGAAGGCGACGTGCTGGGCGGTATCGGGCTTGAGGATCGCCCGGTTCGGAGACACGTCCGAGAGGCTGATGGCCACGGATTGTCCACGCAGGATGCCCTTGGCCGGAACGACATTGGCGGCGGTAAAGCCTAGCTCACGCAGTGTGGCCAACTCCTTGAGATCTGGAGACAAGCCTTCGATCATCCGCCGCTCGGGTGTCACCTCGGCGATGCCGTGGGCCGGGCCGGGCGATCCGGGATCGCGTTCCTGACCGGGCACTCCAAAAAAACGGGGGGCCCCGGAGGTGAGGGATCCCGAGCCGGTCGCCGGGAAATCAGAGCCCTGTGTGGTCACCGCGCCGGCCGTCGATCCGAGCGTCAGGTAGGGATCGATAAACCCGGCGTAGACGTGCGCGCCGGGCAGGTTCCAAGTCCGGGCCGAGGCGGGGATGTTGAGTCCGACACCGACCGAGGCGATTCGGCCATCGCGAATGAGGAGTGTGGCGTTGGTTAGGGTTACTCCAGGACGCACATGGGCCAGAATGCCCGTCAGCGCATGTTCACCCCGAGATTCGGGAGTAAATCCGGGGGCAGGCAATTCGGCCGCTGTGGAAGACCCGATCGCGGCACCGATTCCTAACCCCAAAGCCATCCCCCACACCACTGGGCCTACAACTCCGATGCTCATGGCCGCAAGGCTAGTGCCCTCTCCCTGAAATGCCACGGGCAATTCGGTGGCCGGACAGCGCCGGGGTTTGATGGGGCAGAAAGTCCTCACGTTCCCACGAGCCCGGACTGTTTTCTCCCCAGCGGCGTTTTTTTCTACGAATCCTGAAAGGTCTGTGGAGGACCTAACGAATCCTTGGTCAATGGCGGAGATAGGGAGGCTCGCCCTCTGGCCTCACCCCGCTTGCAACAACGACATTGCCAACATCACTCACTATGCAACTGCAACCCATCGCCCGAACCTTTGCCCTTCTGCTGGCGGCAATCCCGATCCTCTCGAGTTTACTTTGCGCCCAGCAGCCCATGGTTTTGTGGGATTTTAACCAGACCAACGACCTCCTGCGTGCTACCTCCGGCACAGCGACACTCGCGGTCCTCGGCGGCCTTCGCACGGCTCCGGCCTCCGGCCTTGGTTCGAGCGATCCCTCCACCAATGCCGACTTTGCTCTGCAACTCACCGGTTTTCCCAAGCAGGGAACAGGAGCCCAGAGCGCGGGTCTGGAGATCTCCACTTCGACGGTTGGTTTTCAGTCCGTCGTCCTGAAGTTTGATGTCCGAGCGACCAGCACGGCCAGTCGCCGACTCCAAGTGCTGTATTCCACTGACGGGCAAACCCTGAAGGCCGGACCAGCCTTCACCTTGAACGGAGGTGCCACCTTCACCAATGGCCTCACGGTTGATTTTTCCGCAATTCCTGAGGCCGCTAATCAGCCGGATTTTCGGGTTCGACTGGTCTCGGATTGGGACGGGGACTCCTATGTCGGTGCCGCGGGCAATTACAGCACTGTGGGAACCTGGCGGATCGATCACCTGCGGTTGACGGGGGTTTCTTCGGGGGTTCAACCCGGGGATTCGGAGTCTGAAAATTCTTTACTCCCTACCATCTCAAGCCAACCCATGTCCCTGCAAGTGCCTGACGAAGGGGGTGCCCTATTTCGGGTCGCTGCCAAGGGAGCCGGTCCTCTGGGTTATCAATGGTTTCTCAATGGACAACTCTTGTCCGGAGCCACCCGCCAAGAGTTGAGGATCGCACAAGTTTCTCCAGACCATCTCGGACTTTACACGGTTCGCGTGAGTCATGCCGAAGGTTCGGTACTCAGTGAGGAAGCCGCGTTGAGCCTCCTGACCGATCCGACCATCCGGCCTGTCCGGGTTGAGGCGGTGCCCGGACCTCAGGGTTCCCTCCGATTGGCCTGGCCCACCCGGCCGGGGAGCACCTATTCGGTCCTCCGGTCGGAGGGCTGGGATGGCTTGACCACGGTCATCGCCACAGGAGTCACCGGCGGCTCCCTCATCGAGACCCCCCCGGCCGGAGACCAATTCTTCTACTGGGTCCAGGTGCAGTAGCCCATCGGGCCGGCGCGCGTTTCGCTGCATAACGAACCGAAATAGCCGTCAGCGGAGCCTTGGCGACCCATCCCGATGATTCTCTTCCATGGTTTGACAGTCCGGACACGCACTTTTAGCCTAAAGCCATGGAAACCGAGGTCGCTCAAGATTCTATCGTCACCGTCACCGAGAGTGCTGCTCAGCAAATTGCCGCCATGCTGGCCGGTGATACCGAGAACGCCGGCAAGAGCCTGAGGGTGTTCGTCGAGGGCGGTGGCTGCAGTGGTATGCAATACGGCATGGTGTTCGACGAGCGCCGCGCCGATGACTTGGGTGGCGAATTCCACGGCGTGGGCGTGGTTGTTGACCCGTTTTCCGCCAACTACATGCGCGGCGCGGTCATTGATTTCAGCGACGCCCTGACTGGCGGCGGTTTCAAGATCAATAACCCCAACGCCCACAGCAGCTGTGGCTGCGGCAAGTCGTTCTCAGCCTGATTGACGACATAACGACAGACGGTGGGTCAAAACGGTGTTCTGCGGCTTCAAAGTGGCCAGAGTCGCAGACACCTCTTGCGTAGAATTGCTTCGTTATTGAAGCGGCTGGAATCAGAGGAAATCGGGTCTTCAAGCTAGGACACGGCCTCCGTTGGATTTCGTCTGGATTGCATTCGGGGTTTTTCTCCGGAACGGCCCCGATTTCTCTGTAGGCGTTCCGGGCTGGGAGTTGGAGTCCCTCTCCGAGCGGGTTTAGCGCCAGACCCTAGGCTGCTGCTTTCCCGGGCCTTTGCCTTCTTATGACTTCTCAACCTGGCGTCAAATCGGCTTGAATCGTCGTTCTACGGAACGCCGCACAGTGCACGTCATTTCAGACTCTTGCTCCTATGGAGGACACCAATTCCCTGATCGAACAGCGCCGCCAGAATCTGGCCGGACTCAATGCCCGCGGTGTCAACCCGTTCATGAACTCGTTTTCGCCCGATGCCCAGTGTGGCACCGTTCGAACCGAGTTGGCCCGTTGGGCTGAATGGAACAAATCACCCGAACCGAAGGGTGAGTCGGTGGGCTTGGCGGAGGGAACTCGCGTGCGTCTGGCGGGTCGCATCACGGCCCACCGCGACATGGGCAAGAGTCAATTCCTCGACTTGCGCGACGTGAGTGGCCGCATCCAGCTCTGGGTTCAGCCCAAGGTTTTGGGCGAAGACGCTGCCGAAATATTCAAGCTCCTCGACCTCGCTGATTTCATCGGGATTGAAGGCACTTTATTCATCACTCGCATGGGTGAGCCGAGTGTGAAGGTGGAGTCCTTCACGCCGCTCGGGAAGTCCCTGCGGCCCCCTCCCGGCAAATGGCATGGGTTGGAAGACACCGAGATCCGCTACCGCCAGCGCTACCTCGACCTCATGGCCAACGAGCCCATTCGGGAGGTCTTTCTTAAGCGTTCCCATATCCTGAAGGAAATCCGGAGCTTCTTCCACCTGCGAGGCTACGTGGAAGTGGAGACGCCGATGATGCAGGCGATTCCTGGCGGTGCTGCTGCCCAGCCGTTCAAGACCTACCACAACGCCTTGGGTTGCGAGTTTTACATGCGCATCGCGCTGGAGCTGTACCTCAAGCGGCTTCTGGTCGGAGGCGTGGATAAGGTGTTTGAGATTGGTCGCAATTTCCGCAATGAAGGCCTGTCCCGGCGGCACAATCCCGAGTTCACAATGCTCGAGGCCTACGAAGCCTACGGCGACTACGCCACCATGATGGAGACGGTCGAGTCGCTCATTCGTCACATCGCACTGACCGTCGTCGGCACCCTTAAGATCGAGCATCGCAACGCCGAGGGTGAGGTTTTTAAAACGATCGACCTCTCCCACTGGCGTCGGGCCCGCTACAAGGACTTGGTGTGCGAAAAGGCCGGGGACGATTGGTTCATAGTGTCGCCCGAAGAACGCCGTCGTCGCGCCGTCGAAGACCTCAAGCTTTCGGGTGACATCGCCGCAGGCTACCAAGACTTCGAAGTCACCGCAGCGGTCTTCGAGAAGCTGGTCGAGCCCACCCTCATCCAGCCCACCTTCGTCACTCACTTGCCCAAGCAGTTGGTTCCCTTGGCCAAGATCTCCGCCGAAGATCCGACGACTGTGGAAGTTTTCGAATGCTGCATTAATGGCCAGGAGATCGCCCCGGGCTACACCGAGCAGAACGATCCCATCGCCCAGCGCGAGGCCCTGGAACACCAGGCCGGCGGCGAGCAGCAGAAGCTCGACGAAGATTTCCTGGTCGCCCTCGAACACGGAATGCCCCCGGCCGGTGGCATCGGCATTGGCATCGACCGCTTGTGCATGATGCTCCTCGGTCAGGAAAGCATTCGCGACGTGATCCTCTTCCCGCAGCTCAAGCCCAAGGTCTAAAGGCCTGCCCAGAAAGAGCCAGCACGCCAGGATTCATTCTCGAAAGCCTGTCGTTACCGAGACGCACTAGGGCAAGGCTGCCGCCCCCTCTTCGCCCCCTATCCCCCGGAGCGTCGACACTGGGCGGTAGCGGGGAGGGCCGGAGAGAGCATAGGAACGTGAACATCCTGTCCCTCATCGCGCGCAGCGCGACAGCGTCACACTGAAGCGTTCCCTGCGAACGCAGGCCCGCCCCGCGGAGCCCCCCTCGCGAACAACACGCCTCATCATTTCCTTGCCCGCTGGCCCCACCCCGCAGAGCCCTTCCTCGCGACCCATGTGCCTCACCATTCCCGTGGCCCCTGGCCCTACTGCTTGAAGGCTGTCCCGTCACGGTTTCCCCCTTCTTACCGACCACCAAGAGTCGCCTCATCCCCTCATCGGGCACCTAACATGGACTGGGCGGCAGCGGGGAGGGCCGGAGAGAGCATAGGAACGTGAACACCCTGTTCCCCCTCGCGCGCAGCGCGACAGCGTCTCATTGAAGCGTTCCCTGCGAACGCAGGCCCGCCCCGCGGAGCCCCCCTCGCGACCGACACGCCTCACCATTCGCGCGGCGCTAGGGGCCACTCCTTGAAGGACCTCCTGTGAGAGTTTCTGTCTCATTCCGAACCGCCTAGAGTCGGTGCCCCCTCATCAAACACCCGAGGTGGACTGGGCGGCAGCGGGGAGGGCCGGAGAGAGCATAGGAACGTGAACACCCTGTTCCCCCTCGCGCGCAGCGCGACAGCGACCCTATTGAAGCGTTCCCTGCGAACGCAGGCCCTCCCCGCGGAGCCCCCCTCGCGACCAATGTGCCTCACCATTCCCTTGGCCGTAGGCCCACCCCGCGAAAGACTTCTCGCGACCACTGTGCCTGATCATTTCCTTGGCCCCACCCCGCTCTATCCATTTTCCGCACCGCTCGCGCGCTACAGTGTCCCGTGCAGACTCGACACCGGAGGCCGACTCCGGTTTGCTTCCTCTGTTTTGCGTCCATCGATGAAACCTGAACTCCTGCAACGCGCCAAATCCCTCGGCTTCTCTGACCGTCAGATCGCCCATCTCACCGCGAGAACCGAGGACGAGGTGCGTGCCGAGCGAAAGAAACAGGGATTGGTGCCCAGCTACCGGTTGGTCGATACCTGTGCCGCAGAATTCGAGGCCTACACCCCTTATTACTACTCGACCTATGACCGTGGGGATGACGAGGTCACACCCTCGGCCAAGAAGAAGATCATGATCCTCGGCGGTGGCCCCAACCGCATCGGTCAAGGCATTGAGTTCGACTATTGCTGCGTGCACGCCGCCTTCGCCCTCAAGGAAGACGGCTTCGAGACCCTCATGGTTAACTCCAACCCTGAGACCGTCTCCACCGACTACGACACCAGCGACAAGCTCTTCTTCGAACCTCTGACCCTCGAGGACGTCTTGCATATTTATGAGCGGGAAGGGTGCTCTGGGGCCATTGCACAATTCGGCGGCCAGACGCCACTCAACCTCGCCATGGCGCTCAAGAAAAACGGCGTCAATATCATTGGCACATCCCCCGAGAGCATCGAGATGGCCGAGGACCGCAAGCTCTTCGCGGCCATGCTGACCAAGCTGGAGATCCCGCAGCCCCCCAACGGGCTGGCCACCAACGCCGAGGAAGCCCTGCAGGCCAGTCATCGCCTGGGATACCCAGTGCTCGTACGTCCCAGTTTCGTTCTGGGTGGCCGCGCCATGCAAATCGTCTACTCGGACGCCGAGTTGATCCACTACATGAGGTTTGCCGTGGAAGCTTCGCCCGAGCGACCGGTGTTGGTAGACAAGTTTCTGGAGGACGCCACTGAGGTCGATGTCGATTGCATCGCTGACGTCGGCAACTTCACCGATCCCAAACTAGGAACCATTGTCATCGGTGGCATTCTTGAGCACATCGAGTTTGCCGGTGTCCATTCCGGTGACGCTGCGATGGTGCTGCCGCCCCACACCCTGTCGGCTAAGGTTCTTGAGACCATCCGGGAGTACACTCAAGCGATGGCGCGTGAACTGAGGGTCAGCGGCTTGATGAATGTCCAGTATGCCGTGAAGGACGAAGTGGTCTACGTGCTTGAAGTCAATCCCCGGGCCTCCCGCACCGTGCCCTTCGTTAGCAAAGCGATCGGACGCCCGCTGGCCAAGTTGGCGGCGAAGGTCATGGCGGGTAAGAGCCTCCAGGAAGTGGGCTTCACCGCTGAAGAATGGCCGAAATACTGGGCGGTCAAAGAATCGGTCTTCCCCTTCAACAAGTTTTTGGGGCAGGACATCTTGTTGTCTCCGGAAATGCGGTCCACAGGCGAGGTCATGGGCTTGGACATCGATCTGGGCGTCGCGTACGCCAAGGCCCAGATGGCGGCCAATTCTCCGTTGCCGCTGAGTGGGAAGGTTTTCATTTCGATCGCCGACGCCCACAAGAAGGACCTAGTAGAGGTGGCTCAGAGCTACCTGGCCCTGGGCTTCGAACTGGTGGCCACCGATGGCACTGCTGCGCGGCTCGAAGCGGCCGGACTCAAGGTCGAGCGAACCCTCAAGGTTCTTCAGGGACGCCCGAACATCGTGGACCTCCTCAAGAACAAGGAGATACAGCTCGTGATCAACACTCCCAGTGGGGCGGCTCCCCGTGAGGATGAGGTTCGTATTCGGACCACCGCCGTCATTACGGGTACCCCGATCATGACCACCATCAGCGGGGCCAAGGCGGCGGCGCTGGGCATCGCGGCCCTCCAACGTCAGGGCTATTCGGTCAAAACGATCCAAGAGTACCACTGACCGGCGTCTCCGGCTCAGATCCACAAACTCTGGGCAGGCTTGTTCAGCGGTCCGGATCGAGGGATACACCCAGTTCCCATGCCTCAAGACCAACCCACCGAGTATCCCCCGTTGGCCCCGGTCCTTAGCGTGGGCGATGCCCAAAGGGCCCTGCAGTGCTATTCGACGGCCTTCGGCGCGGAAGAGCTCTACCACTTGGTGGATCCCGCAACGGGTCGCTGGGCTCATCTGGAAATTCAGTTGCCCAACGGACCGTTGTTGCTGCTGGAAGAGGAAACCTCGTCCCAGCCCCACTTGTCTGGGATGTCATCACGGCCCCCAAGGGTTCGCCTTTGTCTCTTCGTCTTGGATGCGGATGCCCTCACCGCACGGTGCACCGCCGCTGGAATGGTGGTAGTGCAACCTCCCAAGACCCACTTTCATGGACATCGGTGCGCCTTGCTTCGGGATCCAGAGGGTCACGAATGGATGATCTCGCAACCGGTGGAACAGCTGAAACCCTCCGAGATGCAAGCCCGCTGGGATCGACGTTGAGCAGATTGTTTCTTGGGTTCTTCTGCTTGAGCTTAGAGCCGAGAGGGCCTCTTGACAGTGGGTCGCTGTTCCCGAAATGGACTTCTAGTGTAGTGTATCATATTAGTCTTTAACAATTGGTTGGCTCCGTGCCAAAGCTTCCCGGGCTCGGCGGATTTTCTCCAGGATCACTGTTCCGTCAGCCCGCCACTGGTATCGCTGCGGCTTAAGATTCCGTTCGGC